>JBNKYB010000038.1:0-25603 GCA_050300615.1 Flavobacteriaceae bacterium | reverse complement strand
CCAGAAAGTACTGTAAAACCTGTTATGGAAGAATTTCAAGCCGAATTGGAGCGTAAGTTTACAGAGAACTCAGAAGAGAATTCATAGATTTAATATATAATAAAAAAGCCCAAAACTAGTTTTGGGCTTTTTTATTTTTCTATCTAATTTATTAAAACCAAGGTTTCTTGCCCACTTGGTAAGTATTGTAAAACTCTTCATCTGATTTGGTAAGGTAAATAATGCCTTCTACAAGAGCAATTATACTTACGCCCCAAACTAGAAAAACACCAATACCAATACAAGAAAGAACAATTCCTATTAATGTAATACCTAATAAAATAGCTCCTTCCTTATTGTATCCTAATATAAACTTGTGAACTCCAAATATTCCTAATAAAATAGCAAGAACACCTGCTAAAACTTTCTTATTACTATCAGTAAATGTTTCTTTTGCATTCTCTGTAAACTCTGAAGCTGTTTCCTTGGCTTCATCGGTAAATTCCTTTGCCTTATCTTTAAGGTCGTCACTAAAATTTTTTTCTTCTGACATGATGGTTTTATTTTGGTTTGAAATTTAAAAGTAATAAAAAAATCGTTGCTAAATTTTATCTTAAAAATAAAATAATCCCTCCAATAGCAGTGACTATTAAAATAAAACGACGGTAGTTTAAATTTGAAATTAGTTTTACAATTGAGACTCCTACAAAAAACCCAATGACTACGATTGGTATCATAACCGAATTTAAAGCTAAGGTATTTAAGGTTACCGTTTTCCAAACAAAAATATGAAATGGCAATTTAAATACATTGATGATAAAAAATAACCAAGCGGCGGTTCCTATAAACTCATTTTTAGGAAATCTCATCGCGAGAAAGTATATGTTTGAAACGGGACCTGCCAAATTACCAATCATAGTGGTAAATCCTGCTAAAAAACCGGCTATCCAAGAAACTATTTTGTTCTTTGGTACGGCAGTTGACTTTCTTTGTTCAGATAAAAACATAAGGATTACAGAACCAATAATGATAATAGCCATTAACCGTTTAAACAATACTTCAGAAATATCATTTCCTAACCAAACACCAACTAAAACCCCAACAATCATCATGGGCAATAGTTTGAAAATATATTTCCATTGTGCATGCCGATTGTAATAAATAACGGCTAAAATATCGGCACTAATTAACATAGGCAATAAGACACCTGTAGATTCCTTTTCACCAAAAACAAAAGCCAAAATTACAACAAGAATAATCCCAATACCTTTAATACCTGCCTTTGAAAGTCCTAATAAAAAAACAGCTAAACTAATAGCTGACCATTGCAACCATGATAAATGATACGATTGGAGAATCTCTATGTAAGTCAATAGTATTTAAGCTTTGAAAATTGATTAACGAAGTTACAAAAAAGCCGTATCAATGGGTTCCCAAAGTTCTATTTTATTACCTTCATTATCGAGTATCCAACCAAATTTACCATACTCGTATTCTTCCATATCACCAACAATAGTAACACCTTCCTCTTTTAAGGCTTTTAAAAGTTCTACTAAATTTTCAACACGATAGTTAAACATGAAGTCTTTTTTTGAAGGCTCAAAATAGTTGGTATCATCTGGAAACGGACTCCATTGTGTTGTGCATTCTTTTCCCTCTTGGTCTTTCCACTTAAAGGTACAGCCATAATCATCGGTATTAAACCCTAAATGTTTTTTATACCAATCTTTAGTCGCTTTGGGGTCTTTGGTTTTAAAAAACAAACCTCCTATTCCTGTTACTCTATGTTTCATTTTTTTATTTTTTATTATACATGTTGGTCAATAAGTATGGTATTTCCATCGGGATCATACAAAACTATACTTGCAGGTCCAGAAGTGTTTTCGTCGGTTTCTCTTTCTAGCTTAATATTATTTTCTTGCAGGTGTTTTTGAATAGCTCTCACATCATCAAATATTTCTACTTTATTAGCATTTTCATCCCAACCTGGATTGAAAGTTAAAATATTTTGTTCGAACATGCCCTGAAAAAGCCCAATTAACGCATTGCTATTTTTCATAATAAGATAATTTTTATCAATATCTCCTGCAAAAACACTAAACCCGAGTGTTTCATAAAACTGTTTTGATGCCTTAATGTCTTTAACGCTCAGACTAGCTGAAAATGCCCCTAATTTCATATTGGAAGTTTTTTATTAATTATTTTTTATTGCAGATTCGTAAATATCAACCAACTCTTGAACCTTTATTGTCTTTGACAATTCTCTAATTAGTTCAAAAGGTATTTCATTTATATTTTTAAAGTTAACAAAAAAATCAATTGGATTTTTCTTACTATTATCCGCAACCTTTTGATACTCTTTGCATCTTAAAACTGTAAACAATATCTAAAATTGAATAGTTATGAAATTAGAGCAATCTTTACTGCTTTCCTTTTTAATTTGTGTAATCACTTTTCAATCTTGCAGCATTTCTGATGATGAATCATTAACACCTTTTGATACTGTTCCTAAAGGACATCAAGTTGTTTCTGCAAATAACGATTTTGCATTTTCATTATATAAAGAAATCGCTCAAACTGAAACCGAAAGCAACTTCATGATTTCTCCAGTAAGTGCTTCTTTGGCTTTAGGCATGGTTTATAACGGTACCGATGGAGAAACTAAGCAGGCTTTTGCCAGTATGTTTAACTATGGAAACACTACAATAGAAGAAACCAATTTAGTAAATCAAAACATTATAGAAAACCTTACTAGAACAGGTTCTGGAACAACTTTTGACATTGCTAATTCACTTTGGATAAAAAATACTTTTCCCATAAAGGAATCATTCTTGACTGCAAATAAATCATACTATTTTGCAGAAGTACAAAACAAAGATTTTAGCGATCCCCAAACCTTAAAAACTATAAACAACTGGGTATCTAATAAAACTAATGGAAAAATACCGAGTATTTTAGATAATATTTCGACAGATGCAGTATTATATGCTATAAATGCCATTTATTTTAAAAGTGATTGGAAATTTCGCTTTAAAACAGAAAACACCAAACCATTATCTTTTCATCTAGCCAATGGTAATTTAAAACAAGTAGAGATGATGTCTATGCAACAAGATTTAAAATATATGGCAAATGACATATTTTCTTCTGTTGAACTTCCTTATAAAAACAATAAATATTCAATGACATTAATACTGCCTAATACCAATAAAACGTTTGATGATGTTATATCTAAAATGAACAGTGAAAATTGGTTAGATTGGCAGAACAACTTTACAGTTCAAAACATTAAAATCACCTTGCCTAAGTTTAAATTTTCATATAAAAAAGAATTTAACGATGTTCTTACCAACTTAGGTTTAGGCATAGCTTTTAGTAATAATGCTAATTTTAGTAATTTAAGTAATACGGATACTAAAATTTCATTTGTATTGCAAAAAACCTTTATTGATGTTAACGAAAAGGGAACTGAAGCGGCAGCAGTTACTGCTGTAGGTTTGATAACTACATCAATAGGAGAGTCAAAACAATTTTTATTAAACAAACCTTTTCTATTTGTAATAACAGAAAAAGAAACAGGTTCTATTTGTTTTATGGGTAAAGTAGGAAATCCAGAGTATTAAAAATAGCTTTCTACCTAATAAATAGGAATTAACAAAATTTTGCTTTTATTTTATTAACTATAATTTGTGCTAATTTTTCTTTACTCTCAATAGTCCAACCTGCAACATGCGGTGATAGAATTACATTTTGAGCGTTTATTAAATACTGAAAAGCATCAGGCATTTCTGAAGAAAATAAGTTTTCAAACGATGCCTTTTCATATTCTAAAACATCCAATCCAGCACCAAGAATTTTACCCGATTTTAGAGCGTCTACTAAATCATTCGTCACCACACTTTTACCACGAGCCGTATTTAAAAACCAAAACGGATTTTTTATCTGATTGATAAATTTGGCGTTTATCATATTCAAGGTTAATGGTGTTTGCGGCGTATGCAAGCTAACAACCTCTACTTTTTCTTGAAATTCTTTTAGCGATACCTGTTTAGCGTTTTCATCACCAACATGTTCTTTTATATCGTAACACAACACCTCAACATCGAAACCTCGCAATTTTTTAGCAAAGGCTTTACCCATATTGCCGTAACCGATAATGCCTACTGTTTTCCCATCCAATTCAATACCTCTATTATCTTCTCGAAGCCATTTACCTTGTCTTACCTCTGCATCTGCTTTATTAAGTTTGTTAAATAGTGACAATAACATACCTAAAGCATGTTCCCCAACCGCATTTCTATTACCTTCAGGTGCGGCTATTAAAGTGATTCCCTTTTCTTCGGCATACGTACAATCAATATTCTCTAAACCAGCCCCCACTCTTCCTATAAATTTCAGGTTGGTTGCTGCATCTAAAAACTGTTTATCAATGCTAAATCGGCTTCTTAAAATGATACCGTCGTATTGATGTATTTTGGTTTCAATATCTTCTTTAGAAGATGAATAATCTTCATGATTGGTAAAACCCAGTGCATTGAGTTGATTAATTAATAAGTCGTGGTTTGTATCTAAATGGAGTATTTTCATTAAAATCCAAGAATCATTTTAGCTATTAAAAAGTATAAAAGTATCCCAAAAATATCATTACTTGTTGTGATAAAAGGTCCTGTTGCAACTGCCGGATCGACACCGCGTTTATCTAAAAATATAGGAATAAACGTGCCTATTAAAGCGGCAATTATAATAACTGTAATTAATGCAGCCCCTATAGTTAAAGATACTAAGTAAGCCGTTTGAAAAAAGAAATGGCTAATTATAATGGCTACTAATGCAATGGCTATGCCATTTACCAATCCTAATAAAAACTCTTTAAATAAACGCTTTAGTATTTCTCCTTTTATGGTATCGTTAGCCAACCCTTGGACAACAATAGCAGACGACTGAACTCCAACATTACCAGCAGTTGCCTGGATTAACGGCACAAAACTTAAAAGGATAGCGTAGTTATTTAATACATTTTGAAAATTAGTAATAATAGTTGCTGCGCCAATACCTCCAAACATACCTATAAATAACCATGGTAAACGGGCTTTAGTAAGTTCCCAAATACTATCATCGGCCTCGACATCGCTTGTTATACCTGCTGCCAATTGATAGTCTTTTTCGGCTTCTTCTTTCATGACATCCACAATGTCATCAATAGTAATTCTTCCCAAAAGTCGTTGATTGTTATCGACTACTGGAATGGCTTCTAAGTCGTACTTTTGCATCACACGTGCAACATCTTCTGCCTCATCATGAACATTAACACTATCAACACTTTTAATGTAAATATCTGCTATTTTTTGGTCGCTCTTAGCTACAATTAAATCTTTTAAAGACAACCTACCAATAAGCCTATTTTGTTTATCTACCACGTAAATAGAGTGTACACGAGTTACTTCTTTAGCTTGTCCTCTTATTCTTCGTAAACATCCAGCAACCGTCCATGTTTCATATACTTTAACCAACTCTTTAGCCATCAATCCACCGGCTGTATCTTCATCGTAGGTTAAAAGTTCTCTAATTTCTTCTTTATGCTCTTCGTCTTCAATATGTGAAATTACCTCTTGCTGACGTTCTTCTGGTAATTCGGCAATAATATCGGCAGCATCATCGGTATCAAGCTCTTCAACCTCTTCTGCAATTTCTTTATTTGACAGGTTCTTTAAAACCTTCTCTCTGTTGTCTTCATCCAATTCCATAAGGACATCGGACGTCGTTTCAGAATCCAGAAGTTTTATTACATACATGGCATCTTCTAGATTCAATTCATCTAGAATTTCGGCAATATCAGCATAGTGAAACTCTTTTAAAAGCACTTGTAACTCTTTGTCGTTTTGCTCTTCAACTAAAAGTTCTACCTGCTCAATAAGCTCATCACTTAATTGAAATTGTATGTTTTCGTTTTCTTCTGCCAATTTTAAAGAGTTAATAGGTTTTAAATATCTTTTTCAATTAATTGTGTTAAAGAAATAAATTCTTGAACGCTTAGTTGTTCTGGACGTTTTCCAAAGATAACATCTTCTCTTAAACTATCGCTCAAATTAAATGTTTTTAAACTGTTACGAAGCGTTTTACGACGTTGTTGAAAAGCTGTTTTAACCACTTTAAAAAGCAACGCATCCTTACAAGGTAATGCATAGTCTTTTTTTCTAGTGAGTCTTAAAACTCCTGATTCTACTTTTGGCGGTGGATTAAATACCGAAGGTGGTACCGTAAATAAATACTCGGCATCATAAAATGCTTGTGTTAAAACTGATAAAATACCATATACCTTGCTACCTTCTTTTGAACAAATACGTTGCGCCACTTCTTTTTGAAACATCCCAGAAAATTCAGGAATTTGGTCACGCATTTCTAACATTTTAAATACAATTTGTGTGGAAATATTATAAGGAAAATTTCCGATAATGGCGAAAGGCTCTCCTTTAAAATCCTCGTTTAAATCATATTTTAAAAAATCTTTTTCAATAATTCTTGGAGCAAGATTTAGATAGCTGTCTTTTAAATAATCGACCGATTCTGAATCAATTTCAATAACATAGGTTGTAATGTCTTTTTTAAGAAGATATTTTGTTAAAACACCCATGCCAGGGCCAATCTCCAAAACTTTTTTATAACCGCTTAAAGACAGCGTATCTGCAATTTTTTCTGCAATACTTTCATCGTTCAAAAAATGCTGCCCTAAATGTTTCTTAGCTTTTACGGTCATAATTATGAGTGTCTTTTAAATTATTTTTCTGTTACTGTATATTCATCAACAACCTCAAGTTCTGTTCTAAAAGACAAGACGCTTTCTCCAAAATGTTTTAACACATCTTGACGTAACTTATCGGCATCATTTTTATAATATGCATCAAGGGCTTCTCTAGATTTTGCTCTGTATTGAATGGAGTAGGTAACACCTCCTAGATCTTCCTCGACCAAAACTCTGGTAAGTTTGGCTTCTGTAAAATGTCCTGTTGCCAACACCTGCGGAATATGTTCCTTAACCCATACCAACCACTTTTGATGAATACGTTCATCAATATTAGAGGTGACGTTATAAATTATCATGGTTATATGTTTTATTCTAAATCTAATTGTTTTGCAAATAACAGGAGTTCTTCATCATCTTCAAAAGGTTTTACTCTTTTTTCATAAGTAAAGCCCAATTTCTTTAATAACTTTTTAGAATTTGTATTGGTAGGTAAGGTAATTGCCGCTAGCTTTTTAAGCCCAAACTCTTCTTTTGCTAATTTTAAAACAGCTTTTGATGCTTCGTACCCAAATCCCTTACCTTCAAATCCTGGTAAGAAAGCAAATCCTAAATCAACATCGTTTAATTGCTCTCTCTTTATTAAACCACAAGTTCCTATTGTTTTGTGCTGTTGTTTTTCTTGTAATTTATAAAACCCAAAACCATGCTCTTTGTAGCTTTTTAAAGTTCCGTTTGTTAGATAATTCTCTGCGTCTTCAACAGTTTTTAAATTTCTATCTCCTATATATTTTATCCAATTTGGGGTATTCACTAATTTTAAAAAAAATGGGGCATCATCAAGTGAAAACTTTGATATTAAAAGTCTTTCTGTTTCTGCTACTATCATTTTAAACTAGTTTATTGCATCACCTCTTAAAGCTCTAAATTTTTTACGTGCATCGATAAAATAAATACTATCTGCATGATTTAAAAAAATATCTTCATACAATGCCTTTGCCTTTTCTGGTTGTGATAAGTGATTTACATAAAGCTCGGCTAAGGCATAAGATGCATCATCAACTAAAATGCTTTCTTTGTAATTTGTTAAAATAGCATTATAGTTAGCTTCTGCTTTTGCATACTCCTTTTTGTTTTCAAATAACTGAGCTTGTTTATAAAGTGCTTGAGGAATAATATGCTCGGTTTTATGTTCCTTTAATATAGTATCTAAAAGTGTAATGGCTTCGTCATTTTTATTTTGAAAAGCTAATAAATCGGCCTTTGCATATAATTTTAAAGCAACATGAAGTGAATCATCATATTTGTTGTCTGAAATAATGAGCTTTAAATCCAACGCATCATTAGCTATTAATTGGGACGTTGATGCTTTTAAAATTTTAAGTTGTGATTCTGCCCAATCAAAATCTCCTTTATAATAACTTGCTTTGGCAACTTTATATCTTGCTTCTTGCGAAATCGTACTATTTTTTAAACTACGCTGTATTTGTGTGTAATAAATTAACGCTGTATTAAACTCTTCTCGTAACACAAAAATGTCTCCTAACTCTAATTTAACTTGTGCTTTTTGTGTGTCGTTTAATGGCAATTCTAAAGTTTTTTCTAAAAATGCGGTGGCACTTTTGGTATCATTCATATAAAATGCTAAAAAATGAGCATAAGCAACTTGCAAGTTTAAGGTTTGAGAAAAAGTTCCGTACTTTTTAAATAACCCATTGTAAGTATCCTTTATATTTTGGTAATCTGCCTTAGTGCTTTCTTTGGTTTGCAATTGAAGTAAATTGTAATGTGCATTTAATAGCGTATCTAAATCTTGAGCAGTTTCAATCAAATAACTAAGGATGTTTTTTGCTACTTGATTATCATTTTCACTCATGGTAATAGCAGCTAATTCTTCTATTCTCCTTAAACTTTCTGGTTCTCTATTAAAAATTGCTTTTTCCTGAATAAACGCTTTATTATAGTCTTTTTGTTGAACAAATAACCAACTTAACATGTCATTCCAAAGAACATTGGGTTCTTGTTGCATCTTCTGAAGAATAATTTTTCGAAGTAATATATTGTTTTGATTACTACCATCTTCAGTTATAAAATCATTAAGAGCCCTCTTAATATTACCTAGAGATATAGGATTTTCTTGTATAAAATTAATGTAACCAACAAACATTTTCTCTACATCACCAAGTTCTCCATAAATTTGCGCCATTTGTAGATTAAAATTAAAATCAGACTTCAATGTCATTGCTTTTTCATAGGCAGCAAGAGCTTCATTTAAAAGCGTATGGCTTTGAAAACTTCGAGCTACAGAAAACACGTTGTTAACATTTTGGTCTATACTAGACAAGGCTTGAGTATAATATAAATTTGCGTTTTTTAAATCGCCTTTAAGTTGATATGTATATCCTAATTCAACATAAAAAGCAGGATATTTAACTCTACTAATTAGCGACAATAAAAACTGTTCTGCTTCATCATATTGTTCTAATTGCTGATAAGAACTTACTATTTGATTTATGTAATTAATATTTGAGGGTGATTGTGCATATAATTTTTTGTATTCGTATAGTGCTTTCTCAAAATCACCATTTTCAAAATATTCTTTAGCAAACAAATCATCATCTTGTGAAAAGGCATGTGCGCCAATCAACATTAGTATTACTAAAATAAATTTCAATCTCATAAGGTAAATATAACAAATGTGATGAGTAGAAGTTGTAAATATTATTATAAAAAAATGCCCGAATAAAATTCGGGCATTTACCAACCTAAATAAATACCTATTAACCTCCGTTAATTTAAAAACGAAATATAACTAGATTGGGGACAATCTTCAAACGAAATAAAGCCCTATTTATTTACTACAGCTGCTGTTTTATTTTCAGGTTTAACAATATGGAAATCTGAAAATAAAACCTTGCCAGCAATAAAAACTAGCAATAAAAGAAGGAAAAGTCTTTTAAGGTTTTTCATGGTTAGTAGGTTACATAGAAATTGGTTCAGCTAACCTCTGAAATAAATATGAAATCTCAAAAGAAATTAACAAAAAATCGTCAAACAACTTACTTTTATTGCACTTAATCGATTTATTTAAAAACAACAAAATTAAAAAGTAAGATTAAACCTACCTAAATAAATTTAGTCAATTTTTGAAAAACCTGTATATTTCTGCAATACATCTGGAATTATAATACCATCTTTGGTTTGATAATTTTCTAAAATTCCAGCCAATACTCTTGGTAATGCCAATGAGCTTCCGTTGAGTGTATGCGCTAATTCATTTTTACCTTCGCTGTTTTTAAACCGTAATTTTAAACGATTAGCTTGAAAGGTTTCGAAATTTGATACAGACGATATTTCTAACCATCGATTTTGCGCTGTAGAAAACACTTCAAAATCATAGGTTAAAGCGGATGCAAATGAGGTGTCGCCACCACATAATCTTAAAATTCTGTATGGTAATTTTAATTCTTTTAAAATTCCCTTAACATGCTCGACCATACCATCTAATGCTTTGTATGAATTATTGGGATGCTCCACACGAATGATTTCAACTTTATCAAACTGATGCAGTCTATTTAAACCTCTTACATGCGCCCCGTAACTTCCTGCTTCACGACGGAAACAAGGCGTATACCCCGTAATGCCTATTGGTAAGTCGCTTTCGTTAAGCAAAACATCTCTAAAAATGTTGGTTCCTGGTACCTCGGCAGTTGGTATTAAATATAAATTATCTTCTGTAACATGATACATTTGCCCTTCTTTATCTGGCAATTGACCTGTACCAAAACCTGACGCTTCGTTTACTAGCAATGGTAACTGATATTCTGTATACCCAGCCTCTGTATTTTTATCAAGAAAATAGGTAATTAAAGCCCGTTGAAGCTTCGCACCTTTCCCTTTATAAACAGGGAAACCAGCACCTGTAATTTTGTTACCTAATTCAAAATCTATAATATCGTATTTCTTTGCTAATTCCCAATGAGGCAAGGCATTTTCAGGCAATACAGGAATATCACCTTCTTTGTATACTTCTTCATTATCATCTTCGGTACTTCCTTGAGATACAATCTCATTGGGCACATTAGGTATTTTATAAAGCAACTCTGTTAAAGCTTCAATTTTCTCGTTAAGAGATTCGTTTAGTGCTTTGGTAGTTTCTTTAATCTGACCTGTTCTTTCCTTTAAAAGATTAGCTTTTTGAGCTTCTCCAGATTTGTACAAGTTTCCAATTTCCTTTGATAACGTATTCGATTCGGCTAATAAACTATCTAATTCTGTTTGAATACGACGTCTATCTTCATCAAAAGAAATAACATCCTGTATCATACTAGTGGCGTCAATATTTCGCTTTGCAAGACCAGCAATTACCAAATCTTTGTTTTCTCTAATAAAAGGTACTTGTAACATGTTTTAAAATTTAAGTGACAAATTTAGGAATTACTAAGAAACTTAACTTGTTTTTGTGTGTAAAAATCTAATTATTTAAAATGTGATTTTATGTATTGAAGAGATGTGTCTTTATCTTTTAACAATTGCGCTTTTAAAGCATCAACAGAATCAAATTTAACTTCATCACGAAGACGATGCAATAAATTAATTTGAATGTTTTTGTTATAGATATTGCTATTGAAATTAAAAAAATGAACTTCAATGCTTTCATTTTTGCCATCAACAGTTGGGTTAATGCCAATGTTCATCATCCCGTAAACCTGATTGTTTTCAATTATTGAACTCACAACATACACCCCGTATTTAGGAATTAGCTTATAAGTCTCTTTAATAAAAATATTGGCCGTTGGAAATCCTAATTGATTACCCAAACCTCTACCTTTTATAACCGTTCCAGTAAGCATAAAACTATATCCTAAATAAGAGTTTGCTTTTTCTATATTGCCTTCATTTAAAGCTGTTCTTATTTTTGTAGAACTTACTGCAACATCGTTAATATCTTGAGACGATATTTCTTCAACCTCAAAACCATAAGCTTCTCCAAACACTTTTAAATCATCAATATTGGCATTTCTATTTCTTCCAAATCTATGGTCATATCCGATAATAACCTTTTTTGCATGAAGTTTATCAATCAAAATTTGTTTTACAAAATCTTCGGCAGACAATCGAGAAAACGCATTGGTGAATTTTTTTATGAGTAAAAAATCTAAATCTGAGTTTTCAATAATACTAGCCCGCTCATCAATAGTATTAATAAGTTTAATGTTAGAATCCTTTTGCAAAACCATTCTGGGATGCGGAAAAAACGTAAGTATAACAGATTTAAGGTGGTCTTGTTTGGCTGTATCTATAAGGTGTTTAATTATTTTTTGATGACCAATATGTACGCCATCAAAAGTTCCAATGGTGACAATTGTCTCCTTATTAGAGCCATATGATTCTAAGCTGTTATTCCTCATAAAAAAGTTGAATTGCTAATTTCATTTAAAAAAACTAGATTTGTTATAACAAGTTAAATGAATTTTGCCCTAAATTATAAATTATGAAAGCAAAACTACATTATGTTTTCTCATTAGCAATATTTTTGATTGCTTTTTCAACTTTTGGTCAAAATTCATCTTGGAAAGAGATTAGAAATAATATAGAAAATAAGACTTTATCTAAATTAAATTTAGATAAAAGTAAAACTCATATGTTTGAAATTAACATGACTTCGTTAAAACAAACAGTGTCTACAGCAAAATTAAGAAGCCATAAAACCACAGACAAAAAGACTATTATAAGTTTGCCTTCTCGAAATGGTAAACCAGAAACTTTTAATATTTTTGAATCTCCAGTTTTATCTCCATCATTAGCTTTAAAATATCCAAATATAAAATCATATGTAGGAATTGGCATTGACAACCCACGGGCACATTTACGTATGAGCGTATCTCCTCAAGGGGTACAAACCATGATTTCTTATACTGATAGCTCTACTATTTTCATGCAGCCTGTTTCAAAAAACTCTAATAAATATGTTTTATATAGCAGATCATCTAAAGACAATCTGAATAGTAGATTTAAATGTGAAACCCTAGATAATCTCAACAACTATTTCAATAAAAAAAGTACAACTTCTAAATCTTCAATTAACGAAGGAGGCGCCAATAATCAAACTCTACAAAAATTTAGAATAGCGATATCAACAACTGCCGAATACACAGCTTATCATGACGATGGAAACCCTTTAAATGGAGATGCTGTAGCCGATGCCCTTGCAGCAATAAACGCTACTTTAACTAGGGTAAATGAAGTTTTTGAAACTGATATGGCGGTAAAATTTGAACTTGTTGATGCTCCTCAATTAATATATACAGACTCAGCAACAGACCCCTATTCTGATGCAAATATAGGAGCAGATTCTGAAAATAATTTTGATAGTTTGAACGGGTGGAGCCTTCAACTTCAAAACACATTAACCAATGTTATTGGCAATTCTGCTTACGACATAGGTCATTTGTTTGGTGATACTGGGGGAGGAGGAAATGCAGGATGTATTGGGTGTGTTTGTGAAAATGATTCACCAGACGATTACGACCATAAAAAAGGAAGTGGTTTTACTTCACCAGGGAATGGCACTCCAGAAGGTGACACTTTTGACATTAATTACGTCGCCCATGAAATAGGTCATCAAATGGGAGCCAATCACACCTTTGCTTATCTTACAGAAGGAACTGGTGTAAACTCAGAACCTGGAAGTGGAAGTACCATTATGGCTTATGCAGGCATCACAGGAACTGATGACATACAGACTAATAGTGATGCGTACTTTCATTATTATAGTATCAAGCAAGTATTAGATAATCTCTCAACAAAATCATGTCAAACAACTACACCTATTTCCAATAATCCGCCTATTGCCAATGCAGGAAACGATTATCATATTCCTGCAGGAACCGCTTATGTATTAAAAGGCTCTGCATCTGATTTAGATGGAAGCGACAACCTAACCTTTTGTTGGGAACAAATTGATAGTGGCCAAACCAATTATCTAAATTTTGGACCAGACTTAACTTCTGGTTCCATGAACAGGTCTTTACCACCTTCAAATTCACCAGACAGATATATTCCTAGATTTAGTAGCGTTTTGGCTGGCAATACAACACAAACAAACCCTACATTAGGTAGTGATTGGGAAACGGTGTCAACCGTTGGAAGAGATCTTAATTGGGCATTGACTGTGAGAGATAGAGTGCCTTCAAATGCCACAGGAGCGCAAACAAGTTTTGATACCATGAAGATTACTGTTGAAAATGTGCCGCCATTTACTGTTACCAATCCTGTGCCATGGTCCCAAGGAAGCAATGTAACTATTAATTGGGCTGTTGGCCAAACCAATAACGGAACCATAAATTGTCAAAATGTTACTATTAAATTATCAACTGATGGAGGATTGACTTTTCCAACCACGATCGCTTCAAACACACCAAATGACGGCTCCTTTACTTATTTAGTGCCTGCAATTCCTGATACCAGTTCTGCAAGATTATTAATTGAAGCGGCCGATAATATCTTTTACGATGTTTCTGATTTTGATTTCACCATTTCTCAAGATCCAGATTTTTTCATTGTTGAAACAGGACAAAGCGATATTACTTGTGGCACCACTTCTGTAACCTATACGTTTGATTATATTACTGCTAATGGCTTTTCTGATAATACGGCCTTTAGTGTTTCTGGACTTCCCTCTGGAGCTTCTGCGGTGTTTTCCCCAACTAACTTAACAAACTCAGGCACGTTTACAATGACCATAAATAATTTGTCTGATGAAGGCGATTACCCACTCACCCTTACCGGAACTTCTTCAACAACCAAAAACTTTACTGTTGATTTATCTTTTTTTAATGGTCTTTGTGGCTCTGTAGCTAATACTGATTATGAAACAAGTACTACTTTAGTGCAATTTAACACTATTAACAATGCCTCTGCAAAACCTTCTGGTTATAGCAATTACAAATCTACTTCTACTAATGTAAATAGAGATAGTTCTTATAATTTAACCGTCAATGTTAATACCGATTCTGGCACAGACCTATATTCAACAAGTACCAAAGTTTGGATTGACTGGAACCAAAACTGCAAATTTGATGATCCTGGTGAAGAATATAATTTAGGCGATGCCACAGGAGTTTCAAGTGGCCCTACTTCAAATTCCCCTTTTTCTGTTAAAGTTCCTCTTGATGCCGTATCAGGAAGTACCATAATGCGCGTATCCACAAAATATAAAGACGATGGAGAACCAACTCCTTGTGAAAATGGTTTTGACGGCGAGGTTGAAGATTATACAATTAATATACTAAATACAGATGTAGTACATAATTCATCCATTACTTCTGTTGAGTTTAATACTATAAAACAAACCTCTGGAAAAACTTATGAATATTCAGATTATACAGCTATTAGTACAGAAATAAAAAGAGACAACAACTATAATTTAATTGTAAATGTTAGCACCGAAGGTGATTTTACAACAGCAACTAAGGCGTGGATTGATTGGAATCAAAATTCCAGTTTTGATGATGTTGGAGAAGAATATGATCTGGGTAAAGCTACCAATATTTCAAATACAGCAACCAACAATTCTCCACTTTTAATCAACGTTCCTATAAATGCTATTTTAGGCAACACCACCTTAAGAATTGTTACCAAATACACAGGAAACTTAGGAAATGAAGAGCCAACTCCTTCAGAAAATAATTTTGATGGTGAAGTTGAAGATTACACCCTTACAATATTGCCTACTCAAACTATTGAAACATATGGTTTTGAAAATTTCATGGTTTTCCCAAATCCAAATAATGGGGCCTTTATAATCAAACTAAATGGCTCTTTGGAACGAAGTATAGATATTGATATTTTTGATTTTAGAGGAAGACATCTTTATAAAAATTCGTATCCAAACGTTGGGGATTTTAGTCAAGAAATACAATTAAACTATGTACAATCTGGTATGTATTTGTTAAGGGTAAGTGACGGCATAAGAAATTCTACTAAAAAATTAATTATAGAGTAACCTGATTTCTTACTTACCGTTAAAAGTATTCATGGTTATATTGACACCTGCTAAAACAAACGATTTAATAAGTTCCACAGATTTATCTAAGCGTTCTTTTAGGTTTGTTTGTTCATCGTCTGTCCATTCGCTTAACACATAATCTATTTGTTTGCCTTTACTAAAAGCATCGCTTATTCCAAACCTAAAGCGATTGTAGGTTGTCGTATTTAGCTTTTCTTGAATGTCTTTTAAGCCATTATGTCCACCATTGCTCCCTTTTGCTTTAAGGCGAATGGTTCCAAAGGACAAGTTTAAATCATCTGTAATTATTAATAAATTTTCTAAAGGAATTTTTTCTTTTGTTAACCAATACAAAACAGCTTTGCCGCTTAAGTTCATAAACGTGTTAGGCTTTAAAAATATAAAGGTTCTTCCTTTTAGTTTATATAAAGCTACGTCTCCTAATTTTTGTGTTTCAAAAGTTAATGCTTCTTGTTCTGCAAATCTATCTAATATTTTAAATCCAATATTATGGCGCGTATTAGCATACTTTTCTCCAATATTCCCTAAACCTACAATTAAATATTTTTTCATATTATCGTGTTCTTCTATATATTGTTTTCTGCTGAAAATAGTTCTAAAAAATGAATACATAAAAGTTTAATTTTTGTAAAAATAAAAAAGCATCCTGAATAAAACAGGATGCTCATTTATAATCATCTTAAGAATACTAGTTATTCTTGAGTAGCTTCTGGTGCTGCTCCTTCTGCAGCTGCTCCTTCTGCAGTTTCTTCATCATCATCTTCAAATTCGTCAACTGAAGCTCTAGAACGTCTTACTTGACACACAACTGTATTATCTGGGTGCATAAATTTGTATGCATCGTTTTCTAAAGTTGTAATGTAAAGTTTACCTCCTATTTTAAGAGGCGTAATATCTGCTTCTATAAAGTCTGGTAAATTACCGGGTAATGCTTTAATACGTAAACTTCTTTTGTTTTTACGCAATACACCACCATTTTTTACACCTCGTGAATTTCCAACAAAGTTTACTGGAATAGTCATAGTAATCTCTTTGTCATCAAATGTTTGATAAAAATCTACGTGTTGAATTTTATCGGTTACAGGATGAAACTGAATGTCTTGTAAAATGGCATTGTACGTTTCACCACCTTCCAAAGCAATCACAACTGTATGCGCATTAGGCGTGTATACAAGTTTAGAGAATGCTAATTCTTCTGCGGTGAAATGAACTGGCTTATCTCCTCCGTATAATACGCAAGGAACCTGACCAGCATTACGTAAGGCTTTTGTTGCTTTTTTGCCCACGCTTTCTCTTTGAGATCCGTTGATTGTAATTGATTTCATAATTGTTTATTTATTATTACTTAATTGTATTATGGAAACTACATTGATTTAAAAATCAACTTGTTTTCATTTTTTATTGATATTCATTATTAAACTACATAATAAAATTAGAGCTTATCGAACTGTTTTCATGTACTTTATGCATCACATCTGCAAAAAGGTTTGAACATGTTAAAACTCTTATTTTGTCACTTTTTGGTAATACCGGAATTGAATCTGTTACTATAAGTTCTTCTAACTTTGATTTATTTATTTTATCATAAGCTTTACCAGACAATATAGGATGTGTACAAATAGCTCTTACACTTATCGCTCCACGTTCCATCATTAAATCGGCAGCTTTTGTTAAAGTACCAGCGGTATCAACCATATCATCAACTAATACGACATTTTTTCCTGTAACATCTCCTATCAGCTCCATATGAGAAATTACATTTGCTTTTTCTCTTTGTTTATAACATATCACCACATCAGATTCTAATGCTTTAGAATATGCATACGCTCTTTTTGAACCTCCCATATCAGGAGAAGCAATGGTTAAATTTTCTAAATTTAAACTTCTTAAATAAGGTAAAAAGATTGTTGATGCAAATAAATGATCAACTGGCTTTTCGAAAAATCCCTGAATTTGATCTGCGTGCAAATCCATGGTAATAATTCTTGTTGCTCCAGCTGCTTCAAGCATTTTAGCAACCAATTTAGCTGCAATAGGAACTCTTGGCTTATCTTTTCTATCTTGTCTAGCCCATCCAAAATAAGGAATTACAGCAGTTATATGTCTTGCAGAAGCACGTTTAGCGGCATCAATCATCAGCAACATTTCCATTAAATTCTCTGGCCCTGGATTGGTAGAGCCAATAATAAAAATACGTGTTCCTCTAATAGATTCTTCATATGAAGGCTGAAACTCACCATCACTATACGTTGATGTAATAACCTTACCCAGTTTAGCACCAAAGGCTTTAGCAATTTGTTCTCCAAGAACTTTACTTTGGGTACAGGCAAAAATTTTAGCTTCTGTTATTACAATTGGCATAGTTAACGTATTGTTTTATAGCACTAAAGGCTTCATTTTTTAAATGGAGGTGCAAATTTATACATTTATTTTAACCTAAAAAGTATATTGTAGTCTATTTTTATGCATAATATAGAAAAATAATATATTTTTGCAGTCTGAAATGCTCAAGTGGCGGAATTGGTAGACGCGCTGGATTCAAAATCCAGTTTCTTCGGAAGTGTGGGTTCGATTCCCACCTTGAGTACTGAAAACCCTTTAAAACACCTGTTTTTAAAGGGTTTTTTAATTTCACACTGACAGATTTGCTGACAAATATTAGTTGAAAATTTAATTATTAAAATATAACAAGCAAAGATTTGAAATTAAGACATGTTTGGCTAGTTAAAGCCTAATTTGTCCATTATTATATTTTTTTTACTTGCTTACCACCAACGACAGTCTATCTCCAAACTCATTTTACCTTCCTAAGATTTTCATATTTGGAAAATCTCAAAGAGACTCCCTCGAATGCGTTTCTAAAAAAGAGAGGTTTTGGTATTGTCCTACCGTTTTTTGCACTTTGGGGATAATATAAAAATCTAAGCCTATATTTTTAATGGTGGTTTTCTCCTATTTTCTTTAATTCTTCAACTATTTCATGTACTTCAATTGAATAAATTTTAATCTTTTTGTTTTTTAATAGATCCTGTGCAATTTTCTTTGCTTTCTCTTTTTCTCCTATATCAAAGTACATTTTAGCAATTAGATATTTTGGAGTAAATCGAGAAGGTGTCATATTATCTGCTTTGTTCCAATAAAACTCTGCTTTATCATATTCTCCAGTGCTATGGAAACTTTTACCTAAGTCAATACATAATTTAGAAGAAGGGATTCGTAATAATGCTAATTTAAAGAAGTAGATAGACTTCTTGTATTGATGAACTTCTAAAAGTGATTTTCCATAAAAGCCCAAAAAATACCCGTTATTTTTTAAGGAAAGAAAATTTTGTTTACTAAACTTATTATATACTTTATAATTTCCTTTTTTTAATTCGCCCAAAGCGACATTCCATTTATCATATATTTTAAATTTTTCATGGAAAACCCAAAATTGAAATGTTAAAAAAAATATTATAGTTGAAATTAAAATTAAAGTTGTATATTTTTCTTTCCAGGAATAGTTGAACAATTTTAAAAAGTAAATAGTTTCTGAAGAATTAGATAAATTGGCAATAAAGAATATAAAAATAATTTTTAATTCAAATATTTCATTTGGATATGAAAAAAGTCCAAAAACGATTAATAAAATCAGCCCAGATTTAGAAATTAGTTTAAATTTATTGTTTTTTGAATTAGGTTTTTTATAATTATAAAAATCAATTATAAAATTAAAGAAAGTCCAACGAGTCCTTGTTCACTTAATAATCTTAAGGGTTCATTAAAGGCATAATTATTATTATCAGCTAAATATTTAAAAGTACTTTTTTTGTTTATTTTAAAATAATTTTCTTGATAGTGCATATATTTGGATTGAAAAGTGTTTAATCCATTTCCAAAAATAGGATTATCAGCAATCATTTGTAATGTCACTTTCCATATCAGAATCCTACCGTCTGCGGAATCTTTTTTGTAATTATATATAAAATATGAACCCCAGATAATTATTATGATTAAGGTTAAGGACACAATTATTTTCTTAGCCCAAGAATTAAATAATTTAGCAAGGAACAATCCAAAAATTTTTAGATTTAATAAATAGAATATTGATGCTATTATAAAAGCTGACCATGCAGCTCTCGAATTAGAATAGAGTAGAGTGATAAATAAGAGCATTATTAAAAAAACAAAAAGCAAAGTCTTTACTGAAATCTTTTTAATTACTTTATCATTAGTATTGATAAAAAGACTTACCGTTACTAACAAAACACAAGCTATAAATCCACCGAAAGTCCCTTGATTTAAAAAAGAGCCTTTTACATCTGATAAATTATAGCCAGGAGATAACCATTCTGTTTGTTTATAAAGTCCAATAAAAATAATTTAACCAATTATATTATATTTCTAAAGCATATATACAAAATTAAGAACAAGTTGTTTTTAATTATAAATGAATCATCAAGATTGATAGGTCTTAAAATATAGGCATGAATAAAAAGGAATAATATGTAAATCATTAGAAAAACATCAATTAATGATGTTCTGATTTTTATCTCAATAAAGATAGTTGCTACCAAGTAAATTAACAGAGGTAAACCAACATATATACCTATTTCAACTTTTTCGAAATTGAAAAGTATTATATCCCAATTCCAAATTTTTATAGGAGAAAGCATAAAATAAAATAAAGCTATTAGCCAAATAAAAAACACGTTATTAGTATTCTCTTTTATTGTTTTATTTAACACTTTTAAAATTAGCATTGTTTTTGTAATAAATTTATTATGTAATTTGTTTTTTTTTAATAAATTTAATGGATTTTAATAAAAAACTTACAAGATGAAAAAAAAAATTACTTAACAGATTTTTTATTTCCCTTTCATTTGCATTATTTTTTATTTCATGTCATCACGACGATAATGAAATTGTAAATAGTGGTATTCAAGATCAGTCGTTGAATATTGAAAATGCAAAAAATTGGTTTGAAAGAAATAAAGACCTATTTATGATTATGAAACCCTCCCAGTATGATGCAATAAATCAAGCATCAGCAAAAGAGTCAAATAGTAAGGACTTTACTTTCTTGCAAAATGATTGGAAACATGCCTTTGAAACCAATAATGATGAAATTGAAACTGTAGAAGTTCCATTGAAATCTAAAGGTCTATTTGGATTTTCAAGTCCAAGTTCAAGGGAGAAATGGAAGAATACGGGCAATAAAGAATATCTACGATCTATATCCAGACTTGTAATTTTAAAAGATAAGGAAACTGGTTCAGTAAAAAGTTTTATTATGACTATAATGGCAGATACAGATTATCTTGAAAAAAATAATTTTAGATATAAGAGCATTACCTATCTAGAAAGAGGAGATGATTTTAATGGAGCATTATTTTTTCATAGTTTAAAAGGTGATTTTATTAATGGATGGAGAATAGGAAAAGGAATTGTTACTGGCAAAATAAAAGAAGGGGTATTAAGCCATAATAAATTTGCAAAAACAGCATCTCTTGTTTGTGAGACATATGAGGTTTATGAATATTTTGAACAATGTACTGACTGGTATAACTCTTATGAAGAAGAAGATGATTCTTATTCTGGATATTCTGGAACATCATGTGAAACATATGAAGAATATGTAGGCACTTATGAAGTTTGTGAAGATGATGGAATTGATGAAACAGATCCTTATGTTGATGAGGAAGAGCAAGAGCTTGGGGGTGATGGTACAAGCGGAAGCGATATTGTTATTTATTCTCCCGAAATACCAATTTACAATATTACTGATTATCTAAAATGTTTCGACACCAATCAATCTGCACAGATAAAAATTTATGTAGATCAACCTGTACATGGTAGCTCAAGTGCTCATTCAGGACTTGATGCAGGTCACTCATTTATATCAATCACTCAAGGAAACATTACAAGATATTTTGGACATTATCCAGAAGGAACGGCTATGCCTAAAATTAATGAACATAGCCCACATGTTTATGGAAATGATGAAGGACATGAATATGATATTGTAATCGACTATAGTATAGATTTCAGCACTTTAACTGATGTAATTGATTTTGTCGCAAATTATGATGTCGATTATGATTTAGATACAAATAATTGTACTGATTTTGCTATTCAATTTATGAACGAAACGGGTATATCTAATGTGCCAGATCCTCAATGTTCTTGGTCAGGAGGAGGTAATGGTAGTTGTCCTGGTGCTTTTGGGGAGAGTCTTAAAACATGGAGTTTACCTAGCGGAGTTACTCGTACTGTCCCTACAACAGCTACTAAAGCTGGGTTTAATCAAGTAAATTGTAATTGATATGAGGTATTTATGTTTTATATATATATTGACTCTATGTAATTGTTCAAGTTCAAAGCAAATTTCAGGAGAAGTTTCTCTTCCAAATGTATGTTTAATAAGCTTGTATGGTGCTTCTGATATTCAATATAAACAAAGTATAAGAGATACAAAAGCAGGAATTGATACACTAAATCAGAAGGATGATAGTTATGAACTTTATAAAACAATATGGGAAGCACATAAAAAAGGGGTTCTAAAATATCCTATGCTTAATATAAATGTTGGGTTAGATTCCATAGTTGGTTTATATATTGAACCAAATGAATTGTTTAATAAGCTAAGAAAATATGGTATAGATGAAGACTTTAAAGGTCGTTTAAATAAAAGAGTTTGGATTAAGTTTAAAGGTAAGCATGTTTATCAAAATATTTTTTACACAAATGAGATAACAGAAATAAGAGTGAAGAATTAAAAGAAAAGCTGCTTATTAGATGGGACGGATAAAGAGAACCTCTAAACGCGGATAATTTGAACCATATCATTTACCGCTTTAAAATAATACGATACAATGAGTTGTTGATAATTTAACATGCTCACTTTTTTCCGTTGAGGGTGGTATTGTTCTGCCGTTTTTTGCAACTTAGAGTAGAATTGTTATTTTAAGAATAGGTGAGTGTAATAAATTAGATGTTTATTGATAACATTTGTATCTTTATATGAGCAAAAACAAACAAATTTTGTTTTTAAACAGTTCTTTTTGACTTTATTAGTGTGCAATTCGGTGAATCATACTTGAGAGATAGTGTTTAAGTATTTAAAAAAACAGTGGTTTATAAAATTTAAATTCATTCTGCCACCATAACGACCCTTTTCTGATTTTTGAACGAGTTCAGATATAATGTTAGAATTCTCCAAAAAGAAATAAAAGACAATACAGATTAAACCAATCAGATAAAGTCTCACAATTTTATAATTCCTTTTATTCATTAAAAATCATAGCTAGTCAGTACAATAATTTGAATTACATAAAAAACTGTGCCTAGACTCATCAAAATCAATTTCGTCCCATTTTGTCGTCTTTACTCAGTTTAATTCCTGAGTTATAAGTTGGATTATAAGTTCCGCTTAATTTTATTAATATTAGATATGCGGATCCTAAAAAAAAGAGAACAATATCTGAGTTAGGGTATTTTTTTGATTCACTCACACATTCTCAAAATGTGCTACAACAAATGAATTTCTGGAATTTTAGTTCTCTCTATCTCCTCAGCTACCTCTTGCCATCTTTCTCTTAGAGATGTTTTCATTGTACCTATAATCGTTTTATTTCTTCTTTTATTAAATTCTTCTATTCCTGGCAATATAGAATCGACTTTTTTCCCCAAACCAACATCATTAAAAATCTTCCTCCCTACTTTACTTTGAGAATCAAACTTATACTCTAAAACCTCATATATTTTATAAATAATAGCTTCAAAAGTTTTACCTGACCTTGATCTTCTAGATTGAGTATTACTTAATGATAACCTATACAAATAAGGGAATACTCGTCCTGCATATTCACCACACAATTCCTTAATTGATTCATACAACTCATTTCCTTGTTTTCCCGCAATCCTTTTATCTAATAAAATATCTAGTATAGATTTTGGAGTTTGTAAAATTTTATGCAAATCTTTCATAATGACTGCATTAAACTCAACTTCGTCTTTTAAAAATTCTTCCCAAACTTCAGTTCTCAACTGATTAATTATCGTACTAGCTTGTTTCTCATTAATTAACGAATCGAGAATCCTTTTATTCCTTTCACAAATATCATCAACAATTTCTTGAGACGGTCTAATATATTTAATTCTATACTCTTTTATTTTTTTATCAAACTCCTTTAATTCACTATCTGGAATATTAATAACTATTGGAATTTGCTGATTTCTTGACATAAAATTTAAATAAAATGAAGTTGAACAAAAGTAAAAAACCTCCGTTAAAAACGGAGGCTTTGATTTTCAGATTAGCCCCATAGGGGCAATAGGCTCATTCATAATGCTCTTGATATTTCACATACCCCTTTATCATATCCTCATCTAAGCCAACTGTACTTACAAAATAACCTCTAGACCAAAAGTGATCACCCCAATAGGGCTTTTGCCTTAAACTTGGATACGTCTTGAACAATTTGATAGCAATTTTACCCTTGAGAATACCCATGAACTCAGAAACAGATACCTTTGGAGGAATTGAACATACCAGATGAATGTGGTCTTTTTGAACATTCATTTCTTGAATAATGACATCTTTCCAAGTACTGATTACCTGCAAGTCATGATCTACCAGTGACTTTACCATACCTTCTAGAACACGGAAACGACACTTTGGTGTGAAAACAATGTGATAGTCACATTTGTAGTACACATGCGTTAATTTTCTATATTTACTCATCTTAAAAAAGTTTTAGATGGTAAACCTAAAAAATGGCATAGCCTTTAAAACATGACCACCGTCAAAGACGGTGGTTTTTTAGACTGAAATAAAAAAGAATACGGAATTTAGCCTGTTTCGGAATTGAAAAATTTTGCAGAACAGAATCCTGACTCAACTCACTCAAACTCAAACTCAAAAAAAGAAAAATTATATCAGAACGCAAATCGGGAAAAAAACAACAAAAGCTAACATTATATAAAAATAATGCATAAGTTTATTCTTCAATCAAGAGTTAGTGCTTGTTTGTTTGCTTCTGATTTTCCTTCGGAAAATCCTCGCACTCAAACTACGCACTATTCTTATACGTAACCGTTAGCTACAATTTGAAATGACGACTTTCACAATCATAATTGGATTAGTTTTAATACTAATTATTTACTTTTTTATTTCGAATAAAATCGGAGTAAAAAAACTGAATGATGAAATAAACGAAATTTGTTTAGCTCACGAAAAACTTAATTATCCTGAACTTGACAAAAAAACTCAATTGGAAATAATGGAAACTGGAAATATGAATTCAATTGCGGAATTAGTTCCAGAATTTAAGGACAAAGGAGTGCCTTTTCGACTTTTGAAAAAGTATATTACAATTTCAAAAAATGACCTAAAAGAACACATACGGATTTCTGGATTTATTGAAAAACAGAAATTGGAAAACGCACCAAATCCTGAACACGACGGAATTTGGTTATTAAAAGACAAAATTATTGACCAAGAAAGAGGAATTACTCATCGAACTTGGAAAGTAAATAATGAGAGTGAAATAGCGGAAATTTACGCTGATTTACTTTGGAATAAAGTAACCGATTAATAAAAACTGTAGCTAACATTGTATAAAAATAATGCGTAGTTTAGTGCTTAATCAAAGGTTAGTGCGCTTTTGCTAGCTTCTGATTTTCCTTCGGAAAATCCTCGCAAACAAAACCGCACTATTCTTATACATAACCGTTGTAGCTAATTTGAGGAAAATGAAAAACCCATTAATTATTATACTTCTGATATTTACGAATTTCCTTTTTGGACAAACAAATGTATCCGAAAAAGTTTCAGAATCTTTTAATATTGACAATAGAGACAGACTAGACAG
>JBNKYB010000037.1:0-87082 GCA_050300615.1 Flavobacteriaceae bacterium | reverse complement strand
GGCTTTTTTCCCTTTTAGATGTTTAAACCTTTCATCATTAGGATTAATACAAATAGCTGTATCTCCAAAAATCGTTTCAGGACGTGTAGTTGCTATAGTTAAAGTATCATTACTACCTTCAATTTTATAAGACAAATAATATAGTAACCCTTGACGTTCTTCGTGAATAACCTCTTCATCAGACAACGTTGTTTTAGCTTCAGGATCCCAATTAACCATACGATACCCGCGATATATCAAGCCTTTATTGTACAAATCAACAAACACCTTAATAACCGCTTCACTCATATCGTCATCCATGGTAAATTTAGTTCTATCCCAGTCGCATGAGCATCCTAATTTTTTTAATTGCTCAAGAATAACACCTCCATACTCATGTGTCCAATCCCATGCATGCTTTAAAAACTCGTCTCGAGACAAGTCATTTTTATCGATCCCTTGTTCTTTTAGCTTTGCAACTACTTTAGCTTCGGTTGCAATAGAAGCGTGGTCGGTTCCTGGTACCCAACATGCATTTTTTCCTTGCAAGCGTGCTCGACGAATGAGAACATCTTGAATTGTATTATTAAGCATATGCCCCATATGTAAAACACCTGTAACATTTGGAGGCGGAATTACAATAGTATATGGCTCTCTTTCATCTGGTTCTGAATGAAAATAATTATGTTTCATCCAGTAATCATACCACTTACTCTCTACCTGACTTGCATCGTATTTTGATGGAATTTGCATACTTTGGAATAGTTTTTGAATATTGATTTGCAAAAGTACTTATATTTCTTTTTCTATGAAAGCATGTGAGGGGCATTGATAAAATGATTGTTAATTGATTTGTTAACAATCATACCTTTCATCTAGTTTTTTTTGCGTGCTGTAGAAAAAGTAAGTATGTTTACATACATTTTAAAATTTAAATGATGAAAAAAATAATTACTATTTTATTTATTGGACTAGTAAGTTTTTCGATAAATGCACAAGAAAAAACTGCAAAAATTGAGTTTAAATCAGACACAATAGACTATGGAACCATTGAAAAAGGATCCAATGGTTTACGTGTTTTTGAATTTACAAATACGGGGAATGCTCCACTTATAATTTCCAAAGTAACATCTAGTTGTGGATGTACAGTTCCTACTTGGACAAGAGAAGCTATTCTACCAGGCAAAAAAGGTGAAGTTCAAGTGAAATATGACACAAATAGAGTCAATCCTATAAGAAAAACAATTACGGTTATTTCTAATGCAGAGACGCCAACTGTTGCCTTAAAAATAAAAGGTAAAGTTATTGATTCTAGTAAAGAAAGTATTCTTGAAAAAAAAGATAAAAGCCTTGTAGAACAATAATACAAGGTATAGGATAATTTAAAAGAGGTGTAAAAAAACGCGTTTTTTTACACCTCTTTTATTGAAATAAGTTTTCTAATTGAAAATACACAGTAAATATCCTACCGTTTCGTTCAACTACTAATTTTATTCTTGCTCCTTCTTGATCGTAAAACTTTTTCATTAAATCTTGTAGATTATATTTGTATGCAGCTTTTCCATTAACACTTAAAACAACATCTCCTATTTGTAATCCTACTCTTTCTGCGGGAGAATCTTTTCTAAGTTCGACAATAGTATACGCTGGCTTAAGAGAAAATTTATAACTAGGATCGATTATTATCCTATTAGTTTTATGAGAATCTTCATTAATTAAACCTTTAGTGTTATTCAACTTATAGTCAACTTCTTTTACAACTCTAACTCCATCATGCGCTAATTCAATGCCACTTTTATTATAGCTAAATTCTTGCCTGTATAGACTGTTCTTCTTCAAAACAATAATAGCTTTTTGGTAATCCAATATCATATTAAAACGTTTTAAAATATTACCCGCTATACTCCCATTTCTATCTTTATTTTTTTTTGCAAATGAAATTGATGAAGAATCAGGAAAGGCTACATTAGCATTTTTCAGTATGAATCTATTTAATGAAAACTCATCTATTTTAGATCGTTTACCATAAACGCTTCCACTTAAACCGTGACCCAAAAAGTCATTAAAATATCTTTCATTATGCCTAATACCTAATTCCTTATCTTCAAACAACCATAAAGCATCACTTCCTCCTGAATCAATCAGCAATTTTACTGGTACATTTTTATTGTCAATTTTAACATGAGCATTGAGATATGGCTTATTATTATAAAACTCTAAATGAAGCGTTTCACATTTCTTACATTTTCTATATTGATATTTCTCAGGTTCAGTTAATCTTATAAATTTTCTTGAATAATTAATCTCAACTACCAAATCTTTAAACAAATCGTAACCAATTATCCCGTGAACGGGAATCCCTAATCTTGGAGCAAAATTGATCTTATCATTAAAAGCTGCAAATAATTCATGCTGTACCTTAATAGCATCGCCTATTTTGAATTTATTATTTCTTGACTTTAGAGCTTCTACAGATTCTCCTTCACCCAAACCCCTTAAATAAACGGGTTCTGTATCCCTAATTTTTAAGGAATCTGATATATTTAAATAATTAAAAAGAATTGTTTTACTTACGCCAGTATCTAAAATAAAAGCTAATTCAACATCATTAATCTCGACTGGAATAATGATTAAATTATTAATTAACTTAAAATATACTTTATCAGATTTTTTTAAATTATTAACTACAAATCTACCTTGAGAAAATACAGAATCATTAAACCATAAAAACAACACAAATATGATTAGTACTTTTTTCATAAAAAAAATAGTTCTTACTAGCCTCTATGAATTTACAAATCCTTTTCATCATTGTACCAATTATGCTTTTTTTTTAAATAAACTTTAAGATAATTTTCTCAACTTTGCATCAAAATTTATAATTAAATGCCAAAAATTTCAAGCAAAGGACAATTAATGCCCCAATCACCAATTAGAAAATTGGTACCATACGCCGAAAACGCTTACAAACAGGGTAAAACTGTTTATTATTTAAATATAGGTCAGCCTGATATAAAAACACCTGAAATAGCATTAGATGCTGTTAAAACACATTCTTTAGAAATCTTAGCATATACAAGGTCTGAAGGGTCTGAAGAATACCGGAAAAAAATAGCTAATTATTATCATAAAAAAGATATTGAAGTTACTCATGAAAATATTATTGTAACCACAGGTGGTAGTGAGGCTTTATTGTTTGCTTTTGGTAGTATTATGGATTCTGATGATGAAATTATTATTCCAGAGCCTTTTTATGCAAATTATAATGGTTTTTCTGTTGCATCAGGTATAAACATTGTTCCCGTTATTTCTAAAATTGACGATAATTTTGCCTTACCTCCTATTGAAGAGTTTGAAAAACTAATCACACCTAAAACTAAGGCTATATTAATCTGTAACCCAGGAAATCCAACTGGTTATTTATATTCTAAGGAAGAGATTAAGCAACTAGCAAATCTTGTAAAAAAACATGACTTGTTTATAATTGCAGATGAAGTATATAGAGAGTTTGCCTATGATGGCATTTCTCATTATTCTATTATGCAAGAACAAGGTTTAGAAGATCATGCCATTATGATTGATTCTGTTTCAAAACGCTACAGTATGTGTGGAGCAAGAATAGGCTGTTTAGTATCAAAAAACAAAGCTGTCGTTCAAACTGCATTAAAATTTGCTCAGGCCAGACTTAGCCCACCAACCTTTGCACAAATAGCAAGTGAGGCAGCACTGGACACACCTCAAAGTTATTTTGATGAAGTTATAGAAGAATATGTTGACAGAAGAAATACTTTAATAACTGAATTACAAAAAATTAATGGTGTTAAAGTAGCAAAACCAAATGGTGCATTTTATTGTATAGCAGAATTACCTATTAAAAATTCTGATGATTTTGCCCAATGGCTTTTGGAGCATTACGATCTTAACGGAGAAACTGTCATGGTAGCACCTGCTGCAGGATTTTATTCAACTTCTGGAGTTGGTTTAAACCAAATTAGAATTGCATACGTACTTAAAAAAGAGAGTTTAATAAAAGCCGTTAATATTATTAAAGAAGCATTAAAAGTCTATAAAGATTAATGCAGATTCAACATAACATATCACTAAAACCCTACAACACATTTGGTATAGATGTAACCGCCAAACATTTTGTTTCGGTTTCAAATAACAATCAATTGAAATCGGTTTTAAGTTTAAAAGAGTATCCTAACAAGTTAATTTTGGGTGGAGGCAGTAATATGTTGCTCACTAAAAACCAAGACAAATTGGTTATTCATATAAACTTAAAAGGCATTGAAATTCTTTCGCAAGATGAAGATTTCGCCATAGTAAAAGCAAATGCTGGCGAAAATTGGCATGAATTTGTCTTATGGTGTATGGCTCATGATTTTGGAGGTATTGAAAACTTATCATTAATTCCTGGAAATGTTGGCACATCTCCAATACAAAATATTGGTGCTTATGGTGTGGAATTGAAAGACCATTTTGTTTCTTGTGAAACCTTATCATTAACAACATTAAAAACAAATACATTTACAAGATCAGACTGTCAATTTGGATATAGAGACTCTATTTTTAAACAACAAGAAAAAGGAAAGCACATAATAACTAGTGTTACTTTTAAATTCACAAAGCGTAATCACATTTTAAATACTAATTACGGTACTATTGCTTCAGAACTGAAATTAATGGGTATTAAAAACCCTACTATACAAGACATTTCAAAAGCTGTAATAGCCATTAGAGAGAGCAAACTACCAAATCCTAAAGATATTGGAAATAGTGGTAGCTTCTTTAAAAACCCAGTTATTACTAATGAACAATTTCAAGCTTTGTTACTTAACTTTCCTGATGCTCCAAGTTACTCAGTTTCAAAAAACGAAGTTAAAATTCCTGCTGGATGGCTTATAGAAAAAGCTGGCTTTAAAGGAAAGCGTTTTGAAAACTATGGTGTACATAAAAACCAAGCACTCGTTTTAGTTAACTACGGACAGGCCAAAGGTGATGATATTTTAAAATTATCAAAATTAATTCAAAAAACCGTTTTACGCATTTTTAATATATCTATTGAAGCCGAAGTAAATATTCTTTAATTTGAAATAAAAATCTAACTTTGAAGCTTTTAAAGTATTATATTAACTTATAATTTAAACATAACGCATCTTGATTTCACCAATAGAGACTGAAATAGTAAATTTACTTGAGAAGGGAGACAAAAAAGCTATAACCCTCTTATACGAGTATTATTCTGACGCCATTTATGGAGTTATTTTAAAGATTATTTCTGATGAAGATATTGCTCAAGATGTTCTTCAAGAAAGCTTTGTTAAAATCTGGAAAAACTCAAAAAAGTATGATGCCAGTAAGGCTAAATTATTTACATGGCTTTACAGGATTGCCTACAATACGGCTATTGATAAGGTTAGATCTTTTAAAAATAAAAACAATAAAGAAGTCCAAATTGAAACTTCATCCGTATATAGAATAACATCAAACGAATTAAATCAAGACGTATTAGACATTCAAAAGCACTTAAGTACTTTAGATGAAAAATACCAAATAGTTATAAACGCCCTCTTTTTTGAAGGCATGACACAACAAGAAGCAAGTGAAGAATTAAATATTCCACTTGGAACAATAAAATCGAGATTAAAAATTGGATTACGTGAACTGAAAAAAATTTACAATCCTTAATAAAAATAGTCATGAATGAAAAAATAAATACTTTTTTAAATTCTGGCCTATTAGAAAAATATCTACTAGGAGAAACTTCTTCTGAAGAAACTAAACAAGTTGAAACCTATATTTCAAGACATCCAGAAGTCGAGAATGCCTACAATACATTGCAATTTAACTTAGAAATAGTTGCAAAAAGCAATGCTGTTGAAGCTCCGAAAAACATATTAAACAATATTTTAGAAGAGCTTGACGAGAAGCCTGTAATAAAGATGAATGCTAACAAAAAATACAAAAAGTGGCATAAACTTACTATTGCTGCTAGTATTGCTGCTTTAATTTTTGCAGGACAATCATTTTATCTTCATATTAAAAATCAAAAACTATCAGAAGAAAATCAAGTGGTAGTCGATGAGATTTTTGATTTACGAAGTGATATTCAAAATAATAATAAAAAACTGGATGATATTATGCATCAGTTTAAACAGCTTAACGACCCTGAAACTTATAAATACATCATGCAGGGAAATAGTAGAGCTAAAAACTTAAAAACAGTTGCTTATATAAATCCTAAAGAGAAAACATCCATGATTGATGTAGTATCTTTACCTCAATTGCCAAAAGAACAGTGTTACCAAATATGGGCTGAACTTCAAGGTAAAATGGTGAGTTTAGGTATTTTGAGCGAAACAGATAGACAACTCAGAGCTATTCCGTATACCGAAGATGCTCTTGGCTTAAATATTACTATTGAGCCCAAAGGTGGAAATACAGTTGCTTCATTAGAAAATTCAGTAGCTGAAATTCAATTAAAATAGATAGATTAATAGCACTTAGTAAAAAAAGGCTCATTTAAAATTTTAAATGAGCCTTTTTTGATTACAAACAATTATTCATTCTTTATCAAACACTACTTTATGAATAAGGCCAGCTACTATAGCTCCTGCTATTGGAGCAACCCAAAATAACCATAACTGACTTGTAAATTCTCCTCCTGCAAATAATGCCTGACTTGTTGATCTGGCTGGATTTACAGATGTGTTTGTTATTGGTATACTAATTAAATGTATTAAGGTTAGTCCCAAACCAATAGCTATTGGAGCAAATCCTTTAGGTGCTCTTTCATTGGTGCTCCCTAATATAATTAATAGAAAAAATGCCGTTAATAAAAACTCAGCTACTAAAGCAGAGGTCATTGAGTAACCTCCAGGAGATAAATCACCATAACCGTTAGCGGCAAAACCACCAATATCAACAAAATCAGATTTTCCAGATACAATTAAATATAAAGCTCCTGCAGCAGCAATAGCTCCTACTAATTGTGCAATAATATACCCCAACAAATTTTTTCCTTCAAACTTACCACCAGCCCATAAACCAAGTGATACGGCTGGGTTAAAATGTGCACCAGAGATATGCCCTACTGCAAAAGCCATAGTTAATACCGTAAGACCAAATGCCAACGCTACGCCAGCAAAACCAATTCCTAATTCCGGAAAAGCAGCTGCAAAAATAGCACTTCCGCAGCCTCCAAAAACAAGCCAAAAAGTTCCGAAAAACTCTGCAAATAATTTTTTCATAAATTAAAATATTAAATGTTTAGTATAATAAATATAACCATTATTATTCTTTAGACTCTAAAAAACACAAAATGTCACTACCATTCTTATGTATGTGTTTTATGTAAAAGCATTATCTTTGTATAAAATTTTTAAATACATGAAACTTCTATTAATAACAATTGCGTTACTAGGATTAGGATTTGCAGGCATTGCAATAAAAATTTGGGCTAAAAAAGATGGCAAGTTTGCAGGAACATGTGCAAGTCAAAATCCCGCATTAAACAAAAATGGTGAGCCCTGTGGTTTTTGTGGAAAAACACCCGATCAATTTAGCGAGTGTGATGAACCACAACATGCTTCATAGTTCATGACATTTCTTAATGTTGTATTCTACTTATTCATTTCTGTAGTTAGCATCCAAATTATTTACCAGATTTTTTTCCTTGCCAAATTCGCAGTTATAAAATCTTCTAAAAAAAAATCAACTAAAGTTGGTATTTCAGTAGTTATCTGTGCTAAAAACGAAGCTAAAAATCTTGAAACGTTTTTGCCTTCAATTATTTCGCAGAAGTATCCTGATTTTGAAATCATCCTTATAAACGACGCCTCAAAAGATAATACTCTTGAGGTTATGGAATCTTTTAAAAACCAACATGACCATATTAAAGTAGTTGATGTGAAAAACGTTGAAGCCTTTTGGGGAAACAAAAAATATGCTTTAACCTTAGGTATAAAAGTAGCCAAAAATGAGCATCTGTTGTTTACTGATGCTGATTGCAAACCTGTAACCAGTAACTGGATTTCTCAAATGTGTTCTCATTTTGATACTTCTAAAACTATTGTTTTAGGATATGGCTGTTATAAGAAAGTAAATAAGTCTTTGTTAAACAAACTCATTCGTTTTGAAACTCTACAAACAGCCATAACATATTTTTCATTTGCTAATGCTGGGTTAGCATATATGGGAGTTGGCAGAAATATGGCTTACAAAAAAAGTGAGTTCTTTAAAGCTAATGGTTTTGTAAACCATATAAAAGTACAATCTGGTGATGATGACTTATTTGTTAATCAAATTGCAACATCATCTAATACTGCTATTTGTTTTTCTAAAGATAGCTTTACTGAATCTATACCAAAAACATCTTTTAAAAGCTGGTATAAACAAAAGCGAAGACATGTTTCAACTGCAAAATATTATAAGTTAAAGCATAAACTATTATTAACTATTTTATATAGTTCTCAACTTTTATTTTGGCTTTTAGCCATCCTACTCTTTACACAATTATTTAATTGGCAAATAGTGATAGGCCTATTCCTTTTTAGGCTTTTCGCTCAATATACCGTCTTTATAGTTTCTGCTAAAAAAATGGAAGAAAAAGGCATCTTATTTTTACTTCCTTTCTTAGAAATATTTTTAATTTTTACGCAATTAACTATCTTTATAAATAATCTTGTTTCAAAACCAAATCATTGGAAATAAAAGAAGCTATTAATAGAGCTAAATTGAATGATCAAAAAGCGTTTAATTTTTTATTAGATACGTTTTGGGATGATGTATATGGCTTTCAGTTAAAACGCATTGAAAATGAAAATGATGCTGAAGATATCACGATACAAACATTCTCTAAGGCATTTGATAAAATTGAAACTTTTAAAGATGATTTTAAGTTTAAAACTTGGCTGATTACTATTTCTAAAAATATTCATATTGACTTATTAAGGAAACATAAAAATCATATTTCACAAAGAAATTTTAACGATGTTGAAAAAGCTTATCAAATTCTTGATGAATCCCCAACTGTAGAAGACACTTTGATTACGGAACAAAATTTAGCTAAATTACTTCGTGACATTAAAAAGTTAAAACCAGATTATCAAGAAATCATCAACTTAAGATACTTTCAAGAATTAAGTTATAAAGAGATTTCTAAAGAACTTAATGAACCAATGAATAACGTAAAAGTTAAACTATTACGTGCAAAAAAACTACTTGCAGAAATTATTCGAGAAAAATAACATGGAACAAAATAGGCTTGATTATTATAAAGAATCTGGAATTGCTCCGCCATTAAATATTACTTTAGTTTTAATATGCAGCTTTATTACTATTCTATTTTTTAGTTATTTGTATAGCCTAATTACCACCTATCTTCCTTTAATTTATTTTAATTTCTTAATTGCAATTGGTTTTGGTTTTACTATTTCTTTTACTAGTAGAATATTTAATGTTCTTTTTAAAATTAGAAACCGAAAAATGACAATAATCACTACTGTAGTCATTTCTATTTTTGCTATTTATTTTCAATGGGTTAGCTACCTTTTTATAATTTCATATGAAGACATTGGAGCTTTCAACATTTTTAGTCGTCTTAACGATTTTTTTATTATTCTTTTTAGACCTGATTTAGTTATAAGAAATATTATTGATATAAATAAAATAGGCTTATGGTCGTTAGGCACTTCCAATATAAATATTAGAGGTCTTATTTTATGGCTAGTTTGGTTAGCAGAAGCTAGTATTATTCTTTTTATTTCAATCAATAATTTTATAAACTTTGATATCATTCCTTTTTCTGAAAAAGACAATAAATGGTTCAAAAAAGAATTCATAGATTTCGATTTTGAGCATATCGCATATAAAAAACTATTTGTTGAAGAATTTAGCTCACACCCATATGAATCAATAAATAAGCTAAAAAAAGGCAACGGATTAAGACACTCAAAAATTAGTCTTTTTAAATCTGAAACAGAATCGAAAAGCTTAATCACCGTCAATAATATTATTGTTACCCAAAGAGGAAAAGGCAAGAAAGATATTACTAATGTATTAAAACTGTGTTACATTGACAATATGGTTTTAAGCCAACTAAAAGGAAAATATACAATAAAAAAAGCTTCAATTTTTGATTACTAAAATAAAAAACTTAGGGCCAGGTTTATTATTTGCTGGTGCAGCCATCGGTGTATCTCATTTAGTACAATCTACAAGAGCTGGAGCCGATTTTGGCTTAGGATTACTTTGGGCATTATTACTGGTAAATTTGTTTAAGTATCCATTTTTTCAATTTGGACCAAGATACGCAACTGCTACTGGAGAAAGCTTACTTGACGGCTACAGAAAACTAGGAAAAGGTGTTTTAACCACCTACTTTATTCTCAACATAGCAACGATGTTTACCATTCAAACAGCAGTAACAATCGTTACAGCTGGATTAGCTTCCTCATTGTTTGGCGATTTTATTCCTGTTCAGTTATGGACCGTAGTTATTATTATAATTTGTTTTACCATATTAATTTTAGGAAAATATAAATTATTGGATAAAATTATGAAGGTAATTGTTTTAACACTTACCATTAGCACAATTGCCGCTGTATGCATGGCATTTTTAAACACTTCAAACCCTATTGCAGTGAAACAAATCCTACCAAACAATGGTTTAGAAATAACTTTTTTAATTGCTTTTATGGGGTGGATGCCTGCTCCATTAGATGTATCTGTATGGCAATCACTTTGGGCTATTGAAAAAAACAAAGACACCAAAAACTATTCTCCAAAATCTGCTTTATTTGATTTTAATATTGGCTACTTAAGCACCATTGTAATTGGTGTTGGGTTTCTTCTTTTGGGAGCCCTTGTCATGTTTAACAGCGGGGAAACATTTAGTAATTCGGCAGGTGTTTTTTCTGGACAGTTAATAAACATGTATGCACAAAGTTTAGGTAATTGGGCATATTATATCATAGCCATCGCCGCCTTTACTACCATGTTTAGTACAACTCTTACAACATTGGATGCCTCTCCGAGAGCTATGAACAGATCTATTGAACTACTCTTAAAAACACCTTATAAATACGGTTATTTATTTTGGATTATTTTACTTGCATTAGGAACTATTGGTGTCTTTTTCTTTTTAGCTTCCGAAATGGGACTACTCATAAAAATTGCAACGATATTATCGTTCATAACCGCACCTTTTTATGCTATAATTAATTACAAGTTAATTTCGAGTAAGCATACACCTAAAGAATGGAGACCCTCAAAACAACTACATATTTTAAGCTGGTTGGGAATTATTTTTTTATTAGGATTTAGCATCTGGTATCTTACCACATTATAAGTCTTGTTTTAGAGAATACTTTGTATCTTTGTGCCTTTATTTTTGGTTGAGTAACGAGCATGCTAAAAAGCTTATACCATTTGTTATTTGAAATTACCGTAAAAGAAAATGATGATTTTTTTCATTATATAAATCAGAAAAATAAAGCATAGCCTTAGTTACGGTTTCTTTTTATGATGAAATAGAATGAAAAAAGGGCGTTTTATTGCCGTAATTTTAAGTAGCAAATGGTATTACAACCCAAAGAAATAATTTATAGCAAACAGCATGCGACCATTCAAAAACAATAAAACAAACGCATGAAAACAGAAACAATTTCAAATATATTACCCGGAGAGCGTATAGGCAAACCTAAGTGGTTACGCGTAAAATTGCCTACTGGTAAAAAATATACTGAATTAAGAGGCTTAGTTGACAAATATAAGCTTAATACGATTTGCACCTCTGGAAGTTGCCCAAATATGGGAGAATGTTGGGGAGAAGGAACCGCAACGTTTATGATTTTAGGAAACATTTGTACGCGTTCTTGCGGTTTTTGCGGTGTAAAAACAGGGAGACCAGAAAGTATAGATTGGGATGAGCCAGAAAAAGTAGCTCGTTCCATAAAGCTTATGAAGATTAAGCATGCCGTTCTAACGAGTGTTGATAGAGATGATATTAAAGATATGGGAAGCATTATGTGGGCAGAAACCGTTAAAGCTGTGCGTAGAATGAACCCAGAAACAACACTTGAAACCCTTATCCCAGATTTTCAAGGTATAGAACAGCATCTTGACAGAATTATAGAGGTTGCCCCAGAGGTAGTCTCTCATAATATTGAAACGGTAAGACGACTAACTCGCGAAGTACGTATTCAAGCAAAATACGATAGAAGTTTAGGTGTTTTAAAATATTTAAAACAACAAGGACAACGTAGAACCAAATCTGGTATTATGTTAGGTCTTGGTGAAACCCGAGAAGAAGTTATTGAAACACTGCACGATTTAAAAGCCAATAATGTAGATGTTGTTACCATTGGCCAATACTTGCAACCAAGTAAAAAGCATTTACCTGTTCAACAATTTATCAACCCAGACCAATTTAAAGAATACGAAGAAATTGGACTAGAGCTAGGATTTCGTCATGTTGAAAGTAGTGCTTTGGTACGTTCTTCATACAGAGCTCAAAAACACATTCTTTAAATTATGATTACTGTTGCTATCAATGGCTTTGGTAGAATTGGCAGACGTGTTTTTAGATTACTGCAAGAGCGTCATAATATTCAAGTAGTTGCCATTAATGATTTAGCTAATGCAAAAACCTTAAGTCATCTCCTTAAATACGACAGCATTCATGGTGTATTTAAAGAAAATGTCTCACATACTAACAACCAAATTATTGTTAATAATCGAGCCGTTGACTTACTAAATTACAAACACCCTAAAGACATAAACTGGGAACCTTATCACATAGATTTTGTTATAGAATCTACTGGTAAGTTTAAAACTAAAGCAGAATTGGAATTCCACCTAATCAATGGAGCTAAACGGGTTATTTTAAGTGTTCCTCCTATTGAAGATGATATAAAAACGATTGTATTAGGTGTTAATGACTCTTCTTTAGATGGTTTAGAATCAATCGTTTCAAATGCCTCTTGCACCACTAACAACGCAGCTCCAATGATTGATATAATAAACAAACTGTGCGGCATTAACCAAGCCTATATAACTACTGTTCATTCTTATACAACAGATCAAAGTTTGCACGACCAGCCACACCAAGATTTACGAAGATCGAGAGCTGCAGGACAATCAATTATCCCTACTACAACTGGAGCCGCAAAAGCTTTAACAAAAATTTTTCCTGAACTCTCTAATGTTATTGGTGGTTGTGGTATTAGGGTACCAGTCGCAAATGGTTCGTTAACAGATATCACATTTAATGTTAAAAAAGCGACAACCATTAAACAAATAAACGAAGCCTTTAAAAATGCATCAAACCAGCACTACAAAGGTATTATAGAATATACCGAAGACCCTATTGTTTCTATTGATATAGTTGGTAATACACATTCTTGTGTATTTGATTCTCAAATGACATCAGTGATTGGAACCATGGTTAAAATAATAGGATGGTATGATAATGAAACAGGATATTCTAGCAGAATTATTGATTTAATATGTAATTTATCGATAAAAAATAACATTTTATCGGAAAAATAATTATATTTGCCAGTAATAGTGAAAAATATGACCCCAATCTGTAAACACATATTTGTCTTTTTTATATTGTTAACTTTCAGTATGTCATCACAGAATTCTGTCGAAAAAGATCCTGAAATAATTCAAAACAATATAAATTTCCGTATTACCCAATCAGAATACGATATTGATAACTTTAATTATTTTGAAGCTCAAAAAAAACTTGATGATGCTTTAGACATTGCCAATAGTATTGACGACAAAAAAAATATTGGTATTATTTTTACAAAAAAAGCGAGACTTCAATTATTTATAGAAGAATTAGAAGAAGCTATTGTATCTATTAATAAAGCAATTGAGGTACAACGCCTTATAAAGGACAACGAAAATCTAGGTAATTCTTATAAAATATTTGGGGATATTTATGAAAAAAAGAAAAATTACAAACAAGCACTAGATTATTATAGATCTGCCCAAACCCTTTTTGATCAAGAAGGTCTAAATAAAAATTTAGCTGAAGTCTTATTAAGTGAAGGAAAAACATATTTTCATTTAAAAGAATACAATAAAGCCAGAAGCCTTTTTGAACACTCATTAGATTTAGCCAAAAGATTTGAATTACCTAAAATAGAGAGTAGCGCATCTATTAATCATGGAAAAGTATATTCTGTTTTAGGAGATTATGAAAAAGCGCTTAACTACGCTAAAGCTGGAGTATCTATTGCGAAAAGTAATAATTTTGCAGAAATTTTAAACGAAGGGTATTTTGTTTTAAGCAACATCAATGAAAAAATTGGAAACTATAAACTTTCAAATGATTATTTAAGAGCCTACATAAAACTATCTGATTCTCTCAGACAAATTAAGCGAGAAAACTTAACTGAAGGTAAAAAAATCCAAGTCTTACTTAACGATCAAATTGAAAACAATAAAAAGCAGGAAGAGGAATTAAAAAAAGAAAAGGACAAAAATGACTTAGGAACATTAATCTCCATACTAAGTGTAGCCCTTATAACCATATTATCATTATTAACGCTGTCGCTTTACAAAAACAACAACATACGGTTGAAGACCAACAACATGCTCCATAAAAAAAATGGAGAACTTATTGTGGCTAAAGAGAAAGCGGAATTAGCATCAAAAACAAAAGCTAATTTCTTATCTACAGTAACTCATGAATTAAGAACACCTTTGTATGCTGTAACAGGCTTAAGTAATATGCTCTTAGAAGAAGATCCGAAACCTGAACAAATACAGCATTTAAAATCGCTTAAATTCTCTGGAGATTATTTATTAACTTTCATAAATGACATTCTACAAATAAATAAAATTGAAGCCAACAAAGTAGATATAGAGCCAGAACTATTCAATTTAAAAAAGAAAATAAACAATATTATTTTAGCTTTAAATAATTCAGCAGAAGATAATAACACAAAACTCCATTTAGAATACGATAAAACACTTCATCAAAACTTTATTGCAGATCAATTAAAAATATCTCAAATCCTTATTAACCTTATTGGAAACTCTATCAAGTTTACTAAAGATGGTGATATATGGATTAGAGTTTACAAGCTTAGTGAAGACAACGGCATCTACAATTTACGTTTTGAAATTGAAGACAATGGTATTGGAATAAGTAAAGAGAAGCAAGAAAAAATGTTTGAAAGTTTTTCTCAAGGATCCATTCAAATAAATCGAAAATACGGTGGTACAGGCTTAGGCCTTTCTATTGTTAAAGGCCTAATTGAGATTCTTAAAGGAAAAATATATTTAAAAAGCGAACTAGGTAAAGGTTCTACCTTCTATTTTGAAATCCCTTTAAAATATTCTGAAGAGGAAGTTAAAGAGAAAAGAATAACTCAATTTAATGAGACCAAAGAATTAGACTTAAGCAATGCTAAAGTACTTGTGGTTGAAGACAATAAGATCAACCAAATGATTACTAAGAAAATTTTAACCAAAATGGAACTTAATTGTGAAGTTGTTGACAACGGTGAAGCTGCTGTTGACAAGGTTAAAACAAATGATTATGACATTGTTTTAATGGATATTCATATGCCAGGAATTAGTGGTATTGAAGCAACTAAAATCATCAGAACTTTTGATAAGGATCTAACTATTTTTGCATTAACAGCTGTAACTATTGAAGATAAAATGCATGAATTTGAAGAAGCTGGGTTTACAGATATAATTCCTAAACCATTTAAACAAGAAGAATTTGAGAAAAAATTGTTTAATGCTCTTAGCAGTAAATCTAATAAGTCCTCTACAACTTAGTAGTTATAAACCCTGTTATTAAGCTATCAAATTTAGAAGAATTATCAAGAGCTATTTTAATTGGCAAATAGAACAACTTATCTTTTAAAGAATCAAATTCATATAATCGCATAAAGTCTTTTTCGGTAGTAACAATAAGCTCTTTTTTCTTTAACTGCTCAATATCTTGTTCCGAAAAATCATGGTGATCTTTAAAATTTAAATGATCAAACTTAAGATTACTTTTCTTTAAATAGTTTACCAATGGTTGGGCATTTGCTATACCTGTCACCAAAGTAAACTCTTTTAAATCTTCTATATTTATCTCACGATTATACGATTTCAAAGTATTAGAATAAACAATTGAACTAAAAAAAACTGTTTGATGTTTATCAGGTCTTATATCATTTATAATCCTATTCTTTTCCTCTTCTGTTATATCTGTGGGGCATTTAGTTACAACAATAATCTGTGCGCGTTTTGCCCCGCTAATTGGTTCTCTTAAATCACCTGCTGGCAACATATAATCTGACGTATAGATATTGGAATAGGTAGTCAATAAAATATTAAATCCAGCTTTAACTTTTCTATGTTGAAAAGCATCATCCAATAAAATAATTTCGGGTGAATTTTCTAATGCTTGCAATATTTCTATACCATGGACTCTATCGACATCAACCGCAACTTGAATTTTATCTTTGTACTTTGAATAAAATTGAAAGGGTTCATCTCCTAAACTTTCAGCAGACGCATTAGAATTAGCCAATTGAAATCCTTTTGTTTTTCGTTTGTAGCCTCTACTTAATGTGGCAATGTTGTAATCATCTTTTAATAATTCTATTAAATATTCAATCATTGGTGTTTTTCCCGTTCCACCAACACTCAAATTACCTACACAAATTACAGGAAAATCAAAAGATATCGATTTTTTCAATCCAACATCATACAACTTATTTCGTAACCAGGTCACCCCATAATACACAGGAACAAAAGGAAACAGCAATTTTCTATAAAATTTTACTGGCACAAAATCGATTTTAAATTAAAGACTAAAACACAAAGTAAAGATTATTTTTTTTAAAAGGTTGAATGTGTCAATTGAAAAATAATAAGTAGCTGTTCAAACTAATTATTTTATCTTTGATACAAAACAAATACACTATGATTATACAAGATGTTATTAATCATTTAGAAGACTTTGCACCTCTTGCTTATGCCGAAGATTTTGATAACGTTGGCTTATTAGTTGGTAATAAAAACGCTAAATTAAGTGGCATTTTAGTAACTCTAGATACTCTTGAAAGCGTTGTTGATGAAGCTATAGCAAATAACTGTAACCTTATTGTAAGTTTTCATCCCATTATATTTAAAGGCTTAAAAAAAATTACAGGAAAAACCTATGTAGAACGTGTTGTTTTAAAAGCTGTAAAACATGATATAGCTATTTACTCTATCCATACGGCTTTAGACAATTCGTTTAAAGGTGTTAATGATGTAATTTGTAATCAGTTAGAATTAATCAACAAAAAAGTACTCATCCCCCAACCACAAACCATTAAAAAATTAACAACCTTTGTTCCAAAGGCAGAAGCCGAACAACTCAGAAATGCCATTTTTAAAGTTGGTGCTGGCAACATTGGCAACTATTCAAATTGTAGTTTTAATGTTGAAGGCACAGGAACCTATAAAGGAGATGAACACTCAAATCCAGTTAAAGGATTAAAAGGAACCACGCATAGCGAAGAAGAAACCCAAATAACGATTACCTATGCCAAACATTTAGAGTCTGAAGTTTTAAAAACTCTTTTCAACACTCATTCCTATGAAGAAGTTGCTTACGAAGTAACAACACTCGAAAACAAAAACCAACATATTGGTATAGGAATGGTAGGTGAATTAAAAAGCGCCATGCATGAAATAGATTTTTTAAACTATGTAAAATCTAAAATGAACACATCTCACATAAGGCATTCTGTTCTTTTAGGTAAACCCATTAAAAAAGTAGCTGTATTGGGCGGATCTGGAAGTTTCGCCATTGAAAATGCTAAAACCGCTGGTGCTGACGTATTTATAACAGCCGATTTAAAATATCATGACTTTTTCTCGGCAGAAAACAACATTATTTTAGCCGATATTGGACATTATGAAAGTGAACAGTTCACAAAAAATCTTTTAGTAGCTCATCTTACAAAAAAAATTACTAATTTTGCAGTCGTTTTATCAAAGATAGATACCAATCCTGTTAAGTATTTTTAAAGTATGACAAAAAAGAAAGAAGTAACTGTAGAAGAGCGTTTAAGAGCCCTTTACGATTTACAGCTTATAGACTCTCGTATAGATGAAATAAGAAATGTTAGAGGAGAACTTCCGTTAGAAGTTCGTGATTTAGAAGATGAAGTTGCTGGTTTAAACATTAGATTAGAAAAATTAGCTTCTAGTTTAGATGTTATTGACAATGATATTGTTGCTAAAAAAAATCTAATAGAAGAAGCAAAAGCTTTAATTAAAAAGTATAGCGAACAACAAAAAAATGTTAGAAATAACAGAGAATTCAATTCTTTAACAAAAGAAGTTGAATTTCAAGAATTAGAAATTGAATTAGCTGAAAAGCACATTAAAGAATATAGAGTTCAAATAGAACAGAAAAAAGAAGTTATTGCTGAAACTAAAGAACGATTAAAAGAGCGTGAAAATCACTTAAAGCATAAAAAAAGTGAACTTGATGCTATTTTAGCTGAAACTCAAAAAGAAGAAGAAGCTTTAATTGCAAAATCTGAAGATTATAAAGAACAAATTGAAGATCGCTTAGTTGCTGCATACACCAGAATTCGTGAAAATGTAAAAAACGGTTTAGCAGTAGTTGCCATTGAAAGAGGTGCTTCAGGTGGATCTTTCTTTACTATTCCGCCTCAAGTACAAGTAGAAATTGCTTCAAGAAAAAAAATCATTACAGATGAGCATAGTGGTAGAATTTTAGTTGATGGAATTCTTGCTAGTGAACAAAAAGCAAAAATGGAAAAAATGTTTGCAAAACTTTAATCCACTTAAAATAAATAATATTAATAAGGCTTCAATACACATTGAAGCCTTATTTTTTTTTAAATTTTCATCAATTTCATTAAGGTTTCACAGTTTTATACGTCTACAATAAAAAAGATTAAAAACTATGAAAAAATTGTTCTCCTTATTAATAATTTCTCTACTGTTTAGCTGTCACAATTCAGCCCAAAATAAAAAAGATGAAAGTGCTATTATCAATGCGAAACCTGTTGAAGTACCTATAAATAATGGAAAGGCTAAAGCCTATTTTTCAAGTGGTTGCTTTTGGTGCGTTGAAGCTATTTATGAAAGTGTAAAAGGCGTAGATCAAGTTATAAACGGATATTCTGGTGGTCATACCAAAAACCCAACTTATGAGGCAAGCAATACAGGTAGAACAGGACATGCAGAATCTGTTGAAGTTATTTATGATCCAAAAGTAGTGAGTTTTGCAACCTTAGTTGATGTTTATTTTGGTTCGCAAAACCCGTTACAAGTAAATGGTCAAGGTCATGACATTGGTTCTCAATATCGTTCCATTATTTTTTATCAAAATGAGAAACAAAAACAAATTATAGAATCTAAAAAAGCTGCATTGGAAAAGAAACTAAATGCTAAAGTAGCTGCCGAAGTTTATCCATTTCAAAAATTTTGGAAAGCAGAAGATTATCACCAAAACTATGTTCGTTTACATCCAGGAAACAGTTATGTACAAAACGTTTCAATTCCAAGATTGAATCAATTTAAAGCTAAATTTCCTGAATTATTAAAAGATAACAATTAGAGTTTTGTAGCTTTTAACGTAAAAATCAAAGGGTATAATTTATTCTTTGTGGTGTACATACCAGATTTTGTTTTTATCAAATCTGGTAATACATTATAAGGGCTTTCATTAAACTCTTTTAAATAGTCGATATGCAATCCTGCTTCGGTTAATGCTGAAACTACTTCACCCAGACCATGATTCCAACCATACTCTTTACTAATCATTGCTGATTCTGTGTTGGCGTATGTTCCTTCATATTCTTCATAAATTACCTCGTCTTGCATATAGCCATATTTCATAACGTGCTGACCTTCCAGATAATCGAACATCCAAACAATCGGATGAAATTCTGCCATAAAGAAGGTGCCTCCTTTTTTTAATCTTTCAAAAATCATTTGTCCCCAAGGTTTTAAATCTGGCAACCACCCAATAACTCCATAACTTGTAAAAACAATATTAAAAGTATCTTTCACATACTTTGAAGTTTCTAATACATTGCAGCAAACAAATTGTGCATCAAGTTTTAATTCATCATTTAATTCCTGTGCTAATTTTATACCTTCATCACTTAAATCTACTCCCGTGCATTTAGCGCCCATCCTACTCCAACTCAAGGTATCTTGCCCAAAGTGACATTGAAGATGCAACAACGACTTGCCTTTAACATCTGCTAAGGCATCAAGCTCATAAGGCATTAATGATGATTTTCCTTTTTTAAAAGCATCTAAATCATACATATCGCTTTGCGCATGTATTTTAACCTTTTCATTCCTTGTGGCTTTATTAACTTTAAAATAATTTTCGTTAGAATTCATCTTCAAATTATATCTTTACAAAAATCTAAATTATGAAAAAATATATTTACGTATTAATTTTAGCATTCGTGATAGTTTCTTGTAAAGAAAACAAAAAATCAGTGAACACTCCAACACCTTTAAGTGCTGCTGAAAAGATAGCCAATGCGAATGGATTTAAACACTGGAAAGATGTATCTGAAATAGACTTCACTTTTAATGTGGACAGAGATTCCTCTCATTTTGAACGTGCATGGCGTTGGAAACCAAAAACTAGTGATGTGACTTTAATATCTGGAAAAGACACCATTTCATACAACAGAAAAAAAATAGATAGCTTATCGCTAAGTGCTGACAAAGCCTTTATTAACGATAAATTTTGGCTACTAGCCCCGTTTCAATTAGTTTGGGATAAAGGCACGACCATTTCTGAACCTAGCCTAGAAGAAGCCCCTATAAGCAAACAAAAGCTCAATAAAATTACGCTAACGTATACTAGCGATGGTGGCTATACACCTGGTGATGCTTATGATTTTTATTACGGTGATGATTATTTAGTCAAAGAATGGATTTATAGAAAGGGAAATTCTAAAGAACCTTCAATGATAACCTCATGGGAAAATTATGAAGATTTTAATGGCTTAAAAATTGCAAAAGAACATAAAAAGCCTGAAGGAAATTGGAAGCTTTATTTTTCAAATATTAAAGTAAAATTTAACTAATTTTTCTAAAAAAACAATAAGAATTAAAACATCTAAAACTAATTTAAATCTCAATTTAGAAGCTTCCTTTCTAATTATATAATCCTTATTTTTGTTAAGAACCAAAATATAAATCACTTTGTTAAACTATCAGTTAGGTCTTAATTTTGCCATAAAACAAGACAAAAATGACCTATTAGCATCCTATAGAAATCAATTTCATATTCCAAAAGACAACCAAGGAAACGAGTTGATTTACATGACTGGAAATTCGCTAGGTCTTCAACCCAAACAAACAAAAGCATACATTAATCAAGAACTTGATGATTGGGCAAATTTAGGTGTTGAAGGTCATACCGATGCCAAAAACCCATGGCTAAAATATCATGAATATTTAACAGATAGTATGGCCAAAATTGTTGGAGCAAAACCAATTGAAGTTGTGGTTATGAATACGTTAACGGCCAATTTACACTTCATGATGGTGTCGTTTTACAAACCAACCAAAAAACGTTTTAAAATACTTATTGAAGCTGATGCCTTTCCATCTGATAAATATGCGGTTGAGTCTCAATTGCGTCATCATGGATTTGATGATAAAGAAGGTTTAGTTCTTTGGAAAGCCCCACAAGGTGAAGAATTAGCTAATTACAAAGATTTAGAAACTATATTAGAAACTCAAGGCGACGAGATTGCTTTGATTATGATTGGAGGAGTTAACTATTACACAGGTCAATATTTTGATTTAAAACGCATCACAAAACTTGGTCATAAACACGGGTGTTTAGTTGGTTTTGACTGTGCACATGGAGCAGGAAATGTAGAACTCAATCTACACGATTCTGGAGCAGACTTTGCTGTTTGGTGTACCTATAAATATTTAAATTCTGGCCCAGGAAGTTTGGCAGGATGTTTTATACACGAGCGTCATGCTTATAGCAAAAACTTAAACAGGTTTACAGGTTGGTGGAGCCATAACAAAGAAACACGTTTTAGAATGCGTGATGAGTTTGACCAATTACCTGGAGCCGAAGGTTGGCAATTAAGCAACCCGCCTATTTTATCAATGGCAGCTATTAAAGCGTCTTTAGATATGTTTAATGAGGTTGACATTAAAAAACTAACTGAAAAATCTAAAAAACTAACAGGTTATTTTGAGTTTTTATTGAAACAATTAGGGGAAGATGTTATTAAGATCATCACTCCAAGTAATCCTGAAGAGCGTGGTTGTCAACTTTCCATTCAAGTAAAAAATGCAGACAAAAGTTTGCATAACAAACTAACAGAAGCTGGAGTGATAAGTGATTGGCGAGAACCCGATGTGATACGTTGTGCACCCGTTCCGTTATACAATTCATATCAAGATGTCTATTTTTTAGTTGAACGATTGAAACACATTTTAAATGAATAAACAGCAAAACGCATTAATTATTGGTGCAGGACTTTGTGGCTCTCTCCTAGCCTTACGCTTAGGACAACGTGGTTACAATGTAACTGTTTACGAAATGCGTCCAGACTTGCGTAAAGTAGACATTTCTGCAGGTCGGTCTATAAATTTAGCATTTTCAGATCGCGGTAACAAAGCCATGAAATTGGTTGGATTAGAAAACAAAGTAAAAGCACTATGTATTCCCATGAATGGACGAATGATTCACGATAAAGAAGGCAATACGTTTTTATCTAATTATAGCGGACGAAATCATGAATATATTAATTCCATTTCTCGGGGAGACTTAAATGCCTTACTTTTAAATGAAGCTGAAAAGCATGACCACGTTACCATTCATTTCAACAAAAAATGTAAATCGGTTAATTTTGAAAATACAACGGCAATTTTTAAAGATTACGAAACCAAAAGCGAGTTTGTAGAAGATGCCGATGTTATTATCGCCACCGATGGCGCAGGTTCAGCCATGCGAAAAAGCTATTATTTAGGCAAAAAATTCTTGTTTAGTTTCTCTCAAGATTACCTAACACATGGCTATAAAGAACTTAGTATTCTTCCAACCAAAACGGGAGACTATAAAACTTATAAAAATGCGCTTCACATATGGCCCAGAGGCACTTTTATGCTCATTGCGTTACCTAATTTAGACGGAAGTTTTACTGTAACGCTCTTTTTAAGTTATGACGAAGGCGAATACAATTTCAACAACCTAAATACTCCAGAAAAAGTTAACAACTTCTTTAAAAAAGAATTTCCAGATGCTTTAGCAATCATGCCAAATCTTACCGACGATTTCTTTAAAAATCCAACATCGCCCTTAGGAACCGTTAAATGTTCACCGTGGCACTACAAAGGCAATACTTTGCTTATGGGAGATGCGGCTCACGCTATTGTACCGTTTTATGGTCAAGGTATGAATGCGTCTTTTGAGGATGTGGTTGAATTTGATAACATTTTAGAGTCACACAAAAATCCAAGATCAGAAAGTGATTGGGAGACCATTTTTAAAGCTTACGAAAACTCACGTAAAAAAGATACTGATGCCATTGCAGATTTAGCTATTGATAATTTTCACGAAATGAAAGAGCATACCGCTAACCCTATATTCCAAGAAAAGCGTAAATTAGAAATGGCTTTAGAAAAACATTTTCCGGAATCCTATTTTTCAAAATATGCGTTGGTAACATTTAATGAAGACATTGGGTATCGTGAGGCTATGTTAAAAGGTCGTGCACAAGACAAAGCTATTTTAAATTTGCTGGCAGATGGCGATATCTCGACTGAGATTGAGATGACAACAGAAAATTTAAAGTCTGTTTTAGAAAAAATAACAAAGGAAACCGAATCTATTCTTGAAGATGATAGAATTGCAGGTCTAAAATAAATAATTATGAGTAACAATAAAACGGTAACTCCTAGAGGCGCCTATCCGCACATAAAACGTGTTGGAGATTTTATATTTGTATCAGGAACCAGTTCTCGTCGTGTAGACAACACCATTGCAGGAGTTGATATTATTGACAATATGGGAACAAAGCGTTTGAATGTTGAAGTACAAACTCGTGAAGTATTATTAAATATTGAAAAAAATTTAGCTAAAGAAGGCGCCACATTAAAAGATGTGGTTGATGTCACCTCTTTTTTAGTAAATATGAATGATTTTGCAGGCTATAATAAAGCCTATGCTGAATTTTTTGATAAGGAAACTGGACCAACAAGAACCACTGTGGCCGTACATCAATTGCCACATCCAGATTTAGTAGTTGAGATTAAGGTGATGGCTTATAAAAAATTGTAATGCTTAGTATCCAAAACTATATCAACGGAAACTTCCATAACCCCGTATCGAATAATTGGTTAGACAACTATTGCCCTGCCAATGGTGAAGTTTATGGTAAAATTCCTAATTCATCAAAAGATGATATAGAAAACGCCTATATTGCTGCACAATCTGCATTTCCTGGTTGGTCTCAAACCACTTTAGAAGAACGAAGCAGAATCTTAATTAAGATTTCAGAATTAATAGAAGAGAATTTACAACAATTTGCAAAAGCAGAAAGTCAAGATAATGGCAAACCTATCAGTTTGGCTAAAGCAGTTGATATACCAAGAGCTGCCAGTAACTTTCGTTTTTTTGGTAATGCTATTACGCAATTCGCTAGTGAAAGTCATGAAAGTGTTGGTCAAAACGCTATTAACTATACCTTACGTCAACCCATTGGCGTTGTTGGTTGCATTTCTCCTTGGAACTTACCTCTTTATTTATTCACATGGAAAATTGCGCCTGCCATAGCTGCAGGAAACTGTGTCGTCGCCAAACCTAGTGAAGTTACTCCCATGACCGCTTATCTTCTCGGAGACATCTGCAATCAAGCGGGCTTACCAAAAGGTGTTTTAAACATAGTTCATGGTTTAGGTAGCATAACAGGACAAGCTATCATTGAGCATCCAGATATTAAAGCTATTTCTTTTACTGGCGGTACGGCAACTGGTGCTCACATTGCTAAAATAGCTGCACCCATGTTTAAAAAATTATCTCTGGAATTAGGTGGTAAAAACCCTAATATTATTTTTGCTGATTGCGATTATAGTGAGATGTTAGAAACAACCGTTCGGTCTTCATTTTCAAATCAAGGGCAAATTTGCCTGTGTGGAAGCCGCATTTTTGTTGAAGCTTCTATCTACAAACAATTCAAACAAGATTTTATAGCTAAAGTAAAACAACTTAAAGTTGGGCATCCATCAGAACCAGACACTAATATTGGTGCTTTGGTTTCAAAATCACATTTAGAAAAAGTGATGCAATATATTGAGATTGCTAAACAAGAAAACGGAACTGTTTTATGCGGTGGACATCAAGTTAGCGTTAAAGGATTTGAAAATGGTTATTATTTAGAGCCTACTGTTATTGAAATTTCTACAGATGAATGCCGAATTAATCAAGAAGAAGTTTTTGGCCCAGTAGTTACTATTATGCCTTTTAACACAGAAGATGACGTTCTGCAAATGGCTAACAAAGTAAAATATGGCTTATCAGCAACCATTTGGACAAACAATTTAAAACGAACCATGCGATTGAGCAACCAAATACAAGCTGGTATTGTTTGGATAAACACTTGGATGATGCGTGATTTAAGAACACCGTTTGGAGGTGTAAAAGCTTCTGGTGTTGGACGTGAAGGAGGTTTTGAAGCATTACGCTTTTTTACAGAAGCTAAAAATGTATGTATAAAATATTGAAAACTAAATGTCTCCTCGAGCGCAGTCGAGAGGTTTAATATGAAATTGTATTATGTTTACATCTTAAAATGTTCTGACAACCTTACTTATACAGGAATTACGAATGATTTAGCTAGACGTTTGGAGGAACACCAAAAAGGATTAAACAAAAATTGTTTCACATATAAAAGAAGACCTTTAATATTAATTTTTAAACAAGAATTTAATGATGTTGAACAAGCTATCTATTTTGAAAAGAAAATAAAAAATTGGAGTTCAAAAAAGAAATTTGCATTAGCAAATGGTGATTTTGATATGTTACAAATTTTATCTGAATGTAGAAATGCAACTCATTCCGATTTTAAACCTGAAAATGATTAAGGTCTCGACTGCGCTCGACCTGACAATAAAATAAGACTAAAATGAATTTAAACTTAAAAAATAAAAATGCATTAGTCTGCGGAAGTACCGCAGGTATTGGAAAAGCAACCGCTATAGCATTAGCCAGCGAAGGTGCTAAAGTAACTCTTGTGGCAAGAAATAGAGAAAAATTAAAACAAGTAGTATCTGAATTACCCTATGGTGAAAACCATAATTATATAGTTGCCGATTTCTCTAACCCAAAAGAGTTGCGAGAGCAAATCATAAAATACATTGAAAAATTTCATGGGTTTCATATTCTAGTAAATAATACTGGTGGCCCCAGAAGTGGAGACATTTTAAACGCTAGTTTAGAAGAGTTTGAGAATGCTTTTACACAGCACCTAAAATGCAATCATGTATTAGCGCAGGCCGTTATTCCATTTATGAAAGAGCAAGGATTTGGTAGAATAATCAATATAATCTCAACGTCGGTTAAAGAACCTATTCCCGGTTTAGGTGTTAGTAATACCATTAGAGGTGCTGTTGGTAATTGGAGCAAAACCCTATCGGTAGAATTAGGTTCTTATGGCATTACAGTTAATAACATACTACCTGGTTTTACTGAAACAGAACGCCTTACTGAAATTATTAAAATTAAAGCTAATGCAGAAGGAAAATCCGTTGAAGAAATGGCTGAAATTATGAAAAACCACTGTCCAGCTAAGCGATTTGCAAAACCCGAAGAAACAGCAAATGCTATCGTGTTTTTAGCTAGTGAGGCTGCTGGATACATTAACGGAATTAACCTTCCTGTTGATGGCGGACGAACAAAAAGTTTGTAACCCCTTAACCCTCCCAAAGGGAATAAAATTGACAAAATTATAGTATCTTTAATTTGATTTTGTAAAGTATAACAACAACTCAAAAACCCGATTTGAGTTTCTTCCCTTTGGGGAGATTAAGAGGGGCTTGTTATGAGTAAATTAGTTTCGCCTTTAAATTTTAAAGCTTGGATTGAAGAAAACAGACATTTGTTAAAGCCACCTGTAGGTAATAAAGTTGTTTGGAAAGATGGCGATTTTATTGTGATGGTTGTTGGTGGACCCAATAGTAGAAAAGATTATCATTACAACGAAACCCCAGAGTTTTTCTATCAGATTGAAGGGGACATTGTATTGAAAATAATTGATAAAGGCACACCTAAAGATGTTCATATTAAAGAAGGTGATATTTATTTGTTGCCTCCAAAAGTACCACACTCACCGCAACGTGGTGCTAATACCGTTGGTCTAGTTATAGAATATAAGCGACCCGAAGGTATGCGCGATGCACTTGTTTGGTTTTGCGAACACTGCGTAACTAAATTATACGAAGAAGACTTTATAGTTAAGAATATAGAAACCGACATGCCTAAGATTTTTGATAGGTATTATGGAGATTTAGATAAACGTACCTGCCCGAACTGTGGCGAGATTATGGAACCACCAAAAAAAGTGAAAATCGATTAAAGCTTTATGACACGAAAACTTCGTATTAACGGCCATTCACATTTATTGCCTTACCCAGAAGAAATTCCAGACTTTATGCGTGAAAAAGGGATTTTTTGGGTAGATAAGGATCGAAAATTCATGCTTCAAAAAGATTGGAGTCGCCCCGTAACGGACTCTAGCTTTTTTTTACATGAAAAATTAGAATGGATGGAACGTTTTAATATCGATCATGCAGTTGTTTTAAATTTATCGCAACTATATGGAAATGGTTTACGCGTTGAAGAAATGAAGCAAGCCTTGCGTTTTCAAAACGATTTTAATGCGAGTATACAAAACGAAAACCCAAGTAAATTTACCTGTGGTTTTGTAGTGCACCCTGGTTTTGTTAGAAGTGCCTGCTGGGAAATAGAGCGTTGTGTTGAAACCCACGGCATGCAACTTTTGTGTTTACCAACCCATTACATGGATACCATAGGTACATGGCGTTGTATTTTTGATGAAGAAAACGAACCTATTTTTGAACTTGCCAACAAATACAATCTTGCCGTAGAAATTCACCCGTATGACGGTGAAAAGTTTATAAAATTAGAGAATACCTCATGGCGATTTCATCTTATTTGGATGCTGGCACAATGTGCAGATGCCTATCACTTTTTAACCTTAAATGGTTACCAAGAAAAATATCCTAATATGCGTACCTGTTTTGCCCATGGTGGACAATTAGCACAAATTAATTTAGGACGACGTATTCAAGGGTTTGATGGCAGACCAGATTTGTTTGAAGGCAAACATCATCCAAGAAAAGCAGTAGGCCATAAAAATATCTTTTTTGACACCTTAGTTCATGACACTGGGTCTTTGGAATTATTAATAAAAAATCAAGGTGCAAAACAAGTTTTAATGGGGCTAGATGACCCCTATCCGTTAGGTGAAATGGAAAGCATCAAACAATCGTCGTATCCAGGAAAAATATTAGACCTTGCTATGCAACGCAAAATCATCACCGAAAAAGAGCGAGATGCTATATGGGAAGACAACGTGATTCAATGGTTGTGTGGTGACGATGAGGCAGCTAAACAAAAATTACTTAAAAGAATACAATCTTAATGCATTTTTTACCCGAAAATTTAGATGATTACATTGTAAAACATTCTGAAGAAGAACCAGAATTATTACAGCAATTAACACGAGAAACCTATCAAAAAATCCTGCAGCCCATTATGCTTAGCGGACCGTATCAAGGGCGTGTTTTGAGTATGATTTCTAAATTGAAGCAACCCAAAAATATTTTAGAACTAGGTACTTTTACTGGTTACGCTACCCTTTGTTTGGCCGAAGGGTTACAATTAGAAGGACAGATAGATACTATTGATATTAACGAAGAGTTAGCAGATTTTCAGCGTAAGTATTTTGACAAATCTGATTATAGCTCTCAAATTATTCAGCATTTAGGAAATGCCTTAGACATTATTCCAACACTTGACAAAACGTTTGATTTAGTTTTTATCGACGCCGACAAACCTAATTACGTGAACTACTTCCATTTAATTATAGACAAGTTAAATACTGGTGGGATTATTTTATCTGATAACGTGCTTTGGCATGGTAAGGTTATTGAACCTTTAGACTCCAAAGACAAATCAACAAAAGCTGTTTTAGATTTTAACACTCTTTTAAAAGAAGACACAAGAATTGAAACTGTTGTTTTACCAATAAGAGACGGCTTAACAATTAGTAGAAAAAAATAAAAGTTTATAATTTACGCTTTACAGATCCTGTAAAATCGTCTAAATTATCTTTTACCTTTTTAAGTTCATCACCAATCTCTTTAGTAAAACTTGTGTCAATACCATTACTTTCTGCACTCTTAGTGATTTCATTTTTAATATCATTGGTTGCATCTTTAAGAACTCTCATACCTTTTGCCATCCCTTTGGCTATATCAGGCACCTTGTCGGCCCCAAAAACCATGACGACAATAAAAATTATGAATGCTATTTCAGCACCACTAATAAATAAAAATGTAGGTTGATGTATCACGGTACAAATATAGTAAGTGTTTGATTAGAATAAAAAAAAGCCGACTATAATAATCGACTTTTAAATTTATTTAACTTTTGTGAGAACTTTTAAATTTATCAAAAGTACTTTGTTTAATTTCTTTTGGCCAAGAATTATTTGATGTATCTATATCAGAGGTTTCTTTATTTGGATCAACTGTAATACTTATAATTTCTTTTTCGGAAGCAATTGCTTTGCTAACTTCTTTATCATTAAGACGCCAAATCTCTGCCGGATACGTAATGGTTTTTGATGTTCCATCAGCATAACTGTATTTAACAATTATAGGCATAACCATTCCTCCTGGCTTATCAAAAGTAATATTGTAAAAGTATTTTGGATGTTTCATATGGGCTCTTTCCTCTTTACTGAAATTATCCATGACGTATTCCTTTAAAGGAACAGAATTTTCTAATAAGTCGTTATTTTTTTCACTTTCATCTACTGTATCACTGCCCTCTTCAGATAAATAAACAAAATCATCAGCTTTAAGGTTGTATCTTTTATAACGCTCTAATAACTTTTCTCCTTTAGCGTTGGGTTTTGAAGATACATAATATTTTTTAACATCTTTAATACCTATATCAACCCAATCTGTTGTGTAAAACCACCCTCTCCAAAACCAATCTAAATCAATAGCAGAAGCATCTTCCATGGTTCTGAAAAAATCTTCTGGAGTTGGATGCTTAAACATCCAACGATGTGCATATTCTTTAAACGCATAATCAAACAATTCGTGTCCCATAATGGTTTCTCTTAATATAGTTAAACCTACAGCGGGTTTTGAATAAGCATTCGATCCAAAATTATATACATTTAATCCTTTAGACATGATAGGAGCTGTAAAATCCTGATCGCCTCCCATATACGGAATAATTGATGTTGGATCGCTATTCCTGGCAGGAAATACTTTATCTCCAGGAGATAGGCATTCAGGATACGTTTCTCCCATCTGTTTTTTTGCTATCGTTTGAAGAAATGAATTTAACCCCTCATCCATCCAGGTCCATTGGCGTTCATCACTATTAACAATCATAGGAAAAAAGTTATGCCCTACTTCATGAATAATAACTCCCATCATACCATATTTAACACGACTACTGTATGTACCGTCCTCATTTGGACGACCATAATTCCAACAAATCATCGGATATTCCATACCTTGGTTTTTTGCATGAACAGAAATAGCTTTATGGTATGGATAATCAAATGTCATTCTAGAATAGGCCTTTAACGTTACTCCAACTGTTTTAGTAGACCATTCGCCCCAAAGCGGATTACCTTCTTTTGGATATAACGACACAGCCATAACATCTTTGTCTCCAACTTTAACAGCCATCATATCCCAGATAAATTTTCTTGATGTTGCAAATGCAAAATCACGCACATTTTTAGCGTTAAATTTCCATGTTTTTGTCTTTTTAGAGAAACCTTTTTCAGCTAATTCTGCTTCTGCTTGTGTTACAATTAAAACAGGTTCTTTATACGATTTTTTAGCTTTCTCATAACGCTCCATCATCACTTTAGAAAACACCTCTTTTCTATTAGTTAAAACTCCTGTAGCATCTAAAACATGATCCGCTGGAACTGTAACATTTACTTGAAAATTTCCAAAAGGCAATGCAAACTCATCACGACCCCAAAACTGAGAGTTCTGCCATCCTTCTACATCGCTATATACAGCCATCCTAGGATAAAACTGAGCAATTTCGTAAGTTCTGTTGCCGTCTTTTGGAAAATATTCATAACCTGAACGATCTCTATCTGCAACGTGATCATTAATATTATACCACCACTTTATAGAAAAAGAAAACTTTTCGCCATGCTTTAATGTTTTTGGTAAATCAACACGCATCATGGTACTATTTATTACATAAGGTAGAGATGCCCCGCTTGTTTCAACAACTTCTTGAATATTAAAACCTCCATCAAAAGAATCTTTTAAATATTCTTTTGAAAACTTTGATATACTTTGAACAGATTTAACACCGTTACTTTCAATTAAAGGAGATTTAGAATTTTTAGCTCTTTTATTTTGATCTAATTGCACCCATAGATAATCTAAATCATCTGGGGAATTATTGGTATATGTTATAGTTTCGAAACCCGAAATCTTTGTATTCTTATCGTCTAAAACAATATCCATTTTGTAATCTGCCTCTTGCTGATAGTATGCGCTTCCTGGAGCTCCTGAAGCAGACCTATACATATTAGGAGTAGAAAACTCATCATATAATTGTTTAAACTTGTTGGTATTTGTGTGACCTGTCTTTGCTTGTGTTTGATCTTGGTTCTGGGCAAAGATTCCAACTGAAATTAGAAAAATAGGGAGAACGAAATAAATAGTTTTCTTCATCATAAGCTTTAAATTAAACATAGCGTTTTTAGCTTTTCACAAATAATTCTTTAAAAATTTGATTAAAAAGTGTTCGAAAATAACGAATTATTCGACGGATTTAGGCTTTTTAATTAAAATTTAACAAAGCATCATCATCTTGACGAGTTAATATAAAACCTTTCTGTTTTGAGTTGATATTTGTCTTAATTATATTTTGCTGATTATCAAAAGCATCAAACAAAATCTTATTTGAAATTTCAAAAGAAGAAATATTTTTCACATTATCAATCTCTATATAACAACACATAATATCATAATCGTATTCTTTACCGATAAAAACCAAATTGACGTCTTTGTCATTAATTTTGACTTTAATTTTATCTTTTAAATACATTTCAATATACTCGTTCACACTTTTAGGTTCATTTTTTTCTGATAAGGTTATATTCTCATCATAGCGTTGGCGTAACGCATTTTCAAAATCATCAACAAATATACGAACTGTTATTTGAACTGTTTGTTTCTCTTTAATATAATTAACCTGAGTTACACTAACATAATATTTATGAAAGCCAGTAAATGCCAACAAAGGGATAACAATTAGGATGAAAATTATTTTTTTCATAAGAGTTTTAAAACAAAAAGTTTATCAAAAGTAATTTATTTTAATTATTCAAAAAGCATTAATTTTTATTTGCGTTTAGATTCTCTAAATACTGTCTATACTTCATTCTTAAAAAAATCAATATTTTAAAATCGGTTTGGTTTTTACAATGAGCTATAAAACTTTCATCATCTGCACAGAAATAGAAAAAATCCATTTTTAAATCTTCATCTAAAGGATTCGACATAAAGAAATCTTTGGCTAATCGTGCTTTTATACTTTGCATTAAGGCTTCTTTTTCGTCAATTTTAATTCTATTTTTAAGCATTTTGGTTCTGCCTGTTAGAGCATTAATTATTGGATTTAAAGGAATAATTCCGGAACCTGTTGTTGCTTCATTTAATTTTCGTTCGCTTATTGTTGCTGGTTTGCCTGTGTAACCAGGAATACCAACATCGTAAAAATTTATAGGAGGCTCTCCTTCTGTATTACTTATATCTAACAATAGATTACCTGTTAAAATTTTACCAACAATAACCTCATCCAATTCATTTATATTTTCTTCTAAAAAAACTCGCATTGCTTTGAGAACGATTATATTTTTATCGATAATTACTGTTTTGAGTTTATGCTGTATGGAAGAAAACAAAAGTGTATCATTAAGTTTTGCCCTTATTTTAAATCTACCTGTAGAATCTGTTATTGTAAAAAATTGGGACGTTTTGTTAATAACGTTTATATTTTCGACATTAAGATTACTTTCTACTTTTCCTTGAATTTCAACCGATTGAGAAAACGCATCTTGAAATTGGATACTGATAAAAATAATTAATACATGTTTAATTTTTACCATCCTCTAACTTTAAAAACAAACGCCTTTGTGCAATTAAAAACTCAATAAGCTGTACTTCATTCTCCTTTTTTAACAAGTCTTGATTAAAATCTTTTGAGTTTAAAAAACCAATAAAAGATTGTATATCATTCAATGGAATATTAAACATTTTACTAATATCTTCAGAAGAATAAACATCTAATAATTCTTTTTGTTTGGGCTCTTGAGGCATCTGATTTTTAATAGTTTTGTTTTTTTTAGACTTAAAAATCAGTTTAGATATTTCAACAAAATTAATACCGTTATTAAGCTGTCCTTTATTTACTATAGTATTTAATTGATCTTCCAAAACATCATTATCAAAAGCTTTGTCATCGTTATACTCGTAAGCCACGTTCATATTTCCCATGTCCAATTCAATATGAGCAGGCATTCTTACATTATCAATATCTGAAGCAATATTTCCAGAAAGTCCAGACGACAACACAATGGCATCAAGCTGGTTAACACTTTCAACTAAAGATATTTTTAATAGCTTAGATTCTATAACTTCTTTTGTAATGGTAACCGAAACTGTTTTAAACTGTAAGGCAGAAATTTCAATAATATCGTTTAAAGCAACCTTAATAGTAAACTCCCCTTTATTATTAGTTATGGTTCCCTTATTAGATGATGTGTTATATATGGTTACGTTTTCAACATCATTAAAATCGGCATGAATAATACCTTTTACGTTAATACGATTAGTGGTTTGGCTTCTTACTGGAGCTATGCAAAGTATTACAATTACAAAGAGTACTATTTTTTTCATGAAAATTTCTTTAGAACATCATAAAGAACGGATATCAAATCTTAAAGAAAATGAAAAGAGTATTTAAAGTTTTGTTAAAGTAAATTCTTTCTTTAATTAATAAACGACTATTTGTTTAAAAATTGTAAACTCTTATTATGAATTAGCTCTAACAATTCCATTTCTTTTCCATAATTAAGTAACGATACATCAAAATCATCACTTTCAACATATCTAATAAATTCTTCAACACGATGTTCTGGAATGTTGAAATTGTCAACTAAAAAATCTGAACCAAAATAATATTTAACAGATTCTATAGGAACTTCAGGAATTCCTGTTTCCTCTTTATCTTTCACTTTCGACCTAAATAACGGCAATAATAATTGATCAACAACATTAACAATATTTAAACCACGAATCATTCTTTGTCGCTGTGAGTTCATTGTATTGTTGCTTACTGAAGTTTTATAATCAATATCGTTGTAAGCCTCATTGTCATTAACCATTCCGAAATATAAATTATTTAACTTTGGATTAAAATTTCCAGTAATTTTAATCTGTGCTTCTAAACTTTTAGACAAACCTTTTCCTGTTATAATAACTTCATCGAGTTTATTAATTTCATCAATCAAAAATATTTTCATGGTTTTAGCTTGTAAAATACCCTGATTGACTAAAAAACCAATGTTTTTAAACTGTAAAGCACTTACCTCAATTGAATCGTTTAACTTAACTGGTAAAGTAAATTCACCATTTTCGTCGGTAATTGTTCCAATTTTAGAAGTCTTATTAAAAATCGATATACCCGTAAGATCTCCGCCTTCAACAGTTACTTTACCTTTTATTTTGATAGGTTTTAAATTTTGAGAGACAGCCTGAAAACCAACTAAAACAGTTAATAGGATTATAATTTTTTTCATGGTTTTTTGTTTTAAAAATAATCTTTTAAAATATATTTAATACATTAAAAGACTATTATCTTTTGATAAATTGTATTATCTATATTTTTTTAAAACAATTTTAATGAAAAACCTTTTTATTGCCAGTACTTCTACAACTCACGGAAGTAATTATCTAGACTATATACTAGAGGATTTAACCATTTTTTTCAAAGGAATAAACTCAATTCTTTTTATTCCTTATGCAAGACCAAGTGGTATATCACACAACACCTATACTAAAAAAGTACAAGAGGCTTTTTTAAAAATTGATAAAGACGTTATTGGGATTCACACGTTTGAAAACCCAAGATTAGCTATAGAAAAAGCTGAAGCTATTTTTGTTGGTGGTGGCAACACGTTTGTATTGTTAAATCAACTATATAAAAATGATTTATTAAGTGTTTTAAAAGAAGTCGTTAATAAAGGAACTCCTTATTTAGGCACAAGCGCAGGTAGTAATATTTGTGGGCTTAGCATAAAAACTACTAACGACATGCCTATAGTATATCCTCCAAATTTTAATGCTTTAGGTTTAGTTCCGTTTAATATCAATCCTCATTATCTAGATCCCATTAATAATTTAAAACATATGGGAGAAACCAGAGAAACACGCATTAAAGAATTTCACTGTTATAATACGCAGCCTGTTATTGGCTTACGAGAAGGAAGTTGGTTGGCTGTAAAAGGAGATTCGATAGTCTTAAAAGGACCACTTACAGCCAGGATTTTTGAATATCAAAAAACACCATACGAAGTAAACCCAGAAACCGAATTAAAAACCTTAAATTAAAAAAGCCTCATCATTAATGATGAGGCTTCTTGAGCGGGAGACCGGGTTCGAACCGGCGACATTCAGCTTGGAAGGCTGACGCTCTACCAACTGAGCTACTCCCGCAATTATATCGCAAATATAACTAATATGCCTATCTATTTGCAAGAAAAAAATACAACTTCTCTAAAAAAAGACATTAAAAATATCTAAATGGTTAATAATGAAAATATAACCAATAAAAAAGCCTTGAAAAACAAGGCTTTGTGAGTGACTAGCTCAAAATAATTATAAAGAGTTTAATGATTTATGATAATGCATTTTCAAGAATTTTATGAGCATCTTTAGCCCCATGCAATTTTGAATATTCTTCTGCAGTCATTCCTTTGTCTGATTTTGTTTTTAAATTAGCTCCTTTTGAAATTAAAAATTTCAAAATCTCAGTTCTGTTATACTTTGCTGCATACATAGCAGGTGTCATCCCGTTAGATTTTTCATTAACATCTGCTCCTAGTTCCACAAGCTTCTTAACGGTTTCAAAATCACCTTTAGCTATAGAAACACAAAACGGGCTTACTTTAAACTTAAGAACCGAAACAGTACTGTAATTTTCTGTAGAATTTTTTAAAGGACTGGCACTAACAGTAGCAATTGAAAAACATAATGCAACTGCTGAAATAATGATTGTTTTTTTCATGATGAAAGATTTTAATTTGATTATTGATTCGTTTTCTGATTTATATTAAAGACGATAGGTTTTTAAATGTGTTACAGAAAAAAGCAAGTAATAACATTTCTTTAACATTTTGATTTATTCAAACAAATAGTATTTTAACTTAAAATTTTATTGAAATACTTGCTTAAAAATGAGTATTTCGGAAAGCAATTTTCGGTATTTTCTTATTAAACTTCGTTATCTTTGAGCCTATTAAAATCATATTAAAAATGAATAAAAAAGTCATCTTAATGATTCTTGACGGATGGGGAAAATCTCCAGATCCAAAAGTATCTGCAATCGATAATGCAAACACGCCTTTCATAGATTCTTTATACACAAAATATCCAAATGCTTCTTTACGAACAGATGGATTACACGTTGGTTTACCGGAAGGTCAAATGGGAAACAGCGAAGTTGGACACATGAATCTTGGAGCAGGAAGAATTGTTTATCAAGATTTAGTGAAAGTAAATCTAGCCGTAAAAAACAAAACCCTTAATAATGAAAAAGTATTAGTTGATGCCTTTAACTATGCTAAGAGCAATAATAAAGATGTTCATTTTGTTGGGCTGTTAAGTGATGGTGGTGTACATTCACACATCAATCATTTATTTGGTTTACTAGAAGCTGCCAATGATTTTGGTTTAACCAATTCCTACGTACATGCCTTTACAGATGGTCGTGATGTAGACCCTAAATCTGGCTATGGATTTTTAACAGAATTAGAGGAAGAATTAGAAAAAACAAATAGCAAGCTTGCTTCTGTAACAGGACGCTACTATGCAATGGATAGAGATAAGCGTTGGGAGCGCATCAAGCTAGCTTATGATGCTATGGTGAATGGTGAAGGTGAACATTCTACTAATGTTACTGAATCAATAGAATCTCATTACAAAAATGATGTTACTGATGAGTTTATCAAACCTATTGTGATGGTTGATAATAACGACAAGCCAGTTGCAACCATTAAAGAAGGAGATGTTGTTATTTTCTTTAACTTCAGAACAGATCGTGGACGCGAATTAACTGAGGCATTATCCCAAAGAGATTTTCATGAGCAAAACATGCATAAATTAGATTTATATTATGTAACGCTTACTAATTATGATGATAGTTTTAAAAACGTAAAAGTTATCTTCAACAAAGAAAATTTAACAGAAACCTTAGGTGAAGTTTTAGAAAAGAATAACAAAAAACAAATTCGTATAGCTGAAACAGAAAAATATCCTCATGTTACTTTTTTCTTTTCTGGCGGGCAAGAAACTCCTTTTAAAGGCGAAACTCGTATTTTAAGAAACTCACCAAAAGTAGCTACTTATGACTTACAACCAGAAATGAGTGCCTACGAATTAAGAGATGCCTTAGTTCCTGAGTTACAAAAAGGAGATGTTGATTTTGTGTGTTTAAATTTTGCCAACGGAGATATGGTAGGTCACACAGGTGTTATGGAAGCCGCCATTAAAGCATGTGAAGCAGTTGATGTTTGCGTGAAAGATGTGGTTACAACAGCTCTTGAAAATGATTATACAACTATTTTAATTGCAGATCATGGTAATTGTGAAACAATGATAAACCCAGATGGTTCACCCAATACAGCACACACAACAAATCCTGTTCCTGTAATTTTAATTGATAAAGATTTAAAAGAAGTAAAAGATGGTATTTTAGGTGATATTGCACCAACTATTCTTAAACTAATGGGTATTGAACAACCAGAGGCTATGACACGTCATTCATTAGTTTAAAATTAATATTGTACTTTTACAGTAACCAAATGCAACCAATAAATGAATTTTAACGACAAGCTTATTATTGCAGTCGATTTTGACGGTACCATCGTTGAGGATGCTTATCCTAAAGTTGGGAAACCTATGATTTTTGCATTTGAAACTTTAAAAAAATTACAAGAAGAAGGGCATCGTCTTATTTTATGGACATACAGAAGTGGAGACGCATTGGATGAAGCCGTTAAATTTTGTGAAGATAACGGTATTTTTTTCTACGCAGTCAATAAAAGTTTTCCAGAAGAGGAATACAAAAATGACAGAAACAGAAGCAGGAAAATTCATGCAGATTTGTTTATTGACGACAGAAATATTGGTGGTTTTATAGGCTGGGGTAAAATATACCAATTACTAATCGGTCATGAAGACATGCCAAATATTGATAAATATAAAAAGAAGAAAGGTTTATTAGATTTTTTTAAATAAACTTTTCTTCTTCTTTAATTCTTTAAATCAATTCAAAATAAGCCTTCTCTATAGCTTCTCGATGGTTTGGATGCGCAATATCTACTAAAGCTTTTACACGATTTTGTATGGTCTTTCCATATAAATCTGCAATTCCATATTCTGTAATAACATAATGCACATGAGCTCTTGTTGTTACAATACCAGCTCCTGGTTTTAAACATGGCACAATTCTACTTATTCCACTTTTAGTTGTTGATGGTAATGCAATAATAGCTTTCCCTCCTTCACTTAAAGATGCTCCTCTTATAAAATCCATTTGGCCTCCTACACCTGAATATATTTTTGAGCCCATAGAATCTGCACATACCTGCCCCGTAACATCAACCTCTATGGCTGAATTTATAGCTACCATCCGTTTATTTTGTTTAATAATCGAGACATCATTTACATAATCCGAAGCTCTTAGTTCAATAAACGGATTATCATCAACATAATCATATAATCGTTTTGAACCCATTAAAAATGTGGCTAAAGTTCGTCCTGGATCTATAGTTTTATAATTTCCGTTAATTACATCTTTTAAAATTAGGTCTATAACACCATCCGAAAACATTTCTGTATGCAAACCTAAATTCTTATGATTTGTCAGTTTTGATAATACAGCATTAGGAATAACGCCAACACCCATTTGCAGTGTACTTTTATCTTCAATCAAACTCGCTACATAATCACCAATTTTATTTTCAACCTCAGCTGAAGCTGGCAAGTCGTACGTAGGTATAGGTTCATTACATTCAACAAATAAATCTATTTCTGTATAATGAATAATACCATCACCATGTGTTCTTGGCATTTGTGCATTTACTTGTGCTATCACTGTTTTTGCATTTTCAATGGCTGCCAAAGTTGCTTCAACTGAAACGCCTAAAGAACAATACCCATGTTTATCTGGAACAGACACATGTATTAACGCCACATCAAGTGGTAAAATATTTCGCTTAAACAATAAAGGCAATTCACTTAAAAAAACAGGCGTATAAGACCCGTTACCCGCGGTTAATGTATGCCTAACATTGTTACCAACAAAAAATGAATTGACATGAAAACTGTCCCTCATATCTGGATTTGAATAAGGAGCTTTTCCTTCAATATGCAAATGACAAACCTCAACATTTCTTAGTTCTTCAAAACGTTGCGTCATAGCGTTGATTAAAACCTTAGGCGTTGCAGCCGCAGCTTGAATATACACTCTGTCATTTGATTTAATAACTTTAACAGCTTCTTCTGCACTAACAATCTTATACATAATAGTCTTTTTAAAACTCTAATTTATATATAATTAAAATTATAAAAAATGTCTAAAGTCATACTCTTATAAAAACATTAAAAATTTAATTTTAAGTATCTTTGCCCATATTTTAAAATTTATGATCAACACAAAAACTAGAGAAGAGATTGAACTAATGCGCGAAAGTGCTTTAATAGTTTCAAAAACATTAGGTCTTCTTGCTAAAGAAATTAAACCTGGAGTAACTACATTACAACTTGATAAAATAGCTGAAGAATTTATTAGAGACCAAGGAGCCATTCCTGGATTTTTAGGACTCTATGATTTCCCTAACACGCTTTGTATGAGTCCTAATACACAAGTAGTTCATGGCATTCCAAACAAAGACCCGTTGGTTGAAGGAGATATTATATCTATAGATTGTGGTGCCTTAAAAAATGGCTTTTACGGAGACCATGCGTATACATTTGCAGTAGGTGAAATTGATAAAGAAACCGAAAAATTACTCCAAGTTACTAAAGAATCGTTATACATTGGCATCAGAGAGTTTAAAGCAAACAATCGAGTTGGAGATGTTGGTTATGCCATCCAAAAATATTGTGAAGACCAAGGCTATGGAGTTGTTAGAGAATTAGTTGGTCATGGTTTAGGTAAAAAAATGCATGAAGATCCAGAAATGCCCAATTATGGCAAACGTGGCAGAGGTAAAAAATTTGTTGAAGGTATGGTAGTGGCTATTGAACCCATGATTAATATGGGAACACATCGTATTAAACAGCATAGAGATGGCTGGACAATTACAACTCTAGACAATAAACCAAGTGCTCATTTTGAACATGATGTGGCATTAGTTGATGGCAAACCAGAGCTGCTTTCAACCTTTGCCTATATTTATGAAGCATTAGGAATTGTTTCTAATGAAGAAGATGAGTTTAGGCAAAAAGCACTAGTTTTATAACGATGAATAAAGTTGTTTCTGAAATTAAAGAACGTGAACTTGCCAAAGGGATTAAAGGTCGTTATTTTCATACAGACAACAATACTTTTGGTTTTGTTGAAATAGAAAAAGGTGCCATCTTACCTGCTCATTCTCACTTTCATGAGCAAACAACACAAGTTACCGAAGGAAAGTTAGAAATGACTATTGATGGCGTTCTTCAAGTTTTAGAACCTGGTATGATTACTTTAATTCCATCCAATGCTGTACATAGTGCTCTAGCACTAACAGATTGTAAAGTTACAGACATTTTTTATCCTGTTAGAGAAGATTATAAATAATCCCTTTTGAAAAAATTCTTCAAATTAATTCTAAATATCATACCAAGACCTTTATTAATTAGAGTAAGTTATCTTGTTCGTCCTATTTTAGTGTTCTTCTTAAAAGGAAATACATACACAGACCCCATAGACGGCAAAAGTTTTAAAAGTTTTTTACCATACGGATACGGAAAACAACGTAACAATGCACTATCTCCATCAACCTTAAGCTTGGAACGCCATAGATTGCTTTGGCTATACCTCAATAATGAGACTGATTTTTTTACAGCAAACCATAAAGTGCTTCATTTTGCACCAGAACAAGCGTTTTATAAGCGCTTCAGGAATATGAAAAATTTGGATTATGTAACGACCGATTTAAATTCACCATTGGCCGATGTAAAAGCAGATATTTGCAACTTACCCTTTGAAAAAAACGAATTTGATATTATTTTTTGCAATCATGTACTGGAACATATTCCAGATGACACTAAAGCTATGCAAGAATTATATCGTATTTTAAAACCTAGCGGATTTGGGGTGTTTCAAATTCCTCAAGATTTAAATAGAGAAAAAACCTTTGAAGACAACTCGATAACCGATAAAAAAGAACGTGCTAAAATTTTTGGACAATATGATCATGTTCGCATTTACGGTCGTGATTATTTTGACAAACTACGTTCTATAGGTTTTAAAGTTGATGAAGTTGACTATACGAACACACTATCTCAAGAAGACATTACAAGGTATTGTTTAGCTAAAGGAGAAATTATTCCTGTTTGCCATAAATAAAATCATGTCAGTTTGAGTGAAATTGTTAAAAACAATTTTGTATCGAAAACAAATGATTTTAATTACAAATACTTCTCGATACTATTTCCTTTTTAAAACAAAAGAAAATCACTCGAAGTGACAAAAACAGTTAACTTTCTGGAAACCCGTTTAGCGACAATGTTTCCAATTCATGTTTATCATTATCAAAAATGAGAAACACTTTTAATTCTGGATGTGTTTTTAAAAACTCTTTTACTTTTTCTATACCCATAGCTTTAAAGGCTGTAGCATAGGCATCGGCTGTCATACAATTAGAGGCAATAACCGATATACTTAATAAATTAGTTTTACTAGGATATCCTGTTTTGGTATCAATAATATGCGAATATCTCTTACCGTTCTTGTCAACCTTGAACTTACGATAAGTTCCAGACGTTGCCATGGCGACATCTTTCAATGCAATGGCTCGAATAACAGACTGTGTTCCATCAAAATGAGGCATTTCTACACCCACTTTCCAATCTTTATCTTTTTCAACATTAATACCTTTTGTTCTTATTTCCCCTCCAATTTCAACAATATAGTTATCTATTTTCCGACTTTCCAAAAACTCTGAAATTACATCAACTCCATATCCTTTTGCTATAGCGTTAAAATCAATAAATGTGTTAGGGTTTTGTTTTATAATTTTATGTCCTTCACGAGTCACTTTATCCAGTCCAACCGAAACCATTAAACTATCAACTTTCAGGCTGTCTAAATTAACTATATTTCCTTTAGGCCCAAAATCCCATGCATTAACTAAAACACCAATGGTTGGATCAAAAAAACCATTGGTTTGCTTATATATTTCTTTAGAAGTGTCAAAAACTTTTGCAAAATGATCATCAATAATATCAGATTCATTTTTGTTAAGTTTCGAGATATCTGAACTACTTTGATAGGTAGACATAGATGCATTAATAACCTCAAATAAACTATCTATCTTATGTTGAAAAACCTGATTATTTTCAGAGTAATATTGAATATGATAAGTCGTCCCAAAAACAGGACCTGCCAACTTAGTGTTTACATGTTTTTTACAAGAAACAAACAATGCACAGAAAATAAAACCCAAATAAAATCTATTCATAATTAATATTTAATTTAAATTGGCATCTAAAACTTGAATACCATTGTATTCAATAAGATACTCTTCGTTTAAATAAATTGGTAACTTTTCGTCTTGAGCATTGGCTAAACCAACACCGGCATAAAGAACTTGAGCATTTTTTTCTCTAGCATGTTTTTTAAAGGACTCCATCCAAACAACATCATAATTATTTGGATTATCCGGAAGAAGTATAGCTCTAACAATCACAAAAAAATACTGGCTATTCTTATCAATACAAACAAACTGCGGATGTCTTTTAAGTTTGCTATTTATAGCTATAAATTCAAAACCACGTTGTTCTAAATCTTTGCCAACATGATTCATTGCTAAATTATGTAATTCTTGTTTTGTAAGTGGTTTACTCATACAGCAAAATTAATATTAAATGTTTTTAATCGCTAACTTTAAAAATTGTTTTATTGTTAAAAATAACCTGTTAATACTTAGTAATAAATATTTTATAAAATTATTTGCCACTATATTTAACATCCTACTTTAATAATTTTATTCATTATTTGTATTTTTACTAAAATCACTTAAAAATCATCATGGATAATTCAATTAAATCCAATAGTATATTAAACAGATTACCTAAGCATCTACGTCAATTTATAAAACCCCAAAATTATGATGACTACTCCTCTATTGACCAAGCTGTTTGGCGCTATGTAATGCGTAAAAATGTAGATTTTTTAAGTAAAGTAGCTCACAAATCGTACTTAGATGGCTTAAAACAAACAGGGATTTCAATCGATAGTATTCCCAACATGTATGGCATGAACCGTATTTTAAAAAATATTGGTTGGGCTGCCGTGGCTGTTGATGGCTTTATTCCTCCTAATGCATTTATGGAATTTCAGGCTTATAATGTCTTAGTTATCGCCAGCGACATAAGACAATTAGAACATATTGAATACACGCCTGCTCCTGATATTATTCATGAAGGTGCAGGCCATGCACCTATTATTGCCAACCCAGAATACGCAGAATACTTACGTAGATTTGGTGAAATTGGTTGTAAAGCAATTTCTTCTGCTAAGGATTACGAATTATATGAAGCCGTAAGACATTTATCTATTATTAAAGAAGCTCCAGATTCCAATGAAGATGATATCGCTTCCGCGGAAAAAAAAGTAGAAGAATTACAACAAAACATGGGAGAACCTAGCGAAATGGCTCTTATAAGAAACCTACATTGGTGGACTGTTGAATATGGCTTAATAGGCAGCATAGAAGACCCCAAAATATACGGTGCTGGATTATTATCATCAATTGGTGAAAGCGCTTGGTGTTTAACTGATGTCGTAAAAAAACACCCATATACTATTGAAGCGACATTTAAAGATTTTGATATTACCAAACCTCAACCCCAATTGTATGTAACTCCAGATTTTGCCCATTTAAGTCTTATTTTAGAAGAATTTGCAAATACTATGGCATTACGTAAGGGCGGACTTTCTGGAGTAAAAAAATTAATCAATTCGAAAGCATTAGGAACCATTGAATTAAGTACAGGTATTCAAATTTCTGGCGTCTTTAGTATGGTGATTGAAACTCATGGAATCCTTACATATATTCAAACCGATGGAGAAACCGCCTTATCTTACAGGGAAAAAGAACTTGTTGGACATGGCATTAAGGCCCATGAAAATGGTTTTGGCTCTCCAATAGGCAAACTTAAAGGCATCAATTTAGCCATCGAAGATATGAGTCCGCGCGATTTAAGTGCTTATAACATTTATGAAGAAAAAACAGTCTCTTTAGAATTTGAAGGAGGCATCAACGTTACTGGTGAAATTATTACAGGAAAACGTAACCTACAGGGAAAAATAATTCTTATCAGTTTTAAAAATTGCACGGTAAAACACAATGATACCGTTCTGTTTAAACCCGAGTGGGGAAATTATGATATGGCTGTAGGTAAGGAGGTTGTTTCTGCATTTTCTGGACCAGCCGATTTAAATAGTTTTGATTTAATTACCCATATACCCACCTCTAAAACTATTCATGTTAAAAAATCTGAAAAACGTTTACAATTAGAAACCTTATACCAACAAATTAGAGATTATAGAGAACAAAAAAACAATACTATTTCAAGAACCAAGGTGTTAGAAGAATTGATTAAAAACCATCCAACTGACTGGCTATTAGTTGTTGAAATTTATGAATTAGCACTCTTAGGAAACGAACCTGTTTTAGCAAAAAACTGTCTGCAACATTTAGAAGGCATTAAGCAAAACAAACCACAAGTTGGACGATTAATTGACGATGGTTTAGAAATTATAAATCAAAAAATGCCCGTATAAAACTACCTAAACCGTTTCAACGTATTTTTAGTAAACTCACTTAGCACTAATTTTCCACTAATTTTAGCACGCTCCAAGAGTAATGAATCCCAGTCCTCCGTACCTTCCCAAAGTACTTTTTTCATATTACTTAAGGCTTCAGGGTTATAACTTGCTAATTTTTCGGCTAAAATTTTTACAGCATCATCTAATGCTTCGGTAGTATCAAAAACGTCTGCATACAAACCTTTGTCTTTAGCAAAATCTGTCGAAAAAAATGATTCGGCATCAATAGACATTTGAGACATGGCCATTTTACCAATTTTTCTTGAAACAGCAGGTTCTATAACAAATGGCCCAATACCAATACTCAACTCGCTTAAACGTATAGATGCATGTTTTGTCGCCAAACAATAATCGGTCGCTGCGGCTAAACCAACTCCACCTCCCACAGCCTTTCCTTGAACTCTGCCTATAATTAATTTAGGGCACTTTCGCATGGCATTAATAACTTTTGCAAATCCAGAAAAAAACTGTATTCCTGATTCTTGATTATCTATAGTTACAACCTCATTAAAACTGGCTCCCGCACAAAAGGTTCTGTCTCCACCACTTTGTAAAACAATAACCCTAACATCATTATTTTTTTCTGCATCAATAATAGTTTTTTGTAAAAGAGATAAAATATCACTGGGCATTGAGTTTCTATTTGGGTGAAAAAAAGTAATATACCCAACTTTATTTTTAACCGTTAACTCTACAAATGGATTATTCATTATTCAATTTTTTTTAAACTTAGTCTTATTTTTTTTCAAACTTAATAATTAATTCATTAAAAGGGCAGATTAGTTACATCAACATTTCCACCAGAAATTATAACACCAATTTTTTTGTTTTTATAATCCCGCTTGTTTTTTAACAATGCCGCAAAGGCCACGGCACTAGAAGGTTCAATAATAATTTTCATACGCTCCCAAACAAGTTTCATAGCCTTAATAATGTCCTCCTCTTCTACTCTAATAATTTTTTCTACATGCTTTTTAATAATCGGAAAATTTCTGTCACCCAAAAAAGTTCTTAAACCATCTGCAATGGTATTAACTTGCTCATTAAACTCAATTTTTCCGCTTAACAAAGAACGATAAGCATCATCTGCATTTTTAGGTTCTCCACCAACAATTTTACAATGCTCAGAAAAATAAGTAGCTGCTAAAGCTGTACCAGCAATTAAACCACCACCGCCAACGGGTGAAAACACATTATCCAAATCTGGATAGTCTTCAAATAACTCCATAGCAGCTGTTCCTTGCCCATAAATTACTTGATCGTTATTTGAAGGATGGATAAACGTAGCTCCTGTTTCTTTTCTAACCTTTTCTGCCATTTCTTCTCGTGCTATGGGAGTTGAATCACATTCTATAATATTCCCTAAATAGGTTTTAACAGCATCTTTTTTAACTTGTGGAGCATTTTTAGGCATCACAATATAGGCTTTAACACCTGTTTTTTTTGCTGCTAACGATAAGGCTTGTGCAAAATTTCCTGAGGAATGAGTGACCACACCTTTGAGACGTTCGCTATCTGTCAAACTTAAAATAGCATTGGTAGCACCTCTCATTTTAAACGCTCCCATTTTTTGAAAATTCTCGCATTTAAAATACACCTTTGCCTGAACCATGTCATCAATCAGCTCTGATGTTAACACGGGTGTTCTGTGAATGTAAGGTTTTATACGCTCATGAACTTGTTGAAGTATAACTTTATTCATTTTGCAATTTAAAATCTGGATTGTAAATAATTCCTATAATATTCTGCCACGGATCGTAAACCGAAGCCACCATTAATTCGCCTCCAACATTCGTTGGTGCTTCGTGAGGTTTTGCTCCTAAATTAATTAAATATTCATAGGTTTTCAGAATATCATCAACGCCCCAATAAGATAATACACATCCTCCCTTTTTAGCATCTTCTTCGGGTAATAAACCTAGTTCATAACCTTTAACATTAAAACCCACATAGAATGGTTCATCAAAATAAGGTCCCACTTGAAAAGCTTTAGAATACCATAATTTTGCGGCTTCTAAATCACTTACTTTATAAATTGTTGTTCTTAATCCTAACATGTTTAAAAATTTAAAAAAATCTTAGTTATACTATATGAAGATACTGAAAATTTTAAGTTGTAACTCTTGTTACACTCATTTTTAAAAAAATTAAAGTAATTTGCCCTAAAATTTAAAAACATATGGGACTATTAGATTTTCTAACAGGAAACAAAACTGATAAAATTAAAGACTTTACCTCTAGAGGTGCTGTTATTATTGATGTAAGAACTAAAGAAGAATTTAGACAAGGTGCTATTCCTGGGTCGAAAAATATTCCTTTACAGACTATAAACTCACAAATAAACACTATAAAAAAGTTTAACAAACCTGTTATAACGTGTTGTGCCAGCGGAATGCGCTCTGGTAATGCTGCAAGTATTTTAAACAGTAATGGTATTGAAACCATTAATGGTGGCGGCTGGTCTAGTTTGAGAAATAAACTTTAGGTTACTATAAAAAAGAAAAAACATTAGTTTCCTTCGACATAAGAAGTCTAACTAATGTTAAAACTAAACTAACTAACTCATAACATGACAAAAGTAGATGTTATGAGTTAGTTTGATATTACCCAAAGATTAACAAATCTTTATATTAAATTATTCCGTTTTGCTTTTTCTACAGCTTCTAACTTATTATGGACCTGTAATTTTCTGTAAATATTTTCAATATGTTTTCTGATCGTGCCGGTAGAAAGGAATAAATTTTCTGCAATTAAATTATAACTTAATCCTTTGCTTAAATGTTCAAGAACTTGAATTTCTCGTTCAGACAAAGTAACATAGTCTTCTTGATTTTTAAAATCTACAGGATTTCTTAATAATTTTAATGTTTTCATGGCTATAGATGGAGTCATAGCAGCTCCTCCATTTAAAGTTTCTAAGATTCCTTCATGTAAATCTTTGGCATTTGTTTCTTTTAATAAATATCCATCGGCTCCCGCTTTTATAGCATTAAAAATATGCTCATCATTATCAAAAACGGTAAGCATAATAATTTTAATATGAGGATATTTTCGCTTTACGAGCTCGGTGGTTTCGATACCATTTAAAACGGGCATTTCAATATCCATTAAAATAAGATCGATATTATGATTATCGTTAAGCTTTGATATTAATTCGGAACCATTTGCAGCAGTAAACTTTAAGTCTAAATCATCAAAAAAAGAAAGTTTTTCTTTAACTGCAGCAATTAAAAACGAATTATCATCAACTATGACCGTTTTAAAAATATCCATATTTTACAAAAATTATAAGATTAATGTTATTCTGGTTCCTTTATCAATATCACTTTCAATGTTTAATCGAGCACTGATATCTTCAGCTCGTTTTTTCATATTATTAATACCGCTTCCTAGTTCTACATTTTCTAGATTAAAGCCTAGTCCATCATCTGTAATTGCAACCGATAAATTATTCTCTTTAGTTTTTTCGATGGTTACTTTTATAGTGCTTGCCTGAGCATATTTAAGAGCATTATTTATGGCTTCTTGAATAATTCTGTATACGTTCATGCCTTGAACAGATGAGAATGTTTTATCTATATTGACCTGCTTATCTATCTCAAACGAAAAATCGATATTCTCATCAGATAAATGTGCTTTATCAATATAATTAGAAATACGAGATTGAAGATCTTCAAAGGTAATTTCGTCCTTATTCATAGCCCAGATAGTATCTCGTAATTCACTAATGGTTTCTTTTGTAAATGTGCTTATATTAATAAGTTTATTTACTAATTTCTCATTCTTAATTTTAAAACCATATTGTAAATTTTCAATGGTTGAAATAATAAAGGTCAATTGCGCTCCAATATTATCATGCAAATCTCTAGAAATTCGTAAACGTTGTTCTTGTAGTTTATTTTGGGTTTCTATTTTAATTAAAGCCTCTTTTAATTCGCTTTCTTTTTTAAGCTGTTTGTGTTTTAATTTTTGTTGATTGTACAATAAATAACCTAAAATAGATATAACAATAGCCAATATTACAAGACCAATAATTTGAGTATTTTTTCTATTAAGGTTTAGTTCTTTTTCAGCTAAATCGGCACGTTGAGTAAGAATTTCTTTTTCTTTTTTTTCGGTTTGATATTTGGTTTCTATTTCGGCAATAGATTTTAATTTTTCACTACTTATAATACTATCATTGTATTTAATATATAATTTCAAATATTCATTAGACTCTCTAAATTGATTCAGTTTTTCAAAAGTTTTTGCTAAAGTTTCTGAAGAAGAAGCTATAAATTCTATAGCACCTACTTCTTCAGCATAAAGAATAGCTTCTTTGCCTTTTTTTATAGCATTATTATAATCGCCAAGATTATAATTTAAATTAGCTAGAGCATTATTTAGAAAAGCCAATTCATATGGCTCTTTATTTATAGTGTGTAATGCTATGGCTTTTAAGTAATTCTTTTTGGCTTCTTGATAATTATGTAAACTATCGTATGAAATAGCAATATTCGTTATTGGATAAGCAGAATATCTTTCGTAGTTTAATTTTAAAAAGTATAATTTAGATTTTTCTGAAAACTTTAAGGACTTGTCATATTGTTGCAATTCATTCAAACTCCCTGCTATATTATTGTTTACCATAGCGATATGCAAAGAGTCTTTTAAATTTGAATAAATTTGTAATGATTTATTATTATAATCAATCGATTTTTGATATTCTTCTAGTTTTCTATAATCCCAAGCAATATTTAAGTAGGTAGAGCCTATCCCCAAGCTATCTTGTAACTTTTCATAAATACTTAATGTTTTAAAATAAAAAGCTATAGATGTATTTAGATTACCTAATTTACTGTAAACAATACCTAGACCATTGTAAGCATCAGCAATTGTTGTAGTATCTTTAATCTTTTTACTAATAACTAAAGACTTATTAAAATGACCAATGGCTTCTTCATAATTTCCCCGCTCCCAACTTGTATGTCCTAAAAACATGAGTCCTTTAATTTTTAAGGAGTCATTACCAAGTTTTTCAGAAAGTTTAAAAGCCTTATTCGCATAGAGACTAGAACTGTCTAAATTGATTCTTGCATAAATATTGGAAATGTCTATAAGTGTGTTAAATTGTTGACGCTGTGTTTGTGCTTTTATTATTTTTTTTAAGCTATCAATTTCCTTATTGGCATTAGACTGAGAAAAGACTACCAATTGAAAACAACAAAAAATGAGAACAAATAATCTTTTTTTCATAAAATCTATCAATGAAAGTTAGTTTAGATAATTATTAAATATAAGTTTTTGCACAAATAGCAACTCTTTAGTTATTTTAAACAAACGCTTAAAAAGGGCTTCATTTAAATCGTCGATTAATATTATTTTTTGACTATTCTTCTCGAACAATTTCCTTTCAGCTTTTAATTTTTTGCTTAAATTTTCATAATATATATCTGCTAATTTATTTAAATTCAAGTTATTAACAACCATTTTAACACTAATAAGTATTAAAACAACTATAAGCGCAAATAAGAACCAAATTACTAATACATCAATACTCATTGTTTATATTTTTAATTGCTTTTTAAATTAAAAAAAAACACCAGTTGAAAATCATTTAACCGATTTTACAACTAGTGTTTAATATTTGAACTGATTAATAGCATTCTAAATTTAACTTAATACACCTAAGCTTGGTTAATTTTTCGATAAAAGTATTATTAAAAAAGATTAAGCGTAATAATTGATTATTACGCCCAATCAAACAAATCTCAACAACAAGATTTATTTTTTAAGATGGTAAGCATAAATAGTTTTATCGTCTGCTTTGTAATACAAAACCCCTGCAATCTCATCTACTTCATATTCTGGTTTTTTATCTTTTAACAAAATCTCTTTATCTACTTTTCCCGTATCTTTATTAACCTTAACCAAACCAACTCCATCATCAAGCTTTGTTAATATAAACTGTGCATTTTCTGTTGCTGCCGTTGCTTTAAAACGTTTAGACATTTCGCTAAAAGCCGCATCTCCTATAGAAGCAAACATATCGGCTGCTCTTTTGTTTTCTTTACCGTAGTCGTTATAATTCTTTAAATCGTTTGAGCTTCCAAACGTATTTGTTCTATTCATCCCAGCTTTAGCTGCATGAGCCATAGCTAAACCTGTAGACGCAACAGCAACTGCACCTGCCATAATTTTCATAAAACCACTTTTTCCTGGCGATTTAAAATACTCATGAAACAATTCATTTCCATTATTATCTAACATCATAACGTTTTGAGATGAGCTTAAAAATATATTGCTGTTTCTCATTTCCATGGTGTTAGCCTCTTCTTTTTCATCAAATTTGGTCTTAGCTAGTTCCGATACATCCCCTGAATTAGCGTCAATAGTGTAAACAACACCATCGGCAGCAATTAAATACCTATTATTCTTACTATCAAACGTTGAAGCGACTGCAACCGAATTTTTATATTTTAATGGTTTCTTCCATACTTGTTCGCCTGTTTCTAAATTAACAATATTGGCATCTTCACCTGTAATATAAATTAATCCTTGAGGAGATTCTGCCATGACCATAATGTTCTCTCCTGTTTTTAACGGTTTTTTGAATAATGTTTTACCATCAAATGATATTTTATTAATTCCTCCTTGTTGTATCCCAAATAAAATACCATCGTCTTGAACATAAAAATGCTGAACATAACCTTTTGTTTTTGGTGCTTTTTCCCATAAATCTTCTCCTGAAGAAGCACTTAAAAAAGCAATTTCAGACTCATTACTAGTTGCAAAAACACTTGAACTTCCTCCAGAGCTTTTATCACTTACTACGGCTAACCCCAGTGGTAGAATTTGAAAATTAGAAACATTGCCTTGAACTTTTCTATCGTCTTGCCAAAGCTCTGTACCATTACTTCCTATTTTATGAATACGCGTATTTTTTCCATTTGTAGTGGTTTCAAAACCGTAAATTTCCTTTTCGGTTTTATCGGCAACCATCCAGTTAATACCTTTTATTTTGCAAGTCCATAAATCATCTCCTTTATAAGACTTTGCTATTAAGCCTTGAGCTGTTGGTACTATTAAAAAATCTTTTAACAATAGGGGTACTCCCGTAACACTAAAATCTTTAGCTATACCAACTCTTCCTGGTTTATCTAAAAAGAAACTGAAATCAAGTTTTTGAGTACTTAAATCATAAACGGCTACTTTGGGTGTCATTTTCTCAAATTTATCACCTTCCTTTTGTATTCCACTTACTATTAATTTGTTTTGTGGCAATATAACATTGCAAGTGTAAATTTGATTCCAATTATCATTTTCAGAATTAAAAATCACCTTTCCGTTTATATAATTTATAACCGCTCTTTTAGTTTTTGCAATACCGGCAAACTTAGAACCTACACCTTGTGAAACAATAATGTAAGGAGATGCTGGGATAAAATCTGTTTCCTCTGGACTTAATTTTCCAAAGTTATTAAAGGTAAAAACAGGAGTATTCTCTTTAGGATTTATACCTACGAGTCCATCGTTAGTAGCAGCAACCAAAATACCACCAACGGTTAAGGTCATTTCATTAATTTTAGATCCTAAATTATAGATGTTATCTGGTTGCTCTGCTTTTTGGGCTGTTATTACATTTGAGTTTATAATACAAACTAATAACGCTGCAATTAATATTAATTTTCTCATTGTTGAACTTGTTTAGCTGATTATTAAAACGTTTTCTTTTCAAGATTAAATGACCCTTCGGTTACGTCTTTTGTTGTTCCGTCATTCGTATTTTTACAGGTAAAACTGAAAGTTCCTTTAATATTTGTATCTGTTTCTTCAGATATTTTAATACTGCCTACAGTTCCTGAATCTTGAAACGGTGCAGACCAAATTTTAGAATCTAAAGGACTATTAACATTTGGTTCGATGTATGATGCTATAATAAACACATTGTCATCTGAAAGTTGGTACGTTCCAACACCATCATAAGCATTAATAACCATGTTTATGGCTTGCGAGGAGGTATTACCTTGCAGTGTTATGGTTGTTTGCCCACCAGCAGTTACAACACTTGCTTGCGACGTAATTTTTAAAGAAGTAAAATCTTGTCCATCAATTTTTGCCGCAATGGTTCCAGATGCTGCTGCACCAGCATCTCCACCATCGTCACTACTTGAGCATGACGAAAATGTTAATAGTGAAATTGATGTTAGAAGTAATACAAATTGTTTTAATGTTTTCATTTTTAATTATTTTTATGATTAATAGCAGTTCAAAAATGCAAAATGAAAAGAATGAAATCAATACGACGAATTGCGTATATTGAATAGAGACAATAACCTTAGAGGTTAAACAAATTGTACAAAACCATTTGTAATGGTTTCTCTAAAATTTAAAATGTGGAAATTGTGTTTGAAGTTTTTCTTTTTTAACTTCTAGTTTTTGCAGAAATTTTTGATGCTCTTTAGATGAAGCATTGAATGCTTTATGCAGTATCCCTTTTTGAACAACCTCAACATCATTCATGGTTTTATAGGCATCATCAGAAATCCAAACAAACTTGAACTTCTCCCAAATGTAATTGATGGCCGTTTGGTTGGGATGAATCATATCTTCTGCATAAAAACGATAATCACGAAGCTCGTCCATCATAATTTCATATGATGGGAAATAATATAATTTTTCTTTTAAAACTGAATGAATAGCCGTAATTAAATGAGATTTACTCTGTGTATTTTCTGTAAAACCATCTTTTAAATGTCGTACAGGCGACACCGTAAAAATAATAGTAGCTTCAGAATTAACTTTTTTAACAAGTGTTACGATATTTTCAAGTGCCCGCTTTATTTCTCCTACACCCATTAATTCTTTTACAAACTGTTTTTGAGGGACTTTATGACAATTAGCGACCACTGCGTTGGTTTCTAAAAAACGATACATCCAAGCGGTTCCTAGTGTAATAACAATGTGTGTTGATTTATAGACTTGTTGGTTCGTTAATTTGATTGCTTCATTCAAATTACTTAATAAAACTTCTTTCGATGTATTACTCAGTTTAGAATGCGCATCAAAACAATGCCATTGTTCGTTATGAAAAAAAATATCGTTTTCTGAATATACTTTCTCTTCAATAGCATGAACTATTAAGCTTTCAATAGCTTTTGGATGAAATAAAATACCAAACGGATTTTGATTAATTTGAAACTTAAAGTAGTCTAACTTTTTACCTATATTATCTGAAAAACAAGACCCCAACAATAGCAAATTAGAATGATAGTCTATTTGTTTATTAGACTCTTTTTCTAATGCTATTTGGGTTTGAAGTTGCAAAACTTATGATATATAATCTTTTGCTTTTTCTAAAGCTTCAGAAATTCCTTGAGGATTTTTACCTCCGGCAGTTGCAAAAAATGGTTGTCCTCCGCCACCGCCTTGAATGTATTTACCAAGTTCACGAACAACGAGTCCGGCATTTAAACCTTTGCTTGCCACTAATTCTTTTGAAATATAACAAGATAATAGTGCTTTTCCGTCTTTTTCTGTTGCAAATAACAAGAATAAATTATCCGACTGACTTCCCAATTCAAAAGCAACATCTTTGATACCTGACGCATCTAAATCTAATTTCTTAGCCAAAAACTGAATACCATTAATTTCAGTTAATTCATTTTTGAGTTCGCCTTTTATGTTTTTGGCTTTATCTTTTAATAAATTGTCTATCTGCTTTTTCAAATTTGCATTTTCATCTTGTAAATTTTGAAGTGCTTTAACAGGTTCTTTTGCATTATTAAGCAACTCTTTCATTTCAAAATAAGCTTGACTATTTTCAAAATAAAAATCTTTTGCTGCATCATTGGTAATTGCTTCAATACGGCGAATTCCTGATGCCACAGCACCTTCTGATACAATTTTAAAATGCCAAATATCTCCTGTGTTTTTAACATGCGTTCCTCCACAAAGCTCGATAGATTGTCCAAAACGAATAGCTCTTACCGTATCTCCATATTTTTCACCAAACAAACTCATAGCACCTTCGGCAATAGCTTCTTCTTTTGGAATATTTCGCTTTTCAATTAATGGTAATTTCCCTTCAATTCTGGCATTCACAAAATTTTCAACATCACGTAGTTCCTCATTCGTTAATTTAGAAAAATGAGAAAAGTCAAAACGTAAATGTTTAGAGTGAACGGCACTACCTTTTTGTTCTACATGAGTTCCTAATATTTCTCGCAACGCTTGATGTAATAGGTGGGTTGCCGTATGATTGCATTCTGTCCTGTATCGTTGTTTTTCATCTACAACCGCCTTAAAGCTTTCATTAAGATGATTTGGTAAATTTTTAGCAAAATGTATGATAACATTATTCTCCTTTTTGGTGTCAAGAATATAAATTACATTACCGTGTGTATCTTCTAAATAGCCTTTATCACCTACTTGTCCGCCTCCTTCTGGATAGAATGGGGTTAGATTAAATACTAACTGATACATATCACCTTCTTTTTTTGAAGTTACTTTTCTGTATCTAGTTAGTTTTACTTGAGCTTCAAGATAATCATATCCTATAAATTCTTCATCTGCATCATCAATTAAAACAGTCCAATCATCGGTCGCCATTTCACTAGCTGCTCGTGAGCGATCTTTTTGTTTTTGCATTTCAGCTTGAAAACCAGCTTCATCTAATTGTAATCCTTTTTCTCTTAGAATTAAAGAGGTTAAATCAATAGGAAATCCATACGTATCGTATAATTCAAAAGCTTTTTCTCCAGAAATTATTTTACCGGTAGAATCTTCTACAATTTTATTTAACAATACTAAACCTTGTTCCAAAGTTCGTAAAAAAGACTGTTCCTCTTCTTTTATAACATTCTCAATTAATTGTTTTTGAGCTTTCAATTCAGGAAAGGCCTCTCCCATTTTTTTACTCAGTACATCAACCAACCTGTAAATAAAAGGTTCTTTTTGGTTTAAAAACGTAAAACTATAGCGAATAGCTCGTCGCAAAATTCTACGAATTACATAACCTGCTCCCGTATTACTAGGTAACTGTCCGTCTGCAATTGAAAATGCTACGGCACGTACATGATCCGAAATAACCCGTATGGCAACATCTACTTTTTCATCATCTCCATACTCTTTATTTGCTATGGTTTCAATTTCTCTAATGATTGGCGTAAACACATCGGTATCATAGTTTGATTGAACACCCTGCAACACCATGCATAAACGCTCAAAGCCCATTCCTGTATCAATATGTTTGTTTGGCAAAGGCTCTAAAGATCCATTAGCTTTTCGGTTAAATTCCATAAAAACCAAATTCCAAATTTCCACAACTTGCGGATGGTCTTTATTTACCAAGTCTTTCCCGGGAATTTTTGCTTTTTCTTCAGCAGAACGAATATCAACATGAATTTCGCTACAAGGACCACAAGGGCCTTGATCTCCCATTTCCCAGAAGTTATCTTTTTTATTGCCTTTTAAAATTCTATCCTCTAGAACTATTTGCTTCCATAACTGATAGGCTTCCTCGTCCATAGGAAGACCATCCTCTTTATTTCCTTCAAAAACAGTTACATATAGAATATCTTTATCGATACCAAAAACCTCGGTTAATAACTCCCAAGCCCAAGTAATGGCTTCTTTTTTAAAATAATCACCAAAACTCCAGTTACCTAGCATTTCAAATAACGTATGGTGGTAGGTATCATACCCAACCTCTTCTAGATCGTTATGTTTTCCAGAAACACGTAAACATTTTTGAGAATCGGTTAAACGACTGTACTTAGGGTTAGCATTCCCTAAAAAATATTGTTTAAAAGGTACCATCCCCGCATTTACAAACATTAAGGTAGGATCGTCTTTTAAAACCATAGGAGCAGATGGCACAATGCCATGCTTTTTATCTTCAAAAAACTTTAAAAATTTAGAGCGAATATCTTGAGACTTCATTAATGTAAAACTGTTACTATGTTGTTAAATTATATTAATTGCAAAACAATTTTTATCTTTACTCGTTTGCAAAGAAAATTTAATGCTAAATTGCATATGTTAAAGTGCAAAAATAGTATAATTTAAGTAATGAGTAAGGTAAAATATTATTACGATCCAGAATCGCTTTCTTACCGTAAAATAGAACGCAAAAAAAGAACCACGATAAAATATGCTTTTATGTTTATTTTGGCATCGTCTCTTTTTGGATTTATGTTTGTATTTTTAGCTAGCCAGTACGTAGAATCGCCTAAAGAAAGAGCTCTTAAAAGAGAATTACAAAATGCTCAACTTCAGTTTCAATTGCTCAATAGAAAAATGACGGAGGCTGAAACCGTTTTGGCTAATATAGCCGATAGAGATAATAATATTTATCGCGTATATTTTGAAGCCAATCCCATACCCGAAGAACAACGCAAAGCTGGATTTGGTGGAATTAACCGATATAAAAAGCTAGAAGGTTTTGATAATTCTAAATTGATTATTGAAAGTAATAAGCGTATTGACAAACTTCAAAAAGAAATCGTTGTGCAATCCAAATCTCTTGATGAAATTGCTAAACTTGCCGAAGAAAAAGAAAAACTTTTAGCAGCTATACCAGCTATTCAGCCCGTAAGAAATGAAGATTTAAAACGAATGGCTTCTGGGTACGGAATGCGAATTGACCCATTTACTAAAGTAAGAAAAATGCATAAGGGCATGGATTTTACTGCTCCTAGAGGCACCCCTATTTATGCTACGGGAGACGGTATTGTTACCAGAGCTGATAACCGAGCAACGGGATATGGAAATCATATAGAAATTGACCATGGCTATGGCTATACTAGTTTATATGCTCACTTATACAAATACAATGTAAAGAAAAACCAAAAGGTAAGACGGGGAGATCTTATTGGATTTGTTGGTAGTACAGGGCGGTCTGAAGCACCACATTGCCATTACGAAGTACACAAAGACGGACAAGCCATTAACCCAATAAATTTCTATTACGGAAGTTTAACTGCTAAAGAATTTGATGAACTTGTAAAACACGCTACCTTAGAGAACCAATCATTAGATTAATGTATATAGATTTACCCGAAAAAAGATATTACGGCATAGGTGAAGTAGCTAATGCTTTTGGTGTAAACACCTCATTAATTCGTTTTTGGGAAAAAGAATTTGATGTCCTTAAACCCAAAAAAAATGCCAAAGGCAACCGGAAATTCACACCAGAAGATATTAAAAATCTTCAGTTTATTTACCACCTAGTAAAGGAACGTGGATTTACACTTGAAGGCGCAAAAACACATCTTAAAGAAGAAAAGAAAGAATCACTGGAAAATTTTGAGATTATTCATAAGCTAGAGAATATAAAATCTCAACTCATCAAAATAAAAAATGAATTGTAACATTTTACCAAACTTTACAACTAACAAACAAAATAGACACTAACTTTTTAAAATAAATTATCATGAAAAAATGGCTAATTCCTGTAATTATAATTGTTGTTATAATTTTTGGTATTTACAGATGGGCAGTTGGATTTAATAATACTGCTGTAAGATTAAATGAAAATGTAAGTGAAGCCTGGGGGAATGTTCAAACCTCATACCAACGTAGAAACGACCTCATTGGCAACTTAGTAAATACGGTAAAAGGTGCTGCTGATTTTGAAAAAAGCACATTGACAGCTGTTATTGAAGCTCGTTCTAAAGCAACTCAAACTACTATCGATCCTGCTAATATAACACCCGAGCAATTACAACAATTTAACCAAGCTCAAGGGGGCTTAAGTAGTGCGCTATCAAGATTATTGGTAACTGTAGAACGATATCCAGAATTGAAAGCCAATCAAAATTTCTTAAAATTACAAGATGAGCTAACAAGTACAGAAAACACAATTCAAACAGCTAGAACAAGATATAACGAAGCCATCAAACCTTACAATAATCATGTAAAAACATTCCCCAATTCGTTTCTGGCTGGTCTTTTTAATTTTGAAGGAAAACCATACTTTGATGCAGAAGCGGGAGCCGAAAAACCAGTTGACGTACAATTTGATTTTAAATAAACCTATATGTCTAAAGTAGAAGATTTTCTGTCTAAAAAAGAAGAACAGGAAATCATTGAAGCTATCAGAATAGCAGAATTAAACACCTCGGGAGAAATTCGTGTACACCTTGAAAAAACATCTAAAACAGATGCTTTTAATCGGGCTTTAGAAGTATTTCATTATTTAAAAATGGACAATACTAAGGAGCAAAATGGCGTACTTATTTATGTGGCGGTAAAAGACAAAACCTTTGTTATTTATGGAGACAAGGGCATTAACGACGTTGTTCCTGAAGATTTTTGGGACAGCACAAAAAACATTATCCAGTCTCACTTTAAATCAGGGAATTTTAAACAAGGACTTGTAGACGGTATTTTAAAAGCTGGTAAAGAATTAGAAAAACATTTCCCATGGGAAAAGGGAGATATAAATGAACTCTCAGATGAAATTTCAAAAGGTTAATGCTACCATGCTAAACTCGGTTTTCAAAATTAAATCACCAAAAAAGTTAAACGTAGTATTGCTAACGCTATTTTTAGGACTTTTTTCTTTCAACATTACGTTTGCTCAATTTGATATTCCACCAATTCCTAAAGAACAGACTAGTGTTTACGATTATGTGAACCTATTATCAAATTCTGAAAAAATTGCACTTGAGAATAAACTTATTAAATACTCAGATACCACCTCTACCCAAATAGTTGTAGCTATTATAAGTACAACAAAAGGAGAAAATATTGGATTGCTAACACCAAGATGGGCCCACAAATGGGGCATTGGGCAAGCCAAAGAAGACAATGGGGTGTTTATTTTACTAGCGAAAGACGATAGGAAAATATGGATTTCTGCTGGTTATGGTGTTGAAGATCGTTTAACTGCTGGTATTGTTGGTGAAATAACAAGAAACATTATTATACCTAAATTTAAAGAAGGAGATTATTACCAAGGTTTAAACCAAGGAGTTGATGCTATTTTTGAAATTTTAACGGGTGCTTACCAAGGCACTAGAAAAGTAGATTCACCTTCTTTTCCTCCACAGATATTCTTTATATTATTCATTATTTTTATCATTATCATCATATCCATATCCAAAAACAAACGTGGCGGAGGTGGTAAAGGTGGTGGTAGAGGCAATGGTTTTGATATTTGGGATGCCATTATTTTAAGCAATATGGGGCGCGGTAGTTTTGGTGGACGTTCATCTGGCGGCTGGGGCGGAAGCTCTGGTGGTGGTTTTAGTGGTGGCGGAGGCTTCGGAGGAGGTTTTGGCGGAGGCGGTTTCTCTGGTGGTGGCGCTGGTGGAAGCTGGTAATAGAAAACTAAAACCGTCTAAAGTGTGGATTTCTTGTCTCTCCTTTAGGGCCAAGTGTGTTAAACTTCCAACTAAAACTCAACATAAAATATTGTGTTAACACCGTACTTTGGGAATCTTCGATATAGTTTTCTGTAGCTACACGTCTGGCGTTGGTGTTTTGGTTTAACAAATCATAAGCTTTGAGAGTAAGTGTAGCATTATCTTTTAAAAATGAATAAGCTAATGTTGAATTCCAAAACCAAGCGCTCTTTTGAAAACCTTCGGCTATATTAGGGTTATAATTGTAAGATATATCGTTACGCCACTCAAAGTGTTTAGGTAAAAATGTTGCTGTATTCAATTCTAAGGAATGATATAAAAAGTCTATATCTTTAAAGGCATCAATTTCATAAGTGTTTCTAGTAAAACTCAAACGGTATCTCGGGCTAATTTCAAAAACATCTTTCCATGTAAATCTAAAATCAACCGATGGATTAAATGATTTTACATTACTAGCATATTGAATGTCATTATTGTAATTGATAGCTCTATTAATAGAACCAGACAAATTAACCCCAAACCGTATCGTTCTTAAACTATCAATTTTAACAGACTTTCTAAGTGAAACGTTTCCATAAATATCATAGTTGCCGTTAACATTAGTGTACGTAGTTTCCCTTACGAAGTTTTCATCAGTGGTTGTTTTAGAAACCACTCGATTATCTTCAAAATTAGCTCTAAAATAACTAAAAATACCTGTCCCCTTTTTCCAATCAAAACTTCTGAATCTTAAAGTGGCTTGGTGTATATCTGTTGGTTTTAAATCTGGATTTCCTGTTCTTATATTTAAAGGGTTTGACACATCTCTATAAGCCTGAAGTTGATTAACACGTGGTGGATTGTTTCGCAAACGATAATCTAATTCTATGTTAGATTTGGCACTAAACTTATATCCAATATTTGAGTGCCACTGTAGGTTTTTAAAGCGTCTTTTTATATCTAACTCTGGTCGTAATCTATCCTGATTTTCTAATGTTCTAAACACATAACTACTTCCTAATCGTATATCCCAAATATCTGTTCTATATCTTAAAGTAAGTTCTGGCCTTATTTGTTCATTTAAATACTTAAAATCTGTACTTAAATCTGTATTGAAAAGCGAAAACTCATTCGTATCACTATCCTTATCATAAGTGCTTCTTATGTTTTCACTTTTATTTCTTTGGTAATTATATTCTGCATCAAAAAACAACTCTTTTCCTACTAAAGGTAATCTGTATCTGATTTCTGATGAAAAATTATTGTCCTTATTTGATACATCGGCAAACTGATCTCTTGTAATATTTTGCGAAGTATCTCCATAAATATTTGAAATTGAATTCAAAAAATCTTTACGTGTATCTGTTTTAATTTCGTTTTCTATACTAAACCTTAAAAAAGCCCCTTTTTTTCCAAATCTCTTTGTAACATCAATATCATTATTAAAATTTCTACTGATAGAATTTACAAGAGAATTTGATGTGTAGTCGTTAGTAAGAACTTTTGAATCATTAAGTGAAGACTCTTCTTGACTAAATACCGTTTCACTAGTCCCATATGAAAATCTGGGGCTTACATTGATTAGAAATGTTGAATCAACTTCAATATCAAACTCCATGTTTGCTCTATGAGAGTCACTATCATTGTAATTTGATGTATTAGACTTTGTAAAAAATCTTGAATCTGGCAAAATATTCTCTTTCTCTTTAATCGTCTCGTTATTAGAGCTACTTTTGGAGTAAAAATAATCGGCACTAACATCTTTTTTTTCTCCTAATTTATCTGCAAAGTTTAATCCGTAGTTTCTAGACGTCGTAATACCTTGTCCTCCTCCAAATGAACGTCCATCAATACTAAAACTACCATTACTATTAAACCTTATTGAGTTTCCGCCAAACATTTTCATGATTTCTCCAAAACTAAACCCAGGGGAGTTGGTATTGTTTCCTCCAGCTAATACACTAATACGCAGATCATTATCAAAATGATTGAGCATACCCGCAAATTCGTAACGTTTACCTGTTCCTGTACCCGCAGAAAGTTTCCCAAAATCGCCTTTATTATTTTCCTTTTTTATAGTTAAGTTAATGGTCTTATTTTCATTATCTCCTTTCTCTCCCGAAAAAGCTTGTGCCTTAGTTTTAGTATCAACTACTTGAATTTTTTCTATAATTTCTTTAGATAAATTTCGTGTTGTTATAGTAGGATCATTACCAAAAAAAGGCTTACCATTAACTAAAATTTTATTAACGGGTTTTCCATTGACCGTGATAGAGCCATCCTCAGCTACCTCGACCCCTGGAAGCACTTTTAATAAATCTTCTACATTCGCATCCTTTTTAGTCTCAAACGATTTAACATTAAATTCAAGCGTATCTTTTTTTATTGTTATAGGTGCTTCAGCTTTTATAACAATTTCATCTAAGGAATTGGTGCTTATTTTTAATTGAATGGTATCTAAATCTATGGTTGACTTTTTTAAATCAATCAACTTGTAATAAGTTTGGTAGCCAACATAGGAAACATAAAGGTTAGCTAATGCTTCACTTGTTTTATCTTCAAGTAAAAAATTTCCATCTCTGTCTGATATAGTATAGGTGATTAGCGAACTATCCTTTACTCTCTGTAAGTAAACGGTAGCAGCCTCAAGAGGAGTTTGATCATCTTCTGAAATGAGTTTTCCAGAAATTTTAAACGACTTACTTTGGGAAAATGAAACTATTGAGACAAAAAAAGTTAAAAGTATTAATGCTTTCTTCATTATTTGATTGATGAGATATTTGATTGATGAGATCCTTGCAAAAAATAACGAAGATAGTATTGGATACGTATGATTATTCTTAAAAAAATATTAAAATTTAAAAAAAATCTATTTTTTGCGCATGTAAACACTAATAGGCACCCCATGAAAACCAAAATGTTCTCTTAGTTTGTTTTCCAAAAATCGTTTGTAAGGATCTTTAACGTATTGAGGTAAGTTACAAAAGAATGCAAACTGTGGTTGTGGTGTTGGCAATTGCATGATATATTTAATTTTTACATACTTAGCCTTATACGCTGGTGGTGGATAATTTTCAATAATAGGCAGTAAGATTTCGTTTAGCTTACTTGTTTTAATCTTTTTTGATCTGTTTTTATAAACCTCAACCGCTGTTTCTATAGCTTTATAAATACGTTGTTTTGTAAGAGCCGATATAAAAATAATAGGCACATCTGTAAAGGGTTCCATTTGTTGTCTGATAGCTTTTTCATAATCTTTAACAGATTTATGATCCTTTTCTACTGTATCCCATTTGTTAACCAAAACAACAATCCCTTTTCTATTTCGTTCTGCTAACCAAAAAATATTTTGAACTTGTCCGTCAAACCCGCGATTGGCATCTAAAACAATTAAACACACATCGCTATGCTCTATAGCACGTACACTTCGCATAACTGAGTAAAACTCTAAATCTTCTTTAACTTTTGCTTTCCGGCGAATTCCTGCCGTATCAACCAAATTAAATTCAAAACCAAAGCTACTATACTTTGTATCAATAGAATCGCGAGTTGTTCCAGCTATATCGGTTACAATATATCTATCCTCGCCCATTAGTGCATTAATAAATGATGATTTTCCTGCATTTGGTCTACCAACTACTGCAAATCTTGGTAATTCTTCTTTTAAAATAGTTTCCTTTTCTGGCAAAGCCTTTACTAAAGCATCAAGCAAATCGCCTGTTCCACTTCCATTGATACTTGCAATTGTAAAATAATCCCCTAACCCCAATGAATAAAACTCTACAGCATCCTCTGCACGTTTTGCATTATCTACTTTGTTAACAACAAGAAATACAGGCTTGCTGACTTTACGTAATAAGTTGGCAACATCTTCATCCATTCCTGTAACGCCAGACTCTACATCAACCATGAAAATAATAGCATCGGCTTCATCAATGGCTAATTCTACTTGCTTATCAATCTGTGCTTCAAAAACGTCGTCGCTACCCAATACATAACCACCAGTATCAATAAGTGAAAACTCTTTACCATTCCAATCACTTTTTCCGTAATGTCTATCTCTTGTAACTCCACTTACCGCATCAACAATGGCTTCTCTTCGTTGTATTAAACGATTAAAAAATGTTGACTTACCTACATTTGGTCTTCCTACTATGGCTACTATATTGCTCATACTCTTTAAATTCTTTATAACAGCCTAAGGCTGATTTAATTATTTAGCTTGGTTGGCTAAATTTTTTGCAAAAATAGAAAATATACCCTTTGTAATGGTCTTTTTTGGCAACTATTAAATTCTTTAGTTTTTTCAAGAAAAAATAGTATTTTACTATACTTAAAACTAAACTAGATGTCAACCACCAATACCATCGTATTAAGACCTCGTTTTAAAATAGAATTAGAGCGTGATAATGAATCTGTTTTAAAAGCTTTTGAGGAAGCAAAAGCATCACAAAATAATTATATTGTTAATAGGATTGATGACCACGTTTTTATAAAATTCCCAAAGCATAAACAACACTTTTGGTCTCCTCAATTACATTTAGAAATTAATGAAATAGATAAAAAATCGTGTTTACTTCATGGTCTGTTTGGTCCAAATCCAACAGTTTGGACTCTATTTATGTTTTTACACTTTATGGTAGCTGGCTTATTTATAGCCTTTAGTATTTGGGCATATACCAACTGGTGCCTAAAGGCTAGTTATGCTGTACAAGTTAGTCTTATGGGTTTTATGGTAATTGTTTGGTTTGTACTATATTTTGCAGGTAGTATAGGAAAAGCATCTAGCAAAAATGAAATGCTTGAATTACAGAAATTTATGAATGATATTTTAAAAATTGATTAAAGCTTTTCTATTTTTGATTATATCCAAAACGCTTTAATTGATTGGCATCAGAACGCCAATTTTTATTAACCTTAACATACAACTCTATATGTATTTGTTTACCAAAGAATTTCTCAAGATCTTTTCTAGCCTCTACTCCTACACGTTTTAGAGCACTCCCTTTATGACCAATTATGATTCCTTTTTGAGTATCACGTTCTACCATAATAACTGACCGAACACGGATAATGTTTTCTTCCTCAAAAAACTCTTCGGTATCTACTTCAACGGCATAAGGTATTTCTTTTTTGTAATGAAGTAAGATTTTTTCCCGAATGGTTTCATTAATAAAAAAACGTTCTGGTTTGTCTGTTAATTGATCTTTTGGATAAAATGGTGGCGATTTTGGCAATAATTCAATAATTCTATTAAACACTTCTTTTACATTAAACCCTTCTAAAGCAGAAATAGGAAAAATTTCAGCATTAGGCACTTTTTCTGTCCAAAGTTGAACTTGCGATTCTAATTGCTCTTGATTTGACTTATCAATTTTATTTAAAAGCAGTAAAACTGGAATTTTTGAATTGGTTATTTTATTAAAAAAAGCTTCGTCTTTGAGTTCTTGCTCACCAATTTCAACCAAATATAATAAGACATCTGCATCTTCAAAAGCTGATTTTACAAAATCCATCATGCTTTCTTGCAACTCGTAAGCCGGCTTAATAATTCCAGGCGTATCAGATAAAACTACTTGAAAATCGTCGCCATTTACAATACCCAAAATACGGTGTCTGGTGGTTTGCGCTTTAGAAGTAATAATAGACAACTTTTCACCCACAAACGCATTCATAAGTGTCGACTTTCCCACATTTGGGTTGCCAATAATATTTACAAAACCTGCTTTATGCTCCATAGTCTATTAATTTATAGGGTGCAAAGTTACAACCTTGATTTGTATTTATCATATACAAGTTATATAAACAAAAAAAACAGGAAGCATAGCTTCCTGTTTTTTTTGTTTATCTTTTTGAAAAAATTATTTTTTAGGAATATCTAAAAGTTCAACTTCAAAAATTAATGCTGAAAAAGGTTTGATTTTATCTCCTCTTTGTTGGAAGCCATAAGCTAATTCTTGAGGAATAAAAAATTTGTATTTAGAACCAACTGGCATTAACTGTAATCCTTCTGTCCAACCTTTTATAACTTGGTTTACACCAAATTCTGCTGGTTTACCTCTATCTACAGAGCTATCAAAAACAGTTCCATCAATCAAAGTTCCGTGATAATTTACTTTTACTCTTGAAGTAGCGGTTGGTTTTTCACCAGTTCCTTGTTTTTCAACAATATATTGTAAACCACTAGCAGTAGTTTGCACACCTTCTTTGGTTTTGTTTTCTTCTAAAAACTTCTCACCTGCAAGTTTATTATCAGCAAATTTTTCTTCTGCTTTAGCAATCTGCTCTTCTTGTTGTTTAGCTCGTTGTTCTTCTTGTTTTTTTCTAAAGTACGTACTTAAAATTGTTTGGCTTTTGTCTGAATCTATTAATAATTTTGTAGAGTCCATAGCATTTTGGAATCCTTGCATAAATAATTCAGTATCCATTTCAGAAACACTGTTTTTTACATTCCTTGCTACATCCATACCAATAGCATAACTTACAGAATCTATTTCTGTTTTCAATGGTTTATTAGTAACACCTTGACTATTACATGATGATACTAGGGTCGTTAAAACTATAACTGCCAAAAATTTAATTATTTTCATTTGTCGTTTTTGTTTAAAAATTCAAGCAAAAATAACAAATTTAAAACGAGAACAAAGGAAGCTTTTGTTACAATTTTCATAAATTAATAAAACTTCCTCATAAATTAGATGTTTTTTAAACCAAAATAGCAGCTACATTAATTTTAACATTAATATTGAAAAATTCTTAATTTTTAAAGATCTAGACAGCACAAATATACGCCGTCTTTAAAAAAAACGACTACGATAAAATGGAAGGAAAGTGTTTTTTAAACGCAGTTTTGAGTTTAATTCTTCTCTACATATTATTTAGTTTCAAGTCGACTAAAAATGTTCCAAATAAACCCTAGTACTGGCAGAGAACACACTATTTACATACTTACAAAAGGAGATGTTTTTGATGTAATGCATTTATATGGATAATAAAACTCATCTAAAACACTAATTAATACCTTAAAAGCAAAGTACCCTAACGCTACATTTATTACCTGGCAACAGGTAAATAAGTATATCTGGAAAGCAACATTTATTTTAAAACAAACCGAGCATAAAGCCCTTTCCAATAATAATGGAGTTTGGTTACAAACAAAAAGCCATATACCCTTTTATTCTTTACCAGAAAAAGAAGTATCCTATTCTACATCTCACTACAACTTTAAAAATCTTCAAAAAGTATCTTTCTTAGAAAAACCGGATACCTCGAACTCTGGTAATTATGCTTATCAAGTTAGTATTGATGCTTCTGAGCATACTGTAAAGAAAAAAGTTTCTTAAAATTTTCTAAATCAATGGCTAAAACTCTTAAAGTTTTCTAAAACTTTAATTGAATGCTATTTAAGTAGCAGAAGTTATTTTTCTTCTAATGTAATTTTATTTCATAATTCAGAAAAAAAAATGTTTAACTATAAAATGTAATAAAATGAAAAATCTAATTATTGCCCTATTTATTGTAGGAAGTGTAACAAACAGTTTAGCACAAAATCAGCTTTTTGAAACCAAAATAGCTAAAGATAAAGTGCCTTCCATAATACTTAAATCTTTAGCCGAAGATTTTCCTGGATCGGTTTATCAAGATTTTAAAGCCATTCCATTAAAATTCTTTGAAAATGATGTTGCAATAAACAACAATCAAGATCCAAACCTCGATTACAACACCTATCAAGTTTATGTTATAGGAAATAATAAAAAAATAACAGCAACTTATGACGAAAGCGGAAAACTATTAGGTACCGAGGAAGTGGCTCATAAAGAAGCTTTACCAGTTGATATCAGTAAATCAATAGCTAAATCCTATCCTGGCTGGATTGTAAAAAATGATGTATACAAAATGACTCACTTTAGAGGTAGAAAATCAAAAGAACAGTACAAAATCATTCTTGAAAAAGGATCTAAAAAAATGAAAATTTATATAGATGGTAATGGCAAATTATTAAATAATTTGATTAGAACTCCAAAAGAATCATAAAAAAACTAATTATAAATCTTTAAAACCAATAGGATTATGAACCTTAATAAAATTGTAATGGTAGCCTTTGCTACAGCACTATTCACATCTTGTAACAACAAGGAAAGTAAAAACAAAGCTACTAATATTGAAGACGATATAGTAAAAACGGAAACTATAGATGAAGTACCAAGGATATCTGATGAAGATTTCGACAAGGCTATAAAAGCCTATGCAGCAAATGATAAAGCCGAGGCATCAGCACAAATACAAAAAGGAATATTAGCATTAAAAGCAGAAGGGGAAACTGTAGATGGTTTACGTAAAGTTAATTTAGATTATGCCATTGATCAATTAACTAATATTGCTGGCAGACTTGATTCTGATGAAGACATCTCTTCTGAAGGCCTTAAAGAAGCAATTGTTAATGCAGAACTAAATATCAATCACGAGTATCTTTCTGGAACCGAAGATGTTTATATGCTTGTAAAACCCGTAAATGTGTCTTCGGCTAAAACTAAAAGAAATTTTAGTACCATGGTTGCAAATCTTAAAAAAGAAGAAGCAACCTTAGATAAAAGCTCTAAAAAAGATAGAGATCGTTTACTAAAAGAAGGTGAAACCCTTGAAAAAGAATTAAAAGCTTGGGAAACAAAAGCCAAAGCCTACTCAAAAAAAACCAATGATCATTTCAAAGCATATTCGCCCGAGTATTATAAAACCTCAACTGATTTTTAAAATCACAAATTGAGGCTTACAATATTACACTGCTTAAATGACATTTAATTTTTTTGGGTTTTTACAAAATACTTAAAAAGAAGTGCTTAACACTTTAAAAATAACTGTTAAATAAATAAAAAATTAAAACAATGAAACGTAATGCTTTTTTTCGACTCATCCTAACTGTCCTTTTTACATGTTATATATCTAGTAGCATGTTCGCTCAACAAAAAGATGTAGGATCACAAATATCATACAAAGTAAATTTTGGACCTGTTTATCCTATTGAAGGAGATAGCAACCAAATTCAAGGTAAAATTTCATTTAATGATGAAAACAATAGCATCGAAAAAATTTCTTTCGATGTGCCTTTAAATTCATTTACAGGAATTAATGCTGGATATCTTGAATGGATTGGAAATAGTTGGTACAATCCCGATATGAGTTTTAGAAGTAACAACATAAAATTTACAGACGATAATAAACTGACGGTAACTGGAAATTTAGAATTTCGCAGAAGATCGGCTCCAATAAAAATTGATTTTACGAGAAAAGACTCCGATAATTCAATTATTCTTGAAGGTAATTTTGATATGAGAATTCGTGATTACTTTATATTTCATTTACCTCTTGAACTTGCTCCTAGTACTGTATCGTTTAAAATTAAATTGGTCTTTGATAAACCCATAACAAACACCTAATAATCGCATAAAAAAAGAAAAAATTTCATTACAAAGGTTTTTTCAACTGAAAAATAGGCGTAAAAACAATTCGCTTTTCATGTAGAGAACACATTAGGATAACTGATAAATATCATGTTTTTTAACAAATTCAATTTTTATTTTTACCTAATTCTAAACTTACATTAAAAATTATGATAACTCAAAACATCGCACTTTACAGTTGGACTAACGGAGCAATAATGATTGCTGTATTTGGAATTGTTTGCCTTTTCTTAATTGGTTTTCTTGTTGCCTTTATGCTGGGTGGAAAGAAAAAGGAAGACACAAAAGAATAATACTTTAAAATAACTGGTATAAAAAAAGAGGGTTTTAACACCCTCTCTTTTTGTTTACTAAAATTTCTTTTGAAGAAACACCGTTATATTTCTTCCTGGTTCGGTAATTGGAACTCTACCAAAATCTGCTTGATTGTTATACGAGAAGTTTAAATGATCGTGATATGTTTTATCAAACACATTTAAAACTGCAACTCCTAAAGACAAGTTTTTAAAAGGCTTTACTCCCAAACGAAGATCTAAAGTTTGGTAACCTGCTGTTTTGGTTTCTCCAAACGTTTTAGAAATATCATTTTGCTCACTGGCTATTTTATAATGTGCATTTCCCCAAAACTTAGCTTTTTCAAAACCAGCAGACAATGTTACCTTAAATGGCGGTATTAGCGGTAAGGATTCTGAAAAATCTTTGTTTTTAGCATACACATAAGCTGCTTCGGTTTTAAAATAATAATCATTTAAAAAATCGACTTCTGCCATAACTTCAAAACCAGTTTTATAAGCTTTATCTATATTTTGAAACACCTTTGGGTGCACAGGTTGCATTGATGGCATATATTTTCTGGTTAAACCAGCATTTTCAACAGCTACAATGTAATTATCAAAAAACGAATAATAAAAAGACGTTTCGTATTTAAATGCATTAAAGTCGCCTTTCAAACTCTCATGACCTTTAAAACCAATTTCAAATTGATTGTTAACTTCGGCCTTTAAATTTGGATTCCCTATATACTCATACGAATCTTGACCAACGGTAAAATGATTAATGTATCGTTCAATCATATTTGCTGAACGCACACCACGACCGTAAGCTGCTTCAATAGTAAAATTATCAGACACCATTTTTTTAACAGAAACAGTTGCACTTATATTTTCCTCTGTACGTTTTCGTAAATTATACATGGCATCAAAATCGGCTTCTGGATCTTTAATATCAGATGTTACGATGTCTGCACGCAATCCTGCTGTTACAATAGTCGATGTATTTACAGACCATTTGGCTTCGGTAAACACGCCAATATCATCTATATACGAATCTTGCCAAACTTTGTCTTTAAACAGTTTGGGTGTTGGTAACATTGTGCCATTCATCATTTTCACTAATCTATCTCTACCGCCATCTCTAGCAATATGAAATACATCAATTCCAGAATATACATTAAGACTTTGTAATGGTTTCCAGTTAAGTTCTAACTTACCACCTATGGTTGTTGCATCAACTGTAGAAGCAGCTTCTGTCATCTTAAACGACGGACGTCTATAATTAGTCATTAAATGATCTACGTAACTATAATAGGCTTTCGCTGTAAATGCTTTTAAAACATTACCAATATTAGACCATTTATAATCTAACGATGCAATACTACTGTTATCATAATCGGTATCCATTGGTAACCCTGCATGCAAGACATCTCTACCAAAAGACTGTCTCCAATGTGCTTGCAAACGTTGGTTTTCTGTAAAATTGTAACCTACTTTAAGTCCGTAATCTGTACTACGGAATGATGATGGAATTTCTGTGTTATCACCATCTTCATAGTTGCCAAAATCTCTATAACCTACATTGCCTACAATGTCGTACTTATTGGTTATTTGCTGTAATTGTAACATGGTTACATACGAATTTCCGTTAGATTCATAACCACCAGATGCTTTACCATGAAAGCCTGTTTCTTGCGAATTTGGTTTATCTGTTACAATATTAATAACACCTCCAAACGTAGAACCATAACGTACCGTATAAGGTCCTTTTATGATTTCTATTTTTGAAACTTCTTCTGGAATAATATGCGTAGTAATAGGATCCATTCTGTTTGGACACGCATTCATTGCTTTGACACCTCCATCGTATTGAATATTTAGTTGCTCGTATTGTGATGCTCTAAATGATGGATCTGTTGCATAATTACCCCGTTTTATAACCGAAAACCCATTGATATTGGTAAACAAATCGGCTACGTTTTTAGGTTGTACAATATTCTTTTGATAGTCGTTTGATACTTGGGTTAAAACCGGATCTGTACTAGCATTTCCGGTAACTAACACCTCATCTAATTGCACTGACTTTTGAGCAATGGAATCTGTTGGCATATCTTTTTTTTCTTGAGAAAAAGACATAGCATAAATAAGCGTGCAACATAGCACACTATAAAATGTTCTCATTTTTTAATGTTTAAAAATTGAAATAAATAGTTTTCCAAAAGATTACTAAATCTTCTGTGTTTTTTAAATTTTAAGATGTGAGAACTAAACTTGGGGGGGATGGTCTAGTTTTGAGTTTGCCAAAAAAGCATATAAGTTATGATGCCAACTTATTTCTGCTTTCTTTACTTTAGCATTTATAAAATTAAAAGTTGTTTGCTCAACAACATATAAAGTAATTTCCTTAAAATTAACATCCTTAAAAGGCACCTTATCATTTTTTGGACTATTGTTTTGTGCAACTTTTTTTAAATGACATTTTCCATCACAATGCATTTCGGGCTTATCTTTATTTACACAAAGCCTCTCAATAAAGTCTGACTTATCCAAATAATAATAACCATATACAAAAGACACATGCAAACTATTAAATAAAATAGTTGAAGTAAGCAAGAAAGATAATATGGTTGTAACTATTTTCAATAGTGCAAATTTAAACTTTTTGCTTAAGAGAAAAGATACAATTGTTACATGATTTTTTTGTTTTTTAGATAAAATATTAACTAACTAAAAATTAAACAATTAATAAAAATTCAAGCTGCTTAGTAACTTATGTTACGACCATATTCCAATTACTATACTACATTTACATTTTTAAATAATAAATAAGCTCATACGTTATGAAATTCTTTATTTATAAAACTATAGTAATTCTTTTTTTTATACTATCAATGAGTCTTTATAGTCAAACAGCTAATCTTTCATCTCAAGAAATTAAAGATATGAAATATATGCTTGAAGAAGAAAAAGTAGCTCGCGATGTTTATGAGTTATTAGATAACAAATGGAATTTACGAGTCTTTAATAATATTAAGCAAAGTGAACAACGCCATATGGATATCATGGAAAATTTACTCAACACCTATAAAATAAGTTATTTGTTTAGTGATAAGCGAGGTGTTTTTTATAATAAAGAGTTACAAAAATTATATAATGATTTAACCGAAAAAGGGTTAAAATCAAAGTACGATGCCTTAGAAGTAGGTAAAACTATTGAAGTTACAGATATTGATGATTTGGAAAAAGCAAAAAAAAACACATCTAACCTTGAGGTTATTAATGTGTATTCAAGGCTCCTTTTTGCTTCAAACAACCATTTAAGAGCATTCAACAGAAATTTATCTAGATTTTAAAAAACGAAACATAAATATTTAAACAAAATCAATTAAAAAACACAGCTACTTAATCGGTTGTGTTGTATTTTTGAGCAACAAAAATCATTACAATGGAAGACATGCTTTTTTATGATAGAATGCAATTTGCATTTACTATTACGTTCCATTATTTATTTCCACAATTAACCATGGGATTATCTTTAATGATAGTCTGTTTTAAATGGAAATTTTTAAAAACAAAACTGGATAAATACAACGATGCCGCAAAATTTTGGATGAAAATTTTCGCATTAAACTTTGCTATGGGCGTCGTAACCGGAATCCCTATGGAATTTCAATTTGGGACCAATTGGGCTAAATTTTCAGAGCTTACCGGTGGTATTATTGGACAAACATTGGCCATGGAAGGTATGTTTTCGTTCTTTTTGGAATCATCCTTTTTAGGATTGTTCCTTTTTGGCGAAAAATTATTGGGTCATAAACTTCATTTTTTAACAGGTTTTTTAGTGTTTTTAGGATCTTGGGCAAGTGGTTTTTTAATCATCGCCACACATTCATGGATGCAATACCCTGTAGGGTATGAAATTTTAGAAAATGGCAAATTTGTATTGAATGATTTTGGAGCTTTGTTTAGTAATCCTTGGGTATGGCCATCATATTTACATAATCAAGCAGCTTCCTTAGTAACTGCCTCTTTTGTAGTAGCAGCTATTGGTGCTTTTTATATTTTAAATAAAAAACATAGTGAGTCTGGAAAACTATTTCTTAAAACAGGTGTTATCTTCGGATTAATTTCTTCTATAATAGTTGCATTTCCTACTGGTGATTTAACAGCTAAAAATGTAGTGAAACATCAACCCGTAACCTTTGCTGCCATGGAAGGGCTTTTTGAAACCCAAGATGGTGGTTCAGAGATTATATTGATTGGGCAACCCAATATCTCAGAAAAAAAACTGGATAACAAAATTGCCGTACCAAATATTCTTAGCTTCTTGACCTATCAAAAATGGAAAGCAGAAATTAAGGGTTTAAATGAATTTGACCCCAAAGATTATCCTACAAATATTCCAGGTTTATACTATGCCTATCATATTATGGTTGGTTTAGGTACTATTTTTATTGGTTTGATGTTACTTGCTGCCGTTCAGCTATTCAGAAAAAAATTATTTAAAACTAAATGGATTTTATGGTCTATCCTGTTTATGTTACCATTTCCATACATAGCCAATACAACAGGTTGGTACACTGCAGAACTTGGTAGACAGCCTTGGTTAGTTTACAATTTGTTAAGAACCACTCAAGGAGCTTCACCAACAGTGTCTTCTGGAAACACACTATTTACCTTTCTTGGTTTTATAGGGTTATACTTGTTGCTTGGCTTATTATTCGTCATCTTGGTTGGCAAAATTATTAATAAAGGACCTAAAGTTATAAAACACTAATTATGGAATTATTTTGGTATATTGTATTAATGACTATGTTAGCTGTTTATGTAATTTTAGACGGCTATGATTTTGGAGCAGGAATCATTCATTTATTTTTTGCTAAAACAGAAAAAGACAAAAAAGCTATTACAAATGCTATCGGCCCGTTTTGGGATGCCAACGAAGTTTGGCTAATTGCTGCTGGCGGTGTACTGTTTTTTGCGTTTCCAACCTTATACGCTTCTTCATTTAGTGGTTTTTATTTACCATTGATTATGATTTTATGGCTACTTATTTTTAGAGCGATTGGTTTAGAATTACGCGGACAAGTAAAAAATTCTATGTGGGAAGGTATTTGGGACAAAGCTTTTGGAATAGCTAGTTTACTTTTAACCCTCTTTTTCGGAATTGCATTGGGCAATATTGTTAGAGGTGTTAATCTAGGTAATGTTACAAATGGTGTCTCAACACAAGAAGCTCATTATTTCTTTTTACCCCTTTGGAACACAACGTTTAGTCCGCAATCAGAACATTTAGGCATTATTGATTGGTTTACTATTTTATTGGGTATTGTTGCCGTAATTGCCATTACTATTCATGGTGCCAATTGGATTATTTTTAAAACCAATTCAAGTTTAAACAGTAAGCTAAAAGGAGTAGTTTTTAAGTTAAATTTTGTTCTTCTTCTACTAGTGATTATATCATTATCTATTTGGCATATTATTGAGTCTAAACCCTTTCATAATTTCATTCAAACTCCTTGGTTATGGGTATTTCCTATTATAACATTTACAGGACTTTTTGGATTATTCAAAGTTAAATCATTCAAAAAAGATGGCTATGGCTTTTTGTTTTCGTCTCTTTTTTTACTAGGTGGATTTGCTTCAACAGCAGCTTCCATTTTCCCTAAATTATTACCAACAACCAATGCCGTCAACCCTTCATTAACCATTTACAATGTTGCTGCCGATGACTATGGCTTATCAGTAGGCTTAAACTGGTTTTTTATTGCTTTGATTTTGGTTGGCGTTTATTTTACCATTCAATATAAAGTATTTAAAGGAAAAATGGATGATGTTGGTTATGGAGATCATTAAAGAGTAACAAATTTTATAAAATAAGGAAGCAGCATAACGCTGCTTTTTTTATGTAACAAATGTAACGGTCTAGCTCAATATATCAGAGTACATTTGATGAACTCAATAAATAATTATGTCAAAAATAGTAGTTTTAGGAGCCGGAATTTCTGGTCATGTAGCTGCTTCACATTTAAGAAGAAAGCTATCTAAAGAACACGAAGTTGTTGTTGTATCTCCTAATAGTAATTATCAATGGATTCCCTCTAATATTTGGGTTGGAATTGGAAGAATGCCATCTAAAAACATACTATTCCCTTTAGCTCCTTTATATAAAAAGAAAGGTATTAATTTTAAACAAGCTAAAGCGATAACGTTTCATCCAGAAGGAGATCTTGAAGAAAATAAGCCATATGTAATGGCAGAATATGTTGCTGGAGACAAACAAGGAACTCAAGAAAAAGTAACCTACGATTATCTAATTAATGCCACAGGACCAAAATTAAATTTTGAAGCTACCAATGGATTAAATCCTGGAAAAAACAAAACCTATTCTGTTTGTACCTATACGCACGCAGAACATGCTTGGGAAGGCTTGAATAACGTTATTCAAGAAATGAAACAAGGCAAAAAAGCTAAAATTCTTATTGGAACAGGTCATGCAAAAGCAACGTGTCAAGGTGCTGCGTTTGAATACATTTTAAATGTTGAAAAAGAATTGCGTCGACATAAAGTTCGGGATATGGCTGAAATTACTTGGATTTCCAATGAGTACAAATTAGGTGATTTTGGGATGGATGGTATGCTCATGAGTTATGGATCGATTACCATGAAATCAAGTGAAATGGTGGAAATGATTTTTGAAGATAGAGATATTAAATGGATTCTTGGAGCAGGCGTTAATAAAATTGAAGATGGTGTTGCACATTACGAAAATTTAGATGGCGATTTAAAAACAGAAAACTATGATTTCGCTATGTTGATCCCGTCATTTTCTGGTCATGGTTTTAAGGCTTTCGATAAAAACAATCAAGAAATTACTGAAAAACTATTCAAAGGTTTTATGATTGTTGATGCCGACTATACACCAAGACCATACGAAGAATGGACGGTTCAAGATTGGCCAGAAACATACCAGAACCCAAATTATAAAAATATTTTTGCACCAGGTATTGCATTTGCACCACCTCATACCATTTCTAAACCACGAAAAAGCAGAAATGGAACAGATATATTTCCATCTCCACCTAGAACAGGAATGCCTTCAGGTATAACTGCAAAATTAGTAGCCGATAATATTATTGATTCTATTAAAAGTGGAAAAGAGTCTTTAAAACATAAAGGATCTATGGGCAATATGGGAGCAGCCTGTATTGCTTCATCTGGCTATGGTTTGCTTGACGGAAGCGGTATAAGCATTACAACATTTCCTATAATACCAGATTATAAAAAATTCTCAAAAACGCAAGGTCGTCATTTAGGCAAAACATTTGGTTCTATAGGGTTAGCAGGACATTGGCTACAGTTAGCGTTACATTACGCTTTTATTTATAAAGCTAAAATGAAACCCCTCTGGTGGTTGATTCCGGAATAAAAGGATTTAATGATGAAAAGAAAGTTTATTCAAAAAATAAAAACGAAAAATTATGAGAAGAATTTCACCGATACAGCGATTCAAAATGATGAATCCCATAATACAACTCTTTAAATTTTTTATTTTAAGTATAAAAGTAATGGTTATTGTTGCCGGCGGACATGGCGGCACAAGAAAAGTTAATTGACCTTCATAATGGTTGATTTTTTTGTTGTTTGGTTTTAAATAAAGCAATCTTTAGTAATATAAAGGTTGCTTTGTTTTTTTAATACATTTTATGTTACATACTATCTAAAAGAACGCTTCTTAACAGATAACGAAAATCATGCTTATTTTCCTGTTCAATATCTATATTGTTACTTTCCTCCATCTGATTAAAAATAAATTAAAAGAAACTTGAAGCATTCTTTATAATAAAAATGAACACCCTACAATTGAATTATCAAAACGGTTAAACTCCCCTTATAAATTAACCATTACGCCTATAATGCTTTATTTCTAGAATACTAGGTAACAAAGGTTACTAAAAAACTATATCAACACCGCTACATTTGCAGTGTTATATAAGTTTAATTTATAACATGAGCTCAAACATAAAATAATGATAACCCATAATATTTATTACAGGAATTAAACAAGACCTCTAAAAAAAATTAATACAAACAAATGAAAAATACCATAAGCATATTAACCTTTAGTTTTTTTAGCTTTGTTTCTTTACTTAATGCACAAAATATTGTGCCAATATCTAAAACAGAGGTATTAAATAAGGTTAAAGAAAATAACCAGACTATTAAAATCTCAGAAGAAGATTTTAATGAGGCTAAAGCCGATTTTAGACAAACCAACGCTATTTTTTTACCAAACATTGCTATTTCCCACACAGGAATTTCAACTACTAATCCATTAATGGCATTTGGGTCTAAATTAAATCAAGAAATTCTGACTAACAATGATTTTAATCCAGCCCTGTTGAATGATCCAGATCGAACTCAAAATTTTTCAACACGCATTGAAGTTAAGCAACCACTTATCAATGTCGATGGTTTTTATCAGCGTAAAGCTGCTAAAACCAAAATGGAAGCCATGAGCTTAAAAACTGAAAGAACCAATGACTATTTGGTATTTGAAGTTGATAAAGCTTACATGCAATTACAGTTAGCTTATAAAGCCTTAGATGTTATTGAAACCGCTCTTAAAGCAGCAGAATCTAATAAACAATTAGCCGAAAACAGTTTTAAACAAGGCTACCTTCAAAAAGCCGATGTATTAGCTGTAGATGTAAGAGTTACCGAGGTAAAGAATCAACTACAAATGGCTAAAAGCAATGTTGAAAATGCTTCAAATTATTTGTCATTTTTAATGAATGACCATAATAACGTCATACTAAAACCATCAGATAGTTTAACAATTTCTAAACTTGATTTAATAACATCATCGCAAGTGTCTGAAGATCGTTCAGACATCAAAGCCATGCAATTAGCTTCAGACGCCTATAAGAGCATGAATAAAGCAGATAAAATGACCTTTCTGCCTACATTGAACGCTTTTGGAAGTTACGAGTTATACGACGATCAAGTATTTCAAGGTGATGCTAACGGTTATTTAGTTGGTGCCCAACTAAGCTGGACTATTTTAGACGGAACCAAACGTTTTGGAAAAGCTCAAAAAAGTAAAGCTGAATATGAAAAATCTAAACTACAATACGAACAATACCTATCTCAAAGTCAGTTAGAACTCAATAAAGCTAAACGAATGTTTATTGATGCCGAAAACAAATTAAAACTGTCTAAACTTGCCATGGAACAATCCCATGAATCTTTAAGAATGAGAACCAATCGGTTTAAAGAAGGGTTAGAAAAAACATCCGATTTATTGATAGCCGAAACACAATATGCACAAAAACAATTAGAATATTATCAAACCATTTTTGAATATAACTATGCACAAGCATACTTACAATTTTTAACTAAAGCTTAAAAACATATGAAAACTAAATATACAATAGCCTTTTTAGCACTAACATTTTTAGCAACTAGCTGTGGTAGTGATGAGAAAAAAACAATAGCAGATACAGCTCCAATTTCTGTAAAAGTAAAAGCTGTGAATGAAAATGACAATAACCCGTTTATAACTGCTAGCGGAACCATACAAGCTGTTAACAGTGCTAATTTAAGCACCCGTATGATGGGCTTTGTTACTAAAATGCCCGTTGAAGTTGGAGATAAAGTAAAAAAAGGACAACTGTTAGTTTCTATTAACAACGCAGATTTACAAGCTAAATTAGCTCAGGTTAATGCTGGTATTACTGAAGCTACGGCAGCATTTACAAATGCAGAAAAAGATTATAACCGCTTTAAAAATCTGTTTGCCGAAAATAGCGCTTCTCAAAAAGAGCTTGATGATATGACGGCACATTATAACATGGCTAAAGCAAGATTAGAGGGTGCTAAACAAATGAAAAATGAAGTTGATGCACAATTTGCTTACGCTAATATTCGCGCCCCTTTTGATGGTATTGTTACCGGTAAATACATTAAAGATGGTGATATGGCAAACCCAGGAATGCCTTTAGTTTCTATGGAAGCACCAGGTAATTTTGAGGTTATGGCTATGGTGCCTGAAAGCGAAATATCAAAAATCACGTCTGGTACACCAGTAGATGTGGTGGTAAAATCAATTAATAAAACAATAAAGGGAAAAGTAACCGAAATAAGTACCTCTGCTAAAAATACTGGCGGACAATATTTAGCAAAAGTAACTTTAGAAAAAACAGATGCCCCAATTTTATCTGGCATGTTTGTAACCGTTCAATTTCCCATAGAAAAACAACAAAAAACAGACATTATTTTAATACCTAAAGACGCCCTTGTAACTATAGGACAGCTTTATGGTGTTTATACAGTTAGTGAAAGTAATACAGCATTGTTGCGCTGGTTACGTATAGGTAGAACTTATGGTAATCAAGTAGAAGTATTATCTGGTCTATCATCAGATGAATCTTATATTATTTCTGCTGATGGCAAATTATACAATGGTGCTAAAGTAAGTATTCAATAATTAAAAAAACGCGTTAAGGATAGAAGCGGCATCCTTTTTTTGAAATATAACGTCATTACGAGAAGCGATAGCGACGAAGTAATCTGCTCGTTAATATAAAGATTGCCACAGTAAATTAAAAATTTACTTCGCAATGACAAATCAAAAAAAGATATAGCGGACAGCCTGTTAAAACGCCCAAAAAATAGAAACCCATGCAAGAAGGAATTTCAGGTAAAATTGCCCATTTTTTCATCAATTCAAAACTAACCATTTTATTGATGATTGCTTTGATGGTTATTGGTGTGTACAGTTCATTTCTTATACCAAGAGAAGAAGAACCACAAATAAATGTCCCCATGGCCGACGTGATGGTTGGCTATCCAGGTGCTAACCCAGCCGAAGTTGAAAATAGAGTTGTAAAACCTTTAGAGAAAATTATTTCGAATATTAAAGGGGTTGAACACATACATAGTATGGCCATGAATGGTCAAGCCGTTATGGTAGTTCAGTTTTATGTTGGTGAAGATACCGAACGCTCTTATGTAAAGTTATATGATGAGTTGATGAAGCACGAAAACATGTTTCCAGAGGGTGTTTACAAACCTATTGTAAAAACACGTTCTATTGACGATGTGCCCATGCTTGGATTAACACTTTGGAGTGAAAACTATGATGATTATCAATTACGACAAATAGCTGAAGAGTTAACGTCTGAAATTGAAAAAGTAAAGGATGTTTCTATCACCAAAGTAATCGGTGGAAGAAATAGAGAGTTAAAAGTAGTTCTTGACAAAGATAAAATGGCTGGAAATGGTGTTGATGCTTTAGGAATCATGCAAATGATTAAAGCCAACAACAGTAGCTCGCAATCTGGAAGCTTTGTAAACAATGACACTGAATATTTAATTACAACTGGACGTTTTTTAGAAACAGCTGAAGATGTTGAAAATTTAGTAGTTGGTGTTAATAAGAATATGCCTGTTTACTTAAAGCAAGTTGCGACTATTCAAGACGGGCCATCGTCACCAAAAAACTATGTGTCTTTTGGTTATGGTAAAGCCAATCAATCTTTTAAAGATTATAAATCTGATTACCCTGCCGTTACAATTTCTGTTTCAAAAATAAAAGGTGCTGATGCTATGAAAATATCTGAAAAGATATTACAACATATTGATAGATTAAAAGCAACTTTAATACCAAGTGATGTTCATATTGATGTAACCAGAAATTATGGAGAAACAGCCTCTGATAAGGTTGGTGAGCTATTATTGCACTTAGGAGTTGCCATTTTAGCGGTAACCATTTTAGTAATGCTCGCTATGGGATGGCGTGGTGGTTTAGTAGTATTTTTCTCGGTACCATTAACCTTTGCCCTAACCTTATTTGCCTATTACATGCTAGGGTATACCTTAAACAGAATTACACTATTTGCTTTAGTATTTGTAGTTGGTATTGTGGTAGATGACAGTATTATTATTGCCGAAAACATGCATAGGCATTTTAAAATGAAACGCTTACCTTTTAAACAAGCTGCTATTTATGCCATTAATGAAGTAGGAAACCCAACTATATTAGCAACTTTCACCGTAATTGCTGCCATATTACCTATGGCCTTTGTATCTGGTATGATGGGACCTTACATGAGTCCGATGCCAATTGGAGCATCTATCGCCATGATATTATCGTTATTTGTGGCCTTAACAGTAACACCTTATTTAGGTTACCACTTACTACAAGAAAAAGACGCGCAAGCTCACAAAGAAGAGGAAGGATTAGAAACTAGTAAAATCTATAAAATTTATAAAAAAATTGAACAACCATTTTTAGATGATTCTAAGAAACGTAACGTCTTATTCATAATTACTTTAGTGCTTCTTTTTGGTTCTGTATTAATGTTTTTTACTAAATCGGTTGCTGTAAAAATGTTACCGTTTGATAACAAAAATGAGTTTCAAGTAGTAATTGACATGCCTGAAGGCACCACATTAGAACGAACCGCGGTAGTTACCAAAGAAATTTCTCAATACTTAACAACGATTCCTGAAATAACAGATTATCAAAACTATATTGGTGCGTCTGCTCCTATTACATTTAATGGTTTAGTAAGGCACTACGATTTGCGGGGCGGTAGTAATATGGCTGATATACAAGTAAACCTTTTGCATAAGGCAGATAGAAATTTACAAAGTCATGATGTTGCAAAAATTGTGCGTCCTAACATTCAAAAAATAGCAAAAAAATACGGCGCTAATGTAAAAATTGTTGAAGTTCCACCAGGACCTCCAGTACTTTCCACATTGGTTGCTGAAGTGTATGGTGGCCCTGATTACGATGCTCAAATTAAAGTTGCAGACCAAGTAAAAAACATCTTAGAAAACACGGTAGATGTAGTGGATACAGATTGGATGGTAGAAGCTAATCAAGTTGAATATAAATTAGAAGTAGATAAAGAGAAAGCTATGCTTCATGGTATTGCTCCACAACAAGTAGTTGGTAATTTAACCTATTTGCTGCGCGAGTTTCCTGTTGCTAACTTATATGATGAAACATCAAATGACAATGTTGGTATTGTATTATCATTAGATGATAAAGACAAAACATCACTAAATGATATTAAAAACTTAAAAATTAAGGGTAATAATGGAAAACTAGTTTCTGTTAGTGATTTAATATCAGTTAAAAAGAAAACCTTAGAACATACTATTTACCGAAAAGACCAAAAACGTGTTGTTTATGTTCTAGCTGATATGGCTGGTAAACTTGAAAGCCCTGTATATGCCATTTTAGGAATGAATGAAAAACTTCAGAAGATAAAGCTTCCTAAAGGATATAAAATCAACGAATTGTACATGGGCTCTCCCAATGAAGAAACAGATTTTACTGTGAAATGGGATGGTGAGTGGCAAATAACCCTTGAAGTATTCCGCGATTTAGGAACAGCCTTTTTAATAGTTATTGTTATTATTTATATGCTGATTGTAGGCTGGTTCCAAAACTTTAAAACCCCTATGGTTATGATGGTCGCTATACCTCTATCGTTAGTTGGTATTGTACTTGGCCACTGGCTTTTAGGTGCCTTCTTTACAGCAACTTCTTTTATTGGTATGATTGCTTTAGCTGGAGTTATGGTTAGGAATTCGGTACTATTAATTGATTTTATTGAAATTAGATTAAATGATGGCATCCCTATAAAACAAGCTATTATAGATGCTGGCGCCGTAAGAACAACACCAATCTTATTAACTACGGGAGCCGTAGTCATTGGAGCATCTATTATTTTGTTTGATCCAATTTTCCAAGGTTTAGCCATTTCATTAGTAGCTGGAGCCATTGTATCTACCATCCTTACGTTAATTGTGGTACCACTAATCTATTATATCACAGAGCGTAAAAAATGGGAAAAGAAAAATGTTATTGAAGAAAATAAAGAAGATACAACTGAACAATAAATATGAAACTCCCATATTTAGTAGCAGTTTTTAAATATGGGTGTTATATTTTTTGTAGAGTGAAGATGAATCATAATCATTGAGAAACGAAAAAAACAAAGACATGAAACTAGTTATCATTACTGCCATTAAAGAATTTGAAAAAGACATCAAATTGCAGCTAAAAAAAGCTCAAGTAAAAACATTCTCATTTAGAGAAGTTACAGGATATAGAGACAGCACTGAAGATGCCGTAGAATCAAATTGGTTTTCAAGTGAAATGAATCAAACAGAATCTGTTTTATTTTACGCCTTTGTAAAAAAAGAGAACGTCGATTTATTATTTGACTTGGTTAACAAGTTTAATGATGAGCAAAAAACAATGTCACATATTCATGTGGCGGTGCTGAACATAGAAAAAACCAACTAAAATTATAGTATTATGAAAAACAGAATTGTTAGAGGTATCGCCGGAACATTTATACTAGCAAGTTTATTACTTGCCATTTATGTAAATATAAACTGGTTATGGTTTACAGCCTTTGTAGGGGCAAACTTATTACAATCGTCTTTAACCAAGTGGTGTTTAATGGACACTATTTTAGAAAAAATTTTTAAAGTAAAAAGCTGATTTATAATTTCTGCATAAAAAAAGCAATGAAAATTTTCATTGCTTTTTTTATGTAATATGAAGCTTACTTAAACTTTTATAAAAATTTTCTTTTTATATAACACCAGTGCTACTAAATAATAAAATGCAATAACAAGTATGGAATAAATTAATGAACTTAACTTTAAATTAGTAATAATTGATGAAAGATGGCCATACAGAAATCCATGAATCGAAGTGTTATCTGCAACTTTAATCATCCCGAATAATCTTGCTATAACACCTGATAAAAAGAAAACGGTAATAGCATTAGATCCGAAAATAATAGCTGGAGTACCCCATTTAGTTTGCTTGAGAATATCTGTAATAAAATAAATAAGTGCATAAACCAAACAAGCCCAACCTCCCGTTACTAAAACAAAACTACTCGTCCATAGTGCTTTATTTAAAGGAAACACAATACTAAATACATATCCAACCACTAAAGCAATAATTCCTATAACAATAAAAAACACCAACTTTTCTTGATTAGATCTATTTTGACTTATTAGTATTTTTCCAAACAACATTCCAAATATTGAAGTTGCAACAGCTGGAATGGTGCTCAACAATCCTTCAGGATCATAAACTCTCCACATATGTGCTCTAGTAAGTACTTGAGTATCTATTACCGTTGCCAAATTTGAAACTTTATCTAATAAAGGAGGTTGTCCGTTAATAGGTATTTGGGTCATAACATACCAATATCCTATTAAAATAGATATAAAAATAGCTATTAACACTTTCCAATTAACATTCAGAAATAATATTGAAGCTATAAAAAACACGACTCCTATTCGCTGCAACACGCCCGGTAGTCTTAAGGTAGAAAAATCTTTAAAAAAAGGAAAACTCAATGTAAACCCTGCAAGTATGAGACCTAAAACTAACAACTTAATAGTTCTAGATACTATTTTTTTATATACTTTACCATCAACCCCTACAGCTTTCTTTTTGGTATATGCCAATGTAATTGACATTCCTACAATAAATAAGAAAAAAGGGAAAATTAAATCTGTAGGTGTTAAACCATTCCATTCAGCATGTAAAAAAGGCGCATATACATGACCCCATGATCCAGGATTATTAACTAAAATCATAGCTGCAACTGTTATGCCCCTAAAAATATCTACTGATAAAATACGATTCGTAGTACTCATACTATTGCTATTAAATTATTGAAATTAAAATATTCTCTACATTGTTGTTCTTTTAAATTTATAAAAGATTAATACATCCACCTTACAAAAGCTTCCATAGCAGCATAATGAGATAAGCCTAACTCATGGTAAATATCAGCGGTCTCCTTGTTTCTGTCCTCTGCACGTTGCCAGAACTCTCTGCTGTCCGCTCCCTGGAACACCACTCCATCCTTTTGTGACTGATGCTTAAAAATTCCTTTTCGTTTTTCCAATACCTGATCGGGCCCCATGGGTACGGCCATCTCAATCTCATCGATGCCCCATTCTTGCCAAGCCCCTCTGTACAACCACAACCAACAATCATCCATGAACCTTTTAGGTTTCAACCTTTTTACTGCTTCAAAAACGGCATCCAAACACACTTTATGGGTTCCATGAGGATCTGCCAAATCTCCTGCTGCATATATTTGATGGGGCTTGATTTTCTCTATCAGATCCATGGTTATTTGTATATCTATCTCTCCTAATGGCTTTTTTTCAATACTACCGGTTTCATAAAACGGTAATTCCATAAAATGAATTTGACTATCTGGAACACCTACATAATGACAGGTAGACCTTGCTTCGCCCTTTCTTATCAACCCTTTAATATATCTAACATCGGAACTATCT
>JBNKYB010000036.1:0-23878 GCA_050300615.1 Flavobacteriaceae bacterium | reverse complement strand
TTAAAACTAAAAAAAAGCGCAACATTTGTTGCGCTTTTTTTTAGTCTTCATCTTCTAGAAAGAAAATATCTTCTAATGGTATTTTAAATAGCTTAGCTATTTTAAGTGATAAAACTGTAGAGGGTACATATTTGTTTTTTTCCATGGCATTTATAGTTTGCCTGCTTACACCTATTTTTTCGGCTAAATCCGCTTGTGTCATATCATGAATGGCACGTTGTACTTTTATGTTATTCTTCATTACTATCAGATTTTAATTTTAAAAAGTTAAATCTCACAATGAAAAAAAGAAGAGGTGTAAACATATTGAAAACTAAAACATCAAAAAATGTAAAGCCATAAACAAATAAAATGGCCAACATTAAAATGATATAGTTGGCTATGATAGCCCATACTAATGAATCTTTTCTTAATTTATAAATAAATTCATCTTCAACCTTTTCCCTTGTAAAACCGACCACTAAACCACCAATAATAATGGCTAAGGCTATGATTTCATCTACAATACTATCTTCAACAATTTTAAAATAACCTCGATTTGAATCAAATATTGAATCGTGATTATAAATGGTTAAAACTTTCATGGTTAAAGCGTCAGATTCATAATCTGTAGCGGTTAGAAAAAAACCACCAATTAGACCAATAATTAAAAGAGTCCAACCAAAGGTTTTATACTTGTTTGGTAATAAATAATTTGTTTTCATAACTGTTCGTTTTAAAATTGATTTATATAATTGATAAATCAAAAGTAAAACAAACTTTACATATGGACAAATAAAATTAACTTAAAGTAATAAAAACCACACTTTTAATATTTTAGATTAATAAGTTTTCTAACGTCGTCAAGTGTTTTAATAAGTTGCTCACTAAATTCAAAAGACATGATATCACTTTCAGTTTTACCGTCCCGAAGTAATTTATTAAAATGAATGGTTTCAAAATTGTAACCAATAGTGTTGTAACCAAAATCTTTTAAGTTTTTTTTGCCATCGATAATTACAGAAACTGTGGTTGGACAATGAAATTGTCTATTTATTTTTACAGTCGCCTTTTCGAAACTGAAGATAGCTTCGGTTGGTAAATCTTCAAGCAAAGAGCTTTTTAAATAGGCTTTAACGTTGTCATAATTAAAAATCATACTACAAGACGAGTCCACACCATTATCAAAAAAAGTAGCTTCAGCTTCAATTTTATTTGGTTTTCCTAAAGTTGACAATGCTGCAAAAATTGGATAGATACCAATATCTAAAAGGCTTCCACCACCAAGCGATTTATTAAAAAGTCTTTTACTATTATCAAAATCATTATAAAAGCCAAAATCGGCTTCAAGCTTCAAAAGGGAACCATAAGTATGCTCTTTTATCAGCTTCAAAACATATTGATAATGTGGAAGAAAATAAGTCCAAAGGGCTTCCATAAGGAGTGTGTTGTTTGCTTTGGCACAGGCAATCATCTCATTAACTTCTGAGGAATTCATTGCAAAAGGTTTTTCACATAATACAGGAATTTTATGTTCTAAACATAATAATGTATTCTCTTTATGCAAGGCATGTGGTGTTGCAATATATACAGCATCTATATTGGAGTCGTTTGCCAAATCCTCATAGCTACTATATGCTTTTGTTGCGTTATATTTTGAAGCAAAATTAGTTGCTTTTTCTTGAGACCTAGATGCAACAGCATAAAGCTCAGCATCAGCAATCGTTAGTAAGTCTGTTGCAAATTTATGGGCAATGCTTCCTAAACCAATAATTCCCCAACGAACTTTTCTATCTTGAAATGATTTTTTCATTTGATTTGTGTATTATTTGTATTATCGATGCGATACTAATTACCAAGAAGCATCCAAAAAGGTTAAGCCATAAATATGGCATCCAGTCATACCACCAACCGACAATTATAATTGCTTGCGTAATTAAAGCTGCTATAAAGACAGCATTTGCTTTTACAAATTTAAAGAAAAATGCTAATAAGAAAATCCCTAAGACATTTCCATAGAAAATAGATCCAATAATATTTACTAATTGTATTAAATTATCGGCTAAATAGGCTATAGAAGCAATGATAATGGCTAAAATTCCCCAAGCTAGGGTAAACCATTTAGTAGCATTTAAATAGTGATTCTCATCCTTATCTTTAACGATGGAACGTTTATATAAATCCATAGTAGTGGTAGAGGCAAGGGCATTTAATTCACTCGCTGTACTCGACATGGCAGCACTTAAAATAACGGCCAGTAACAAACCAATTAAACCTCTGGGAAGATTATTTAAGATGAAGTGAATAAATACATAATCTTTATCATTTGTCTCAACACTTATTACTTTATCTGAAGCTGCTTTTTGAATTAGAATTTTAGCAGCATCTCTATTTTCTTTATCGGCTTTATTGGCAAGTGCTATATCCTTGACATAGTTTTTATCCTTTGTTTCTATATATGAATTAATTAATTCTTGTTTATTGTTGAATATAATATTTTGTTCATTTTCAAGAGATTTATAATCTTGAGCATAATCAGAATTTAAAATAGCTTTTTCGGCAGCAGGATTAAAGTTGATAGGCGATTCATTAAATTGATAAAACACAAATACCATAACACCAACCAATAAAATGAAAAATTGCATTGGGACTTTTAATAAGCCATTAAAAATTAATCCCATCTGCATTTCTTTAACCGATTTTCCTGAAAGATAACGTTGTACTTGACTTTGGTCGGTTCCAAAATAAGAAAGTGCTAAAAAAGTTCCACCAATAAGTCCACTCCAAACGGTATATCTGTTTTTTAAATTGAATGAAAAATCTAAAATATCCATCTTACCGCTAGCCCCTGCAATATCCAGAGCTTTGGTAAATGTTATGTTTTCAGGTAAATAGCTGATGATTAAAAAAAAGGCGATAAACATTCCCGTAAAAATAACAGCCATTTGATGTTTTTGAGTCATGCTTACAGCTTTTGTTCCTCCAGAAACCGTATAAATAATCACTAACACACCAATGATGATATTGAGAATATTTAAATTCCAACCTAATACCGCCGATAAGATAATTGCCGGTGCGTAAATAGTTATTCCAGCAGCTAAACCTCGCTGTATTAAAAAGAGCATAGCGGTTAGGCTTCTTGTTTTAAGATCAAATCTATTTTCTAAAAACTCATAAGCGGTGTAAACCTTTAAGCGATGATATAAAGGGATAAATACCATGCAAATAATAATCATGGCGATGGGAACACCAAAATAAAATTGAACAAAGCCCATACCATCATTAAATGCTTGTCCAGGAGTTGATAGAAACGTAATGGCACTTGCTTGTGTTGCCATAACAGAAAGCCCAATAGTCCACCATTTAGCCTCATTTCCACCTTGAATAAAATCATGGACATTTTTACTGCCTCTAGTTTTCCATGAACCATATCCAACAATGGTAAGTAAGGTACCTAATAATACAATCCAATCTAGTGATTCCATATATTAAAAGAGTTTCATTAATATATAGAACACTATAAAATACAATACATTAGCAATTAAAACGATGGTGTAAAGACGTTTCCAAGGTTTTTTGTCTGTTGTATTGTTTGTCATTTCTAGTTCTTTAATTTAGGAGCGTTTTTAATAGAATCTTTTCCAATTGAGAGCATATTGGCAAATAGGCGATATGCACCAGGAACACCTTCTGGAAATTCTCTAAAAAAGCTTAATCCTGTATAAATATAATAGCCTTTTCCGTATTTAGCAACCAACAAACTACCATCTTTAGGAGTTTCTCCTTTATCATGCATAGATAAAATAGGTGTAAATTTATTTGACCATTTATTAGGAAAATATAAACCGCGCTCTTGTGTCCATCCTTCAAAATCTTGTGCTGTAATCTTATTTGGATAGTTAAGGATAGGGTTATCAGGATTTAAAATAGTGACTTCAGCATTTTCATCCGTAACTCTATCTCTAGATAATTGTAAATCGTAAGGTGCTAATTGGTCTACTTTCAATCTAAAATTTGTATTATATTGTACTATCATATTGCCCCCTTGTTTTACAAAATCAAATAGTATTTGTTGCTTATATTTTAAATCTTCAACGGTGTTGTAAGCTCGTATACCTACAACAACAGCATCAAACCTATTTAAGGTTTCTGCATTAATATCCTTGGGAGCTATAGTAACTACATTATAACCAATTTGTTTTAAACTTTCTGGAACAACATCACCAGCACCTTCAATATACGCAATATTATTTCCTTTCTTTTTAATGTTTAACCTTACAACCTTGCTTTCACTTGGTAGTAATACGGTTTGAAATGGAATGTGCTCATAATTGATTTCTACAAGTTTTTTTGTGTAGATATTATCACCAATATGAACCATTGGGGTTATGAGCCCCTCGCTTTGATTTTTTGGTGGAATAATAGTAAAAATAATGGTTTGATCTTCACCTTTATGAGCAATAGAAATGGCTTGCTTTTCAGGATAGACACTCCAATCTTTTGGATGGGCAATAGACACATAGCCTTCTACATTGTCTTTACCAGCCTTTACAATGACAGGAATTTGTTTTTGGGTATCATCTTCAAAAACAATAACATTTTCAGCAAATTTAGCAGATACCTCAGGGATAACTACAAAGGGTTTGTAGGTTTCCCCTTTTACAGGATCATTGGTTTTATAAATAACAGGTTTTGAAATGGTAATAGGTTCTCCATCAACCAACAAATTAAAATCCACAATAGCAGCAGGAGGGGTTTCAGGAAGCCCAATTAATTCAGGATTATTAACCTTATACATACCTAAAGTGCCTTTTTGCATCAACCAATAAGGTGTTGTAGGTTTTTGGTTTTTAGAAATTTTTAAAGTGTCTTTAAGGAAATGATCTTGGTTATTCCTTAGTTCCATATGTTCATTAATAGTTTCTTTGTTTATTTTAATACTTTCTAAGACTATTAGAGTATTACTTCGGTTTATGGCTTCAATAGTTAAAGGAATTTCCGAATTGGGAGTTGCATGGTTTGTGCTTGCAGTCGCTTCCAAATACAATCCTGCACAATCAGCAATGATGTTTTTTATTTCTTCAGACTTTATAGTTTTCCAATGCTCATCTTCTAAATTTTGAATGAGTTTATAAGCTTTAACTAGTTGGGGAATGGATGCAGATGGATTGGTAAAATCATAATTTTTTTCAACATTAGCCAAAATGTCTCCAATAGGTTTTCCTCCTTTTACTCGATTCCAAGAGGTATCAATGCCATCGAAAACATTGGACTTATTTGTTGGTAAATCCCCTTTTAATAATTCAAGATATTCAAGCTCTTTTCCGCGACTACCAGTAGTACCAAACCCTTGCGATTTATGATTGCTTCTACTTAAAGCCGCTATTTCAGAATTACTCAACCCTTTTGAAGGATAATAAACACCAGTATCTATGCTTAACATGTTTGTTTTATCTGCCTTGTCAAATTTTTCTTGACTTCCATAAAACCACCACGATGTGTTAAAAAATTCGCGTTGTGGCTGCCATAAACTTGTCTGTTTAAGTTGCTCTGGATAAGCATTTGGATTGTTTGCCAAATCAAATGCTTGAAAACTTAACATAGCAGAACTGGTATGATGTCCGTGCGTTGTACCTGGGGTTCTATGGTCAAACCGATTGATAATCACATCCGGTTTAAACTTTCTAATGGCTAAAACCACATCACTCAATACCTCGTCTTTATCCCAAATACTTAATGTTTCCTCGGGATCTTTTGAATACCCAAAATCATTAGCCCTAGTAAAAAACTGTTGACCACCATCTACTCGTCTGGCAGCTAACAATTCTTCTGTTCTAATAACACCTAACAGTTCTCTAATTTCCGGACCAACTAAATTTTGACCTCCATCTCCACGAGTTAAGGCTAAATAGGCAGTTCTAGCTTTTACTTTATTTGAAAAATAGGAGATAAGTTTCGTATTCTCATCATCAGGATGTGCCGCAATGTACATCACAGAGCCTAAGAAATTTAGTTTTTGAATAGACTCATAAATCTTAGAAGCATTTGGTTTATCAGGTTGCTGAGCTTGATTTATGAAAGGAAAAAAAAGGAATAAAAGTAGATAGAGTATAGGTTTTCTCATTATTTTATATTTGGAATTAACCAAATATAAAAAAGATACCAGCTAAGTAAGTGTTTTTAATGTTTCTTTAACGAAATTAAAACCATTTTTTCTTTTTAAAATAATAAAGCATTCCCAAGAATAAAACAATCATGATTCCCCACAAAATAAAATAAGAATATTTATAGTGTAATTCTGGCATGTTGGCAAAATTCATCCCATAAATCCCAGAAAGAAAAGTTAATGGGATAAATATGGTAGAAATTACAGTTAGCACTTTCATGACTTCATTCATTCTATTACTTATGGTAGTCATGTACATATCCATAAGGCCCCAAATCATATCACGATATATTTCAATGCTTTCAGAAATTTGAATGACATGATCGTAAACATCTCTAAAATAATGGATGGTTCTATCTTTGATAAAATTATTCTCATTCTTTTCAATCTTGCTTATAATTTCTCTTAATGGAAAGATAGCACGACGAACTTTTAAAATTTCACGTTTTAAATTTTGAATTTGAACACTAATCTCTTCTTGAGAAAATCCATTAAAAAGATTATCCTCTAAATCTTCAATTTTGTTACTCATGGTTTCAATAACCATAAAATAATGATCGGTTACAGCATCTATAAGCGCATACAACAAATAATCTGATCCTAATGTTCTTATGCGCCCTTTGGCATACCTAATGCGTTCTCTTACGGTTTCAAATACATCGCCTTCGGCTTCTTGAAAACTTAATACATAATTTTCACCAAGAATAAAACAAACTTGTTCATTAACAATTTCATCTTTGTCATTGTAATAGAGCATTTTTAAAACAACAAATACATAATTATCGTAGTCGTCTATTTTTGGCCTGTGTGAGGTGTTTACAATATCTTCAAGGGTAAGCGGATGTAAATTAAAGTGATTTCCTATTTTTTCTATAGCATTGACATGGTTAAGACCATTAATATTAATCCAACTAACTGATTTGGTAGTTTTATAGTGAAAAACATCTTCAATGTTAGCATGTGATTTTTCATCTAGAAATTCTGAATTGTAATCAAAAGAGTCTATAAACAGCTCTTGTGTTTCTTTATCGCCAGTGTAGATAATAGAACCCGGACTTAACCCTAATTTCTTTTTGTATTTAGACGTTCTATTTTTGGACATATATTAGGATGTTAATATTATAAATATAAGGATTTAATCATATTATTCTTCAATAGCATCCTTTTTAACCAGTGTTACCGCTTTTTGTAACATAAGGTTATTGGGGTATGTTACTAAATTACCGTTGTCTAATCGTAAGTGAAGCTGAAAAGCACCTATGTCTTCTATAATGGCTTCTAATGGAAAATCTTTATCGTGAATCATGATTTTGTCTCCTACTTTATACGGGAATGAAAAAAACATAATAACACCAGATGTGATATTGCTTAAAATAGACCAGATAGCGAATAAGCCAATTCCAACAACGGCAAAAACAGAAGAAAAAACAAGTGTAATTTGATCGGGTTCAACTCCTAAAATAATGGCTTCAATAAGTAAAACAATTAATAGAAGCGTAACAGTAACATATCTGGTAATAAGATTTACTCTTGCAATATTAATGCTACTGCGTTTGCCAATTCCTTTTATAATTTTTTTTAAAATATAATTTAGAGCGATAAAAAATAAAAATAGAATTATTGTTTTAATAATCTCTTGAGAGTATAAGTTGATTACTGTTTTCATGTGTTATTTTATTGTTTTACGGTTGCATGCTCGTTTTATAGGTTTTTAAAATTTATATTAAAGATACGCTAACTCAAAGAAGTTATATATTAAAAAATGTTAATCTACTAAGTCACTAAGAACCTGGTAAACTGTATGGACTGGTAACCCTACAACATTAAAAAAAGATCCTTCAATTTTTGTAACACCAATTTGACCAATCCATTCTTGAATACCGTATGCACCGGCTTTATCAAAAGGTTTATAGGTATCTATATAATAATTGATTTCTTTGTCAGTAAGCTTTTTAAACGTTACTTGGGTAATACTATTAATTGTTTTTTGAATTGTTTTGGTTGTAAAGCAAACAGATGTAATAACCTCATGAGTCGTGTTACTTAATGATTGCAACATTTTAAAAGCTTCTTCAGAATTTTTTGGTTTTCCCAGTGCTTCATTGTTATGCCAAACAATGGTATCACTAGTAATAAGAATATCCCGTTCTCTTAGCTCGTCTTTAAAGGGTAGTGATTTTAATTGAGAAAGGTAATCGCTGATTTCAAAATGCCGTAATCTTTTTGGGTATTCTTCTTTTACAGGTTTTAAACGAATTTCGAAATCAATACCCAGATCTTTAAAAAACAAGTGTCGTCTTGGAGAACCAGAAGCTAGAATGATATGATAATCTTTGAGTTTTTCGTTAAGCATTTTTAGAGTATTATAATAGGGTATAACAATAAAGATAGCATACCAAATAGCATGACTAATTTAAACAGGTTGCTTATGCTATGAAAATCTTTTTTTGTTTTTGCAGAAAATAGTTTAATACTTATATAGATAAGTGGGCCAACTAAAAATATTAAAAAATAACCAACAGAAATGGGTTGTTTATACAATGAGGTATTAATGTAATAAATGATTAACAATAAAGGTATTAATGACAGAGAAAAAAGAATTTTTGAAGTACGTTCTCTTCCTATAACAATGGGGAGTGTATGCATTCCTGTTTTAAAATCTCCGTCAATATCCTCAATGTCTTTTGCTATTTCCCTAAGAAAATTTAATATAAAAGCAAAAAAGGCGTAGTCCAAAATAATTTTGAAAAACGTTAGCTGAATATTTTGGTTTTGAGTAGTCATAGCTGGAATTAATTCAAATATTCCAACAATAATGATACTAAAAGCAACTAAGGCTGATACAATAATATTTCCAATTAAAAAGGTTTGTTTTAAAAAGCTAGCGTACAAATAAAGTAGAATAGAGATAATAACAAATATTGAAAACAGCTCATTTTTTCCAATTGAATTAGATACAAAAAAACCAATACCAACGCCTAAAACGTTGAAGGCGATAAATAGATTGTATGCTGTTTTTTCAGAAATAGCTGCGCCAACAATTACTTGTTTTGGTTTATTGATAAAATCGGTTTCCACATCATAAATATCGTTAATAATATTTCCAGCAGCAGCAATGCATATAGTAGCTAAAATCAATAGAAAAAACTCAAAATGAGACAGCGACATGCTTACGCCAAATGGTTGAAATAAGGCATATTTAACTAGGTATTGTACCAAAGCAATCATAAGAAGATTTTTCCAACGGATGAGGTTTAAAATGCTTTGCATTGTAGTATGATTGTTTTATTATTTAAAAGCTTTAAATAAAGGTTTCAACAAATAAAAATAAATGACAATTGCAAGCAAAATGATTAAGATTAGTGTCACTACAAAAATCTTTATAGCCTTTACTTTTTCTGCTTTTCTTATTTTGTTCTTTATGTCTTCTTTTTCAGCTTTACTAAGTTTATGGTGTACAAAGTTGAGTTGATGGTTTAAATATGTTTCTTGGTCAAGTCGTTCCTTAAGTTCTGAGAATGGTTTTTTTGAATGCTGATTAAAAATATTTTGATTATTACCAAAACCAATATACCCAAAACCAGTGCTATGTCTCCTGCGATGTCTTGTCATTAAACAATTTAATCATACTTGGCATCAAAGTTTTTATGCCACTTTCCTTGCACTTTCAGTACCTGTTCAATAACATCTCTAACGGCACCATAACCTCCATTTTTATGTGACACGTATTTAGATATGTTTTTTATTTCAGGGACAGCATCTTGTGGACAACAAGGTAGCCCTACGAGTTGCATTACCGGAAAATCTGGTAAATCGTCACCCATATAAAGCACATTTTCAGATTTAATATGGTGAGTCGTTAGGTATTCATTTAATTGGTCAATTTTATGATGTGCGCCTAAAAAAATATCTTTAATTCCTAAACCTTCTAAACGCATTCTTACACCTTCATTGGTTCCACCCGTAATAATACATATATTAAAACCCATGTCGATAGCTGTTTTAAGAGCATAACCGTCTTTAACACTCATTCTTCTTAAAAGCCCACCAGTATCAGTTACTTGTACTGTGCCATCGGTTAAAACTCCATCTACATCAAAAATAAAAGTGGAGATATGTTGTAAGTATTCTTTATAGTTTTTTTCGTCCATGCGTTTGTTGTATAGAATCTGTTAATAGTTTATAAATGTCTTTATGAGGAGAATTATCTAATTTTTTTAAGTGCTTTTTTATAGTTTTTTTATCATTACGTTTGGCAGGGCCTGTTTGTGCCAGATAGGGAGATAAGTTTTGAACTTTGTTCGCTGTTTCAAGGATAAGCGGTTTTAAAATATTAAATTCTGTACTAGTAGATTCTGTTATTTCATGCGCTATCCTGTATAATTGATTAGTAAAATTATTTACAAATACAGCCGCCAAATGTAAAGAACCTCGCTGCTCGCTATTTACTCTATAACTCTTGCTACCTATTGCTGCTGCTAAATGTTGCAGGGTTTTTAAATCGTTTTTATCTGTAGTTTCAATACAAATTGGAACTTCTGCGAAGTTTATCTCGGTATCTTTGCTAAAGGTTTGTAATGGGTAAAATACACCTCTATGATGTTTTTTATCTAAGTCAGCTAATCCAACACTACCAGATGTATGAACAACCAATTTGTTCTCTATGGGAAGTTCTGATGAAAATTTAGCAATAGCATCGTCACTAATAGCAATCAAATACACATCGGCCTCTTTAAGAGATGATAAGTCATCTGTAACTTCAACCATGTTTTTATAAAAATCAATAGTCTTTAAATCTCTATTAAACCATTGATTTACAACAATGTTTTTAGCTTTGTTAAAAGCTTTAAATAAATGTACGGCAACATTGCCGCCTCCTAGAATAACTACAGAAATCATACTGCTAAAATAAGTAAGTAATGTGTTATATAAAAGCCTATTCATGTATCTTTGTTTACTATGAATAAAAAAGATATTAGAAGTAGAGAAGATATTTTTTTATTGGTTTCATCATTTTACGAAAAAGTAAGAAGTGATACCGTCTTAGGACCTTTTTTTAATAATATTATTAAGGATTGGGATGACCACATAGATAGACTTACAAGTTTTTGGCAGTCTACATTGTTTTTAAAAACAAAATATTCAGGCAATCCGTTAGAGGCTCATGTGAAAGTAGATAAAGAATGTAATAACTCTATAACAGAATTACATTTTGGCCTGTGGCTAAATCTTTGGTTTCAAACCATCGATGAACATTTTAAAGGCGATTATGCCGAAAATGCCAAATACCGTGCAAGAAAAATGGGCACTTTTTTATACTTAAAAATTTTTGAAGCAAGAAAAAAATAATTAGTTAGCGACAAAACTTTAAGAAGATTTTTATGATTGTTATCATTTCTTACTGAACAAAATGCCTTAATTTTGTTGTTCCATTTACAAACAACATATCATGTTAAATAAACTAGCCAAAATTTTATTTTCAACACGTCTCACTGCCATTTTATTTATTGTTTTTGCTGCTGCTATGGCAACAGGAACTATTTTAGATGCTGGACAGAGTACATCGCCAACACCTTATACAAGAACATTAATTTATAATGCTTGGTGGTTTGAAGCTATTTTTCTCTTTTTTATTATAAATTTTTCGGGTAATATATTTAGATATCGATTGTACAAAAAAGAAAAGTGGGCAACTTTTAGTCTTCATTTAGCATTTATTTTTATAATCATTGGTGCTTTTATTACTCGATATACAGGTTTTGAAGGCATGATGCACATTAGAGAAGGTGCTACTGAGAATACATTTTTATCGAAAAAAACGTATATAACGGCTTATATTGATGGTGATTACAAAATAGATGGAGTTCCACAGCGATTACCAATTGAAAAAGAAGTAGATTTTTCACCTCGTTTAAACAACAGTTTTTCAATAGACACTAAATACAATCAGCAACCAGTAAAAATTGAATTAGAGAATTTTATTCAAGGAGCTGAAGAGGACATTGTTCCAGATGAAAATGGAGATAATTATCTAAAAATTGTTGAAGCAGGAGCAGGGGGAGCTGAAAATCATTTCCTTAAAGATGGTCAAATGATGCTTATTCATAATGTGTTATTTACACTTAATTCTCCTACAGATGGTGCTATTAATTTTAAATATAATGATGATGGGCTTTTTATAAATTCACCTTTTGATGGTGAGTATATGACCATGGCTACCATGGCAAAAGGAGTCTTGGTTAAAGATAGCTTACAGCCTTTAAAATTACGATCAAGATATGTTATTGGAGGTATGCAAATGGTATTTCCTAAGCCCGTTATAAAGGGTAAAATAGGGGTTGTTGGAAAATCTAAGATGCTTAATACCAAGGATGAAGATGGTATTACGCTTAAAATAACAACGAAGGGAGAAACTAAAACAGCTGTTGTTTTAGGTGGCCAAGGCACGACAAACCCTTTTAAAACCGTTAAAATAGGAGGATTAGATATCCATCTTCGTTATGGAGCAAAAGTTCTTGAATTACCATTTTCTATTAAGCTTAATGATTTTGAAGCCGAACGTTATCCAGGAACGACTCGAAGCTACTCTTCCTATTCAAGTAAAGTAACCGTTTTTGATAAAGAAAGCGGAAATTTTGATTATAAAATTTATATGAATCATATATTAGAACTTCATGGGTATCGATTCTTTCAGTCAAATTTTGATGGAGACGAAAAAGGAACCGTTCTTTCTGTAAACCATGATTTTTGGGGAACTTGGGTTACTTATATTGGTTATTTTATTCTGTTTTTTGGAATGATGGCTATTATGTTTAGTAAAGGAACTCGTTTTAAATTATTGGAGAAGCAATTAAATAAGATAAAATCAAAAAAATCAAAACTCTTAGCTATTTTATTGATTGGGTTTGGTATAAATGCTTTTTCTCAAGGTCATTCTGAGGATGATGGACATATGCATTTTAAACCAACAAAGTCACAGATAGATTCTGTTTTAAAAGCAAATATCACACCTAAAGAACATGCCGATAAATTTGGATATTTGGTCATTCAAGATTTAAGTGGTCGTATGATGCCAGTTAATACCTATGCTTCCGAATTGCTTAGAAAGCTAAGTAAAGACGATGAATATGAGTCGTTTGATGCCAATCAAATATTTTTATCTATACAAGAAAGCCCCATGCTTTGGTACAATGTGCCAATTATTTATTTAAAAGCAAAAAAGGACGATTCTATTAGAAAACTTATTGGTATAGGTAAAGAGGTAACATACGCCTCACTATCAGATTTTCTAACAGATGAAGGGCAATATAAATTAGCTCCATATCTTGATGAGGCTTATAAGGCACAAGTGCCCAATGCTTTTCAAAAAGAATTTAAAGAAGCAGATCAGCGTGTTAATTTATTGTTTAATACTATTGAAGGAAAATCTCTAAAAATATTTCCAGTTCCAAATGATTCAAATAATAAGTGGATAGCTCCTGCAGATTATAAAACAGGAAAGTATAAAATTAAAGATTCTCTCTATGCCAACTTTGTAAATAATGGCTTTAGAGCTTATTTATATACCTTAAATGATGCTAAAAAATCTGGTAATTTTGCTGAAGCCGATAAACTTTTAGAAGCATTCAAAAAAACACAACATCAGTATGGTTCGCAGGTGATGATAAGTGATAATAAAGTAAAAACTGAAGTTCTTTACAATAAATACGATATTTTTAAAAGGTTATTCAGTTGGTACATGTATGCTGGTACTTTAATGTTTGTTTTTCTGATTATTCAAATTTTTAAAAGTAAAAGCAAGCCTGTTAAAATAGCAGTTGATGTGTTTAAGTATGTCATTATTGTTTTGTTTATTTTGCATACTCTTGGACTAATAATGCGTTGGTACATTTCTGGTCATGCACCTTGGAGTGATGCCTATGAATCGATGATTTATGTTGCATGGGCAACAATGCTTTTCGGGCTATTATTTGGTAGAAAGAGTGATCTTACCATAGCAGCAACCGCTTTTGTAACATCTATAATTTTAATGGTTGCTCATTGGAACTGGATGGATCCGGCTATAGCTAATTTACAACCTGTTTTGAATAGTTATTGGCTTAAAATTCATGTGGCTGTTATTGTGGCAAGTTATGGACCTTTCACTTTAGGAATGATATTAGGGTTGGTATCCTTGTTTTTAATGATTTTCACTAATAAAAATAATAAAGAGAAGATGTTACGTAATATTAATGAAATTACAATCATTAATGAAATGTCTTTAACAATCGGTTTAGTTATGCTTACTATAGGTAACTTTCTAGGAGGTATGTGGGCTAATGAAAGCTGGGGACGATACTGGGGTTGGGATCCTAAAGAAACCTGGGCGCTTATTAGCATCATGATATATGCTTTTGTAATTCATATGCGTTTGGTTCCAGGACTACGTGGTCGTTGGTTCTTTAATCTTATGTCTGTAGTAGCGTTTGCAAGTATTATGATGACTTATTTTGGAGTTAACTTTTATTTAGCCGGATTACATTCTTATGCAAGCGGAGATCAAATAGTAAGTGTTAAGTTTATTGCTATAGCTGTTGGTTTTTTAGCTTTAGTAGGGTATTTTTCGTATAGAAAATTTTCAAAATTTTATAAGAAATAAGGTGTAAAATGATGTTAATAAAATTTTTGTAAAGTTGTTTGATTGTTTCCGACTTAAGTTAGAATTAATCAAACAACTTTTTATATGAGACTTTTTTTTATACTCATTTTAACTGTCATTACTTTTCAATCCTGTTCAACATCTTCCGATGATTCTTTTGACGAAATGCAAGAAGATAATAGCATGTCTGTGATTAATAATAATGATGATTCAGGGAATAACAATGATACGTCGGGAGTTACCTATCAAGGGGATTTTGTTTCTTCAGCTCATGAAACTGTAGGTAAAGCTACAATAAACTCAGAAAAAACTGTTTTAAATTTTACGGGTTTTAAGACAAGTAATGGTCCCTTATTGGATGTGTATTTAGCAACTGATACTTCAGCAGGTACCTATATAGATTTAGGTGTTTTAAAAGGGGTTGACGGTGATTATCAGTATGATTTACCAAGTAATGTTGACTATTCAACCTATAAGTACGTGATTATTTGGTGTGTTGATTTCAATGTTAATTTTGGCTATGCCGTTTTAGAGTAATTTTAAAAGATACATATATTCTATACCAAATATAAAAGCAAGTCCGAAGCTAATTAAGGTGCCTATAAGTATGTACTCTGTTAATTTACGGTCTTTAGATTTTGATAAATCACCAAATCTAAAAACAGATTTTGCTGCAAGTAAGAAACCTATGCCTTCCCAATAATGAAGAGCTATAAACGCGAAAATAAATAAACGTTCCAGCATGCCTATATAGGCACCGGCGTCTTTTAAGGAGTCTTTATTTGTGTTTTCTTCAAGATACCATTTTGATATAATGGTTTTCATTATTATTGACGACACTACGGTTACTCCCAATATGTTAGTTATAAATAATAAAAAATGTGCATTATATATTGTTTCTAATTGAAAACTATAGGGTTCATACATATTAACTACAATAGCTATAACAGCAAGGTGTGCTAGTTGGTCCAGAGCAAAAAGTAATCTTGTATTTAATTTAGAATTAAGCAGGTGAAGTTTAATAACATCAATAAGATAATGAGAAACCACAATGATTAATATGCCTAACCAATAAGTAATATCTGCCTGTAATACTAAAAGAAGTGCTCCTAAATGCACTAGAATATGCCAATATAAAAATCTGGATTTGTGTTTATGCTTTTCTTTATGGATCACCCATTTTTCTGACTGAAAAAGAAAGTCTCCTAAAAAGTGGGCGAGGATAAGCTTTATAAATAAAGTTAGCATACTGTTTTTATTTGAGAATTATAGTAGTGTATCATTTTTAAAATTTCATCAAAGCCGCTACGTTTAAGTCCTTGACTAATATTTCCTTGTGTTTTATTAAAATGTTTAGCAAGCTCTTTTTGGTTAAAATCAGGGTTTTCAAGAGCAGCTTTTACAAGTTTAGCTGTTGTAACGGTCCAATTATTCATAGTTAATTGAGCCAATTCTAGCATGATATTTATTTGAGAATCAAAGGCTGTAAACGGAGATTTTATGGCTAAGGTGTTTTTTTTTAATTGTTCAAAACACTCACCAGAATTAACAAAGGCAGTTCCGTTGGCTTCTGTTATTTTTTCAGAAGTATATTCTTTGTTACCTATACCAATTGCTAATCTAACATCTGTATTTTTAAATTGTTTTATTGTTGCTTTGATTAATATACCAGTTTCTAAAGCCTCTTCTGGTTTTACTTCTAACTGAAAACTATCACCTCTATAAATCTCCCATTGCTTAGGTTCGTTCCCGTAATTGTTTAGAACGCCTTTTAAAGCATCTAACCAATTTTTGGGATTGCTTTCTTTTGAATTGATGATATCTCCTGTGATAACACTAGTCATTTTAATATATCTTGTTACTCAAATATATTTCTTTTTTTGATATAAACAAAAAATATTAGTTTAAAGACTAATAATATAAAATATTAGCTTAAAAGATAATAAATGTAAATATTAGTAAAATTGATTATATACTTGCTTAAACCGTTTTGGTAAAAATACTTGGGAATGATATTGGATGAAAAATCATCTAATACTGTATGCATTTCGGGAGTTATTATTATAACCATTATGTGGGCTGGTTCCTGATAGAAGAATTGAGAAAACACTTAAGAATAACAATTAGTGTTCAATAAAAAAAGGAGCTTAAATTTTAAGCTCCTTTTTTATTTTTATAATAAAAGATTTATTACATATGGTCTAAGTGATGGTGTTCATCAATTAGTGGTCCACCTTCAATAATTTGTTGAGATGCTTCATTAGCAAATTTTTCAAAGTTTAAGTGGAACGAATGTGCTAATTGAATAGCTTTACTAATGTATCCGCCTTTTTGTAACCAAGTGTTCATTGGATCTAAAATCTCAATTGGCACATTAGGACAATATTTAGGCATGAATAATCCAAAAATTGGGTGTTGGTCAAACTCAACGTTTTCTAAACTTCCTTTAAGGATTTCAGTAATCATAGCTCTTGTATATTTAAGCTTGATACGAGAACCAACTCCGTGAGGCCCGCCAGACCATCCAGTGTTGATTAACCAAACATTAACACCAGCTTCTGTCATTTTTTTACTTAACATTTCAGCATAAACTGTTGGGTGTAATGGCATAAAAGGTGCTCCAAAACAAGCTGAGAATGAAGGAACAGGTTCTGTAATTCCTGCTTCTGTACCAGCTACTTTGGCAGTATAACCAGAAATAAAGTGGTAAGCTGCTTGGCCAGGAGTTAATTTTGATACTGGAGGTAATACGCCAAAAGCATCACAAGTTAAGAAGAAAATGTTTTTAGGATTTTCTGCATAAGAAGGCTCTTTTATATTGTCGATATGATAAATAGGGTAGCTTACACGCGTATTTTGTGTAATTGTGCCATCCATATAATCTACTTCTCCGTTTTCTTTAAACACAACGTTTTCTAAAAGGGCACCTGGTTTGATAGCTCTAAAAATGTCTGGTTCTTTTTCTTCTGTTAAATCAATAACTTTTGCATAACAACCACCTTCAAAGTTAAAGATATTGTTTTCTGCAGTCCAACCATGTTCATCATCACCAATTAATTTTCTTGCAGGATCTGCAGATAAGGTTGTTTTTCCTGTTCCAGAAAGACCAAAGAAAATAGCAGTATCTCCATCTTCACCAACGTTTGCAGAGCAGTGCATTGGTAAAACATTTTTATCTGTTGGTAAAATCATGTTTAAAGCAGAGAAAATTCCTTTTTTAATTTCACCTGTATAAGCAGAACCTCCAACTAATGCTATTTTTTTTGTAAAGTTTAAGATTGAAAAATTACCTTGTCTAATTCCGTAATCTTCAGGATTTGGACATTCATAACCAGGAGCACAAAGAACTAACCATTCTTCTTGGAAATTTTTTAATTCTTCAGCACTTGGACGTAAAAACATGTTAAAGACAAACATACTAGACCATGGTAGCTCAGCCACTGTTCTAACATTCATTTTATATTTAGGATCAGCACAAACAGCACCGTCTCTCACATATAATTCTTTACCAGATAAATAGTTTTCAACTTCAGTTTGTAATTTATCAAAGTTTTCAGGAGAAACAGGTTTATTAACTTTACCCCACCAAACTCTATCTGCAGTATAATCATCTTTTACAATAAAACGATCTTGAGGAGATCTACCTGTAAATTTTCCTGTATTTACAGCAAGAGTTCCGTTAGACGTTTCTTTACCCATATTTTTATCAACTGTAATTTTTTGAAGTTCTTCAGGAGATAAATTCCAATGAGCTTTCACATCTTTTAAACCATACTTTTCTAAGTCTGTATTTAATAAGGTTGTTGATTCTTTCATTTTGTTTAAGTTTTAAAAATTAATTTGTGCCTTTCTTGGCTTTTTTTGTTTTTGGTATTTTTTATTTACATGGTAAAATTACTATCACAATACATTAATATTTATGATAAATATCATACTTTTCACTAGGCATTCATTTTTCAATAATTATCATTTTTCACATCATTTAAATTAAAATAACTTGAACGAAAACGTAAGAGTAATATGGGGTTTTTAACAATTAAACTATTTTTTATTCGATTTTTAGTTTTATGACAAGTTTTTTTTAATAAAAAACAACAAAAATTGAATTTTAAAGCGCAAAAATTATCAAGTTTGCATTATAAATAGTACTTTAATTCAACCAACTTTATAGTAAATTATTGCTCCATTATATAAATAATAAAACAAAATAAAAAATGAAATTAGACATTCTTGCCATTGGTGCACATCCAGATGATGTAGAGTTGGGTTGTGCAGCCACTTTAGCAAAAGAAATAGCAAATGGTAGTAAAGTAGGCATTATAGATTTAACACGTGGCGAATTAGGTACTCGCGGAACGGCTGAGACTAGGTTTGAAGAAGCCAATAATGCCGCCGAAATATTAGGGGTTAGTGTAAGAGTTAATATGGAATTTGCAGATGGTTTTTTTGTAAATGATAAAATGCATCAATTAGAGCTTATTAAAATGATTCGTAAGTTTCGACCAGAAATTGTTATTTGTAATGCAATAGAGGACAGGCATATTGATCATGCTAAAGGAAGTCAATTAGTATGCGATGCATGCTTTTTAAGTGGCTTATTAAAAATTGACACCAAATTAGAAGATGACGGGAAGTGGCAAGAGCCGTGGAGACCAAAACAAATTTACCATTATATACAATGGAAGAATTTAGAACCAGACGTGGTGGTTGATGTTTCTGGATTTATGGATAAAAAAATGGATTCAGTGATGGCTTATAAAACACAATTTTATGATAAAGACAGTAAAGAGCCTATTACACCTATAGCCACTAAAAACTTTACAGATAATATTAAAAATAGAGCTATTGATATGGGGAGACTCATTGGTACTGATTATGGAGAAGGGTATACTGTAGATAGATATATTGCTGTAGATAGTCTGTTTCACTTAAAATAAAATTGCTATTTCCTATGTTTTAGCGGTTTAAGTTTTATTTTAATGAACTACAGTTTGAACTGATATATACTAGAAAGATTATAATTAAAATTAACTTTAAAATTTTAGTAAAAATCTTTGTAGAAAAAATGAAATCAGTTACATTTGCACACGCATTAAAAAATGCATTACATGGTGGTTGTAGCTCAGTTGGTTAGAGCGCCTGATTGTGGTTCAGGAGGTCGTCGGTTCGAGACCGATCTTCCACCCAAAAAGACAAGCCTTTCAATTTTTTGAAAGGCTTTTTTTGTATTAGTAGTTAAAATGATTTTTTGGGCTTATCGTAGTTCGGCTCCAAGTTCTCTTTCAAAATTACTTTGAAGCGTATTCATTATTTTATCTATTTGCTTATCTGTTAGAGTTTTATGTTCGTCTTGAAGCGTAAAACTAACAGCATAACTCTTTTTTCCTTTTGGTAAGTTTTTACCTTGGTACACATCAAAAAGACTTACGTTTTTAAGCAATTTCTTTTCTGTTTTGTTGGCAATGCTATAGATATCTTTAAAACTTACATTGTCATCTAACAGCAAAGCAAAATCACGACGTACTTCAGGATATTTAGGAATTGCTTTAAATAATATTTTATTTCGTTTGACTATATCTAAAATTGTATCCCAATTAAAATCTGCAAAAACGATTTCTTGAGAAATATCAAAATACTTTAAAATAGATTTTTTAACCAATCCAAAGCTAACTAGTTTTGTTTTGCCTAAGCTTAACTCTAATCCTTCGCTAAATAAATCGCTAGTTATAGGAGATTCTTGAAATCTCGAAATGCCTACACGTTCTAAAATTGAAAAAATAGTACCCTTTAAATAAAAGAAGTCACTTTTTTTATTTGAAGACAACCAACTATCACCGTTTTGATTTCCTGTAGAAAATAAGGTTAAATGTTTGTTTTCTATATGTTTACCATTAAAATCATGATAAGTTTTACCAAACTCAAACAATTTTAAATCAAGTTGTTTTCTATTAAGGTTATAGGATATGGTTTCCAATCCAGAAAATAATAAAGATTGTCGTAAAACGGACAAATCATTACTTAAAGGATTCAAGATTGTAATATTATGTTCGTCCTTTAATTCCTCACTTAAGCTTATATAGCTTGGTGTGGTTAAAGAGTTAGCTAACATTTCATAAAAACCTTGAGAGGTTAGTTGATTTCCAACAACATTTTGAATTTTATGATCTTCAAATCTTGTAGAGCTAGAAATTGAAGCATTTAATTTTTCGGTGGTTTTAATATTGTTATAACCATAAACCCTCAGAATTTCTTCAATAATATCAGCTTCTCTTTGCACATCATTTCTGTACGCAGGAACTGTTAAGCCTAATCCTGTTTCGGTAACGTTGTTAACTTTAATTTCTAAAGAGGTTAAAATGCTTTTAATAACATCTTTAGGAATTTCTTCACCAATCAATTTTTTGGCATTATCAAAACTTAAGCGTACTTGAAAGTCCTCTATTTTATTAGGATAGAAATCTACAATATCTGAAGAAACTTCCCCGCCAGCAATCTCTTGGATTAATAGTACGGCGCGTTTTAAAGCAAGTTCTGTTATATTAGGATCGATACCACGCTCAAACCTAAAAGACGCATCTGTATTTAATCCATGGCGTTTTGCGGATTTTCTAATACTTACTGGATTAAAGTAAGCACTTTCTAAGAAAATACTGGTTGTCGACTCAGAAACCCCAGAATTGATACCTCCAAAAACACCAGCAATACACATAGGTTTTTCGGCGTCACAAATCATTAAATCTTCTTCAGATAATGTTCGCTCTACACCATCAAGGGTAATAAATTTAGTACCCTCTGTTACGGTTTTAACTTCAATTTTATGACCTGTTATTTTTGCAGTATCAAAAGCGTGAAGCGGTTGTCCTAAATCATGTAAAACATAATTGGTAGCATCTACTATATTATTTATTGGTGTTAAGCCAATGGCTTTTAAACGATGTTGTAACCATTTGGGAGATTCGTCAACTTTAAGTCCAGATATGGTAACACCACAATAGCGAGGTGCTAATTCTTTATCTTTTACATCAACATCTATTTTTAATAGTCTATTATCTACATAAAAAGAACTAAGAGAAGGTGTAATAAGTTCTAAAGAAATATCCTTTTGTAACAAGCCTGCTTTTAAATCTCTGGCTGTGCCTAAATGGCTCATGGCATCTGCTCTGTTTGGGGTTAGACCAATTTCAAAAACATGATCGTTCTCAATTTCAAAAACTTCTGAAGCCAAAGTACCAACAGCTATAGTTTCATCTAAAACCATAATGCCGTCATGTGATTGACCTAAGCCAAGTTCATCTTCTGCACATATCATTCCATGACTTTCTTCACCTCTTATTTTGCCTTTTTTTATGGTCCAAGATTCACCATCGGCTGTATATAAAGTCGTTCCAATGGTGGCAACAGGCACTTTTTGTCCAGCAGCTACATTAGGCGCTCCACATACAATTTGTAAAGGTGTTTCGCTACCAATATCAACAGTTGTTAATTTTAATTTGTCGGCATTTGGATGCTTTACGCATGTTAAAACTTCTCCAATTACTATGCCTTCTAAACCTCCTTTTACAGATTGATACGTTTCAATGCCTTCAACTTCAAGTCCTAAGTCTGTAAGTAAATCTCCTGTTTGTTCTGGTGTCCAGTCTGTTTTTATAAACTGTTTCAACCAATTATATGAAATCTTCATTTTCTATTATTAAATATAGGGTGCAAAGATAACAATACAAAACAGGAATAGAAATGTTAAATTATTTTTTATTAAATAAATATTCTTTCGTTAGTTGTAACTTTATTACTTAGTATTTACACTTTAATTATTTAATTTTTTTATAAAAATGAAAACCATTATTATTGCCTCCGATTTTTCAAATGAAGCAGAAAATGCTACACAATATGCTATAAATTTAGCCAAGGCAACAAGTGTTAGATTAGTTGTCTTTCACCTTCATAAAATTTCTATTCATGCAGAGAATGCACGACTTCCATATTCAGTAATTCAGAAATCGTTAGAACAAAATCATAAAGATGTAGAAAACAGAATTAAAACCCTTTCTAATACACATGGTGTATCTATTGAAGCAGATTGGGCTATGGGTGATTTTTATAAGGAATTACAATTGTCTATTGATCGTCATCAAGCAGATTTGGTTGTAATGGGAATGGATGATAAGTCTTTAGAACAGGATTTACTGGGTAGCACAACCACAGAGGCGATTCATAAAATTAAAGTACCAATTTTAGCTGTTCCTTTGAAAGCTAAATTTACAGGAATAAAAAAAGTATTATTTGCTTGCGATATAGAAAAAGGTGTAGCTGTTGATATTTTGGAAAAAGTGAAAGAAGCTGTTTTAAAATTACATGCTGAGCTAGAAGTTTTTCATGTTAGTAATAGTTTGGATAAAATAGAGCAGAATAAGCATGCCTTAAGTGGTATTAATAAAGAGTTTGAAGGTATTGCATATATGTATAAAGAGGTGCAATCCGATGCGGTGATTCATGAAATAGAAGAAGAAATGAAACGGATACATGCTGATTTATTGATTATGGTACCATACGAATATGGTTTTTGGTCGTCGTTAGTTCATAAAAGTAAAACTAGAGTCATGATTTCTGGAATGGATACGCCTTTATTATCAATTCACGCTTAGTTTTTGGTTAAAATAGTTCCATCAAACAAATAGTTGGTTCAATATTTCTTTCATTTTAAATTTTTAGTATGATTGAAAAAGTGTTAATTAACACTTTTAACAGTGACTTTAACAAAATACTAACAAGTGTGTAATTTATTAGTAGCTAAATTGTTAGAGTTAAATAATAAATCAATCAAAAAATGAAACTAAACAGCATTACAAACTTTATTGCATTGGTATTTTGTGTGTTAAGTTTAAACACATTTGCGCAATTAAATACGCCAAGAGCAAGCCAAAAAGCAAGCGTATCACAACGCGTTGGAATTACCGACATTACAATTAATTATTCAAGACCTAGTGTTAAAGGAAGAGAGATTTGGGGTAAACTAGTGCCTTATGGTATGAATAACCTAGGGTTTGGTACTGCAACAGCCGCACCTTGGAGAGCAGGAGCAAATGAAAATACAACGA
>JBNKYB010000035.1:0-57617 GCA_050300615.1 Flavobacteriaceae bacterium | reverse complement strand
TGTAGATATTATTCTCTGGGCTTCATGGTATGCTATTAATGAGGTTTTAGACGATGCTTTTACTAAATATTCCCAAATGGGAGTGAAAGGGTTTAAAATAGATTTCTTAGATCGTGATGACCAAAAAATGGTAAAGTCGGTTTATAACATTGCAGAAAAAGCTACTTCATATAAACTTCTAGTTGATTTTCATGGTATGTATAAACCTACTGGTATTCAGAGAACCTTTCCAAATGTTGTCAATTTTGAAGGAGTAAAAGGTTTAGAGAACGTTAAGTGGACAGTAAATGATGATACGCCATATTATGCTACTTGTATTCCTTTCATTAGAATGCTAGCGGGACCTATGGATTATACGCCAGGAGCAATGCGTAATGCAACAAAAGCAGATTTTCGTCCAAGTAACTCAATGCCGATGAGTAAGGGAACCAGATGTCATCAATTGGGTATGTATGTTGTTTATGAAGCACCACTGCAAATGATGGCTGACAGCCCAACAGCTTATATGAAAGAGCAAGAAAGCACCACTTTTATTTCTAAGATCCCTACTACATTTAATGAAACCCTTGCCCTTGATGGAAAAGTTGGGGAATATGTAGCCATTGCTAGAAGAAAGGGTGATACATGGTATGTAGGCGGATTAACTAACTGGACACCAAGGAAGAAGATAGTAGACCTATCGTTCCTTGACAAAGGAACCTACTCTGCCGAAATTTTTAGAGATGGCATTAATGCGGATAAAGACCCTACAGACTACAAAAGAGAAATTATTGATGTTACCAATATCGATAAGTTATCAGTAAATATGGCCAATGGGGGTGGTTTTGCCATTATAATTAGCCCAAAAAAGCAGTAAAAATATCCAAATGAAAATATCAATAAAAGGAAAGCTATTGTCGTTGTTGACGCTTTTCATTTTAATTAATGTAAAAGGGCAAACCTCCATGGTTAATTTCCAAGCTAGAAATTTTGAAAGTTTAAACGGCAAATGGAAAGTTATAATTGATCCAACTGGTATTGGAAATTGGAGACAGGTTTGGCAAGAAAAAAAGCCTCAAAAAAAAACCGATTTTGTTGAGTATTCATTTGAAGGTGGACCAGAATTGGATGTACCAGGAGATTTTAATACTCAAATGCCCGAGCTCACGTATTTTGAGGGAACGGTTTGGTACAAAAAGCAATTTAGATATACAAAGAGAGAAGATAAAAGATTGTTCCTCTATTTTGGAGCGGTTAATTATTTGGCAGATGTGTATTTGAATGGGGAAAAAATAGGTAGTCATGAAGGAGGTTTTACACCTTTTCAGTTTGAAATAACCAATAAGGTTAAAGCGGGTAATAATACTGTAATTGTTAAAGTTAATAACCAGCGCAAGGAAAATGGTTTGCCAGGTGTAGGTTATGATTGGTTTAATTTTGGGGGAATAACTCGAGATGTTGGTTTAATTGAAACAAACCATGTTTTTATTGAAGATTATTTTATCCAACTAAAAAAAGGAAGTTTAAACAGTGTTTTAGGGTGGGTTCAATTAAATGGTACTGCTAAGACAAACCAAAAGATCATCATTAGAATTCCAGAACTAAATTTCAACTATAAAACAAAAGCAGACGATAAAGGCTTTGCCAATATAGAGTTCTCTTCAAAATTTACACTATGGTCTCCAGAAAATCCTAAACTTTATAAGGTAGTCATAGAAAGTGAAACGGATGCTGTTGAGGATAGTATTGGCTTTAGAAGTATTGAAGTTAAAGGGAGTGAAATTTTGCTGAACAAGAAACCCATATTCTTGAAGGCTGTCAATATTCATGAAGAAAATCCTTTTAAGGGGAGCAGAGCCTTTTCAAAAGAAGAAGCAGGAATTCTGCTTAATGCAGCGAAGGAATTGGGTTGTAACCTAGTGCGTTTGGCTCATTACCCTCATAGTGAAAACATGATTAAGGAAGCTGAAAGAATGGGGCTCATGGTTTGGGATGAGCTTCCTATATACCAACATATTAAATTTTCAGACAGTCTTGTTCCTAAGAAAATGGAAACGATGCTAAAGGAAATGGTAAGAAGGGATAAAAACCGTGCAGCAGTGACCATATGGAGCCTTTCTAATGAAACCTATCCGGGAACACCTAACCGCAATGAAGCACTCATTTCATTAACACAAAAATGCAAAGCAATGGATTCAACGCGTTTAATCAACCATGTTATTAATACGCAGGGTTATGGTAATAATACCTTTATGGTTCATGATTTGCTTTATAAGTATTCAGATATTGTTTCGATTAATGAATATATAGGGTGGTATATACCTTGGCAAGGAAAACCTTCAGACACTAAATGGGAGATCGATTTTCCAAATAAGCCTGTGTTTATATCCGAGTTTGGAGGTGAGGCATTATATGGGAGCAATGATTTGCCTTCAGACGAAGCTTCTAACTGGACAGAAGGATACCAAGAACAAATTTATAAAGATCAAGTTAAAATGTTTAAGACTGTTCCCCATTTAGTGGGTGTATGTCCGTGGATTTTATTCGATTATAAATCCTTGAGCAGAATGAACCAGCTTTATCAGAATGGTTACAACAGAAAAGGACTGATATCTGAAAACGGAGAGAAGAAAAAGGCATGGTATATAATGAACGAATACTATAAAACAAAATGAGAAAGTTAGATTTTAAAAAATTAGTGGTGGCATTTTTTTACTTGACAGCCACAATCGGGAGTCTTTCAGCCCAAAACAAAGTGATTGATATTTGGAACGGGAAGGTTCCCGGAGCCATTCAAAGTGACGAATTTAAGCAGAGAGTTGATACAACGGCAGGCTGGGTCGATAAGCATTCCATTGTCAAGCCTGATCTCTATTTTTATCCTGCACCTGCCGAAAAGGCTACAGGTACAGCAGTCATTATTTGCCCAGGAGGTGGCTATTCTGGGCTGGCAATCCGGCATGAAGGATTACAGGTGGCCCAATGGTTCAACAGCTTGGGTATAACCGCTTTTGTATTAACATACCGTCAGCCTGACGATGCCATCATGGAAAACAAATCGATCGCCCCCATGCAGGATGGACAACGGGCGATGCGCATTGTCAGGCGTCATGCCAAAGAATGGGGCATCAATCCAGATAAAATCGGAATCATGGGGTTTTCTGCAGGCGGACATGTGGCATCCACAATTTCAACACATTATAATGAGAAGGTTTATGAGCCGGATGACTTAACCAGTGCCCGACCCGATTTTTCTTTGCTTATTTACCCCGTAATCTCTATGGATTCGACAATTACCCATATGGGATCTCGCGTGAATTTGCTTGGCAATAATCCTACGCCAGAACAGGTGAAGCATTTTTCAAACGAGCTACAGGTCGATGCGCAAACACCACCGGCATTTTTGGTGCAATCATTTGATGACGATGCCGTACCTGTACAGAACAGCATTCTGTATGCATTAGCCTTAAGGAAATATAACATTCCAAGTGAGCTTCACCTGTACCAATCTGGCGGACATGGATATGGGATGGGAAGGTCAACAAATACAGAGTCTACTTGGACAGAAGCATGTAGAAATTGGTTGAAAGCTAGAGGTCTTTCTAATTAAAAGTGTTGATAGGATAATACATTATGACACTTTGTGGGATACATTTCAACCCCTTATGTGTTGGGTATGATTGTTAATATTGTTGTTAAGAATTAAAGTATGGGGATGATTCTAACTTAAGTTGGGTTTCATATATCTTTTAATTCTGGTAAGCTGTATCCAATAATATTACTGTTCAAGGAGTTTTTCAGCTAATTTGGGGAGTATGTTTTTTGTTGCAGTTAGAGTAAAATTTTAAAATTTCATACAATATAAATTGCTTTAAACGTCAATAATTAAAAAAACGAAAATATGCCTATGGGAAAAAACGATTAATCTAGCAATTATGCTATTAGCTCTTTTGAGAAAATGAGCAATAACAGGAAAACGACCGATTCCTTTATAGATTTTAAAAATGGTCACAACAAATTAACTAAAACTAAACTATGAAGTATGAAAAAACTTTTTATTAATAAAAGAAGTCACAGTCACCGGTTTTTTGAATTTGAACTGAAGAAGATAATGGGGGCATTATTGGTGATTTTTGCTTTTTCTGTACCTGTCTTACATGCAAATGAGGTGTATTCAGGAGAAGCAAATAAGTCTTTGGATTTGAGCAAAATGACCAGCACTTTAAAAGCAAAGGATAATGTTACTCAAACATGGACTGTAACTGGAACCATTTTGGACAACACGGGACAACCTTTACCTGGTGCCAATATTATAGAAAAAGGTACATCTAATGGAACTCAAACAGATTTTGACGGTAATTTTTCTTTAGATGTTTCAAGTGAAAATGCTACTTTACTAATCTCCTATGTTGGATTTTCATCAAAAGAGGTTTCCTTGAACGGAAAAACCAATTTAAATATAACCTTACAAGAAGACATAGCGTCTTTAGACGAAGTGGTGTTGATAGGTTACGGCACGCAAAAGAAAGCACTTGTTACTGGAGCCATTGTTCAATTAAAAGGAGAGGAGCTTGCAAAAAGAAATGTCTCTAACGCACTACAAGCATTACAAGGACAGACACCGGGTGTTCAAATTACTTCAACTTCAGGACAGCCAGGAGAAGGTTTAAATGTGGTTATAAGAGGGATGGGATCTACCAAAAACAATAATCCAGCATATGTTGTAGATGGCATTGTTACAAGCGATATTTCTTTTTTGAATAATGGCGACATAGAAACGATTTCTGTTTTAAAAGATGCGGCATCAGCGGCTATTTATGGGTCTCAAGCCTCAAACGGAGTTGTAATGATAACCACAAAAAAAGGTAGAAAAGGTGCTGCCCGCATCACTTTTGATCAATATTATGGGCTACAATCTGTAGCTAGAAAAGTAGACCTATTGGATGCTACCGAATATGCCACCGTACTAAATGAATCTGCCGTAAATTCGGGGAAAGCTCCCTATTTTACCAATGCGGAAATCGCAGCTTTAGGAAAAGGAACCAATTGGATGGACGAAATGTTTGTTGATAATGCTGCAACCCAAAATTACACCTTAGGAGCCTCAGGAGGTTCAGAAAGCTCGGTTTATTCTACATCGCTATCGTATTTTGGGCAAGAAGGTATAGTTGGAGGTAAAGATTTGTCAAACTACGACCGTTTCAATTTCAGGTTCAATTCAGAACATAAATTATACAACGATGTTATTACCATTGGTGAAAATATAAACTTTGCGTATATTGATAAAAGAGGTATTGGTGTGGGTAATCAATACAATAACTCGCTAAGAAGTGCCTTTACTGCAAGCCCGTTACTGCCAATGTATGACGAAAATGGCAATTTTTACAGTACCGTAGGACATTCTGAGCCTTGGCTAAGTGGTGTGTCAAATCCTTACGCAACCATGCTTTATGGTAGTCAAAGTGAAAGCAATAATCAAAAATTATTGGGTAATGTGTATTTGCAAATAGAACCAATAAAAGGCTTAACGTTTAAAACAACATTAGGATTGGATTATTATGCAGGAGAAGGACATTCTTATAATCCTATATATGAAAAACTATCCATTTATACATCACTAAATGAAAGCAATTCGGTTTCTCAAAACATGAATAAAGGTAAAACCATTACGTGGGACAATTTATTGACCTATAAATTTGATCTAACAGAAAATCATCATTTTGAAACCATGGTCGGTACATCGTCAATAAGAGATAATAATACTTATCTAAGAGCGGGTAATGCAGACCTGTTTTTTTATGATCTGGACCATGCTTGGTTAAGTAATGCCACAAATAGTGATGGCTCTTTAATCGATGGCCCATACGGAGGTAAGAATGAAACCTTAAGAATGTCTTACTTTGGTAGATTAAACTATAACTATAAAGATAAATATTTAATAAACACAACATTTAGGGCTGATGGATCTTCCAATTTTAGTCCAGATAATCAATGGGGGTATTTTCCATCGGTATCCGTTGGTTGGGTAGCAACCAATGAAGAATTTTTAAATGACTCTAATGCCGTTAACTATTTTAAATTGAGAGCTAGCTGGGGGCAAGTTGGAAACCAGAATACCGATGCTTTTCAATATATAGCACCAATTAAAACAGAAAACACTAATTATATTTTTGGTAAAGAGGAAGGCGCAGACGCACTTGTGCCAGGAGGCTATCCAGATAGGCTGTCAAATCCAGGTTTAAAATGGGAGACGTCTGAACAAATAAATGTTGGATTTGATTCTAGATTGTTGAACAACGCGTTGAGTGTCACTTTTGATTGGTACAGAAAAACCAATAAAGATTGGCTTATTATAGCTCCTGTATTAGCTACCGCTGGGGCAGATCCAGCCTTTATTAATGGTGGTGATGTAACCAATAGCGGAGTAGAATTATCATTGCAGTATAATAATAGTATAGGTGAGTTTAACTATAGTCTTTCAGCAAATGGGGCATACAATAAAAGTACAGTTGGTGAAATACCTACGATCGATGGTCGTATCCATGGACTTACCAATCAATTGTTTGCAAATGCTCCAGAATTTAACAGGGCTGAGAACGGATTTCCTTTTGGGTATTTTTGGGGCTATAAAACAGCAGGTGTATTCCAAAACCAACAACAGATTGATGACTATGGAATCCAGCCAACAGCTGCGCCTGGAGATGTTATATATCAGGATTTAAATGGTGATGGACAAATTGGAGGAGATGAAGACAAAACCATGATTGGTGATCCTAATCCAGATTACACGTTTGGGTTTTCAATATCTGGAAATTACAAAGCCTTGGATTTTTCAATATCTGCAAATGGAGTGGCAGGAAACCAATTGGTGCAATCTTACAGGGGACCAGGAGGTTATGGAAACTATACATCAGCTATATTGGAGCGCTGGAATGGTGAAGGATCCTCAAATAGGATACCTCGATTGACAGATAACGGTGCAAACTTTTCAAAGTTTTCAGATCTTTATGTACAAGATGGGGATTTCCTAAGATTGGATAATATTACGGTAGGATTTGATTTTGCAAAACTCAAACTGAACAAACCATTTTTTGCCAATCAATTCAGGGTCTATTTTTCAGTACTAAATTTATACACATTTACCAAATATGATGGTATGGATCCTGAAGTAGGATTTGGTCCTTCAGATGATCTCCAAAACTTTTCATCAGGTGTTGATGTAGGGTACTATCCTAGACCAAGGACTTTCATGATGGGATTGAATGTTAAACTTTAAAAAATAGAAAATGAAAAATATATATTTATACATATTGTTTTTAGGGTTTTTATCTCTAAGTTCTTGTAGTTTAGAGACTCAACCTTATTCAAAATTAAACTTAGAAAGTTTTTATTCAACTAAAGAGCAGGCATATACGGCTTTAGTAGGTTGCTACGATGGGGTACAAGTTTTACAGGGAATTGCCTTTCCTTTGATGAGTGAAGTTATGTCTGACGATTGCTTTGGTGGTACAGGAGCCTCTGATGGCTATGGCTTTCAAGCAGTGGATGAATTTGATATTAATCGTTCACCTTCTGATGTGGACTTGTATAACGATAACTGGAAAAGCTACTATAAAGCTCTGTACCGTTGCAATGTGCTTTTGACCAAAATGGACCAGGTTAATTGGGATGGTAATGAAGATTTAAGAAACACGTACGAATCAGAAACTAGATTTTTAAGAGCCTATCTGTATTTTCAAATGGTTAGGTTGTGGGGAAACATTCCATTGTTGACGGAACCTACGACTGATAATGTTCCACAAGCCAACCCAGATGATGTGTATGCTTTGATAGCTAGTGATTTGGTGTTTGCTGCAGAGAATTTACCTTCAGAGCCTTATACTTCTGTTCCAAACGGACGGGTTACCAAATGGGCAGCTAAATCCTTGTTGGCCCGTGTTTACTTGTACTATACTGGGTATTATAGAAAATCAGATTTGGTTGGCATAGTCACAAAAGCGCAAGCTTTACAACATTTAGAAGACGTTATAGCTTCTAGTGGGCACGGTTTGGTAGATGATTTTTCTACGCTTTGGCCAGCAGCATCTGTTGATAATTATGCAGGTGAAGACAATAAAGAAATTGTGTTCTCCATTAAGTATACTTACACCAGTGATTATAATGGAAACTCTGATGGTAATCCTTGGTTGGTTATGTTTGGAATGAGAAATTTTTCTTATGTTCCTTATGGAAATGGATGGGGTGTAACGGTCAATCCAAAATTATGGGATACTTATGATGCCAACGATACCAGACAAGCAGCCACAATAATTGGCATAGATGAAGAGTCCATACCTTTTGACCAAATTAATGACCAACGTGAATATACTGGCTATTGCAACAAAAAATATACACCAATGTCCATGTTAAATGAAAATGGTGATACAGTTCCTGCAGTAACCGATTTAGGAATAGAAAGTTTTCAAATTTCACAATTCCAGGATTACGTGGTTATGAGATACTCAGATGTGCTATTGATGGCTGCAGAATTGGGAAGTGCCAATGCACAAGATTATTTTGATCAAGTGAGACAACGGGCTTACCAAGATAATTTTGTGTCAATACCAGTAAATCAAGCAAATATCATGAAGGAAAGACATTTAGAATTTGCGTTGGAAGGTATAAGGTATTGGGATTTATTGCGCCAAGGTGTTAGCACGGCAGCCGCTGAGATTGCCGAGACCACAACCCTGTTAAGTGCTGGTGTTTCGGAAACTAAGACAATTTCCGCCGGCAATATTGAGGCAACTCAAGGGTTGTCCCAAATACCTAACACCCAGATAACATTATCTGGTGGAGTTTTACAGCAAAATGCTGGTTGGTAGTATTTTAAACTAAACTAAAAAATTTATAAAATGAAAAAAGTTCAAATAATAATCATGTCATTTTTGATGTTGGGACTAGGTTTCCTGATATCATCTTGTGAGCCAGATTCCCATTCATTGGGAAGTTTGCCGGACAAATCTATATTAAATTTTGAAGTCATTCAGGATTTTGACGCAAATCCTGGGGGGCATATTATAAACGTAAAAGGTCTAACTCCAGGTATTATCCCATATTGGAACTATACCAGTAGTGATGGCAAAGAATTAGGGCATTCTAATTTAAATGAAACGTCTTTTATGATTCCTTTTGCAGGTACATATAACATTAATTTTACAGCTTTTGACAAAGGAGGTTCAGTAACTTCCACAAAAACGGTAACCATAGAACAAAATGATGATTCTTTTTTTAGCGACCCAAGATGGGCAATGCTCACTAATGGAGTAGAGGGAAAAACTTGGATACTTAAAATGGTTGCTCCTATTGAATTTGTAGGAACTAATATACATAGTTCGGCAATGGATGAGACTTATGGAGCTTCCAATGGTGGAGGTGATTGGTCATGGTATCCAAACTTTGTAGATATTGGATGGGCTGGTTATGAAGATAAGGATTGGGGTGAGATTACTTTTGACCTTGATGGAGGGTATAATGTTACGGTAAAACAAACTTCAATAGAGACAGGAAGTAGTGATCAGACCACTACAACTGGTACTTTTACTTATACTCAAACCTCTGATTTCTCAGACGATAAAATTGTTTTTAATGGTGGGGTAGAAATGTTGCATATGAATGGTGATTATAGCTCTTCATTTTCAATTGCACGACTATATGAGCTAACAGATACCACTTTAAGCTACGTTACTATTAGAGAAGATGGTCAAGTATTGATTTACCATTTAATACCCAAGACTTAAGTAAAATAAAACTCAACGCTTTTCATAGTGAAAATGGTTTAAAATAATAATTTATACTACCGGTAGGTCAAAGGGCTTATCGGTAGCTATAAATGGCAAATGGATTCTTTAAAAATGAACTAAACATTATTTAATTAAAAATTTCCTTTTGGATTGTATAGATAATTGTTACAGCATAGTAATAATAAACATAATGTGTGTTTTTAAGTCTATCGCAGATCAGATTCTCTTGGAATTTTTATTCAACAATTAACCAAAATAGTACTAGGAGTTGCATAAAACTAAGTTTTACTTGTCAGCCAATTATCCAGATAAATTGTATTCTGTAATTAAAAAACAAAAGACACTAAACTAATTGAACATGTTTAAAAACAAACAACATAATCATAGATTTTTTATTTTATTAAATCTGTTATTATTTACAAGTCTGGCGTCGGCCCAACTCCAAAATACAAACGTTTTAAACGAGCCGCTAGATATCAGCAAGGATTTTACGGACTACAAAAATACCTATTACCTAGCAGATGAACTGACATCCTTTGATCCCGAAACAGGAAAAGGAACAATAAAATATCTACGCTACAATTTAGCAACCAGACAGGCTTTCAACAATATGCTGAGCATGCTGGCGCCTGCTAAGGCCAATGAATTTCCAACAACCGAATACGCAGATTCACCTGAATTACCATTCTCTATCGAATTTATTTCGAATAGAACGATACGAATTAAAACAACTTCTGGCCCACAATTTAAAAAAGAAGAACCTTCATTGATGCTTGTTAATGGCGTTCCAAAAAATGCCAGAAGTCTTTGGAAGTATTCTAAAGTTTCTGAAGGTCACAAATATACAAGCAGTAAAGGGGCTGTTGTGATTACAGAAAAACCATGGCACGTTTATATATATGATGATAAAGGCAAACTACTGACCGGTACCTTGCACTTGGATGATGTTAAAAGTACCTACACTCCAGTAACGCCATTTTCATTTGTAAGAAGAGCAGATGATTACTCCAGAAGTATGGATGCCGTATTCTCCATGTCTCCCGAAGAAAAGATTTTTGGTTGTGGAGAATCATTTACACAGTTTAATAAACGGGGCCAAAAAGTGATTTTGTGGACAGATGATGCCAATGGCGTACAGAATGAAACCATGTACAAACCTATTCCGTTTTACATGAGCAGCCGAGGATATGGCGTGTTTATGCATCATTCAACACCCATTACTGTTGATTTTGGTAAGTATTTTAACGGAGCTAATTCCATGATGATTGGTGATGATGAGGCTGATTTGTTCGTGTTCATCGGGGAGCCAAAAGATATTTTGGATGAATACACTGATTTAACAGGGAAAGCCGAAATGCCACCACTTTGGTCGTTTGGGTTTTGGATGAGCCGTATCACGTATTTTTCCGAAGAAGAAGGAAGAAACATAGCAAAAAGCTTAAGAAAATATAAAATCCCTAGTGATGTCATCCATTTTGATACTGGTTGGTTTGAAACCGATTGGAGATGCAATTATGAATTCTCTAAAAACCGATTTGATGATCCAGCGAAAATGATTTCAGATATGAAGGAAGATGGCTTTCATGTTTGCTTGTGGCAATTGCCCTATTTTACACCAAAGAATACGTTGTTCAATGAGATTGTGGACAAAGGGTTGGCTGTAAAGGACAAAAAAGGCAACATCCCTTATGAAGATGCCACGTTGGATTTCACCAACCCGGAAACCATAAAATGGTATCAAGATAAAATAGCATCCCTTTTAAAATTAGGTGTTGGTGTTATTAAAGTTGATTTTGGAGAAGCTGCTCCAGCTACCGGTATTTATAGTAATGGCAGGACCGGTTTTTACGAACATAATATGTACCCATTACGATACAATAAGGCCGTTGCTGACATTACAAAAGAAGTGACGGGAAATACTATTATATGGGCTCGCAGTACGTGGGCCGGTAGCCAACGCTATCCATTACATTGGGGAGGTGATGCCGCAACAACAAATACGGCAATGTCATCAACCTTAAGAGGCGGATTGTCATTGGGTTTATCTGGTTTCACATTTTGGAGCCATGATGTAGGCGGATTTGTAACAAAATCACCGGAGAATTTATATAGAAGATGGACTCCTTTTGGCATGTTAACATCGCATGTGCGCAGTCATGGTGAACCACCTACAGAGCCTTGGGAATACAGTAAGGAATTCTTGAAAGGCTTTAGGGTTGCCGACGATATGCGCTATAAATTAATGCCATATATCTATGCACAAGCCAAATATGCATCAGAAAACGGATTGCCTATGTTAAGAGCTCTGTTTGTGGAATATCCCAATGATCCAGGTGCTTGGTTAATTGATGACCAATATCTTTTTGGATCCGATATGTTGGTGGCACCACTGTTTGAAAACGTCACCGAAAGGAATGTCTATTTACCGGGAGGCAAATGGATTGATTACCAAACAGGCAAGGTATATGAAAAAGGATGGCATACCATAAAAGCAGGTGATATTCCCATTGTGGTCTTGGTTAGGGATGGAGCGGTCATTCCACACATCAAATTGGCCCAGTCAACAAAAGATATGGATTGGAGTCAAATAGAGCTAAAAGTATATGCTGCGGATGCCACCCAAGCCAAAGGCAAACTGTACTTGCCAAATGATACCGAATTGCACGAATTGGTTTTAGATAAAAAGGATTTAAATTTTAAACTAGGGAATAATCAGTTAAAAAATAAAATCACCTTTAGTACAAAATGGATAAAGTAGAATTGAGTTAGTTAATTAGTTAGTTAGTTTTTAAACTGGGGAGGTGATTTTGACTCCCCAGTTAATCTATTAATTTTTAAAAAAGGAGTTGATGACGCCCCATGAATACTAAATTTAGTTGCATATTATTTTTGATAACTGTCATAAATTCATTTGCCCAAAAACCTGAATACCTATTTCAAAATTCAGAATTACAGGTTGAAGAGTGTATAACGAACCTACTTTCAGTTATGACTTTAAACGAAAAAGTCAAAGCATTAAGTACAGATCCCAGCATTCCTAGATTAGGAGTAAAAGGTACGGGGAATGTTGAAGGATTGCATGGATTGGCTTGTTTTTTTATCAAAAACACGGGTAAAAGGGATGGAGAAGAAGTAGTGCAACTGTATATAAAGCATCTAAATTCTAAAATACAAAGGCCAATAAAAGAGTTAAAATCCTTTAAAAGACTATTTATAAATGCTAGTGAAACCATTTTAGTTTCACTAACTTTAAAGGCTAAGGATTTAGAATACTGGAATACCAATAAACAAAGGTTTGAACTTGAAAAAGAGCAAATTAAACTACAGGTCGGAAGTGCTTCAGACAAAATACTACTTACTAAAAATATAACAATTAGATAACTAAACAATGAAAGTGAAATTTTTACAACTGCTTATTCTTATATGTCTGATCAATGTTAAGTCGTTCGGACAAAACTCAAATTCGAAAAACTCATCAACTACTAATCGCATTATAAAAGTAGATTACAATAATGAAGTAGGAGCATTAAACACTATGTTTAAAGAATGTATTGGTGCAGGTAGAGCAAATGAAGGTTTGCGAGCCGATTGGCAACAACAATTGGTTTTGGCAAAAAAAGATTGTGATTTTAAATACATTAGAATGCATGGTTTATTGACTGATGATATGGCGGTTTATACAGAAGATAAAAAAGGAAATGCAGTATATAGCTATCAGTATATTGATGCTTTGTACGATTTTCTATTAAGTATTGATGTAAAACCATTTGTAGAGTTAGGGTTTATGCCATCAAGATTAGCTAGTGGAGATCGAACTGTTTTTTGGTGGCGAGGGAATGTGACACCTCCAAAAGATTATAAAAAATGGGGAGATTTAATTAAAAATTTAACGCAGCATTTTACAGAGCGTTATGGGGAAGAGGAGGTTAAAACTTGGTATTTTGAAGTTTGGAATGAACCAAATTTAAATCCAGGTTTTTGGACAGGTACACAAGCCGAGTATTTTAAGTTATATGAGTATGCTGCTAGAGCTGTAAAAAGTGTGAATCCAGCATTTAAAGTTGGTGGGCCAGCTACAGCTGGAGCAGGTTGGGTTCCTGAAACTATTGAGTTTTGTGGTGAAAATAATGTGCCAATAGATTTTATTTCTACGCATTCTTACGGAGTTGAGCAAGGGTTTTTAGATGAATTTGGAGGGTCTGGAACTGTTTTGAGTGATGATGAGTTCAGTGTGAGTAAGGACGTGATAAAATCTCGTAAACAAATTTCATCTTCAGATAAACCTAATTTAGAATTACATTACACTGAGTGGAGTTCGTCTTATACACCAGCAGATCCTTTCCATGATAGTTATCACTCTGCGGCTTTTATTCTTCAGAAATTAAAACAAATAGGGGATGCGGCAAATTCTATGTCGTATTGGGTTTTTACTGATATTTTCGAAGAACCAGGACCAAGATTTAAGCCTTTTCATGGAGGGTTTGGGTTAATGAATACACAAGGAATAAAAAAAGCTGCGTATTTCTCGTATGATTTTTTAAATAAATTGGGAACTACAGAACTTCAAAATACCGACACTTCTTCTTGGGCTACCAAAAGTGAAAATGGAAATATGCAGGTTTTGTTTTGGGATTTTACTTATACGTTGCCAGATCATACAAATAATCAGCAATATTATTTAAAAGATTTACCATCAAAGCCAAAAGGTACTGTAAAAGTTAAATTGGAAGGGTTAGAAAAAGGGAATTATTATTTAGAGGTATACAAAGTAGGTTACAAGGTAAATGATGCTTATACGGATTATTTAGCAATGGGAAAACCAAGCCAGTTAACAAAACAACAAGTAAAAGTACTTAAAGAAAAAAACAATGGAGATCCAATTGCTACGGAAATAATAACAATTGGTTCAAGCGGAAGTTATAGCAAGGATTTTAACATTAATGAAAATGATGTTATGTTGTTAAATCTTGTTAAAGTATAATTAGTATTAACCCGTAATAGTAAACATTATAGAATGCTATTACAAAACGTTACAAAGTGATTTTGGGATTACTGTAGCGAATTATTTTATAAAAAACAGATTGCGTTATTGAGCAATCTGTTAAATTGTTTTTTAATAAACTAAATTAGATGAAAAGAAAGAAAAGATACTTAGCCCTAATTGCTGGATTGGTATTAGCATCATGTGCTACAAAAAATTATGAAAAAACTGATGATGGTATAATTGTAAGCATAAGCCATCCTAAAGAAACAGCGTCAAGCAAATTACGCTTACAAGTTTTAGGGAATGATTTAATACATGTTTCTGCAACACCAGATGAGGTATTCCCAAAGGATTCCAGTTTAATTATTGTGCCTAATATAGGGACTGTTCCGTTTAATGTTACCGAAGTAAAAGATTCTATCCAATTATCTACCGAAACTTTAAATGTAATGGTGTCGTCAAAAGATGGAGGAGTAACGTTTAAAGATAAAAATGGGAAAGTTATTTTGGCCGAAAGTTCTGGTGGAGGTAAAACCTTTAGTCCAATAGAGGTCGAAGGAACTAAAGGATATTCAGTTCGTCAAATTTTTGAATCGCCAAAAGATGAAGCTTTTTATGGTTTAGGACAACATCAATCAGACGAGTTTAATTACAAAGATAAAAGTGAAGAATTATTTCAATACAATACTAAAGTTTCTGTACCATTTATTGTTTCAAATAAAAACTATGGTCTTTTATGGGATAGCTATTCATTGAGCCGTTTTGGAGACAGCCGTCCTTATGAACAATTAAATGAAGTATTTAAGTTATATGATAAAAATGGTAAGCTTAATAGTTTAACAGGTACTTATGTTACGCCAGATAATGGAGGTATAGAACTAGTTCGTAAAGAAGCATCTATTTTCTTTGAAGATATTAAAAGTTTTAAAAACTTACCAAAAAATTTCCCTTTAAAAAATGCTAATGTCACTTATGAAGGTGATATTGAAGCACCACAAAATGGAGAATATAAATTTACGTTGTATTATTCTGGTTACGTCAAAGTTTACTTGAACAATCAATTAGTAGTTCCAGAGCGTTGGAGAACAGCTTGGAACCCTAATAGCTACAAGTTTTCAATGCAGTTAGAAGCAGGTAAACGAGTTCCTTTACGAATAGAATGGAAACCAAACGGTGGAACATCATATTGTGGATTAAGAGTAAGAACCCCTCAATTAATTGAAGAAAAAAGTAATCAAGTGTGGTGGAGTGAAATGAATAAAAAATTAGATTATTATTTTGTTCATGGTAATTCTATGGATGAGATTGTTAAAGGATATCGTACACTAACAGGGAAAGCTCAAATTATGCCAAAATGGGCAATGGGTTATTGGCAAAGTCGTGAGCGTTATAAAACCGAAGACCAAATTCTAAGCAATTTAAAAGAATTTAGAGAGCGTAACATACCTATAGATAATATTGTATTGGATTGGAATTACTGGGAAGAAGATGCTTGGGGAAGTCATAAATTTGATGCAAAACGTTTTCCAGATCCAAAAGGAATGGTAGATTCTATCCATGCGATGAATGGTAAAATGATGATTTCGGTATGGCCTAAGTTTTATAGAACAACAGAACATTTTAAAGAGTTTGATCAAAAAGGATGGATGTATCAACAAGCTATTAAAGATAGTGTTCGTGACTGGGTTGGACCAGGTTATGTAGGGTCTTTCTATGATGCATATTCTAGTGGTGCAAGAAAACTGTTTTGGAAACAAATTTATGATAATTTATATCCAATAGGAGTTGATGCTTGGTGGATGGATGCTAGTGAACCAAATGTGCTGGATTGTACAGATATGGAGTATCGTAAAAAACTGCAAGGACCAACAGCTTTAGGGCCATCAGCAGAATATTTCAATACCTATGCATTGATGAATGCCGAAGCCATTTATGATGGTCAACGTAGTGTAGCACCTAATAAGCGTGTATTTTTGTTAACAAGATCAGGTTTTGCGGGATTACAGCGTTATTCAACAGCAACATGGAGTGGTGATATAGCAACCCGTTGGGAAGATTTGAAAGCACAAATTTCGGCAGGTTTAAACTTTTCAATTAGCGGTATCCCATATTGGACGATGGATATTGGTGGGTTCTGTGTTGAAGATCGTTATGTAAGTGCTCAATTGGAATACGACAAAACAGGAAAAGAAAATTCAGATAATAAAGAATGGAGAGAATTAAATACACGTTGGCATCAATTTGGTGTCTTCGCTCCATTGTACAGATCACATGGGCAATTTCCCTATCGTGAACCATGGAACATAGCCCCTGAAGGACATCCAGCTTATGAGTCTATTTTGTTTTATGACAATTTACGTTATAGATTGATGCCATATATATATACTATGGCTGGGATGACCCATTTTGAGGATTATACCATTATGCGTCCTTTAGTAATGGATTTTTCTAATGATAAAAATGTTCTAAACATTAACGATCAATTTATGTTTGGTCCCAATTTTATGGTTTGTCCGGTTTATAAATATGGAGTTCGAAAAAGAGAGGTGTATTTCCCTGCAGGCACTAATTGGTATGATTTTAATACAGGCGATTATATTAAGGGAGGGCAAACTGTATCTGTTGATGCACCATACGGTCGCATTCCATTATTCATTCCCGAAGGTGCTATTATTCCTGTAGGACCAGATATACAATATACCGATGAGAAACCAGCGGATACGATTATTCTTTATGTATATAAAGGAAAAAACGGAAGTTTTAATTTATATGAAGATGAAGGGATGAATTATAATTATGAAAAAGGATTCCACTCAAGTATTCCATTCAGTTATAATGAAGCAAATGGCATTTTAACTATTGGTGAACGAAAAGGAGAATTTAAAGGAATGTTAAAAAATCGAAAATTTGTTATTGTTCCTGTGAGTAAAGAAAACCCTAAAGCATTTGTATATGATGTACAAGGTCAGGTGGTTAATTATAATGGACATCTACAAACTATTTCATTAAACTAGTCACAAAAATTATAAAGTAAAAACAATATAAATGAAAAATAATCTAATAAATCTGTCAGTACTTGCGGTCTTTGCAGTCTTTGTTTCTTGCAAGGATAAAGTAAATCCTAATTCAGCTTCAACCGAAACCAAAGAAGACTATAAAGGGAAAGGGATAACCTCTGGTTTTGATGTAAAAATCGACTCATTGATAGCACAAATGACCCTTGAAGAAAAAATAGGTATGCTCCACGGTAACAGCATGTTCGCCACCGGTGGTGTGGAACGCTTAGGAATCCCAGAACTAAAAATGGCAGATGGTCCTTTAGGTGTTCGTGAGGAAATTTCTAGAGACAGTTGGGCACCAGCAGGATGGGACAATGATTTTGCTACCTACTATCCCGCTAGTGGAGCTTTGGCTGCCACTTGGAATGCAGATATGGCATATACTTTTGGAAATAGTGTAGGTCAAGAATTGAGAGCTAGAGGTAAGGATATGTTGCTCTCTCCAGCCATAAATATTGTTAGAACCCCACTTGGAGGTCGAACGTATGAATATATGACCGAAGACCCTTTCTTGAACAAAAAAATGGCAGTGCCGTTAGTGATCGGTTTGCAGGACAATGATGTGATGGCCTGTGTAAAACACTTTGCCGCCAATAATCAAGAAACAAACCGTAATATATATGATGTTCAAATGGATGAGCGCACGCTTCGCGAAATCTATTTGCCAGCGTTTAAAGCTTCAGTAACAGAGGCTCATGCTTACTCCATTATGGGTGCTTACAATAAATTTAGAGGAGACTATTTATGTGAGAATGATTATATGCTTAATAAAGTATTAAGAGATGAATGGGGTTTTAAAGGTGTTGTGGTTTCAGATTGGGCAGCGGTGCATTCAACCGTAAAAACGTTAGAGAATGGATTGGATATTGAAATGGGAACACCAAAACCATTCAATGAATTTTTCTTAGCAGACAAACTGATTGCAGCAGCAAAAGCAGGTGACATTTCTGAAGACGAAATTAACAAGCACGTAAAACGTATTTTAAGAGTTTTGTTTCAAGTAAAGGCAATGGGAGGTAAAGACCGTGTCAAGGGAAGTATTGCTACAGAAGTACATTACCAAGATGCCTACAAAATTGCGTCAGAAAATATTGTTTTATTGAAGAACGATAAAAAGGTGTTGCCGTTAAAACTGGATGGCGTTACCTCTATTGCTGTGATAGGCAATAATGCCACAAAGAAAAACGCTTTGGGCGGATTTGGTGCAGGTGTAAAAACTAAAAGAGAAATTACACCTTTGGAAGGTTTACAAAACAGATTGCCAAACAACATAAAGATTAATTATGCAGAAGGCTATCTGGAAAGGTATTCTAAAAATGATAATGGCATAAAACAGGCTGTTACATTAAACGGACCTGTAACCGTAAATGAATTGGATCCCATTAAATTGGAAGAAGCTGTTGAAGCTGCTAAAAATTCAGACGTTGCTATCATTTTTGCAGGTTCTAACCGTGATTATGAAACCGAGGCATCAGATAGGAGAAACTTGGAATTGCCTTTCGGGCAGGAAGAATTGATTGAAAAAGTACTGGAAGTTAATCCAAATACTATTGTGGTGATGATAGCTGGAGCACCATTTGATATCAATACCATTAAGGAAAAATCATCTGCTTTGGTATGGAGTTGGTTCAATGGGTCTGAAGGGGGCAATGCCTTGGCAGATGTATTATTAGGAACTGTTAACCCTTCCGGGAAATTACCTTGGACTATGCCCAAAAAACTTGAGGATTCACCAGCACATGCCACCCATAGTTTCCCAGGAGATTCAACAGTAACTTATACCGAGGGTATTTTAGTAGGATATCGCTGGTTTGATACTAAAGGCATTGAACCGCTATTTCCTTTCGGATACGGACTGTCGTATACCGATTTTGAGTTCTCTGACTTAAAAACTGATAAAGAAGCCTATAGTGAAGATGATGTTGTAACCGTATCCTTCCAAATAAAAAACATAGGAAAAGTAGATGGCAAGGAAGTGGCACAACTTTACATTTCAAAACCAAATTCAGCAGTACAAAGGGCTGCTAAAGAATTGAAAGGCTTTAAGAAGGTGCTTGTTAAAAGTGGAACTTCTAAAAAAGTAACTATCGAGGTGCCTGTAAAGGAACTGGCTTATTACAATGAAGATAAAAAACAGTGGGTTGTAGAACCGGGCACTTACAGTGTTAAAATTGGAAAATCATCTCGAGATATACCGATAGAAACATCCATAAACATTGAATAGAATTTAAAAGATCAATTCACTTAATTTTAAAAAGTTTGGTCAGCCACTGGAGCGCATAATTAACGATTTATGATAGATTATAATTAAATTTGAGTTAGTTTAAAGATTCTTGTTTGGGAATGCAGGCAGGAATCTTTTATTTAATTTAAAATGCACAAAGAGGACTTAGGGAATGGGCTTTGTACCCAACTAATATGTTGAAAAAATGAAACAGCTTTTAATTTTATTCTTACTAGTATCATTTGGCGTTCATGCACAGGATACTCAAGACTTTTTTCCAAAAAAGAGTTTGATGTCCATGGGTATATATTATTATCCAGAACATTGGGATAAAAGTGAGTGGGAGCGGGACATTAAGAACATTTCTGAAATTGGTTTTGAGTTTATACACATCGCTGAATTTGCATGGATAGACATGGAACCACAGGAGGGAACTTATAAATTTGATTGGCTTGATACCGTTATAGACCTTGCAGCTAAGTACAAATTGAAAGTCATTTTAGGAACCCCTACTGCTATTTCGCCTGTGTGGATGGGTATTAAATATCCAGAAATTTATTTGATGGGACCAGATTACCAACGGGCAGAGCATGGTACAAGGGCACAACAATCATTGAGTAATCCTGTTTGGAGGGATTTTGCTAAAAAAATCATTACAAAAATGGGTGAACGGTACGGAAGCAATCCAAATGTAATTGGTTGGCAATTGGACAATGAACCAGAAGCCAAAGAAGATTACAGTCCGTCCTCCCAAGAAGCCTTCAGAACCTGGTTAAAAAACAAATACAAAAATATAGATGCTCTCAATAATGCTTGGGGTACAGAGTTTTGGAGCCAAGTGTATAGTGATTTCTACCAAATTAAAATCCATAATGCAGATCACGTTGGCTGGTGGGGTGCCAACCCACATGCTTTATTAGACTTTAAGCGGTATACGGCAGATACACAAGCAGAATTTTTAGATTATCAGGCGAGTATTCTCCGTTCTTTAATTTCCAAAAAGCAATTTATTACCACAAACCATACGGCCACCACACCTTATGCCGATCCCAGAAGAACAGAAAAATTGGATTTCAATTCTTTTACCAGTTATTTAAATAAAGGTTATTCTAACATTGGAGATAAAGGATTTCGTTTGGGAGATCCAAAAGAACTTTCGTTTGCCTTAAGTTTCTTTAAAACCAAGAATGCTATTTCGGGGGTGATGGAACTTCAGCCGGGGCCAACCAACTGGGGAAATGTAAATCCGTTATTACAACCCGGAGCATTGCGTATGTGGTTATACCATTGTTTTGCCGAAGATATGTCGTTTGCTTGTTCCTATCGGTATCGCCAAATCAATTATGGGGCAGAGCAATACCATAGTGGGATTACAACGCTCGACGGTGTGACACTGTCACAAGGAGGGAAGGATTATAAACGAGCAATAGAAGAAATGAAACAGTTGCGAAAAGCCTATAATCCTAAAGAAAAATTACCTCAAGAAATTGAGGAACGTAAAACGGCTTTGTTATGGAATTATGATAATGCTTGGAGTATGGGCAGACAAGGACAAACAAGCCAGTGGAATACGTTGCAGTTTTTTCAAAAATATTTAGAGATTGTAAAATCGTTTGGAGCACCAACAGATATTGTTTATGAAAAAGATAATTTAAATGATTACGAGGTCGTTATTGCCCCAGCTTTTGAATTGGTTGATGATGCCATTATTGATAAATGGACTGATTACGTGAAGCAAGGAGGTAATCTTGTGTTGACTGTAAGAACAGGCGTAAAAGATAAAAATGGCCATTTTTATCAATCAGGTTGGGGAGAAAAAATATATCCGCTGATTGACGCTAATATCGATTATTTCGATCAATTGTTACCTTATATGAAAGGCACAATTAAAAGTAATGATAAAGAATATTATTGGAATAATTGGGCCGATTTGGTGAATGCGAATAAAGCTAAAAATGTTTTGGCTACTTATACGAACCAATTTTACGCAGGAAAAGCAGCAGTGGTTACCAATAACATAGGAAAAGGAACGGTGACTTACATTGGTGTATATACGGATGATTTTCAGCTTGAAAGGGATATTTTAAAGGGTGTTTACAACAATGCACAGATTTCTACCGAAGATTACCCAGAGGGTGTTTACGTGAATTGGCGAGATGGCTTTTGGGTGGCGGTAAACTATTCATCAAAAGATTATGGTTTGTACATACCACAAAATGCCAATATATTGATAGGTTCCGAAACACTGTCACCCGGCGGTATAACCGTATGGAAGGAATAATAAAACTTAAAATAAAACCAGAATAGTAATGGAAGTGTAAAAGCTTCAAAATAATATAATTGATAATAAAATGAGAAAAATTTTAACACTTCTTGCTCTAGTAGTTAGCCTATATGCAAATGCTAATGTAGAATTACCGTTATTGTTTAGCGATGGTATGGTTTTGCAGCGTAACGAACCCATTCCCGTTTGGGGCTGGGCCAGAGCCAATGAAAGAATTGAAGTTCATTTTAAAGAACAGGTTGTAAAAACAAAAGCTGATAAACAAGGAAAATGGTCTGTGCGTTTAAAACCAGAAACAGCGGGTGGTCCTTATGAATTAACAGTAAAAGGCAAAAACACCATTGCCATAAAAGATGTTTTGGTAGGAGAGGTATGGTTGTGTAGTGGGCAATCCAATATGGAGTTTTCAGTTAGTCAGGCTATGAATGCCGAACAAGAAATTAAGGATTCCAATTATCCTATGATTCGTCAGTTTTTGGTAGAAAAAGAGATGAGTTCTACACCTAAAGAACAATTGGAATCTGGAAAATGGGAAGCTTCTAATCCTACTACTGTAGGCAATTTCACGGCCGTAGGTTACTTTTATGCTAAAAAACTATATCAAGAACTGAAAATTCCGATAGGAATAATAAATGCTTCTTGGGGAGGTACTTGTGTTGAAACATGGACCAGTAGAGAGGGTTTTGAGAATAGTGATGAGTTTAAAGACATGATCTCAAAATATTCAAAGATAGACATGGATTTGCTTGCTGAAAAGCAAAAAAAGACTATTCTAGATAAAATTGAAAGCATCCAAGGTTCAAAACCAAGCCTTGATAAGGAATCTTCTTTTAAAGATATGGATTTTGATGATTCCAACTGGCCTGAAATGCAAGCTCCAAAGCTGTGGGAAAACCAACAGTTTCCCAATTTAGATGGTGTAGTTTGGATGAGAAAGTCGATTGTTGTTTCAAAAGAAGACGCTGGTAAAGAAGCCACCTTGGAATTGGCAAAAATTGACGATGATGATGTTACTTATATAAATGGTGTTGAGGTCGGTATAACGATTGGCTATAATAAAAAACGGGTTTATAATGTTCCTTCTGGAGTTTTAAAAGAAGGCAGTAATAGTATTGCTGTAAGGATTACCGATTATACTGGTGGAGGTGGTATCTGGGGAGATGAAACAGATTTGAAACTCACTTGTGGTAGCACTGTTATTCCATTAAATGGAGCATGGAAGTTTCAAGTTGTTGACGTAAATATTGGAATATCACCAAATAGCTATCCTAGTTTATTGTTCAATGCCATGATTAACCCATTAATTCCTTATGCAATCCAAGGGGTGTTATGGTATCAAGGGGAAGCCAATGTAACCCGAGCTGAACAATACAAAAAAGCTTTCCCTACGATGATAGCAGATTGGAGGACAAAATGGCATCAAGGAGATTTTCCATTCTACTTTGTGCAATTATCCTCTTTCGATGAGTTTGGTGGTAATAGCAACAAAGGCAGTAAATGGGCAGAATTAAGGGAGGCTCAGAGTTTCACACTAGAAACTGTATCTAATACAGGTATGGCCGTGACCACAGATATAGGAAATGCCCAGGACATACACCCAAAAAACAAACAAGATGTTGGTAAACGATTGGTCGCTATTGCATTACATAACGTTTATAATAAAGATGTTGTGTATAGTGGACCAACTTATAAATCGATGATTATAGATGGTAATAAAATCATCTTGACATTTGATAACATAGGTAGCGGATTAATGACTCCCAATAAATATGGGTATCTAGAGGGTTTTGAAATTGCAGGTTCTGACAAAAAATTTCATTATGCCAAGGCCTATACTGATGGAGATAAGGTAGTGGTATATAATGATGATGTACAAAATCCTGTTGCAGTTCACTATGGTTGGGCAGACGATGCTGGCGACTGCAACCTTTATAATGAAGAGAATTTCCCGGCTTCACCTTTTAGAACGGATGATTGGAATGCAATTACAAAAGGGAACAAGTTTATGTTTTATAGGTGATATAGAAAAGTTTACATGTATGGTGTTTTGGTTGGAAAAGCTAAAAGTTAATTAAAAAGTGGATTGATATAAGTACAACAAATTTAGAACATGATATGGAGGCTCAGGCTCAAAATGTCTCAAATCCCAAAGAGTGCGAAAAGAAGCAAGAATTCAATAAAAAGGACGATCCCGAATATATTACGATGAAATTTTTGTAATTTGGATGAATAATCAATAAGTGTTTCTTAGCAGACACGACTCAATTAATTATTTCAGAATATTATATCTCAATGCAAGAAGAACACTATGGAAAGCGAAGTAATTGGCTTAGAGCTGCAGTTTTAGGTGCAAACGACGGTATTTTGTCAACGGCTAGTATTGTAATAGGTGTGGCTGCTGCAACTACTACAAGAGAACCTGTTGTTTTGGCTGGAATTTCTGGTTTGGTAGCAGGAGCATTGTCTATGTCAGCAGGAGAATACGTGTCTGTAAGTTCACAAAGTGATATTGAAAAGGGTGATTTAGAAAGAGAACAAACCGAACTTGATGAAATGCCCGAAGAAGAGTTAAAAGAACTAGCAACTATTTATGAAGAACGGGGACTTACTAAAGATTTAGCATTTAAAGTTGCTGAGCAATTAACAGCAAATAACGCTCTAAAAGCACATGCACGTGATGAGTTAGGAATAAACCGTATAACTCAAGCAAAACCTTTGCAAGCTGCATTGTCTTCTGGCGCATCTTTTACTGTAGGAGGGTTATTACCTGTTTTGGTGGCAATTTTTGGAGCTTTATCTAAAATGGAATATTTGCAATATGGTTTTGCTATTTTATTCCTTGCTGTTTTGGGCGGTTTTGCAGCAAAAGCAGGAGGTAGCAGTTTGAAAAAAGCCATAATTCGTATTACATTTTGGGGAACGATTGCTATGGTATTAACAGCATTAGTTGGCCACTTGTTTGGAGTTACAACAGCTTAATAAAAGAAGTTATTCATCATTTTTTAATTTTCAATTCTCGGTCTCCTATTACCTTTAGGTATGCTTTTATTAATGTGGATCATCAGTTTTCAAAATAATTTAAGACGTCTAATTATTAAAATCAATTAATTAAACAAATGTAATGGCTTTTGCAAGTCAAAACAGCTACTTAAGTAGTAGTTTTAATGCCTTTTTGATCGTTTCTTACAGAAAAAAATTAACGATTTCGGTTAAGTATTTTTAAATAAGAACAGTTTTTTTAAAATTATTACTTTTACACAACTAACCTCTTTTATGAAATTGTTAAAATGATAGATGGCACCGAAGATTTTGAATACAGCTTGAAGGCTCTAAAAAGGCATTCCATGTTTAAGCGTTTAGAAGACGATACTTTGATATCTTTATTAGAGAGTTTTACGTTGGAACGTTGGGGTAAAAACACAGATTTTATAAACCAACCAGAGTCTTACAGACGTTTTCATGTTATTCTAAAAGGACGTATAAAAATCTACCAAATAGATCCTAAAACAACTAGGGAGTTTACCTTATTTCTTTTAACTCAAAATGATGTATTTGATGTGGTTTCGCTTTTAGATCATAAAAAACATACCACGAATTTTAAAACTTTAGATGCTGTAGATGTTTTGTGTGCACCTATGGATGTAGCGCGTCATTGGGTAGAAAACCATCCAGAGATAAATAAAGCATTATTGCCTTACCTTGGCCGTAAAATGAGAATGTTGGAAATCAACTTAACCGATAATGTATTAAGTGACATACCAACACGATTGGTAAAACTAATTTTAGATAATGTAGATGAGTCTTCTCAGCAGTTACAGCTTATTAATGATTTGCCAAATGATGAAATTGCAAGTATGTTAGGTTCAACAAGAGCTGTTGTAAATAGGCATATTCAGACTTTAAAAGAGGAAGGTATTATTGATACCAAAAGACGAAGCACAACAATTACCAATTTAAAGGCTTTAATTAAAAAAATAGAGCATCGGTTCCATTAAATTACTAACAATAACTTAAACCTAATAATAGCCTTTTAGTTTTGCTTTAGGTTTTCTTTGGTTTTTTTTTATAAATTTGGCTATTAAAGACACACTCTTTAGAGTGTTTTTGTATTCAACAACAATTAATGAACACCAACCAACAATCTCTTAAACATATACAAAGCATTCAACTACAAGCTATGGAAGTAGCAAGTTATGCTATTGTAATAATAGATGTGCTTAAACCCAATAAACCTGTAGTATTCTGTAATACTGCGTATATTAAAATGACGGGGTATACTAAAGAAGAGATTATTGGTAAAGATTATAAAATTTTACAAAGCGCCGATACACAGGAAAAAGAAAAAGATCTTATAAGAAATGCAATAAAAAATGGCAAAACTTGTGAGGTTGTACTTGGTAATTATAAAAAAGATGGTAAGCTGTATTATGATGAGTTATCGTTAAGTCCTATTTTAAATTCTGAAAAGAAACCAACCCACTACTTAATCATTCAAAAAGACTTAACCAAACTTTCAAAAATCAAGGCGGTAAAGGAAAAAGTACTAAAAAAAGTGTTTGCCAATCGAGAGCAGATATTGGAGAAAAAAATAGCAGATAGAACAAAAGAACTCTCTGCTACTGTAAAAAAGTTAGTTGAATCAAACCTAGAGATTGAAGAAAAATCTAGGTTACTGCATTTGGCAGAAAAAAAAGCAAGAATAGATTTAGCTTTACTAGATGTTGTTGTAAAAAATTTTCCTAATGGTATTATTATTGTCGTAGATTCTGAATATGTAATACAATATGCAGAAGGTGAAGATTTAATACGTCATGAATTAAATAAACTCAATTTTGAAAAAGGAAAAACGATAGATGAATTAGAAGGTTTATCCAATGACACTCTAGAAAATTTCAAAACCCATATTAAAAAAACCTTAGAAGGAGAACATCTAACGTATGAAGTTGCTTTTAATTCTTCAACCTATACAGTACATACTACACCATTACACAATGCCTCAAAAGAAATTACAAAGGCGTTATTAGTATATACAGACATTTCTCTACGGAAAAAACAGGAAAAAGATGTAAAACACGCCTTACAAAAAGAACGGGAACTAAATGAGTTAAAATCTCGCTTTGTAGCTATGGCTTCGCACGAGTTCAGAACACCTTTGAGTGCCATTAATTTATCGGCTTCTATTATAGAAAAATTTAATGGGGAAGAACACGCGGAAAGACGAATAGATTATGTGCAACGTATTAAAAATAATGTGCAAAATTTGGTAGTTATTTTAGATGATTTTTTAAGCTTGGGTAAAATTGAGGAAGGCAAAGTAATTTCAAACCCTAAGCATTTTAATATTGTTGATTTTGCTAGCAGTGCTATTGAGGTTTTGCAAGACAGTAAAAAAGAAGGTCAAACCATCTCGCTCATCAATACGTTAAAAGAGCAAGAGGTCTTTTTAGATGAAAAATTATTAGACCATATCCTGCAAAATTTAATAAGCAATGCTATTAAATATTCTTCGGAAGATAGAATGATAACCATTAAACTTTCGCAAAAAGAAACCGAATTAGGTATTTCTATTAAAGATGAAGGAAGAGGGATTCCCGAAAGTGAACAACAGCATTTATTTGAGCGTTTTTTTAGAGCTGGCAACGTTACCAGTATCGAAGGCACAGGTCTAGGGCTAAATATAGTAAAGCAGTATACAGAATTAATGGGAGGAAATATCAGTTTTAAGAGTGAACAAAATGTAGGTACAACCTTTATGCTAACGTTTCCAAATGCGTATAAAATTTAATAACTATGACACACATTTTATTAATTGAAGACAATCAGGATATTAGAGAGCTTACATCAGATATTTTATTGTTGGAAGGTTATAACGTCACGACAGTCTCAGATGGGGAAAAAGGTGTAAAACAGGCATTTAAAACGCTACCAGATCTTATTATTTGCGATATTATGATGCCAGAATTAGACGGCTATGGTGTTTTTGAACAATTACAAGAAAATGAAGATACAGCAAAGATACCTTTCATATTTTTATCTGCTAAAAGTGAAAAGTCCGATTTCAGAAAAGGAATGACCTTAGGTGCAGATGACTATATTACTAAACCTTTTGAACCCGAAGAACTTGTTAATGCCATTGAAACACGTCTAAAAAAAAATGAATTTTTAAAAAAAACTTACGGAAACACTACCAATAGTATCAGCCAATTTTTACAGGATGCTTCAAAATATTTAAAACTAGAAGATTTGGCAAATAATGCTGAAACAGTAAGTTTTAATAACAAAGACCTTGTTTATAAAAAAGGTCAGCCAGCCAGCCATTTATATTTTATAGCCAATGGTACGATAAAGACCTTTCGCATAAGCGAAAGTGCAAAAGAGTTTGTTTCTGGTATTTATAACAAGGGCGAATTTATTGGTCAGCTTTGTTTGTTGGGCAATACAGGTAAATATACGGAAACCGCCATGGTTATGGAGCAAGCAGAAGTCTGTGCTATACCTAAAGATGATTTTACCAAACTTATTTACGAAAACAAAATCGTATCTAACAAGTTTATAGAAATGCTGTCTAATAATATGATAGACTTGCAAAATCAATTATTTGATATGGCATTTACACCAGTACGCAAACGTGCCGCCAAGGCTTTATTACACCTTTTTAATAAAGGAATTATTAAGGGAGAAACCGAAGTAGGCATCAATATCCCAAGAGAAGATTTTGCAGGCATTATTGGTACAGCTACAGAAACAGCTATACGAACTTTACGTGATTTTAAAAATGAAAAGCTGATAAAAGTTGAAGATAACAAGCGTTTTATTCTTTTAAATGAAAAAAAATTAAACGAAATAGCCAATTTATAAATGTGCTGTCACTCTTGGAAGGTTTAAAAAAACCTTGTAGTCTATTGTTGAGAAGTATATACAACCATAAATTACTTCCGAAAGAGGTATCTTAAACCCTATTATTTTTTGCTATCAAAATAAATTTTAAAGAAGTTTAAAAAAAAATCATCTTTATTTAGAATAAATTAATTCATTTTTATACTTTTCTAGATTTCTCAAAAAGCCTGTAAAATAAGGCTTTACATTTTGTGAAACTTAAAAGACTGATCTATGTCAGTTAATTTTATAAAACTTCACGACACTTTTTTTAATAGACTGACTTAAGTCCTTCATCAGATTTGCAATGCATTATAATTTAGCAGTGTAAATATTAAACAACATTAAGTTTGTCAACAACAATTCAAAAACCAGTACACGTTAACCAAAAGCAATTTTTGGTAAAGTCCTTTCCAGATGTAACACTTTTACAAAATGCGATAGCAAATTGTCACTTTGTTACAAAAGAAAAAATTCAGATTTCTGTATTGGAAAAATGTAAGTCACCAATAGCAGACGATGTAAAATTGTGTTCAGAACAATTTCAACATTTAAAAAAGGTATTACACAAAGAATTTAGTACTGAGGTAAAATCAGGCTTTTTTTTCAACCCAGAAATAGGTACCATTTTCTGCATAGGCAATTTATCGCCAATCTTTTTACAAGAAATAGATGATAAGCCTTTAGGTGCAATTGGTACAGGGATACATGGTATTATTAGAGGCTTGGGGACTAAAAATGAAAAAGTAGAAGAATTAGTCAAAGCACTAACTAATGGTGATTATTTATTATTTGTAAGTGCAAGAACTTCAGTAATAGAAACTTTGAAACAGAACATAATATAGTGAGCTTTTTTAAAGCAGTTTAAATATAAATTAATAAAGTATAGAGATGAAAACGACAGCAATAAACTACAACACTTGTTTAAACCAAGTAAAAGCACATAAATTATTTACACATTTAAATGATGACGCCATAACGTCTTTAGTAAATAGTTGCAAGTATGCCTCTTGGGAAAAAGGAACAGAATTTTTTGCAGGAGATAGTAGCTCAAATAACTTTTATATCATTCTATCAGGACGCTTAAAAACCTATAAAACCAATTACAACACAGATAGAAATTACACCTTGTCTTTGTTAAGAAAAAATGATGTGGTAGATATTATGGCTTTAATAGATGGTAACTCGCACGATATTAATTTTACAACTATAGATAATGTTGAGGTGTTATATACTTCAATGGTTAATATGCGCGCATGGATGGAGGATAACCCAATTATTTATAAAACCTTTATGCCTTATATGGTAAACCAAATGCGCATTATGGAAGCTAATTTATCAGATAATGTTTTAGCAGATATCCCAACACGTTTAGCGCGTTTATTTGTTTCTAATTGTAACGATTCTAAACGCTTAGAAAAAATTAATGATTTATCTCACGATGAGATTGCAAACATGATTGGTTCTACCAGAGCTGTTGTAAACCGTCACATTCAACAATTTAAAAAAGAAGGAATTATTAGTGTTCAACGCAAACATACAGATATTTTAAACTATCAATTATTGGCACAACGTGTTAATGCAGGTATTTAATCTTGATAAAAAAGATAAGTGCTACTTAAGTAGTATTCAATGTCTTTAAATCATTTTAGATTTACTGCACTATTCCAAATATTGGATTAAAAAAAAATTTTAACAATTAAATTTTATTACAATGAGAAAATTTCTAATCGGTTTATGTTTTTTGGGTTTAACCAGCTCAGCTTTTGCACAAGATGTAATTTATTCTGCAAAAATTAAAAAAGAAAAAGTGCCTGCAGAAGTAGTTAGTGCAGTGGATAATGATTTTAAAGGGTATTCTGTTGTTGATTATTCGGCAATACCTGTAACACTGGTAGAAGATAATGTAGTAGTTACTGCAGACAAAGATTTTGATCCAAGTGATTATGACTCTTACGAAGTAACACTTTCAGGGAAAAACACAACGATGAATGCTTATTATAATTCAGACGGACGTTTAGTAAGCACTTATGAAAATATAAAAGATATAGCATTACCTTCTGTGATAGAAAGAGCTATTGAAAGTAAATATCCTAAAGCCAAAGTGTTGAGTGATAGATACGTTTCTACAAATTACAAAATGGATGGAAAAACAAAGGTATACTACCACGTAGAAATTATGAATAACGGTGAAAAACACCGACTATATATTGATGGTAATGGAAACATCATAAGAGGATAATTAATAATTAGTTGCTATTGCTCTAATGGTAATAGCAACTTTTATAATACTTTATAAAATGAGAACTATTAAATACTTAAGCACCTTATCGCTACTTGTTCTTTTGGTCACGATGGTTTTTAGTTGCAAGGGGAACTCAAAAACAGAACCACAAGTAGATGGTGTGGATGATGAAACGGTAATGGAGTTACCTAACAAATCTGACTTAGCTTTTGAAAAGGCTTTGGAAGCTTTAAATAAAAAAGAGTACGAAACTGCTGGAGCTCATTTGGCTACAGGAGTAAAAGAATTAACAGAAGAGGCTAAAACTAAAGGAGCAACATTTAAAAATAATTTAGATACCAGCATTAAACATTTAAACGATATTTCTGCAGAATTAAAAAAAGGAAAAAAGGTAGATGCTGACGCTTTACTAAATACTATAGCAAATGCAGAAATTAATTTGTCACACGACTATTTGGTTACAGATGATACCTATGTGCTAACAGAACCTGAAAGAGTAAATGATTCAAGACTTCATAAAATTTTGGAACATAACCTAAAAAACTTGGAAGCAGGTACCTCTAAATTATCTGGCGATGCCAAAAAAGAAGGCGAAATGTTAGAAGCTGAGGGCAAAAAACTAGAAGACGACTACAAAGCTTGGAAAAAGAAAACTGAAGATCATATAAAGAAAACCAAAGAGCATTTTAAGAAGCACCAACCAGATTTGGTTTATGAATCTTATTGGGGTATTTACCCAGTTCAATAATTAAAATGATCTTTTCATTTTAATTATTTAGTGTTGATAGCGATTACTTTAATAATCGCTTTTTTTTTTTAGGTTATCATTACTAAAGTTTTGTTAAACAAAACTGAATGCTACTTAAGTAGTTTTTAAGGTTGTGATTGTAAAGTAAATTTGAGTATTAGTATTTTAAGTTTAATATATCATAAAATAGTTATTAAAAATTTTAGTTTAAGTGTTAATATAAATGGAGAATTAATGACTATGAAAAAGAAAAATTTATGATAGATTGATGATTGGTTGGTTGGAAAAGAGGATGCTTTTAAAGTAGCCTCTTTTTTATGTGTAAATTACTGATTGCTAAATTTTTGTTAAACAAAAATGAATGCTACTTAAGTAGAATTTACAAGCAGTTATCTATTGTAGATTTGTATAATATTGATAGTTTTAAGATTGATGTGTAATTAGTCATTGACCCTAAGGATGATTTGTTATAAATGATTGGTTGATAGCAGGAGAGAGGTTGTGAAATTACGGCCTCTTTTCTTTTGAAAGCTTTTTAGATGAATATAATATCAGCTACTTAGATAGTATTGAAAAGTAACTTAATAGAATACATTTATTGTATAATTCTAATAATTAAGAAATTCAAAAGATTATGAAATATACAAATAGCATGACCCTTTAACTATTAACAATGTAAATAGGGTGACGCTGACTAAGAATCCATTATCAAAGAAGCTATTGAAGAAACTACAGTAAATCAGTTGCCACATCAATCAGATAAATATTTTAGTAAGGCATTACGTTTTTAAAAGAAGACGGGCAAGTGGCTTCAAAAGAGATTATTCAAGGTATTGATGCTCTAATGAAAGAACGTAAAGATGTTTCAGGATTATATAAAGTAAACCTTAAAAAATCTATAGCACAATTAAGATAAAAGGCTAAAAGCAAAATACTAAGCTTGGAAAAAAAGGTAGAAGTACACAATAAAAAAACAGAAGCACATTTTATGGAGCACCAGCCAGAATATGTATATTCCGTAGTAGTGATTCCTTTGTTTTAAAAAGATAGATATAGATGGATGGTTTCATTTTATTGGTTGATTTTGAAAGAGTGATTGTTTTTTAATGATCGCTCTCTTTTTTTTAATCAGAACTGCTACGTAAGTAGCAATAACTACTAAAATTCAATTGTAAATTCACATCATAATTAGAAGCTTTAAAAAATGAAAAAACAGTATGTACTCATTTTAATCTGTTGTATCACAATGGGTTTTACATATGCTCAAGAACAACTTAATTTAGAGGAAGCCATTGAGCTAACCATTGCCAATAACCCTCAAATAAAACAAGGTAAATCTTCCAAAGTAGCTGCTGAAGCTTCGGTAGAAAAGGCGAAAGCAAACTATTATCCGAAACTTACAGCCAATGCTGGTTACACGCATATAGACCCAACAGGTTTTGTGCAGTTTGGTGCTTCTCAATTATCTTTTATTCCTAATGATAATTATAATTTAAACCTTGGGCTACAATTCAATATTTATGACTTTGGGAGAACAAATGTAGGAGTAAGATTGGCAAAAAATAATATTAATCTTTCCGAAAATGAATTACAACTGACCAAGCAAGAATTAGCATTTGCAACTATTCAAGTTTATTATCAGATTCACTTTTTGAAGGAAGCTATAAAAGTACAAAACCGACAAATTGACGCATTAGATTTAGCATTAGATCAAACGAAAAAATTACAAGAAAATGGAGAAGCTACTAATTATGAGATATTGACAACCAAAGTAAAACTATCAAATGCAAATAATGTTAAAGACGATTTGCAAACAGCATTAAGCAATGCACTTATTAGCTTAGAGCAGTTAACAGGAAAAGAGACTATCAATCCAGATAGTTTGGTAAACAATTGGTTATCTGTAGAAAACCCAGACTCACTAACTGCAAATATTGATGTTACTACAAGACCAGAATTTAAACTTGCAGAAATACAATCTGAAAATGCCACCTTACAAGAAATGTTGGCAAAACGAAACTTTAATCCATTACTATCTGCCAATGTACAAGGTGGTTATAAAAATGCTATAGCACCAGATATTTACCAATTGCAATTAAATTATGTAGCTTCGGCACAATTAACTATTCCCATTTTTACAGGATTTAAAAATAGAGCTGCCGTTAAAGAAGCGCAAGCCATGAACAACGCGGCAGAATTTAATCTCGAAAATACTTCAAAACAATTAGTAACAGAGGTAAAGCAAGCGATTAAAAACCTAAATAATGCGTTTCAAAAAATAGACCGGTCTAATCTTCAAGTAGAACAAGCGCAAAAAGCAGCAGAATTAGCACGATTAAAGTACAAAAATCAAGTGATTACTAACCTAGATTTATTAGATACTGAAATAGCTTTGTCTGAAGCCGAAATTAACAAACTTAATACTGTATTTAATTATACCATGAATACCTATAAACTTAAAAAAACCATGGGAATTAACTTATACTAACCCTAAGTTCAAAAACTATTTTTAATAAAATACAATGGAAAATACAACTACAAATACAACTGAAATAAAGAAAAAAGGCCCACTGAGATTCATCATTATTGGCATTATTTTAGCAATTGGTCTTTTCTTCGGAATAAAATATTTGCTGTATGCAATGCATCATGAAACTACAGATAATGCACAATTGGCATCCGATCAGTACCATTTGATACCGCAAGTCTCTGGACGTATCACAAAAACATATGTAAAAGATTACCAAAATGTAAAAAAGGGAGATACCTTATTTACTATCGATACCGCCAATTATGCCATTCAAGTATCGGTTGCAGAAGCCAGCTTGCAAAATGCAAAAGCAAATCTCGAGGTTGTAAAACGTAATCCCAACACATTAAAAACAGGTCTGGGCATTTCCAGTTCTAATATTAAAGCGGTTGAAGCTGTAAAGGTTAATGCGCAACAAGATTTACAGCGTGCACAAAATTTGGTACATGAGGATGTGATTACCAAAGCCAGTTTTGATGCCATACAAGCCGAAGCTAAAGCAGCTGAAGCAAAGTACCAGGCTGCAAAAGCACAATATAAAGTTTCAGAAAAGCAAGTAGTAACTTCGGAAGATGCTATAAAAGCGGCCGAAGCTATGGTAAAAATGCGTGAAGCAGATTTGGCAAACGCAAAACTTATGTACTCTTACACAACGATTACTGCACCTTCAGACGGTCGTTTGTCCGAAGTGAAAATTAAAGAAGGCCAGTTTGTACAAGCTGGTCAGCCATTAACAGATATTATAGGAAATGAAATTTGGGTGGTTGCCAATTATAAGGAAACCCAACTCAATAAAATCAAAGAAGGAGATTCGGCAACAATAACTGTAGATGCTTATCCAGATAAAGTTTTTAAAGCCAAAGTAACTATGCTTTCTCCAGCTACAGGAGCAACATACGCCTTATTGCCTCCAGATAACGCTACAGGGAATTTTGTAAAAGTAGTGCAACTTGTACCTGTAAAACTAGAATTTACGGATGCTATTTCAGCAGATTATAATCTAGAGGCTGGAATGAGTGTAACAGTAAGCATCCCAACTCATAGAAAATAATGGCAGAAACTGGTGCTAGAAAATGGCTAATTACCATTACGGTTATTTTATGTTCTATGTTAGAGCTGGTAGATGTATCTATCGTCAATGTTGCTTTAACAGACATGATGGGTAACCTAGGTGCAACACTTAACGAAGTTACTTGGGTGGTTTCTGCTTATGCCATTGCCAATGTTATTATAATTCCAATGGCAGGTTTTTTATCTGAAACCTTTGGAAGACGTAATTATTTTATTACATCAGTAGTTCTGTTTACAGCTGCTTCAGTATTTTGTGGATTGTCTACGGGTATTTGGGAGCTAGTCGCCTTTCGTTTCATTCAAGGTATGGCAGGAGGTGCATTGTTAACTACTTCACAAACTATTTTAGTTGAAGCTTTTCCTGGAAAGGAATTGGGATTAGCCAATGGGTTGTTTGGTATGGGGGTGGTTATTGGTCCAACTATTGGCCCAACTTTGGGTGGTGTCATTGTAGATAATTTATCTTGGCATTGGATTTTCTTTATCAACTTACCAATTGGTGTGATAGCATCAATCTTAGCATTTACTTATGTGAAAAACCCAGTGAATTTTATTAAAGGGAAGCTCAAAAAATCAATAGATTGGATAGGGATTTTATTGCTCATTATTGGAGTTGGTTCATTACAGTTGGTTTTGGAAAAAGGAAATGATGATGATTGGTTTCAATCGTCATTTATAACAATTTTTACTTTTATAGCAGCTTTTGGTATTATAGGTTTTATATGGAGAATGTTGAAACAAGCAAATCCAATAGTAGATTTAAAAGTACTAAAGCATAGAAATGTTGCTGTAGGCACGTTTCTCTCGTTTATTTTGGGATTTGGATTGTTTGGGTCGGTTTTTATTTATCCTGTTTTTACCCAACAAATATTGGGCTATACTGCAACGCAGACAGGTGAACTTTTAATTCCTGGAGCATTGTTAGGAGGTATGATGATGCCTGTTGTAGGAGCATTGATCTCTAAAGGTATATCTCCTAAAATTCTAGTGCCAATAGGTTTTGCAGTTTTCGGAATATTCTGTTTATTAACATCTACTATTATTTCGCCAAACACAACTGAAAAAGCTTTCTTTTTTCCATTATTATTAAGAGGTTTTGGAATGGGCTTTTTGTTCTTACCCTTAACCATTTTATCATTACAAGGTTTAAAAGGACGAGATATTGGACAATCTACAGGAATTAATAATATGATGCGTCAATTAGGAGGCTCATTTGGTATTGCCATTTTAGCTACTTATTTAGCTAATAAAGCAGCACAAAATAGAAATATATTAGACTCCCATTTAAGTACTAATAATTCTAATGTTATGGCACGTTTGCAATCTATAACAGAGGGTTTAATAGCTAAAGGCACCAATGCTTTTGAAGCTAAACAGCAAGCTTTAAAGGTATTAAATGGAATGCTAACGGAGCAAGTTTATTTAGTTACTTATAAAGATGTATTTATAACACTTGGCGTTTTTTTCTTGGTGTGTATACCAATTATTTTCTTGATTAAGAAAGTAAAAAATACAGAGACAATGAGTCATACTTCTATGCATTAAATTCTTTTTAAAATATATTGAACTGCTACTTAGGTAGCGGTTTTTGTTTAACGATGGTTCTACATTTACATATATAAATAAAGACGAATTATATAACTAATAGTTTCCAGTTTTTGAAATTGTATTTGCCAATTATGTAGAAACCATAGGAACCATAGGAACCGTAGTAATAGGTAGCATACTGGCTGTATATTTGCAGTTATGGATAGAATATAAGTTAAAATAATAAATATAAGCACATGAAAAAAATATGTATTGCACTAGACACTAGTCCTTCCGCAGAAAAAATTGCAACTTTGGGTTATGAGTATGCAAAAGCACTAAAAGCCAAAGTAGTTTTGGTTCACGTAGTAAATGACGCGGCTTTGTATGCTATGGATTATGACCCAGTTATGGGATATGATGGGTTCTTAATTCAAAAAAAAATGGAGTTTACTGAAGATTTAGAAAAGGAAGCAGGAAAATTTCTTAAAACTACAGCTAAATTTTTAGGTGAACCAGAGATAGAGACCAAAGTGTTGGATGGTGACCCAGATTACGAAATTTTAGAATTTGTGAAAGAATGGGAAGCAGATGTATTGGTTATAGGCACACACAGTCATAATGCTTTAGACAATATACTAATGGGTAATACAGCCGTAAAAATTGTAAAGCATACCAAAATCCCAATACTGGTAATACCAGTAAAAAATTGATAACTTATCACCAATTGATGAAATATAGTAAAAGAGCATCTTTTAATTAAAAGATGCTCTTTTATGTTACACTAAGGCCTCTTTTGATATAATAATCCCATCTTCATCGCTATATACAAACTCACCAGGTTTAAAAACGATACCAGCAAAAGTTACATTTATCTGTGTTTCCCAATCAATTGAAGTTGTTTTAGAAATAGGGTAAACATCTAAAGCTTTTAAGCCTATATTAAGCTTTGCAATTGTTGCAGTATCTCTTATGCTTCCGTAAACAATAATGCCTTCCCAATTATTTTTTATTGCTAAACTTGCAATTTTATCGCCAACAATAGCACACCGTTTAGAACCACCTCCATCAATCACCAAGACTTTTCCAGTACCATCTGTACTTACAATTTTGCTTACATAGGCATGATCTTCAAAACATTTTAGAGTGTGTATTTTACCGCCAAAACGTTTTTTGCCACCATAATTATTAAAGCCAATTGGGTTTGCTATTGCTACTTTATCTAAGTTTGCATCACATAAATCTGCTACTTTAAAATCATTCATAATATTAAGTTATTTTTTTGGCATGTTATTAATGCTATTTAGTATGAAAACAAGCCTTAAGCATTTGGTATAAGTCAGGATGCTTTTTTTCCATGAGTTCTGGTTGTTCAAAAAAGTATTCTGAAGCTACTGCTAAAAATTCAGCTTCATTAGTGCCACCATAACTTCTAATGTCAGACTTATTATTGTTGATAGCTTCCATTTCCTTGTGAATGATTTTAAGCCATGGAATCACATAAGAATGTTTTATTAAGTTTTCTGGTACACCGTTTACAATGCCATCACTTTTATCAATTAAATGTATAAACTCATGAATTCCAGTATTATGAATATGTGGTTTTTGTGTAAATCCTTCATGCAATGCTTTTCGGGAAAGAATCATTTGGTGCTCAAATTGTCCATTACCAACCATGCCCATAATATGTCGTTTTTCATCAGTTTGAGCAAACCCCAAATCTTCATTAAAGTGATCTGGGTAGACTAAAACCGTACTTAAATTTTTATAGTGCCATTCTGGGAAATTAAACACAGGGATTACAGCACTCGATGCAATCAAAATTTTGTCTAAATCATTGAGTTCTATATCTACACCATCTATATATACTTCACTTAAAAACAGCATCATTCGGTTTTGAAAACGTCGTTGCTCATTTGGCGATAATTCTCTGTAAAAATGGACATGTTTCAGTAATAAGTCGTGCCAGTTTTCAGGAAAAGTCTCAACCTTCTTTTTTCGGGTAGAAGTAAAAGCGTAAATAGCAAATAGCACTAAAGCAGAAAAAGCGATTATAGTATATATCATTAGTAATAATAAAATGTTTAAAAAGGCTATGGTAATTTAAAAAAAACACCGCAAGATATATTATTTAAACGGTGAATTTCTTCACTAACTAACCAATTATGTAAAAAATTATTTGTTTGAGTTTTTGTTATCTTTAGAAGGTAATGCAGGAATAACAGCAGTTCCTTGTTGCATTTGTGAGCGCATAGCTTCCATGCGTGCTCTCATTTTTTTCATTATTTCTGATGAATTTTCCATGTCATTTTCAAAAAAATCTTTAAACATTTCGTCTTCAAAAAGAGAGCCATCAGCAAAAGCATCAGGCATTGTACCATCTGAACTTGAGTAAAAATGTTTTTCAAATTTTTGCGTAAAACCATTTCTTAGACTATCCATATCTTCAGAATCAATTCCTTTAAAATTATCCTTAGAAGAGTAGGAATAAATAGAGTCGTATTTAACAACGTTTCCGTTCTCATCTACTTCTTTATTAACTGTCCAATTCCCTTTTGGTTTTTCAACTTTTGGTTCATGTTGTGCCAAGTCAGTTTTAGACTTGTCTTGACTGTTGCAACTTGTTGCAATTCCGGCAACAAGAGCTATTAAAACTAATTTTTTCATTTGCAATGTGTATTAAATTTTATGATTTAAAGACAAAATATGTTCCATTCTTATTAAATCAGAATATCTGTCTGGTTAAAAATTTCTTAAAAATTAATACCTTAAAATTACGCTTCAATTTTTGTTTTCACTGCTACTTAAGTAGCAGTCATTGCCTCTAATTATTAGTTTCTTTACTTCGCAAAATAATTTAAATAATGAATATTAAAATTCTTTCTAGAGATGCTAAATTATATTCTACGCAAAGATTGGTTGAAGCGGCAGAAAAAAGAAAGCATGATGTTGAAGTGATCGACTATCTATATTGCGATTTAGTTATTGAGAAAAGACACCCAAGTATATTGTATAAAGGTAGATTGTTGGATAACGTTGATGCTATTATTCCAAGAATTGGGGCATCAAATACCTATTATGGTGCTGCAGTAATAAGACAGTTTGAAATGATGAATGTCTTCTCTACACTAGAATCTGTAGCCTTGACAAGATCAAGAGATAAATTAAGAAGTTTACAACTGCTTACCAAAGGAAATATAGGTATTCCTAAAACTGTTTTTACAAACTACTCAAAACATACTAATGATATAGTTAAAACTGTTGGAGGTGCACCTGTGGTCATTAAGTTATTGGAAGGTACACAGGGTTTAGGTGTTGTATTGGCAGAAACGGAAAATGCAGCGAGTTCTGTAATTGAAGCTTTTAATGGCTTACATGCACGTGTTATTTTACAAGAATTCATTAAAGAAGCTAAAGGTGCAGATATTAGAGCTTTGGTTGTAGATGGACAAGTAGTTGGTGCCATGAAACGCCAAGGAAAGGATGGCGAGTTTAGGTCTAACCTACATAGAGGTGGCATTGCTAACCTTATTCAACTAACAGACGAAGAAGAAAATACAGCTATAAAAGCGGCAAGAATTCTTGGATTAGGCATTGCTGGTGTAGATTTATTACAATCTAAACGAGGACCACTTATTATGGAGGTCAATTCGTCGCCAGGACTAGAAGGAATTGAGAGTGCCACAAAAAAAGATATAGCAGGAAGTATTATTAAATATATTGAAAGAAACATATAATAATGATGATTGACAAACAGCATACTGAAGATTTACAAATTCTGGGAGAGCGAATAAAATTAGGTGAACGAAAAAAGCTCAATTTTAACATTGCACATTTGTTTACAGACACAGCAGTTGAAGTGCCAGTTTTTGTAGAGCGTTCCATTAATCCTGGTCCAACAATTTTGATAACTGCTGGTATTCATGGTGATGAAGTGAATGGAATGGAGATTGTTCGCGAAGTCATTTCACATAAAATAAATATTCCAAGGCGTGGCACTATAATATGTGTGCCAATTGTAAATGTATTTGGGTTTTTGAATACATCCAGATATTTTCCAGATGGAAGAGATTTGAATAGGGAATTTCCAGGAAGTTCTAGTGGTTCTCTAGCAAGCAGATTTGCTTATCATTTTGTCAAGGAGATTTTACCGGTTGCAGATTTGTGCATGGATTTCCATACAGGAGGAGGAGAACGGTTTAATGCAGCTCAGATTAGAATAGAAAAGGGCAACGATGAGGTAAAAGAATTGGCCAAGATATTTAATGCTCCTTTTACGTTGTATGAGCCACAAATTGAAGGTTCTTATAGGGAGACTTGCAGTAAAAAAAAGATTCCTATTTTATTAAATGAAAGCGGTAAAAGCCTCAACCTTAATAAAATGATTTGTAAGGAAGCGCTAAATGGAATTAAAAGAGTTTTGGCTCATTTAAAAATGTTAGACGCAACTTTTGAAATACCCAAAGCATCACAAAATAGTATATTCATTACTGAAAATCATTGGATTAGAGCAGAGCATTCGGGGTTTTTACATACTATGATTAATATTCACGATTATGTAGAAAAAGGGCAAGAAATAGCAACACTTTCAGATCCTTATGGTGCTAAAAGTTATATAGTAAAAGCCAGTGACGATGGTTATATCATAAACATCAATGAAGCACCGATGGTTTATCAAGGTGATGCTATTTTTCATATTTCAACCAAAACAGAATAAATAAAAATTAACTATTTAAAATAAAACAAATGAGTTATTTGTCAGAAAACGTCATACCGGGAAATCACGGAAAAATCTTTGGAACAAATGCACAAGAACAAGAAGATTTAGATAGAATTATTGGTGCTATAAAATCCATTGACGGTATAAAAGATGTGATTTTAAGTCAACAAAAATTACCAAAAGAATTTACTGTGCACAGCTCTAAAATGGTTGAGATTAAAACTATTGAAAATGAAGTGAAACGATTAGGCTTTCATGCCATACCTATGGGATTATTTGAGCTTTAGGATGATATATGTATTACTTTATCTATTATTTAATGTGCAAGTATGTTGATAATCAAAGTTTTACAGGTGTTGTGTTATTGGTATTTTAATATCAAAGTCTAAAATTCATAGAGAAACATTATATTTAAAACAAAATTAAAATTAAAACAAAATTAAAGATGAATGTAGCAGAACAAATATTAAGAATACTAGAAGATATAGGTGTCACTCAAATTTGGGGAGTCACTGGAGATGCATTAAATACATTTACCGATGCCTTGCAAGCAGATACATACCATATAAAATGGAATGCTGTTCGTCATGAAGAAAATGGCGCATTTGCGGCAGGAGCAGAAGCTCAAATGACAAATAATCTTGCCGTTTGTGCAGGAACTGTTGGTCCAGGTACCTTGCATTTAATAAACGGATTGTACAATGCAAAAAAAGAGCGAGTCCCTGTTTTAGCTATTAGCGGACAAGTAGCACGTGTAAATATGGGAACTAACTATTTTCAAGAAGTAGGATTAACCAAAATTTTTGATGATGTTTGTGCCTATCAAGCCGTCATTCGCTCTGCAGAAGAAGCGCCAAGAGTTGTTTTAAGAGCTATTCAAATTGCATTGGAACAAAATGCTGTAGTACGTGTAGAAATCCCTGTGGATATTGCGAATGAAGAAGCTGGTGGAAATCATTTTGCACATCCTGTAGTGCGCTCTAATGCTGTTTTAGTTCCTTCTGATGACGACATTGAAAAAATAGCTTCAGTTATAAACAAAGCTAAAAAAGTAAGTATTTTTGCTGGTGCTGGCTGTAAAGACAGTAAGGAACAAGTGTTGCAACTTTCAGAAAAGCTAAACGCACCAATAACACATACGTTACGTTCGTCTGATGTATTTCATACCAACGATAAAAATGTGGTAGGAATAACAGGGCTTATTGGAAATCCAAGTGGTTATCAGGCCGTTATGAAAACCGAAGTTTTGTTAATGTTAGGAACTGATTTTCCTTATACCAATTTTTTACCAGATGATTGTACTATTATTCAAATAGATAATCGTCTAGAAAATATTGGTAACAGGGCAAAAGTAACACATGGTGTTCATGGAGATTGTGGAGCGTCGCTTTCCAAATTGTTACCAAAAGTAAATGCTAAAGAAGATTCGAAATTTGTAAATCATCTTGTTGATAAATATGAGGAGTGGAGAACTCATAAAAACAATCCAGATACTTTTGATGTTGAAACTAAACCCATACATCCACAACTATTCATTCAAGAGCTAGATAAACAAGCTAGTGATGATGCTTGTTTTACTGTTGATGTGGGAGAAAGTGCCATTTGGTTATCTCATCATTTATCTTTTTATGGCAATAGAAAATTACAAGGTTCTTTTAATCATGGTACTATGGGAGTCGGGTTTCCTGCTGCAATGGGTATTCAATCTTTAAATTCAAAACGACAAGTTTGGGCCATTGTGGGTGATGGCGCTTTTGGTATGTGTATGAACGATTTTATAACAGCTGTACGTTACAATTGGCCTGTTAAAATATTGGTATATAACAATAGTCAGCTGGGTTTTGTGAAAATAGAAGAAGAGGAAGCAGGAATTGCTTATACTGATAAAGCTTTGAAACTTACCAATCCCAACTTTGCCGAATATGCAAAACTTTGTGGAGGCGATGGTATTCGAGTAGAAGATGCTAAGGATATTTCTAAGGCAATTGAAATGGCAATTGCATCAGATAAACCATTTATCATTGATGCCGTAACAAATCCAGGGGAATTATCACTGCCGCCACACATCTCTTTAGACGAAGCATGGGGGTTTGGAAAATCCAAAGTAAAAGAAATTTTATTGGCAGTTAAAGGAGAAAAAGCACAGCATAAAAATTTAATGGACGAATTGAAAGGCTTGCTAGATTAACTATAATTCATTTAATTTGCTACTTATCTAGTTCGGCTTTTTTCAAAAAGAAGTTGTTCTAAGTGGCAAAGCGAACAATAAACCAATTAATGACCAATCACTATTTCCTATACGCAACTGATGTTAAATTAATGAATAATTTGTTTTACTATTTTCTAATAGTAGCGGGTATTATTTTTGCATTGGTTACTTTTTACACGCTTTTTTATATTTTTAGATACGGTGTAAAGAAAAGTCAGAAAGATCCCTCTCAAAAAGAAGGTAGCGAGCGTGTAGAATATGTTTTGGCAATTATAGCAACACTTATAACTGTTGTTTTTGTATACTTAACTATAGCGACTATGGATAAGGTGCAGGACATTCCAGAAAATCCAGAACCCTTTCTGGAAATTACAGGTCATCAATGGTGGTGGGAAGCAAAATATCCAAAAAGTAATGTCATTACTGCCAATCAGATTTATATACCAACCGGAAAAAAAATACTAGTCAAATTAACATCGGCAGATGTTATCCATAGTTGGTGGGTTCCAGAATTAGGTAGAAAATTAGATATGATTCCGGGTATGAACAACTATATGTGGATGTATGCCGAAAATCCTGGTGAATATTTAGGAACTTGCAGTGAGTTTTGTGGTGTTGAACATGGTCGTATGCGAATTAGAGTGACAGCAGTTGATCCCGCAGATTTTGAAGTGTGGCAACAGCAACAGCTACAGCCAGCCGTAACTAGTTCAGGAGGGTTATTCTTAAAAGGTAAAAAAATATTTGAAGAAAAAACCTGTACCAATTGCCATGCTATTAACGGAACAGCGTATAAAGAGAATATTGGACCAAATTTAACCCATTTTGCGAGTCGCAAACGCTTTTTAGCAGATATGAAAGTTAATAACGAAGAAAATTTACGGGCATGGTTAACAAACCCACAAGCAGTAAAACCGGGTGTGAAAATGCCTAATTTTATTTTCTCTGAGGATGAAGTCGATGCGTTGGTGGCCTATATAAATAATTTAAAATGAGCATATTCATAGACGTACCAGAAGATAACGAGCAATTACCATCCTTAAAAACCGGAAGAGGTAAATTGGCTTGGATTGCATCTGTAGATCATAAGCAGTTAGGTATTATGTATCTTTGGTTAGCCCTTTTTTTCTTTGTAGTTGGTGGTTTAGAAGCCATGCTCATTCGTGCACAACTAGCAGTTCCTAATAACGATTTAATCTCACCAGAGCTATACAATCAGATTTTTACAATGCACGGTACCACCATGATTTTTTTAGTCTTGATGCCCGCATTGATTGGTTTGTCTACGTATTTAATACCCTTAATGATAGGTGCCAATGAAATGGCCTTTCCTAGGCTTAATGCGTTCAGTTTCTGGATGACTTGTATGGGAGGGTTTTTACTGTATTTTAGTTTTTTTGCAGGAGGAGCACCAGACGCAGGTTGGTTTAATTATGCACCTTTAAGCGAAAATAATTATTCATCAACATCAGGTGTTGACTATTTTTTAGTAGGGCTTATTTTAACAGGAATTGGTAGTATTGGTGCTGGTTTAAATTTCGTAACCACCATTTTATCCCTACGCTCTCCAGACATCAAACTCAATATGTTACCACTTTTTGTCTGGATGGTTTTTATCAATGCTTTTTTATTACTTGCTGCATTTCCATTACTCAATGCAGGTTTGTTTATGATGCTCATTGATCGCCAGTTTGATGCTCATTTTTTTATACCATCTACAGGTGGTTCGGCTATTTTGTGGCAACATTTCTTTTGGGCTTTTGGACACCCCGAAGTATACATTTTGGTGTTACCGGCATTTGGGATTATTTCAGAAGTAATTCCCGTATTTTCAAGAAAGCCCATATACGGCTATAAATTTGTTGCAGCATCTTCTGTAGCTATAGCTTTGCTTTCTTATAGTGTTTGGGCGCATCATATGTTTGCAGTTGGTATGTCAAATACCGTGAATTCCTTTTTTGCGATAAGTAGTATGCTTATTGCTATACCAACAGGTTTAAAAGTTATCAATTGGATTGGAACTATGCATAAAGGGCGTATTACTCTTTCCATTCCAATGCTATTCGCCATTGCTTTTTTAATCGATTTTACTTTTGGCGGTTTAAGTGGAGTATCCTTTGCTATTGTGCCCATAGACTGGCAATTAACAGATACATATTATCTGGTAGCACATTTTCACTATGTGTTTTTAGGAGGTAGTCTCTTTGGAATATTTGCTGGTATCTACTATTGGTTTCCAAAAATGAGTGGTAGAATGCTTTCAGCTAAATTAGGAAAATGGCATTTCTGGCTATTCGTTTTAGGCTTTAATCTAACGTTTTTCCTTCAGCATATTTTGGGAATTTTTGGTATGCCAAGACGAGTTTATACTTATCCTGATTTACCTTACTGGAAGATTTTAAATATATTTTCATCCATTGGGGCAGTTTTTATGTTTGCTGGAATGGCTATTTTCTTTTGGAATATATACAAGACTTTGAAAAAACCAAGAACTGCACCGGCAAACCCTTGGGATGCCTGGACGCTAGAATGGGCTACACCATCACCACCTGAGCTTAAAAATTTTGACGAGATTCCAAGAGTTCATAGCAGAAGACCTTTATGGGATTTAAATAATCCTGATAACCCAGATAAACGATTAAACTGATGAAAGATAAAGGTAAAATGTTAATGTTATTTTTGATTTTTTCAGAAACGTTCTTTTTCATAGCGTTGATTATTTCGTACGTGTATTATAGAAATTTTTCTGATGCTACTGATACGGTTGCTAAAAATTTAGATGCAGTAAGAGCTGGGGTTTTCACCTTGTTTTTAGTGGCAAGTAGTGGAACATTAATTTTAAGTAAGAAAGCACTTCGCAAGAAAGATTTAAAGAAATTTAAGCTATTTATGGTCATCACCTTATTATTTGGTGGTATATTCATTGTTGGCCAAATCACGGAATACATTGGTCTATATCATAAACAAATCACTTTAAACAAAGATGTTTTTGGATCTAGTTTTTTTACTCTTACAGGGTTTCATGGTTTACATGTTATTCTTGGTCTTATTGCATTACTAGTACTATTTGTACTGGCTTTTGGAAAAAAGAGAACTGTAACAATAGCTGGTATTGAAGGGGTAGACGTCTATTGGCATTTTGTAGATGTCGTATGGCTTTTTGTTTTTTATTTTGTCTATATAACACCATTATTATGAACGCAACAAACTATTTTTTAAATCCATTCAATTGGTCGTTTATTGGACTATCGGTATGCCTGGTATTTATTTTGTGCCACTTCTTGTTGTTAAAAACCACTACCATTCAAAAAGTATATTTCTCACTTAGTATCGGACTTATATACCTGGTGCTAGGCACCCCTATTGCAGATTTAGAAAATTTTGGTTTGCATAGTGTTACGATGTTGCAACATATTATACTCTTGATGGTATCTCCTATTTTGCTTTTAAAATCATTGCCCTCAAAAGCATTTGAGAACCGTCTTTTTAACAGATTGAAAATCATAAAAAATCCCACTAAATATTTTGTTATTACTTGGCTTATTGGAGCTTTAACTATGTGGACTGGTCATTTTTTAAGTGCCGCCATGATGTCATCAAAAAATGGATTAGCTATATGTGGTATTAGCGTTCCTAAAAATAGTTGGGTAGCTCAAATTCCAGAAGCACCAATTTATATACTATTATTTTTAGCAGGGTTTTTATTGGCATTACCGGTATTTCATCCCAATAAAGCCAAAAGACTACAAGCATTAAAAAGTGTTATCTATTTATTTACAGCATGTGTAAGTTGTTCTGCATTAGGATTATATGTAACGTTTATGGCGAGTTCTGCATCTATGGCAGAAGCTATCCCATTTTTTGCTACGTTTAGAAACCCTATACCAATGTCTATAAAAACAGATCAAGAATTAGCTGGACTTATGATGTGGGTTCCTGGTTGTATTTTATACGTAATATCTTCGATTGAAATACTATTGCATTGGTACGATGAGAATCCTGTTGTAAACGAAAGTCAATTAGTAGAATCCTATATTTCAGATAAATAATAATGATATGAAGACTAAAGAAAATAGAATTAAGGCACAACCAGAAGAATTACCAAAGCCAACCTATTGGCCATTTTTTTTGGCTTTTGGTATTGTCCTAATTTTTTGGGGTATTATAACCTCTTGGATAATTTCAGGAATAGGTTTGATACTTTTTGTAGTTGCCATAACAGGATGGATTATTGATATTTATAAAGAACTTCCTAAAAGAGAAGCGAATGAGTTGTAATTGCGAAAAAAATAAAGAAACTGAAAACATTGAGAATTCTGTTGACAGAAGAGGATTTCTAACAAAACTTACTTTTGCTATCGGTGGGTTTATAGGTGCTATTTTAGCTCTTCCACTATTTACAGCCATGCTAGATCCTATTACTAGAAAAAAGGGAACTATATGGCGTAAAGTTGGAATGCTTTCAGATTTTAAAGTTGGAGAAACAAAAATGGTATCTTTTGAAAATGCTTCTCCTTATAAATGGGCAGGTAAAATTTCCAATTCTGCAGCCTACTTAAGGCAAGAAACTAATGGTGATTTTGTGGCTTTTTCTGTAAACTGTGCGCATTTAGGTTGTCCTGTTCGTTGGGAAGCTAAAGCAGAATTATTTATGTGTCCGTGTCATGGTGGTGTATACTACAAGGATGGCTCGAGAGCTGCAGGGCCACCACCACGTGGTTTGTATAAATATCCTGTAAGAATTGTAAATAATGCTGTAGAAATTGAAACAGAATCTATTCCAATAACCACTATTACTTCGTGAAAAAAATATTAAATAACATATGGAATTGGTTAGATGATCGTGGAGGTTTAAGTAATCTCATGACGCCTCTAACTACGCATTTAGTACCGCCAGGGGCTAAATGGAATTACGTTTGGGGAAGTGCAACATTATTTTGTCTTGTTTTACAAGTAATTACTGGTATTGCTCTTGGTTTTCTTTATCAACCATCAGCAGATGTTGCTTATCAATCTCTCCAATACATAGAAAATCAAGCTTTCATGGGAAGCTTTATCCGAGGCTTACACAATTGGGGAGCTTCAGGAATGGTCTTTTTAATGGGTATGCATATGATACGTGTCTACATTAATGCTGCTTATAAATACCCACGAGAAATGAGTTGGATAACAGGGGTTATCCTCATGTTCATAACGATTGTTATGGCATTTACAGGTCAATTATTACGTTGGGATAATAATGGTGTCTGGTCTGCGGTTGTTGCTGCTGAACAAATGGGAAGAATTCCTGTAATAGGAAAATCTATTGCTTATTTTCTTCTAGGCGGTGATACGATTGGAGGAGAAACACTCAATCGCTTTTTTGCAATGCACGTGTTTTTATTTCCGGCTTTAATTTTTCTTTTTGTTATTTTCCACTTGTATTTAGTTTTTAAAAACGGTATTTCAGAACCTCCAAAACCAGGCAGACTGGTTGATCCTAAAACCTATAGAAAATGGTATGAAGATATGTTATTAAAAAAAGGAGTTCCTTTTTTTCCTAATGCTATCTGGAGAGATGCCATTTTTAGTGTTATTGTACTATTAATAATTGTTGGCTTAGCATGGTTTATAGGCGCTCCTGAGCTAACATCCCAACCAGATTTGACTAATGTGAATGCAGATCCTAAGCCCGATTGGTATTTTACTTGGATTTTTGCACTATTTGCTCTAATGCCACGTGAAATTGAATCGTACGTGATGTTTTTAGGGCCATTGATAGGTGGTAGTTTACTATTTGCTATACCTTTTCTATCTAATAAAGGAGAGCGTAGTCCTTTACGTAGACCATGGGCGATTGCTGGTGTTACATTTGTAATATTGTCTATTTCCTCATTATGGTATATTGGTATCAAAGCACCTTGGTCACCACATTTTGATGCCAAACCCTTGTCTGAATACACAACCGTTCCCGATGCTTCTTCTGAAATAGAAAAGGGAATTGAACTTTTTAATACTGTAGGTTGTCTTTATTGTCATAAGATTGGTAGTCAAGGAGGTATAAGAGGCCCAGAGCTTACTAATGTTCAAAATCGATTAAATAGAGATCAAATGATTATTCGTATTGTAAATGGTGCTGAAAATATGCCAGCTTATGGAGGGGCATTATCTAAAGATGAGCTCGATGCTATAGTTCTATTTTTAAGGTCTGATAAAACGTCTAATCAAGAGAAGTAACAATTAAATATTTTATTTTTGTTTAGAATACATGAAAAGTAACTGTAATTTGCCGTATTGCTACCTAAGTAGCAATAATTAGGTGATTGCTGTGTTATTTTTGTTTAGTTAAATATATCACAACATATAAATTTATTATGAGAGAAGCTTTAAAGTTTACATTTTTCGCATTATTTGTTATTGCAATTATCATAGGAATTGTCATTTGGCCAATTTATGGGTTGTCAATAACTGTCATATTACTTTTTGGCTTAGGTATTTATGATATTACCCAAAAAAAGCATACCATTTTGAGAAACTTTCCTGTATTAGGACATATGCGTTTTTTATTAGAATTAATTGGCCCAGAAATTCATCAATACTTTGTTGAAAACGATACTGATGGCAAGCCAATAGACCGTAATCATCGCGCCTATATTTATGAACGTGCAAAATTACAAAGAGAAACACATCCGTTTGGTACAGAACTTAATGTTGAAGAAGAAGGATACAAATGGATGCAACATAGTATCTATGCAGCAAAGCAATTGGAAGAAGCACCCAGGGTTTTAGTTGGTGGTCCAGATTGTAAACAACCTTATTCGGCTAGTATTTTTAATATTTCTGCAATGAGCTTTGGAGCCTTAAGTAAAAATGCAGTTATGGCATTAAATAAAGGAGCAAAAGCAGGAAACTTTTTTCATGATACAGGAGAAGGCGGTATTTCTGAATATCACAGACAAGGTGGTGATTTAGTTTATGAAATAGGTACTGGTTATTTTGGGTGCAGAACCGAAGACGGACAATTTTCGGCTGAAAAGCTAAAGGAAAAAGCTGCTTTAGATGAAGTGAAAATGATTGAAATAAAAATCTCGCAAGGTGCAAAACCAGGTCATGGTGGTGTTTTGCCAGCAGCAAAAAATGATGAAGAAATAGCAGAAATTAGAGGAGTAAAACCACACACAGATGTCATTTCACCACCAAGTCATACTGCTTTTAAGAATGCAGAAGGATTATGTAAGTGGATACAAGAATTACGTGATTTATCTAACGGAAAACCGATAGGTTTTAAAATATGTATAGGTAATAAAAAAGAGTTTATCGATATTTGTGAAACAATGGTTGAAACAGGTATTAAACCTGATTTCATTACTGTAGATGGTGCAGAAGGAGGAACAGGAGCAGCACCCATAGATTTTTCCAATTATGTAGGTATGCCTTGGGAAAAAGCTTTGGTTTTTGTAGTAGATACGTTAAATGGGTATAACCTAAAAAAGGACATCAAAGTATTTACAGCCACTAAAATATTCACAGCTTTCGATATTTTTAAAGCTCTTTGTATTGGAGCAGATCTATGTAGTTCAGCAAGAGGAATGATGCTGGCTTTGGGCTGTATTCAAGCTATACGTTGTGATACCAATAAATGCCCTACAGGCGTAACGTCTAACGATCCTAAATTTATGAGAGGTCTTGTAGTTGAAGATAAATGGAAACGTGTAAAAAACTACCAACATGAAACGGTTCATGACTTTTTGGAACTATTTGCAGGTGCCGGTTGTACAAAACTAGAACAGCTCGACAGAAGTTTTATTCATAAAAAAGTGGGAGAAAATATTCTTTCTTACGAAGAATTATATCCTACTATAAAATCAGGAGCTTATCTAAAGTTGATTTAATTAAATATTTTATTGCTCAATAAACTTCTTGTAAGCGAGTTCAGAAATAAAAAAAACTATCAAGCATTATGTTTGATAGTTTTTTTATTCTTTAGTTTTAAAAAAATTAAGGGTGTAGTTTCTTTTTTAAAGCATCAAGTTCTTTTTCTGTTTTCTTCAATTCTTCTTGAGCTTCCTTTAACTTTTCTTGGTCGCCAGAGCTATGGTAATCATAAACATTAATTGAAAGTCTTTTGTGTCTGTCGTGCAATCTTTCTAATTGATCACGATGTTCTGGATGATGTAACATAATAATTGTGGTTTTAAAAATTAATAATTTCTTTAGATATTTTCTATTTAAGATTATTTACTGAATAAAAAAGGTAAGGCAAGCAAGTAAATAAAAACACTAAAAACTTTAGTTTATAAACGAGATAAATCGCTTGGTGTTTTTACAAACATAGCTTGATGACCTCGTAAAGCTATAGGTTCTTTAATAAATTGTGGGTTTTTTTGAAGTACCTTTATCCAGTCGTCATCAGAAAAATTAGAATTGTGTAAATAACCTTCATAATCTGGATGTTCTTTATTTACCAATCCTTCAATATTTACATTTAATTTACTTGCTAATTCTTCTAATTGTGTGCCTGTAAACTTATTGGTTATAATATTTATATCTTGTAGTGCAAAGCCTTCGCCTTTTGCGTAGCCTAAAGTTTTTGATGCACTTGGTCTATCTGGATTGTAGTAGAGTATAATCTCTCGTTCTGAACTTGTTAATTCTGGCATATTTTATATATATTTATTAAATGCTATTTCAAAATTAAACCTTGCTAAATCAATAGTATGCTACCTAAGTAGCATTGCAGTAGATTTGTGCAAAGTACTTTTATACTCTAACATATATTTAACCCAATGAAAAAAGTATCTTATTTAATATTAACTATTTTTTTTACGCTTTTTATTGCATGTTCAAGTCCTTATACCTATAAGGATAATGGCTCTACAATAGAGTTGACTGAGGATGATCCTTTTGAGATAGGATTAAAATCTGAAGCAAGTTCGGATTATAAATGGCAATTGGATTCATCTTTAGAATTTATAAAACTAATTGGAACTGAAACTGTAAAAAATAACGATGGTGTTGTTGATTATAAATTCAATTTTAAGGCACTATCAGATGGGGAAGAAGTGATAAGACTTGTTTTAACTAATGGTATTACTGTTAATAAAGTATTTGAAATTAGAGTCATTATAGGTACGATGGGCCGAATTACTTCTGAATAGAAATCGAATTTTAAATTTAGTTTAAAAAAAATGAGCAACTACGTATAGTGCTACTTAGGTAGCACTTTTTGGTTTATTGGTATAGTACATTTACTAATAATTTTCGTTAGGAAATAAAAACATAGGAATAATGGAAAAAATAATCGAGCTTTTTAATACTATTAAATATTGTATTGAAAGAATTACAATAAAACCAACATTATGAAAAACACACTATTATTATTCGCTTTTTTGCTGACAGCAACATTCTCAAACGCTCAAGAGGATTTCCAAGTTCGAGAGCAAAATTTACCATACCATAAATTGGCAACAAGTTTTACCATCGACGTTATTGGTGCTGGCGAAGCTTTGGCTTCACATCAATGGGAGAAATTTATCGAAAGGCATAAAGGTACAACCTATCTTATAGAATATGGAGAAGGCGATTTAGATTTTGTAAGCGAGCACGTTGAGTTTCCTTTTTTGGATAATCAATTAGTCACCATACATTCAAGATTTGCACCTAATAGTTCAGAGAGTGGCGTTTTAATGACCATTTGGATTCAGATGAAAGATGGTACTTTTTACTCTTCCAAAACCAATCCAGAAGCTGGTAAAAACATCAAGAAGTGGTTATTGCAGTTTCATAACGAATTAATGGAACTTAACACAACTCACTAAATCAAATAATCTATGAAAAATTTAGCAACGTTTTGCTTTATGTTTTTGGTTATCTATAATCTTTCAGCACAAAAAGAAATAACTATTTCCGAAGGTGGGGCGCCAAAACCAGGTGTAAGTAAGAGTTTTACAATAACGATTTCTCAAGAGGATTTAGATTTTGTAAAATCCAGCTGGAATAAATACTTAGAACAACAGCAAGGCTCGTCTGGAATAATAACCAAAAGCGGAAACACCATTCAGATTGAAACTGAGCATGTGGCTTTATCGGATTTAAATAACAAATTGGTAGATATTATAACTTTAATGACACCATCAACTAATAAAGAAGGGGATGATGTTGTGTCTTTGACCATTTATATGGAATGCGAGAACAGCACCCATTTGTCACCAGGTGAGAACGAAGTAGCGGCAAAAAAAATTAAAGATTGGTTGCTGGATTTTGATAGGCAGTTAAATAAAAACGGCATTACCAGAAATTAGTTTCAGGTCTTATTGAAAAGTATATAAATAAAAGCATGAGCGTTAAAAATAGATTTTAAAAATAACTAAGAATTACAAATAATAATTAAATACATAATTACAATGGAGAATACACTTACTTTAAACATGAACAAAAAATACTGGTGGCTACAAATGCTATTGGGTATCGCTTTTATAGGCTTTGGCTTGTGGTTTTGGTTCACACCACTAGAAACTTTTATTACATTAGCTGTCTTTTTTAGTTATTGGATATTTATTACTGGAATTTTTGAAATTATCAATGCTTTTGGTGCAAGCAAACATTCTGGACAATGGGTAATTTACCTAATAGGTGGATTAATAGATTTATTTATTGGAGGTATATTGATGGCAAACGAAAATCTAACGATGGAAGTTTTGCCAATATTTTTAGGGTTTTGGTTACTTTTCAGATCCATAATGCTAATCGTTATGTATTTTGAATTAAAAAGAGGAGCAAAGGATGCGCCAGCAATACTTTTATGGTCTGCTGTATTGTCAGTAATATTTGCGTTGATTATCTTAGCTAAACCATTGGTTGGCGATTTAACAATAGTTTATTCTACGGCATTTGCATTCTTTTTTATAGGAGCGTATCGCTTGATTTTAGGTAATAAACTTAGAAAGATGCAATAGTTAAAACTGAAAAAAAAATTAGGAGAGGCGCTTTAGTACATAAAGCGTCTTTTTTTATTTCTTATACGTAGCATATAAAGAAAAAAGGGCATTTTGTTGTGGTTATTTAAAATTAGAAATGGTATTGATTTTAGCTTGATAAAAATCACCATCAAAAACAACACGTTTAATGAATATAAAGGCAGCATGGAAGTCAGCTTCAGGAAGATTAAAGATATCATGTTTTCTATTCAAATAACTGTAAAATAGAAAGCTGGTATTCAATTTTTCAAGTTTATCTACGATAAGTTTAGAGCCGTATTCTGGTAAATAGCCATTATCTTTTTTTAAACAGGAATGATGTGAACCAAGACCATAAGGAACAATAGGATCGGCAGTTCCATGATAAAACACACCAGGAACTGAATTCGATGTATGTATTAATGAGGTATCTAAAATTGCACCAGATAAAGAGACTACAGCAGCTATTTTAGGAATATTTGGAAAGTAGTCTGTATTGATAACCCTTTGTTTGTTATAGACAAAATTCAAAATAATTTCAGCACCAGCACTACTTCCATATAAAATAATTTTAGTATCATCTATTTTAAAATCATCCTTATAATTTACTAAATAGAGTAGTGCTTTGGTTATGTCTCGTATAGCTCGATCAATAGTATTCAGCTTGAAATTTTTACTAACGTCACAATTCAGGTCTTCAATTTTGTACAATAGCGTATAATCTACTGAAGCAACTACATAACCTTTTTTAGCAATCTTTTCTGCAAAGGAAATTAATCCGTGGCTGTTTCTTTTTCCTGAGTAAAAACCACCGCCATGCACCAAAATTAATAATGGTCGTTTTTTTAATGTGTCATTTGCGGGTTGATACACATCCAATTTTAAAATTGAATCTTGTATTTTAGAATAGTTAAATGTTTGTTTTATTACCGAATCAAATACCTTATCGATAAACCTAGTTTGCGATATTGCTGGTTTTAATGTTAAAATGAAAATAGAACACAGTACTAAGCGGTTAAAAGAAGCATTGACCAACATAGATTTTGTAATTATTGTTTTAGTGTAAACGTAAAATGATATAAGGCGTGTTCGGTTGTGACTTGCTCTAAGGTAGAATTTGAATAAGTATAGGTTATTGTTTCATTTGTACTTGTGTTTTTATAAACATAAGTGTTTCTGTCTGAATTAATAATGGGACTATAATTAGCATCCAACACACTAAAATACATATAGCTAATATCGGGTTTTTCAAAATATAATTGACACTTCACATTTTTTATAGGACTGTTTAAAGTTGATTTTTTGCCTTTACGATTAATGGTGTAAATGCCGTTACTTTCATTAATAACACTACTGTCATAAGAATGGTCGTTTTTTTCGGAAGTATAAGTGCTGTATTCTAACATGTCATTTCTAAAAACGGCAACCAAAGAGGTTGTAAAGGTATTTTTGCCCAATAAATGCACTACAGATTTACTGTCAATAGTATATGTGATTTTATCTCCATCAATCTCCTTGTTTGCTGTTAAAGTACCAACTTCTGTACCATCCACAGCAATTTTGTATATGTTGGTTTGTGCGTTTACATTTACCATTTGTAATAGTATAAACGAAAAAATGAAAACTAAGTTTTTTTGACGCCCCATACGCTTATCTATCCCTATATTTATATAAACTTCGTCCCAAAGTTACCCTAAAAACACCAGTAAGAACAAAAGCCATACTTGTTGCATAAACTATGGTATAGCTGCCAATTTCTGGTTTTATAAGAATTAAAATTCCCATTGAAATAATAAGAATACCAAAAAATAATAAAACAAACCATGTGTTAAAATCTTCTTTGCGGACTTCTAAACTTAAAATAATATATAAGATGCCTCTAAAGATAATCCAAATTCCTAATAATACAGGAATTAATTGCAGTGTTATTTCAATATTGGTCAAAAAAATAATCCCGACTATAGTATCTGCAATTCCGCCCAACAAGTACCATTTCCAGTTTAAAGAGTAATCTTTATTTTTAATGGCTCTAGTAATTTCAAAAGCACCTGTTAACAAAATAGCAACGGCAAAAAATAGGCTTAACCCGGCATAGCCTTCTTTTGGACATAAGGCAATTCCAATACCAAACATTATAAAAATGAGACCTAAAGCTATTTGCAGCCACCATAGATTGGTATATACTTTGGTTAATAAAGTTGTTCTCATAGCCATACTAATTAATCCTTAAATCAGTTATTCGTTATTTTTTATCAGTTCTTTTTTTTTCTTCTAGATTATTTTTTAATAAAAGTATCATACTATCATTTTTGATTAGATGCTTGACAATTTCTCTATAATCTTAAAACATTTTCACTTGCAGAATTAAATTTTACTATTATGGTAGTAAATTCTCTAAGAAGTTATTTTTATTGGATTTTTTTATGTTGTCCTTGTCCTAAAAGA
>JBNKYB010000034.1:0-35882 GCA_050300615.1 Flavobacteriaceae bacterium | reverse complement strand
ATAGATAGAACACGTTCGTACCGATACTTAAGTGAATTGCGAACTTTTAAATATCCAGATATTAAGTATATAGAAAATGACGATGCAACACTTACCACCAATATTTTTTTAACACCTCTTAAAAAGTTTGGTTTAAATTTTAGTACCGAAGTGTCACAAAGTAATATTCAAACTGTAGGTTTAGCAGTAAACCCAAGTATTTTAATTAGAAATATTTTTAGAGGAGCAGAAACACTCGAGCTATCAGCAATAGGATCGATAGGAGCATCGAAAGATGCATCAAATAAATCAAGTAATCAATTTTTTGATATAAATGAGATTGGCGTTAATTTAAATCTAACTATCCCTAGGCTATTCTCACCTTTCAATACAGATCATATTGTCCCCAAATATATGTCTCCAAGTACTCGTATTAGTTTATCAGCAACTAGTCAAACAAATATCGGGTTGGACAAACAAACATTTAGCGGAACTTTTAACTACAAATGGAGCCCATCAAGATACATTACTAATCGGTTAGATATTTTCAATGCACAATACGTTAGAAACCTAAATGTGGGTAATTATTTTGGTGTTTACCAAAATTCTTTAAAAACACTTAATGCTATTTCAACATCATTAAATTATAACAATGGAGAAAGTTTAAATTTTCCTGACCAAACTGATGCATTTATAAGCGATGTTTTAAATAACAACACCTCTTTAAATCCCAACGATTCAGATTACAAAACAGTTTCTAATATTAATGAGAGAAAACAACGTTTAACTGAAAACAATTTGATTTTCTCATCTAGTTTTAGCTTAGTAGAGGACACGCGAAAAAATATTTATGACGAAAATTTTTCAATTTTTAGAGTCAAACTAGAACTCGCTGGAAATATATTATCTAGTGCTTCAGATCTTTTAGGGTTAAACAAGGATAGTAGTAATAGATATGAACTTTTTAACGTGGCCTTTTCTCAGTACGCAAAAACAGAGTTAGATTTTATAAAACATTGGAATTTAGGTAAAAAAAATGTATTTGCCGTACGTAGTTATGCAGGTATTGCTATTCCTTACGGAAACTCAACCAGTATTCCTTTTTCAAAAAGTTTCTTTGCTGGAGGAGCTAATGACAACCGAGCTTGGACTGCCTATAGCCTAGGCCCTGGTAGTTCTGAAAGTTCCAATGAATTTAATGAAGCTAATTTTAAATTAGCCTTTAGTGCCGAACAACGATTTAATTTGTTTGGCAATTTAAACGGTGCCGTTTTTGTAGATGCTGGTAATATTTGGAATGTTCTCGATGAAGTAAATGATCCGAAAGCCATATTCTCAGGGTTCAACTCTCTAAAAGATATTGCTGTTGGCTCTGGCTTTGGTTTACGTTACGACTTTAGCTTTTTTGTATTTCGTTTTGATATAGGATTTAAAACTTACGATCCGTTTTACCAAGACAAAAATAGATGGTTTAATGATTATAATTTTGGAAATGCGGTTTATAACATAGGTATAAACTATCCATTCTAAATGTCTTTTAACTATCAAACACACTATAACGTTTTAGTGTTGTTTATCTAAGTTTCACTCCTCAAAGTCACGGCTTTAAATTAAAAATTCATTACTTTTGGTACATTAAAAATTTTATAAACTAATTTAAAAAAAATGGGACATAATATAAAACCTGGTGTTGCAACAGGAAAAGAAGTTCAAGCTATATTCAAACTGGCAAAAGAAAAAGGATTTGCTCTACCAGCAGTAAACGTTATTGGATCTGATACCATTAACGGTGTTTTAGAAACTGCAGCATCGTTAAATGCACCTGTAATCATCCAATTTTCCAACGGTGGTGCTCAATTTAATGCAGGAAAAGGTTTAAATAACGATAATCAAAATGCAGCCATTGCAGGAGCTATTGCAGGAGCAAAACATGTTCATACCTTATCAGAATATTACGGTGTTCCCGTTATTTTACATACAGACCACTGTGCAAAAAAATTATTGCCTTGGATAGACGGTTTACTAGATGCTAGTGAAAAACATTTTGCTGAAACAGGAAAATCACTTTTCAGTTCTCACATGATTGATCTTTCTGAAGAGCCTATTAAAGAAAATATTGAAATTTGCAAAACATACTTAGAGCGTATGAGCAAAATGGGTATGACTTTAGAAATAGAATTAGGAATCACTGGAGGTGAAGAAGACGGTGTTGACAACAGCGATGTTGATGATTCTAAACTATACACACAACCTGAAGAAGTTGCTTATGCTTATGAAGAATTAAGTAAAGTAAGCGATCAATTTACTATTGCAGCTGCTTTTGGAAATGTGCATGGTGTATACAAACCGGGTAATGTAAAATTAACGCCTAAAATCCTAAAAAATTCTCAAGACTATATTACTAAAAAATATGGTGTAGGTCATAATCATATCGATTTTGTATTCCATGGTGGTTCAGGTTCTACCGTTGAAGAAATTCGTGAAGGTATTAGCTACGGTGTTATAAAAATGAATATTGATACAGACTTACAATATGCATTTATGAGTGGTATTCGTGATTACATGAAGAAAAACGAAGCTTATTTACAATCACAAATAGGAAATCCTGAAGGTGATGATTCTCCAAACAAAAAATACTACGATCCACGTGTTTGGTTACGTGCAGGTGAAGTAACTTTTGTAGAGCGTTTAAAAAAGGCTTTCGAAGATTTAAACAACATCGACACCTTATAATTAAGTAAATACATTAACATAATTAAGGCTCTGCATTTGCAGGGTCTTTTTTTATATTTGAATACACAAAAAGTAATATCTTAAAAATAAACATCTAAGAATTTCTTTAATAAAAGTATCTTGCTATTACCTCAAAATTAAAAAAAGGTTTAATTTTGTTTTTGGTTTTATCTTTATTTATCTAAAATGTGATTAACAAATAATTTCATTTTATTAAAATAAATAAAAAGCAAAACCTGTTTTAAAAGTCGATTGATAATAGCTACAATCGTTAATCTAAAATCTAGAATCTATGTCTTGGTTTAAAAGAAAAACTAAAGGAATTACCACAACAACACAAGATAAAAAAGACACTCCAAAGGGATTATGGTATAAATCTCCCACGGGTAAAATTGTTGATGCAGAAGAATTAGAAAAAAACTTCTATGTAAGTCCCGAAGACGGATATCACGTTCGTATAGGAAGTAAAGAGTATTTTGAAATTCTTTTTGACGATAACAAATTTAAAGAGTTAGATGCAAACCTAGAATCTAAAGACCCATTAAAGTTTGAAGACACCAAAAAATATCCAGACCGTTTAAAATCGGCTCAAGAAAAAACCCACCTAAAAGATGCCATAAGATGCGGTGTTGGAAAATCTAAAGGAAAAGATTTAGTTATTGCCTGTATGGATTTTGCATTTATAGGAGGTTCTATGGGAAGTGTTGTTGGTGAAAAAATAGTCCGTGCAGCAGACTATTCATTAAAACACAAAATTCCATTAATGGTTATATCAAAATCTGGAGGTGCACGTATGATGGAAGCTGCATTTTCTCTTATGCAAATGGCAAAAACATCTGTAAAACTAGCACAATTAGCAGATGCTGGAATTCCTTATATATCATTATGTACAGACCCTACAACTGGAGGAACAACTGCCTCATTTGCTATGTTGGGCGATATTAACATAGCAGAACCTGGCGCATTAATTGGGTTTGCCGGCCCACGAGTTGTAAAAGACACAACTGGTCAAGATTTACCAGAAGGATTTCAAACATCTGAGTTTTTACTAGAACACGGTTTCCTAGATTTTATAACACTAAGAAAAGATCTCAAAAATAAAGTAAATCAATATATCGATTTAATAACAAACCAACCTCTAAGAGCATAAATTTTATAGTAACCAATAATTTACTTTTATTTTTAAATCAGATAGATGTAAATCATTAATTATTACTATATTTGCCGCTCGAAAGAAAGACTTTCGTGTACATAACAATTATTTACAACAATATTAGCATGTATTTAGCAAAAGAAGTAAAAGAAGAAATCTTCGCAAAACACGGTAAAGGAAAAAATGATACTGGTTCTGCAGAAGGACAAATTGCGTTATTTACGCACAGAATTAATCACTTAACAGAACACTTAAAGAAAAATCGTAAAGATTATAACACAGAGCGTTCATTAGTAAAATTAGTAGGAAAGCGTCGTGCTTTACTTGATTACCTTACTAAAAAAGATATCTTAAGATATCGTGCCATAGTGAAAGAATTAGGATTAAGAAAATAATAAAAAGAGGCTTAAAGCCTCTTTTTTGTTTAAATATTACATAGTTACAATGTCTTAACGAGTAATGTAACAACTTGGAAATCTTTCTAAAAAAGAAATTAGATGACCTCATCACACCTAAAAATGTGATTCGTAATGACAGAAATTTAAAGAAGCTTTTTATAGTTTTTCATTGGTCTCACAACAACTACTACAACAACACAACGACCATTGTTTAATTAGAATTAAAAAATTTATGATTCCACAAGTTTTTAAAGAGGTCATAGACCTTGGTGACGGTAGAGAAATCTCTATTGAAACTGGAAAATTAGCAAAACAGGCACATGGTTCTGTTGTTGTTCAATCTGGAAAATGTATGCTTTTGTGTACTGTAGTTTCCAACTATCAACAAAGTGATGTTGATTTTTTACCATTAACAGTCGATTATAGAGAAAAATTTGCTGCTTCTGGACGCTATCCAGGAGGTTTTTTCAAAAGAGAAGCAAGACCAAGTGATGGGGAAGTATTAACCATGCGTCTTGTAGACCGTGTTTTACGTCCGTTATTCCCAAAAGATTATCATGCCGAAACACAAGTAATGGTACAGTTAATGTCTCATGACGAAAATGTAATGCCAGATGCTATGGCTGGATTAGCAGCTTCGGCAGCGATACAATTATCTGACATTCCTTTTGAAACACCTATTTCTGAAGCAAGAGTAGGTCGTGTTAATGGAGAATTCATTATCAACCCAACACGTGCTCAATTAGAAGAATCTGACATAGACATGATGATTGGTGCTTCAGCCGATTCAGTAATGATGGTTGAAGGTGAAATGAATGAGATTTCTGAAGAAGAAATGACTGAAGCTATCAAATTTGCACACGAAGCTATTAAAGTACAATGTGCAGCTCAAATAAAATTAGCTGAGGCTTTTGGTAAAAAAGAAACACGTGAATATGAGCCAGAAAGAGAAGATGAAGATTTAGAGAAAAAAATTCATGATTTAACATACGATAAAGTATATGCTGTAGCAAGAGCTGCATCAGCAAAACATGAACGTAGTGCTGCCTTTGAAGCTATTAAAGAAGAAGTAAAAGCAACATTTACAGAAGAAGAATTGGCTGATTACGGCGGAATGGTTTCTAAATATTTCTATAAAGCAGAGAAAAAAGCAGTTAGAGATTTAACCTTAAATGAAGGATTACGATTAGATGGTAGAAAGACTGACGAAATAAGACCAATTTGGTGCGAAGTAGATTATTTACCATCAACACATGGTTCTTCAATTTTTACACGTGGAGAAACACAATCTTTAGCAACTGTTACTTTAGGAACATCAAGAGAAGCAAATCAAATAGATATGCCATCTTTTGAAGGTGAAGAGCGTTTCTATTTACACTATAACTTCCCTCCTTTTTCAACTGGTGAAGCACGTCCGTTAAGAGGAACGTCTCGTCGTGAAGTTGGTCACGGAAATTTAGCACAACGAGCTTTAAAAGGTATGGTTCCTGAAGATTGCCCTTATACGGTAAGAGTTGTTTCAGAAATATTAGAATCTAACGGTTCTTCTTCAATGGCAACGGTTTGTGCAGGTACTATGGCTCTTATGGATGCTGGTGTACAAATGAAAAAACCTGTTTCTGGTATTGCCATGGGATTAATTACAGATACCGAAACTGGTAAATACGCCGTGTTGTCTGATATCTTAGGAGACGAAGACCATTTAGGTGATATGGACTTTAAAGTAACTGGTACTGCCGATGGTATTACCGCTTGCCAAATGGATATTAAAGTAAAAGGGTTATCATACGAAATATTGGTAAAAGCCTTAAAACAAGCCCGCGAAGGCCGTTTACATATCTTAGGAAAAATAACAGATACAATTGCTACACCAAATGCAACTGTTAAAGACCATGCTCCAACAATGGTTACAAGACGTATTCCTAATGAATTTATTGGCGCATTAATTGGACCAGGCGGAAAAGTAATTCAAGAATTACAAAAAGAAACAGATACAACTATTGTTATAAACGAAGACCCTGTTACCGAAGAAGGTATTGTTGAAGTTTTAGGGGTTGGAAATAAAGGTATCGATGCTGTTTTAGCTAAAATAGATTCTTTAATGTTCAAACCAACTGTAGGTAATGTTTACGAAGTAAAAGTTATTAAAATGCTTGATTTTGGAGCAGTTGTAGAATATACACAAGCACCTGGAAACGAAGTATTACTGCACGTAAGCGAACTTGCTTGGGAACGTACAGAAAATGTTTCTGACGTTGTGAATATGGGTGATGTTTTTGAAGTGAAATATTTTGGAGTCGATCCAAAAACTCGCAAAGAAAAAGTATCTCGTAAAGCTATCCTACCAAAACCAGAAGGTTATGTAGCAAGACCACCAAGAGACAATAACAGAAGTGGTGGACGTGATAACAGAGGTAGAGATAATCGTGGACGTGATAATCGCAGAGACGATAGAAGACCTAGAGAAGATAAGAAAGAAGACTAAACCCTTTTTTAATCAATAAACCTAAAACCTCTCAATGTATTGAGAGGTTTTTTTTATATCTAAACGTTAAACCTTGTTAAAAATTTGCTATTGTACTTATTTTGATTATATTATAAGTTATGATTTACACAGACAAAGAAAAATATTCAGACATTTTAAACGACTCTTTATCCTATCTTGAACAAAGAGGTTTTGAAAACATTAAAGCAGACACCGAAGGTTACGAAACTCCTAAATCGTTCAACAAAGTTGGAAGCGACGTTAGCATTACTCCTGATATTGTTGCAGAAAAAGAAGGTAGAAAACATTATTTTGAATTAAGCTTAAAATCTGAAAAGCCAAAACTCCTTAAGTCTAAATGGTTGTTTTTAAACACATTAAGCGCATTAAAATCTTGTAAATTTAGATTAATAACTACAAAAGGGCATTATAAATTTACCAATGAAATGCTAAGTGATCTCAACCTTAATGACAAAACTTTGATAAAAATTTAATTTTCTGTAACAAAAACAACCTTTATTACGTATAACTATATGCAGTAAATAAAATTCACTTAAAAATTACAGAAAACTTTAGATGAGACAACTTAAAATTACGAAACAGGTAACTAACAGAGAAACCGCTTCGTTAGACAAATATCTTCAAGAAATTGGAAAAGTTGACTTAATTACCGCAGACGAAGAAGTAGAATTAGCCCAACGTATTAAAGCAGGCGATCAAGTTGCTTTAGAAAAGTTGACAAAAGCTAACCTACGTTTTGTTGTTTCGGTAGCTAAGCAATATCAAAACCAAGGATTAACATTACCCGATTTAATTAATGAAGGTAATTTAGGTTTAATCAAAGCAGCGCAACGTTTTGATGAAACACGTGGTTTTAAATTTATATCTTATGCCGTTTGGTGGATTCGTCAATCTATCTTACAAGCATTAGCTGAGCAATCTCGTATTGTACGCTTGCCTTTAAACAAAATTGGTTCTATTAATAAAATTAATAAAACATTTGCGTTTTTAGAGCAAAGTCACGAGCGTCCACCAAGTGCTGAAGAAATTGCCAAAGAGCTTGATATGACTATTAACGATGTTAAAGAGTCTATGAAAAACTCAGGACGTCACGTAAGTATGGACGCACCCTTAGTAGAAGGTGAAGATTCTAACTTATACGATGTACTAAATAGTGGGGAATCGCCTAATCCAGACAGAGAGTTATTACACGAATCATTACGTACTGAAATTGAGAGAGCTTTAGAGACGTTAACACCTCGTGAAGCTGACGTAATTCGTTTGTATTTTGGCTTAGGAAATCAACACCCAATGACTTTAGAAGAAATTGGTGAGACTTTTGATTTAACTCGTGAACGTGTTCGCCAAATTAAAGAAAAAGCTATCAGACGTTTAAAACACACGTCTAGAAGCAAAATTTTAAAAACATATTTAGGTTAAAATTGATTTGGCTCACCCATCTATAATATTAGATATTTTTTATTATCTTTAATTTTATAGTAAATTGCGCAAAATTGATTTAACTTATTTAAAATATTTTTAGTTAGTAATCATTAAAAATTACGACTAAATTACTGTAACAAACAGTTCAACATAACTGTTCGTTTTTTGATTGATGAAAGAACCCTCGGCTGATTACCGAGGGTTTGTTTTTTTATAGTATTTTTGTTGAAATAAAATGACTCACAACATGAATTCCAAACTTATTGCTCCCTCATTACTTGCTGCAGATTTCGCCAATTTACAGCGAGATATAGAAATGGTAAACAAAAGTGATGCAGATTGGTTTCATATTGATATTATGGACGGTGTTTTTGTGCCAAACATTTCCTTTGGCATGCCCGTTTTAAAGGCTATTACAAAGCACACAAAAAAAACCGTTGATGTTCATTTAATGATTGTTGACCCAGACAGATATATTAAAACATTTGCTGATCTTGGAAGCAATATTTTAACAGTACACTACGAGGCCTGCTCCCATTTGCACAGAACACTTCAGGCTATAAAAGCAGAGGGAATGAAAGCTGGTGTTGCTTTAAATCCGCACACTAACGTCAGCCTTTTAGAGGATGTAATTAATGATATAGATTTAGTACTTATTATGAGTGTTAATCCTGGTTTTGGTGGACAAAGCTTTATTGAAAACACCTATAATAAGATAAGCCATCTAAAAGAATTAATTAACAAAAAAGGTGCTTCTACACTTATAGAAATTGACGGAGGTGTTTCAAATAAAAACATTAAACAATTAGTAGAGGTTGGTGCTGATGTTTTAGTTGCTGGAAGTTTTGTCTTTAAAAGTTCTGAACCACAAGAAACTATTAAAGATTTAAAAACTATCGCAAATTCATAAAATTAAGTTAAAACCTAATAAAATATCATTTTTCAACGTTTGATATTTATTTTTATTGATTACCATTATAAAGGAATAACTAAATAATATATAATTAGTTAAAGTTTAATTAGCTTTTTAATTAAATTGCACCACTTCATTAGAAGTTTTTATCAGAAATTAAGATCATATAGCATTACATTCTATTTGATTTCATTAAAACATTAAAATTATGGGAAGACCTGCAACTAAACCAGCAGAATTGAGAGACGGATATTACATTGAAATTAGAAACAAAAATTCCAACTCTGGAGTAAAAATAAGACGAGACAATAGTGATCAAATGCATCGTGCTGCAAAAGAGTATGAAAAAAGTAAAGAAGTTACTATTCTAGGAAAATTTAAAAACGGTAAAGCTGTTAAAAGCTCGTAGTTAAAGTTTTAGTACCCCGCAAAATTAAAATTTAGCATTTGACGTATTTTAAAATAAACTTCTGGAAAATGTAATTTAAACTCTTGAGGAGTTTCAATAAAGTTTTCTATAACTACTGCTAAAAATTCAAATTGATTGACAAATGCATATTGCCGTATGTATTTAGATTGTACTAATTCATCTCTTAAAGACTTACTTTCTGAAAGTAATTCTGTTAGTTCTTTAAATGAATCACTAAAAATAGTTGAACTTATATCTCTTTCGTTTAAACTATTTAAATGGATAGCATGTACAAACTCATGAATACCTAAATTGATATTATCAGTAGAGGTTTTATAACCTAGTTTAAAATCTTCCCAAGATAGCACAAGAGCTTTTAGCTTGGGGTTAAATTCTCCTTTATGATACTCTTTATTCATTCTTGAGTAAAATTTATTAGGATAAATAACAATTTTATTAATTAAACCAATATAAAAGTCTCTAAAACCAAAGGTTAACATAACTGCTGTTGATGAAATTAAAACTTGAATCTCATCATTAATTTCAACACCACTTCTTCCAATAAAATCTTTATCGTTTATAAAAGATGCAACTCTATGTTCAAAATATTTTTTATGCTTTGCATCTAACTTATTGTAAAACTTAAATTGATTGGTTAAGATTAATTTTTGATTAGGATTTAGTTTTCTTAAAGAAAGATATAAATGAATAAAAAAGGGCTTTTTATTTCTTAAAACATATCCCATTTCTACCATCTTAATAGCAAACTTAACAAGCATAAATAACAAGATAGCAAAGAAAACCCCAAGTATAATTTTACTTCCAACGGTATACGATTCAATTGCTACTAATAACATAATTAGTCGAGTTAAAATTAAATTAGACCAGCACTTTCTAGTTTACAAAAAAGGGGATGAATTAGTCCATCCCCTTTTTAAAGAGTTATCTTATATTTTAATATTAATTCCAAAACGATGCATACAAGGCTACTAGTATAAGCATTACCGCAAAGGCTCCTATATTAAATAACGGACTTGTTTTAAACAACTGTTTGGTAATTGGGATTCCTTTGTTATCATCTGCGCCTTTATGTTGCACATAACTAACAATTGCAATAACTCCCATGGTTAACAATGCCGTATACCCCATTTGGTCCATAAATGGAACATTTACAAACAGTGGACTTGTTGACCATCCGTTAGGTGCTACCTTAAAGTACATAGCAATCGGAATCGATGCCAAGGCTCCAACAATGGCTGCCTTGTTGGTGGTTTTTTTCCAGAACAGTCCTAAAATAAATACGGCTAATATCCCAGGACTTACCATACCTGTATATTCTTGAATAAACTGAAAGGCCTGGTCTAAATTTCCTAACATTGGTGCCAAAACACAGGCTATTGCTAATGCTACTCCTGCTGAGATCCTTCCCATACTAACCGTTGCTTTATCACTTGCATTTTTATTGATGTATTGTTTGTAAATATCCATGGTAAAAATAGTAGATGTTGAATTTAACATAGATGCTAACGACGAAACAATAGCCGCAGCCAATGCCGCAAACGCCACTCCTTTTAATCCAACTGGTAAAAATTGCAACAGCCATGGATACGCTTTATCTGCTTGTTCTAAAGATGGTAAATTATGCATACCTTCTACCCCTAATCTTGCCATAATTGTAGGGTCATTTACCATAACATAAGCTGCAATTCCTGGTATCACAACAATTAAGGGGATCACTAACTTTAAAAATGCCGCTAATAAAATCCCTTTTTGTGCTTCTCTTAAAGATTTTGCCGCTAAGGTTCTTTGAATAATATATTGATTAAATCCCCAGTAATATAAGTTGGCAACCCACATACCTCCTACTAACACGCCAATTCCTGGTAAGTTACTGTATTCTGGATTAGACTTATCTAAAATCATTGCAAATCGCTCTGGAACGGTCTCATAAACAGTGTGCAACCCAGACATAAAACCTTCGCCTCCAGAGACCATATTTAAAGCTAAATAGGTTGTAACCAAACCTCCTAATACTAAAAACACCACTTGAATAACATCGGTCCACGCTACTGCCGAAAGTCCGCCATATAATGAATAGGCTGCAGAAAATAACGCCAAACCTATAACGCCATAAATCATCGGTATTCCCATGATGGTTTCTAGAGCCAAAGCCCCTAAATATAAAACTGTTGTTAAATTAACAAACACATATAACGCTATCCAAAAAACTGCCAAAATTGTTTTTAAATTGGTAGAAAATCGTTTTTCCACGAACTCTGGGATGGTATATAATCCTTTTTCTATAAAAATTGGCAGAAAATATTTCCCAACGACTATTAACGTTAAGGCGGCCATCCATTCATAAGAGGCAATGGCCAATCCTGATGCAAAGCCTGAGCCTGACATACCTATAAATTGTTCTGCCGAAATATTGGCTGCTATTAAAGAGGTTCCTATGGCCCACCATGGCAAGGATTTACTGGCTAAAAAATAGTCCTCTGCATTTTTTTGATGTCCTTTTTTATCTCTGGATACCCACAAGCCTACCCCTAATATTAAAATAGCATAGGCTATAAAAACGAAATAATCCCAAAAATCGAAATGTGTTGTCATATTAGTTTAAGTGTTTATTATTTAAAAAATTAATTTTCAAGTGTAAATCTAACATTTATATTTCAGATGTTAAAAGATTACTAAAGCTATATATCACTTTTAAAGTGTTTTTTGAGATAAATGAGAAACGGAACAATCTTAATATTAAAAATTTGTTCCGTTTAGTGACCGCGAAGGGATTCGAACCCCCAACCCTCAGAGCCGAAATCTGATATTCTATCCAGTTGAACTACGCAGCCATTTTTAAAGTGATTAACACTTTAATATTTAATATTATAACTTATGACAATTTAGCTTTAACAATATTTGATATTGTTTTACCATCAGCTTTTCCAGCTAATTGTTTGCTAACTATTCCCATTACTTTACCCATATCTTTCATACCTTCTGCTCCTGTTTTTTGAATAGTTTCAACAACAACTTTAGTTATATCTTCTTCACTCATTGCTTCTGGCAAAAATTGAGATATAATTTCAGCTTCTGCCAATTCAGGTTCTGCCAAATCTTGACGTCCTTGATCTAAATAAACTGCAGCACTATCTTTTCGTTGTTTAACTTGCTTTTGAAGTATTTTAAGCTCTTGCTCTTCTGTTAATTCTTCATTAGCACCACTCTCTGTCTGAGCCAATAAAATAGCAGATTTAACGGCTCTTAAAGCTGTTAAAGCAGTCGTGTTTTTTTCTTTCATCGCAACTTTCATTGCCGACATGATACCGTCTTGTAAACTCATTTTCAAAAAAATTAATTAGAGTATGCGAAGATACTAAGAAAATAATATTTCAGGCTTTTTAGACTTTAATTAATTTTTAAATATTAATAAAAAACCCGAAAAGAAGAGGGATACTTTTCGGGCCAATAAGTTTTTTTAAACTTATTTCGTACTAGTCAACATTATCATGTAAAAATGAATTATTACTTCTTAATTGAATCTCATCATTATCATCAAGACCTATACTGGTTCTCGACATATCGGTTTCAGATGAATGTTTCACTGCCTTTAAATCAACTCCCTGACGTTTATATGCTGGGACTTTTTCAATATCATCAATCTTAGCATTATTGAATTTATAATTAAAGTCTTTCATTTTACGTCTGCGCTCTGCTGCACGTTCTTTAAGCATATCTGAAATTGGGCTGTTCATAGGATCGACTTCCTCTTCTACCTCTTCATGAGCTTTGGTCATTACTTTCTTTTCAAAAACAATTTCTTGATCACTCTCTTCAAAACGTTCTTCTCTCGTATTTGCTTTCTTTTTATTGATTGAAGATTCTACTTCTATATAATCATCTAAAGCGTATCTAACATCTCCTTTTTCGTTGGTTTCGTTTACTGTAATTAGCTCCACATAGTCTTTAACATCAATTTTCTTTAGTTCTTCATCTTCAAGTTTGTGTTCTACAATATCTTTTTTTGAATCTTCTGTAACCTCTTTACTAGATAAGGGCAAATCAAATGTTAATGTTATTTGTTTCTCCTCCTCAAAATCATCTTCAACTGTTTTTGTTGGAGACGTCATTTTCGTTACAGGTTTTATTACAAAATCATCATCCTCTTCAACCATTGATTTTTCCACATCATAAACAACATCAATATTTTTAATATGCTCGGTTGTGGAAATTAAATCCATTTTATTAGAACCTTTAGCTTCATTTTTAGGAGCCTCGTCTTCAATATCATCTTCATCAAGATTTAAAACATGCTTTTTAAATACTGTAGTCTCTTTTTTTTCTTCTAATTCAACGGCAGGAGCTATAATTACAGGCTCTGGGTCCGTTGGTCTTAAATCTTGATCTTCTAATGAATGAACAACCCTTTTTGTTTCGGTATTAGAAATCTCATCTTGCTGTTCCACATTAAAGCCCGTTGCTATGATAGTTACTGCAATAGATTCTTCTAATGATTCATCTTCACCAACACCCATTATAATATTAGCACCATGTCCAGCTTCATCCTGTATATGATCATTAATTTCACCTATTTCATCTATGGTAATTTCATGAGAACCCGAAACAATAAGCAGCAATACATTTTTAGCTCCAGTTATTTTATTATCATTAAGCAATGGAGAATCAAGTGCTTTTCTAATAGCTTCTTGTGCTCTATTTTGCCCAGACGCCAAGGCAGAACCCATAATGGCAGTTCCACTATTACTTAATACGGTTTTAGCATCACGTAAATCAATGTTTTGAGTATAGTGATGTGTAATAACTTCTGCAATACCACGAGCAGCGGTAGCTAACACTTCATCTGCTTTTGAAAATCCAGCTTTGAAGCCAAGGTTTCCATAAACTTCACGAAGTTTATTATTATTGATAACAATTAAAGAATCAACAACATCTCTTAATTTTTCAATACCTTTTTGAGATTGTTCGATACGCATTTTTCCTTCAAACTGAAATGGCATCGTAACAATTCCTACAGTTAAAATATCAGCATCTTTGGCCATTTTAGCTATTATAGGCGCAGCACCAGTTCCTGTTCCGCCACCCATTCCTGCTGTTATAAAAACCATTTTGGTATTAGTGTCTAACATTTGGGTAATGTCATCGAAACTTTCTAAAGCTGACTGTTCTCCAATATCAGGGTTAGCACCAGCTCCTAATCCTTCTGTTAAATTAACTCCTAATTGAATTTTATTTGGCACACCGCTATTTTGAAGCGCTTGTGCATCTGTATTACAGATATAAAAATCGACTCCTTTAATGCCTTGTTGGAACATGTGATTAATGGCATTGCTACCACCGCCTCCAACACCAATAACTTTAATGACATTTGATTGGTTTTTTGGCAAATCAAATGCTATGCTTTCGAATTCTTTTTTGCTGCTCATAAATTCTGTTTTACTGGTATTAATACTATATTTTCTTTTATGTTATTCAATGGATGATTTCCTTATTAAAATTTCTATTCTGCGTTATCTAAAAAGTCTTTAACCCGTTCTGTTAGCTTATCAAGAAATGATCGTCTTGGTTGCGTTGGTTTATCCTCTATAACGTCATCTTCTGGTTTTAAATCTTCTTGCTTTTCTTCTTCAACTGAATCTATTTGTTTTCGTTCTTGACGTCTTAAACCATCAAGCACCAAACCAACAGCTGTTGCATATAAAGGACTTGTTACATCATCATCACTATCTCCTGCTAAATGTTCATTAGGGAATCCTATACGTGTGTCCATACCCGTTATATATTCCACTAGCTGTTTTAAATGTTTCAATTGGCTACCACCTCCAGTTAACACAATACCTGCTATTAACTTTTTCTTTTGCTCTTCGTGACCGTAATTTTTTATCTCAACATACACTTGCTCAACAATTTCAACAACCCGTGCATGTATAATTTTTGAAAGATTTTTTAAAGTGATTTCTTTAGGTTCTCTTCCGCGTAACCCTGGAATAGACACTATTTCGTTGTCTTTATTTTCTCCTGGCCATGCAGAACCAAATTTTATTTTTAATAATTCGGCTTGCTTTTCAATAATAGAACAGCCTTCTTTAATATCTTCAGTAATTACATTACCTCCAAAAGGAATCACAGCTGTATGACGAATAATACCATCTCTAAAAATGGCTAAATCTGTAGTACCCCCACCTATATCAATTAAAGCCACTCCAGCTTCTTTTTCCTCTTGGCTCAATACTGCATTTGCAGATGCTAAAGGTTCTAGTGTAATACCTTCTAAATTTAAGCCTGCACTTTGAACACAACGACCTATATTTCTAATGGATGACACTTGACCAACTACCACGTGAAAATTAGCTTCTAAACGCCCGCCATACATCCCAATAGGCTCTTTAATTTCAGCTTGTCCATCAACTTTATATTCCTGAGGGAGTACATGAATAATTTCTTCACCTGGAAGCATGACCAACTTATGAACCTGATTGATAAGTTTATCTATATCATTTTCATCAATTACTGTATCAGAATTTGGTCTTGTGATATAATCACTATGTTGCAAACTTCTAATATGCTGTCCTGCAATACCTACAGTAACTCCTTCTATTTTAATTTCTGAAGCTGTTTCTGCTTCTAAAACGGCTTGTTGAATGGACTGAATGGTTTGTGTAATATTATTTACCACACCACGATGAACCCCTAAACTTTTAGATTTTCCAATACCTAAAATTTCTACTTTCCCGTATTCATTTTTACGACCAATCATAGCCACAATTTTTGTGGTTCCTATGTCTAATCCTACTGCTATATTATGCTCCATGGTTTACGTTTTGGTACATACTACTTGGTTATCAAATTGCAAATTGACTTTAGTGTAACTATTAAGTGTTTTTTCCTTTAGACCTTTTTGGTAAAATGCTTTTAGGTTGTTTATTTTTTTATCTAAAAAATTAAGATTTCCTAATTGAACCAAAAAATCGCATTGGCGAAGTTTTAAACAAATCGTCTTATTTGAGTTTTGATGAATTTCAATAACATTTTTCATTAGAAAATCATCTTTTTTAACTTTATTGGCAACTGTAAAAACATTTTTTAAATCGTTCTTTTTAACATACCCCGTAACAATAGGCACCCTAGCCGTATAATTTTTTGATAATGGCATATACAAACCATCGTCATCTATATAATAAGACTCCGCTGTGCTTACTCTTGCAATAGGCATTTTTTGCTCAACATCAGCCTTAAGTGTACCATTTACAGAAACATAGACCTCTGCTGATTTAATCATAGGATTAGAATTTAGGGACTTCTCTAATTGATTCAAATCTAAAGTTTCTTTTGCCAATTTTTTTACACTCTGTTGATTTTGTATTAACAATTTACTAACAGTCTCATGAGTGATAAATAAATTATTCTTGCCTACAAAACTGATATCAACCTTAGACACTTTACGCGATTCATTTCTAACCGTTGCAAAGGCAAATAGAAATATTACCAAGCTCAATAAAGCAATCATCTTTATGTAATTCCAGTTAACTTGCAATGCTAAATTCTTTTTTAATGTGTTTTACTTCTTCTCCTATATCTCCAGCTCCAATAGTTAGCAAAATTTGTGCTTGACTCTTATGTATTTTAGACATTAGGTCTGCTTTACTTACCAGTTGTTTGTTTTCGTTTTTTATTTTGCTCAGCAACCATTCCGATGTAATCCCTTCAATAGGTAGTTCTCTTGCTGGATAAATATCCAATAATAATAACTCATCAAATTGAGATAAGCTTGCTGCAAACTCATCAGCAAAATCTCTCGTTCTACTATATAAATGTGGTTGAAAAACAGCTAATACTTTTTTATTAGGGTACATTTCCCGAATAGCTTGATAAACCGCATTAATTTCTTCCGGATGATGTGCATAATCATCAATAAAGACAAAATCATCCGTCTTTATCTGATATGTAAACCGCCTTTTAACCCCCTTGTATAATGCTAAAGCTTTGGCGAGCTGCTGGTGAGGGCAACCATATTCTACAGCCATCGCCAAGGCTATTAATGCATTCGACAAATTATGTCTACCAGGCAGGTTAAAAACTAAATTTTTAAGCACCGTTTTTGGTGTTTTTACATCAAAAACATAGGCACCATTTTCTATTTTTATATTTTGAACGGAATAGTCCGAATCATCTTCAATTCCGTAAGTAATTCCTCGTAGTGGCAATCCATTTTTTACAAATAGTTTTCCATTAGACTTGATTCGTTTGGAAAAATCTTCGAATGATTGTATTAAATGCGAAGCATCTCCGTATATATCTAAATGATCAGCATCCATAGAAGTAATACAAGCAATATTTGGAGATAGTGTTAAAAAAGACCGATCAAACTCATCTGCTTCTACCACCGAAACTTCAGTTCCGCTTATAATCAAATTTGAATTATAATTTTCACTAATACCGCCTAAAAAAGCTGTTACAGGTACATCACATTCAAACAATAAATGTGCTAGAATACTGGTAGTAGTAGTCTTTCCATGGGTCCCTGCAACTGCCAAACAAAATGTATGCTCCGTAATTAACCCTAACACTTCTGATCGTTTTAGAACTTTAAATCCATTGGCTCTAAAATATTCTAACTCACTATGATTTTTAGGAACCGCTGGTGTATAAACCACGAGTGTGTTTTCTGAATTCAAAAACCTTTCATCAATATATCGCACAGAGTCCTCAAAATGAACTTCAATTCCATGTTCTAACAAACTATTGGTTAACTCAGTAGGCGTTTTATCATAACCCGCAACATACTTGTTATTCGCATGAAAATATCGGGCCAAGGCACTCATACCTATACCACCAATACCAATAAAATACACACTATGTATACTGTTAAAATTCATTTTACTTTTTTAGAAGTTTAATAACTTCATCCCTAATATCTTTTGTTGCGTTTACCAACGCTAATTTTTTAATGTTTGTTCCTAATTGTTTTTGCTTTTCTGGTGATTGGATTAATTGAGAAAATTTATTTTCGAAATCCACATCTAAATCACCTTCTTTAATAATCATTGCAGCATCCTTTTCAACTATGGCCATCGCATTTTTTGTTTGATGATCTTCAGCAACATTAGGAGACGGAATAAAAATTACTGGTTTACCAACAATACATAATTCTGAAACCGAACTAGCACCTGCTCTAGAAATAATAATATCTGCTGCTGCATATGCAAAATCCATATTGTTTAAAAATGGATACACTTGGATATCTTTCGTGTTGTTATAAATTTTATATTGAGAGTAATACAGCTTACCACATTGCCAAATAACCTGCACATTTTGCATGTCTAAATAGTCTAATTCTTTTTCAATTAAACTATTAATATTTCTGGCACCTAAACTTCCGCCCAAAACCAGCAACGTATATTTACCGTGCTTTAAATTGAAAAAGTCTTTAGCTTCTACTGTTTTACTATCTATATTTAGTAAATCCTGACGAACAGGATTTCCCGTTTTAATAATTTTATCTTTTGGAAAAAAGCGCTCTAAATTATCATAAGCCACACAAATTTTTTGAACTTTTTTAGCCAATAATTTATTGGTGATTCCTGGGTAAGAATTTTGTTCTTGTATCAAGCAAGGAATATGTTTTGAGGCAGCTACGAACAATAATGGTCCACTTGCAAACCCACCAGTTCCTATAGCAATATCTGGCTTAAACGATTTTACTATTTTTCTTGCATTCCATAAACTACTGATAAGTTTAAACGGAAACATGACATTTTTAAGCGTTAAACTTCTTTGAATGCCCGAAATCCACAACCCTTTAATATCATACCCAGCTTGAGGCACTTTTTCCATTTCCATTCTATCTTTAGCTCCAACAAACAAAAACTCAGCATTAGGAAATTCTTCTTTCAAACTATTAGCAATAGCAATAGCAGGATAAATATGCCCTCCTGTACCACCTCCTGAAAGAATAATTTTGTATGTTTTTTGTTTTTCTGACACTACTTTATCAATGTTAAATTGTTTCTGATAAAATTTCTAAAGGGTTATCCTCGTTATTTTCAAACTCTTTTATTTCTTCTCGTTTAGCGCTGACGCTTAATATAATACCTATTGCCAAACACGTCATCCAAATAGAGGTTCCACCACTACTAATCAACGGCAATGTTTGTCCTGTTACTGGAAATAACTCCACAGCCACAGCCATATTGATTAATGCTTGAAATACAATAGGAAGCCCAACCCCAAGAACCAAAAGCTTTCCAAAAACGGTATCGGCTTTTTGAGCGGCAATAACTATTCTAAAAAGTAACCACATATACAAAATAATTAAAGACACGCCTCCTATTAATCCATATTCTTCGATAATAATGGCAAAAATGAAATCGGATGATGATTGAGGCAAAAAATTCTTTTGAATACTTTTTCCCGGACCTACCCCTTGTATATAACCAGAGGCTATAGCTATTTTAGCCTTTTCAATTTGATAATCAGCTTCAGTGTCGTCACCATTAGTAAAACTATCCAATCTACTCATCCAAGTATCAACTCTATTTGGCATTGCATCAGGAAATGCCTTAGCAACCAAAACAAATAATGCCAAACTTAAGACTCCTACTGCTAAAATGGCCAACAGATACCGTATAGGATATCCTCCTAAAAAAACCAACATTACAACCATAACAAACATAATGGCTGCTGTTGAAAAGTTTGCCGGCAAAATTAAAATCAACACTAAAAAAACAGGCAACCACAGGGGCAAGATGGAAGCCTTAAACGTGATGTTTTTATCTTGTATTTTAGACATGTATCTAGCAACATATACCATAAGAACAACTGATGCTAACGTGGATGTTTGAAACGACATACCCACAATAGGAATTTGTATCCATCTACTCGCATTAGCACCTTCTATAGTAACTCCTTGAACCATCGTTACAACCAACAACACCAAAACGATAGGTATCATAATTAATGATAATCCTCTAAAATATCTATATGGAATTTTATGAACACCGTACATAATAACAAATCCTAAAAATAGATGCATAAAATGCTTAACAAAAAATGAAAACGTACTTGTATTCCCTCCTGAATAAGCCAAATTACTGGCAGCACTGTACACAGGAAGGAATGAGAATATTGCAAGCAGTGCTACAATAGCCCAAATTAATCGATCTCCTTTTATGTTTTTAAATATAGTCCCCATTGTCCTTTGGACATTTCCCTTTGGGAAAATCTATTTTATCATTAAATTATATTAGTTAACCCACAACATTTTCTTCCCTTTGGGAAGATTAAGATGGGATTATAAATTTCTTACTGCGTTTTTAAACTGACGGCCTCTATCTTCATAGTTTTCAAACAAATCAAAACTGGCACATGCTGGTGACAACAAAACAGAATCTCCAGATTCAGCAATTTTATATGCAATCTTAACTGCTTCCGACATAAATTGTGTTTCAACAATAACATCGACCATATTACCAAACGTGTTTAACAGTTTTTCATTATCAACTCCTAAACAAATAATAGCCTTTACTTTTTCATTAACAAAAGGAAACAGCTCCTTGTAATTATTGCCCTTATCTTGTCCGCCAACAATCCAAACCGTTGGCGTATCCATACTTTCTAAAGCAAAATATGTTGCATTAACATTGGTTGCTTTTGAATCGTTAATGTATTGCACTTTATTTATCTTTAACACCGGCTCTAAACGATGCTCAACGCCTTGAAAATTCTCTAGGCTTTCCCTAATAGTTTGCTTTCTAATTTTTAATAAATGAGCTACTGTTGAAGCAGCCATGGCATTTTTAATATTGTGTTTTCCTTCTAAAGCAAGATTTGATGTTGGCATAATTATTTGGTTGTTATCTATTGTTATTATTATGTTGTTATTTTCAAAATACGCACCGTTTTCAATAGTTTTAGTTAATGAAAATGGCAATAATGTTGATTGAATCGAGTTGTTTTTTAACCATTTCGTGATGACTCCATCATCTGCATCATAAATCAAATAATCATCTTTTGTTTGATTCTCTGCAATTCTGAATTTTGCAGCGATATAGTTTTCAAACTTATAATCATATCGATCTAAATGATCTGGTGTAATGTTTGTAATGACCGCTATATGTGGTTTAAAATCTACAATATCATCTAACTGAAAACTGCTGATTTCTAACACATAGTTTTTATAATTGTTTTCAAGAATTTGTTTTGCAAAACTGTCACCTATATTTCCGGCTAACCCTACATTCAATTCCTGTTTTAGAATATGATGCGTTAATGTTGCTGTGGTTGTTTTACCATTACTACCCGTAATTCCAACAAGGGTTGCACTGGTGTATTTTGCCGCAAACTCAATTTCAGAAACCACTAAAACCCCATTACTTCTTAACTGTTTTACTAACGGAACTTTATCCGGTATTCCTGGGCTTTTCATTACTAAATCTGCATTCAGAATTTTTGACTCTGTATGCTGACCTTCCTCCCATTCAATCTCATTATGTATAAGAACGTTTTTATATTTCTCTTTAATGACTCCTTTATCCGAAACAAAAACCTCAAAGCCTTTTGCCTTTGCTAAAAGCGCTGTACCTACTCCACTTTCTCCTCCTCCTAGAATTACTAATCTCTCCATCCTACATCCTTCCCCAAAGGGTAAGGACTTACCACTCTGCTTATATTTATTCTTTTTATGTAAATTCCTTTTATCACTTTTTTTTAAATTCTACTATCTAATTTTCAAAGTCACTATGGATATAATTGCTAACAAAATGCCTACAATCCAAAACCTTGTGACTATTTTACTTTCATGATATCCCATTTTTTGATAATGATGATGCAATGGTGACATTTTAAATATGCGTCGTCCTTCACCAAATTTCTTCTTGGTATATTTAAAATAACTTACCTGCATGACTACCGATAAATTTTCGGCTAAAAAGATGCCGCACAACACAGGTATTAACCACTCTTTTCTAACAGCGATAGCAATAACCGCTATAATTCCTCCAATAGTTAAACTTCCTGTATCGCCCATAAAAACTTGAGCAGGATAGGTATTGTACCATAGGAACCCGATGAGCGCTCCTACAAAAGCTGCGATGTAAATAGTAATTTCTTCAACTCTTGGTATATACATGATATTGAGGTAATCAGAGAAAATAATATTACCAGATATCCATGCAAAAATCCCTAAAGTAAGAACGATAATAGCAGACGTTCCTGCGGCTAAACCATCAATTCCATCTGTTAAATTTGCTCCATTTGAAACAGCTGTAATAATAAATATGGATACTAGAATAAAAACAACCCAAGCATACGTATCTAAACTTGGACTTATCCAAGTAATCAAGTCGGCATAATCAAACTCATTTTCCTTAAAAAAAGGAATGGTTGTTTTAGTTGACTTCTCTTCTTCTTTAAATAATTTTGATGGTGGTGTTTTAGGGTCTTTTGCTAATATTTCCTGTTGTACAGAAACTGGTAGTTTTTCTTTAATAGTAACATCTTTATTAAAGTACAAAGTAGCCCCAATGATAATTCCTAGTCCAACTTGTCCTAAAACCTTAAACTTTCCTTTTAAACCTTCTTTATCTTTTTTAAATTTTTTAATATAGTCATCTATAAAGCCAATAGTCCCCATCCAAACGGTGGTTATAATGAGAAGAATTACATAAATATTTTCCAACTTAGCCAATAAAAAAACAGGGATTAATGTCGCCATAATAATAATGATACCACCCATAGTTGGTGTACCTGCTTTTTCTTGTTGACCTTCAAGACCCAAATCTCTAATACTTTCTCCTACTTGCTGTTTTTGCAAAAATCGAATAATCCGTTTACCATATATTGTAGATATTAGCAAAGACAAAATCATAGCTAAAGCTGCCCTAAAGGTTAAATACCCAAAAAGGGATGCTCCAGGAAACTGGAATTGTTTTTCTAAATATTCAAATACGTAATACAACATCTATTTTTGTAATTGTTTTAAAAATTCTTGAACAATTTTATAATCATCAAAATCAAAGCGTTCTCCTTTAATTTCTTGATACGTTTCATGACCTTTTCCTGCTATAAGAATAATGTCATTGGGCTGTGCTAATTGACAGGCAGTTTTAATAGCCTGCCTTCTATCTACTATAGAAACTACTCTTTTTACATTTTGAGGTTCTACTCCCTTTTCAATCTCATCTATAATGGTTTCAGGGACTTCACTACGAGGATTATCACTAGTAAAAATAACTTTAGTACTTAAGGTTGATGCTATATTTCCCATAGTTGGACGCTTGGTTTTATCTCTATCTCCTCCACAACCAACTACTGTGATTAATTCTTCATTCTTTGTTCGGATACTATTAATAGTTTCCAATACATTTTTAAGTGCATCAGGCGTATGTGCATAATCAACGATAGCTGTAATATTTTCACTAGAAATTAAATACTGAAAACGACCGCTAACACTTTCTAAAACACTTATTAATTGTAGGATTTCATTTTTAGGTAGTCCTAATAATTCTGCCGTTCCATAAATAGCTAATATGTTGTACGCATTAAAATTACCTATGAGTCGTGTCCAAACTTCACTCTCATTAATTTTCAGCAATAAGCCTCTAAACTCATTCTCTAAAATCTGTACTCTAAAGTCTGCATAGGTTTTTAAAGCGTAGGTATATTTTCTAGCTTTTGTATTTTGCAACATCACTAACCCGTTCTTATCATCAACATTTACCAGAGCAAATGCCGTTGGTGGTAGCTTATCAAAAAATGATTTTTTTACATCCCTATATTCGGCAAATGTTTTATGATAATCTAAATGATCATGTGTTATATTAGTAAAAATACCACCTTCAAAATGCAGTCCTTCTGTTCTATATTGATGAATACCGTGTGAACTTACTTCCATAAAGCAAAACTCTACACCTTCATCACTCATCTCTTTTAGATACTTGTTAATTGTTATAGAATCTGGTGTGGTATGTGTTGCTTTGTATTCTTTATTGTCAACCATGATTTTAACCGTTGAAAGTAATCCAACTTTAAAACCTGCTTTTTTAAATAGTTGATATAGCAAAGTCGCAACCGTAGTTTTCCCATTAGTTCCGGTAACCCCTACTAGTTTTAAATTTTCTGAAGGAACACCATAATAATTTGATGCCAAACATGCCAATGCTTGCGAGGTATTCTCAACTTCTACATAAGTAACATCGCTATGAAAAGTTTGTGGTAATTTTTCACAAATAACGGCTTTAGCTCCTTTTTCAATAGCTTTCTCTATATAATTATGACCATCAGCCAATGTGCCTTTGATCGCTACAAAAACATCATTATTAGTAATATGCCTTGAATCAAAATGAATTTCATTAACATCTACTAATGTGCTTCCCACCACAGCATTGATAGTCACTTTATATAATATGTCTTTTAATGCTATCACGATACTTCTAATACTATGGTTTGATTTTTCTTTATTTTTTCTCCTTTTGCAATAGACTGCCTTTTAACAATACCAACTCCGTTCATCTTAACCTTTAATCCCATATTCTCTAAAAGAGTAATGGCATCCATAGTTGGCAACCCTACAACGCTTGGCATAATAGTTTTATAGGTTTTTGCTATATTATAAAAGCTCTTATATTCTTTTTCAGTTGATTCAGAATCAACATCCAAAGTTTCAACTTCATCGACTATTGGTGTATCTGTAAATATTTTTTGGGCAATTTTTTTAAATACAGGCCCTGATACATCGGCACCATAATACCCAACACTTTTGTCTGGTTCATGAATGACTACTATACAAGAATATTTTGGATTATCCGCAGGGAAATATCCTGCGAAAGACGATATATAGCTTAACTTATCTTTTTTGGCATAATCCTTTTGGCAGGTCCCTGTTTTACCAGCCATGGAAAAGTTTTCTGAATACAACCTATGACCTGTACCATGCTTTTGTTCCACCACATTTTTAAGCAACTGTTGCATTTGAACAATAGTTGCTTTTGAACAAATTTGAGGGTTGATCACTTCCTTTTTAAATGGCACAATAGTTTTATCAAACTCTCTAACTTCTTTTAAAAACTGGGGTTTTACCATTTCACCATCATTGGCAATGGCATTGTAAAACGTAAGGGTTTGCAAGGGAGTAAAAGACACCCCATAACCATAAGCCATCCATTGTAAAGCAATACCGCTCCAACGTCCGTTTTTAATTCGAGGATCAGGAATAATCGGGTTAGGCTCTCCAATAATGGGCAAATCCAGCTTTTTGTTTAAATCCATTTTATATAACCTATCCACAAATTTTTCTGGATTTTTAGAATAGGCTCCGTCGATAGCTTTAACAATACCTGTGTTTGAAGATACTTCAAACGCTTGTGCAACCGTAATTTTACCATAACCACCATGATGGGAATCGCGAACCTTTTTTCCGTAGAATGTTAAAACCCCATGTTCTGTATCCACCACATCACTGGTATCAATGACTTTATCTTCAAGAGCCGCCGTAATAGACATTAGTTTAAATGTTGACCCTAATTCAGTACGTTCTCCAACAGCATAGTTTAATCGTTCAGAATAATATCCTTCACTATTTCTACCTAAATTAGAAATCGCTTTTATCTCACCAGTCTTGGTTTCCATAACCACTACACAACCATGATCGGCCTTATATTTTTCCAGCTGTTCCAAAAGTGCATGATGGGCAATATCTTGGATATTAACATCAATCGTCGTATAAACGTCATACCCATCTTGTGGATCAACTTGATTATAATCCGCAATAGGTTTCCATTGTCCTTTTCCTATTTGCTGTTTAGCACGTCTTCCATCTTTTCCACGTAAATATTTTACGCCATATGCACCATCAATACCAGCCCTCGTTACATTACCATCATCATCAAAACGTTCATAACCAATAGAACGTTGCGCAATCGCTCCCATAGGATGCTCCCGTTTTGTTCGTTGTTCGACAATCAACCCTCCTTTAAACGCACCAAGGTTTAACAATGGAAAATTTCTGAAACGGATATAATCTGAATAACCAATATTTCTAGCCAAGAGATAATATCTGTTTTTATTTGCTCTTGCTTTTCTTATTTTGTTTTGGTAATAAGTAGACGATTTATGATAATAAGCAGATAACGAATCGCATAGTGGTTTTAAATGTTTTTCAAATGTTCTATCGGAAGATGTTAATGCATCAATTCGTATATCATATTTAGGAATTGATGTTGCCAACAAATTACCATTAACAGAATACACATTGCCCCTATTGGCAGGAATAACTACATTTTTTACAATCCGTTGTTCTGCTAAAGCTCTGTATTTATCTCCTTGAATAAATTGAATAGACACCAATTTAAAGACCACAGCAAGACAGAACACAAACATACATCCTGCTGTGAAATACAATCTATTCAATATGTTCTTCTCGTTAGTTGCCAATATGACCTTATTATTGAGATTTAACTTTTATTTTTTTTGGAGGAATGACCGAGGGCACTATTCCTTTTTCCTTCATTTTATCAATTATTTTAGACTCCATTTTGAGCCTCATAAGTTTTGAGCGACCGTCAATAAATTTTGACCGCATTTCATTCACTTCATTTTTCAGGCGCGCTATTTCATAAACTTTTTTATCTGCACTATGCGAACTTGCAATCATTACTATAGCCAAACCAGAGAAGAAAATGATTACTCTCCAGTTTTTAAAAGAATCATCACTAACCAAAAAGGTTCCCTTTAAGATGCTATAGATACTTTTTTTCATTCCCGTCTGTCTCTTCGAAACATCTTCCCCAAAGGAAGAATTAATTAAATTCTTTATTCATTTTTCACCCTTCACACCTATTTTACTTAGTAATAAGCGATTAAAGAACGATACTATATTTTCTCCGCTATTCGAAGTTTTGCACTTCTGGCTCTACTATTACTTTTTATTTCTTCTTTTGATGGCACTATTAAACCATTAACTTTTTTTAAAGGCACTTCAAAATTTCCAAATACATCTCGCTCTGGCTCTCCTTCAAACATTCCATTTCTTATAAAACGTTTCACCAATCTATCTTCCAGAGAGTGGTACGAAATAAAACTCAGCCGCCCTCCTTTTTTTAACAACTCTGGCGTTTGAACTAAAAACTCTTTTAACGCTTCAATTTCTTGATTTACTTCAATACGAATGGCCTGATAAATTTGAGCCAACACTTTATTTTCATGTCTTGGTGGTAAAAACTTTTTCAATACAGTTTTAAGTTGTTCACTTGTTTTTATTTCTTCATTTTTTCTGTGCTCAACAATTACTCTTGCCATTGCTGCCGCAGCTCTTAATTCACCATATTGATAAAACACCTGCTTTAATTGCTCTTCGTCATAATCATTAACCACATGAAATGCAGATAATTGATTTTTTTGATTCATCCGCATATCTAAATCAGCCTCAAAGCGTGTTGAAAAACCTCTATCAGCTACGTCAAATTGATGAGAAGACACACCAAAATCAGCTAAAATCCCATCAACTTCCTTAACCCCATAAAACCTTAAAAACCGTTTTATATGTCTAAAATTTTCGTTGATTAACGTAAATCGTTCATCATCTATCGTATTTGAAAGAGCGTCTTGATCCTGATCAAAAGCTAGCAGTTTTCCTTTAGCACCAAGTTGCTTTAGTATTTCTCTACTATGACCACCACCACCAAAGGTTACATCGACATAAACACCATCTTCTTTTATATTTAAACCTTCGACAGTTTCTTCGAGCAGTACCGGATTATGATATTCCATAGTCATCATCGTCTTGTCCCATAACCTCTTCTGCTAAATCAGCAAAATCTCCTGTGGCATCATCTATAGCTTGTTCATACTTATCTTTATCCCATATTTCAATAATATTTATAGCAGAAGACAGCACAATATTTTTAGAAATTTCAGCAAAAACAGTTAAGTCTTTGGGTATTAATAAACGTCCATTAGAATCAATTTCAACAATCTTTACACCAGCTGTAAACCGACGAATAAAATCATTATTCTTTTTTTTAAACTTATTTAGTTTATTTATTTTCTGCATTAAAATTTCCCATTCGCTCATGGGATACAACTCTAAACACGACTGAAAGACAGCTCGCTTTAATACAAAACCATTTTGCAACTCAGGACTTAACTGCTTTTTTAACGCAGCAGGTAACATAAGTCTGCCTTTGGCATCTACCTTACATTCGTATGTTCCTATTAATGAGTTCAAAACAGCTGATTTATGATTTATGACTTTAAGATTCAAATATATTGAAAATTTTACCACATTTTACCACTTTATACCACTTTGTTAATAAATTTTTGATTATACACATTAATATCTTAGCTTTTTTTAAGCGTAACCTACTTAAACACTTGTTTTCAAGAGGTTAGAAAGTTTCCAACAAAAAGTTTGTTATATTAAAATCCATTACGGTAATTAATGCACTTAGAATTCACTTAAACGTATTGAAATATGAATGAATTAACTATATTTGTTTTAATGAAATGACCAACTATTATTTATAATGCATCTTTTAAAAAAAGAAAAAAATTACAGTTATATTGAGACAGGGGAAGGCACACCAATTATAATATTGCATGGGCTGATGGGAGGATTGAGTAATTTTGATTCTGTAACTAAATATTTTAGTAAAAATGGTTATCGGGTTATTATCCCAGAACTTCCTATTTACAGCATGTCATTGATAAAAACCAATGTAAAAAGTTTCGCAAAATACCTGCATGATTTCATAGAATTTAAAGAGTTAGACAATGTTATCTTGCTAGGAAATTCTCTTGGTGGGCACATTGGACTCTACCATACAAAACTGTATCCAGAAAAAATAAAAGCCTTAGTGATTACTGGAAGTTCTGGACTTTATGAAAGTGCCATGGGTGGGGGATACACCAAACGAAGCGATTATGAAGTGATTAAAAAGAAATCACAAGATGTGTTTTACGACCCTAAAGTTGCCACTAAAGAAATTGTAGACGAAGTATACGCCACTGTTAATGACAGAAACAAACTTATTAAAACATTAGCAATCGCTAAAAGTGCGATAAGGCATAACATGGCTAAGGATTTGCCAAAAATGAAAATTCCGACCTGTATTATTTGGGGTAAAAATGATAATGTAACACCACCAGAAGTTGCTGAGGAGTTCAATAGTTTGTTACCTGATGCAGATTTATATTGGATTGACAAATGCGGCCATGCGGCCATGATGGAGCATCCTGAAGAATTCAATAAAATTCTTGAATCTTGGTTAACAAAAAGAAACCTCTAGTTACTAATTACGAGTTAGTTAATTGACTCAAATAACGGTTTTTAATCTGAAACTTAATTTATAATTGATGCATATTAAATCTGCCGAATTTATAATGAGTAATTCTGACGTGGCAAAATGCCCTAATAACAGAATGCCAGAGTATGCTTTTATTGGCAGAAGTAATGTTGGAAAGTCTTCACTAATTAATATGCTGACCAATAAAAAAAGTTTGGCAAAAACTTCTGGAAAACCCGGCAAAACACAACTTATTAATCATTTTTTAATCAATAAAAACTGGTATTTAGTTGACTTACCTGGTTATGGTTATGCTAAAGTTTCAAAAAGTGCAAAAAAAACATTTCAAAAATTTATAACCCAATACTTTGCTTTTCGTGAGCAATTAGTTTCTGCTTTTGTATTGGTAGATATAAGACATGAACCACAAACTATTGACCTAGAATTTATGCAATGGTTAGGAGAACATGCTATTCCGTTTTCTATTATTTTCACCAAAGCAGATAAGTTAAAACCTAAAGCCATAGACAACCATGTTGAAGCCTATAAAGCTGTTTTATTAGAAACTTGGGAAGACATGCCTAATTATTTTGTAACATCATCATCTAACGAAACAGGTAAAGATGATGTTTTAGATTATATAGACAATCTAAATAGCAGCATGCAATTAGATTCCTTTTAAAGCCAAATAAGCATACCTATTAATTTTTTCTTTGATTATTAGAAATTAAAAATGCTCGATAAGCCTAGGCTTATCGAGCATTTTTAATAAGTACAATAAACTTTATTATTTGTTTACAGTTGCCACTTTTTTAATATTATAAGTTGTTTTCATGTCCTCAAGCACATTAATAGCCTCCTCAACATAAACATCTCTACTTAAATTTTCATGCCAACGTTCTCGTTTTTCTTTCAAATCTGTTGTATCCTTAGCAAAAAGATTTTTTTCGTAAACAGGAGATTCAAATGTTAGATTTGTTTTATATTCTGAAATAGGATCAAAACGCTCAGCTTCCTCATCATTTATTTCCTGCTCTTCCTTATACTTATTATAATTTAGTGGAGCTACTTTTTCATCAATCTTCTTTTTAATCCACTTAGCATTTTCCTCTATCAACTTTAATTGAGCATTATTACTCATACGTTCTTTACTGCTTTGAATAGTCTTATCGTAGTCAAAATAATTATTCCAAGTAGTGTAATGAGCTGCATCAATCTCATCCCAAGGCAAAGGGTTTGGCTTGTCTTTTTCTCCAACATCAATATAACTAAACCTATCTGGAACCACCACATCACTTTTAACGCCTTCTAGCTGAACAGAACCTCCGTTTATTCTATAATATTTTTGTGTTGTTAAGGCAAGCGCTCCTAAATCTCCACTGGTGTTATTTCTAACCCAATCATTCAAATTAAGAACATTTTGAACAGTTCCTTTACCATATGTTTGTTTACTACCAATTATAATTGCACGTTTGTAATCTTGCATGGCAGCAGACATGATTTCTGATGCAGATGCAGACAATTCATTAACCAATATAACTAATGGCCCATCCCATGTTATAGATTTATCTTTATCTTCTAATACATGTTTTGGTTCACCTGTAGAACGTACTTGAACTACTGGTCCATCTTTAATAAACAATCCAGCCATATCAACCACAGTTGGTAGCGAGCCTCCTCCATTATTTCTCAAATCAAGAACAAGTCCTTGTATTCCTTCTGCTTTTAAATGCTCTATTTCTTTTTTAACATCGGCTGCAGCGTTCAATTTTTTATAATCATTAAAATCTAAATAAAAACTTGGAAGATCAATGACCCCGAATTTCATCTTATCTTTTTCTACTACAGATGCCTTTGCATAAGTTTCTTCAATCTCAATAACATCTCTTGTTATGGTAATATCTTTTATTGAACCGTCTACTTTTTTCACAGTTAATGTTACTTTAGTTCCTTTTGGACCTTTAATATATTTAATAGCATCTGTAAGGCGCATACCTACTACATTTACTGCATTTTTCTCATTCTCCTGCCTAACTTTTAGTATCACATCCTCAACTTCGAGCTTGTTACTTCTCCAAGCTGGCCCTCCTGATATTAACTCAACAATCTTTATATGATCGTTACGCTTTTGTAATCTTGCGCCGATACCTTCTAACTTTCCAGACATTTTCTGATCAAAATCTTCCTTGCTCTTTGGTGCTAGATAATAGGTATGAGGATCAAACTCTTCAACAATTGTATTTACATAAATTGAAAACCAGTCTTCTCTCTGTAAATCTTCAATATTATCATTAAAATATATGTTAATTGATTTTAAAGTAGATTCCCTTGCTTCTTTCTCAATTTCCTTTTGAGTTTTCATAACATATGATGGATCTTTTTTCTTAGCCACTTTCTCTTGCTCATAGATATCATCATAATTAGAAAGTGTAGAAAATTTAAGCTGCTTTCTCCAACGCTCTTTCATTTCGGCTTTTGTTTTAACATAAGCTACATTATCGTAATCTGTGTTAAAAGTTTCGTCTTTAGAGTAATCAAATGGTTCAGATAAAACCTCTTTATAAATTTGTTCGGCTTCTTTAATTCGTTTAAGCAATCTATCATAGGTTACATTAAAAAATGTAACATCATATACCTTTAATTGGTCATCAATATTGGTTTCAAACTTTTTAAAATCATCAATATCAGATTGGTAAAAGTATCTTTTTACGGGATCTAAATTACCTATATAATCAGAAAACAATTCCTTTGAAAAGGTGTCATCAAAAGCTATAGGATCAAAGTGCAATTGTTGCAAAACATGTGTTATTACTTGAACCAATAACCTATCTTTATCTGGATCGGCAAATGTTTTTGTAGTAAAACTACAAGACCCAAAGGCTAGCAACAACACTAATAGTAATGCTTTATAGTTTCTTTTCATAATGTTTTTCATATTCTTTAAAAGTATTTAGCAATCATCCATGAAGACATTCAATTTTTATTGAAGATTATCTTATTCAATTACGATGAAAAAATTGTATGGTATTTTTTTACTAAATTAAAGAAAAAACCATGCCAATAAAGCCAAGATATACTAATTTTTTGTTAAACCAAAGAAATTGAGTTATTACAATGGAAATTATGTATTTTAGCGATGTTTTTATATTAAAATATGAGAAAAAAACCACTAATTTTAGTTACTAATGACGATGGCATTAATGCCCCGGGCATTAGAACTTTAATTGAAATAATGAATGAAATTGGCGAGGTTGTTGTAGTGGCGCCAAACAGTCCCCAAAGTGGCATGGGCCATGCCATTACAATTGATTCTACATTATATGTTGAACGTGTTATTGTAGACAACAAAAAACAGCTTGAGTACAGCTGCTCTGGAACACCTGCAGATTGTGTAAAACTTGGTATTAGAGAGGTTTTAGACAGGATACCAGATTTATGTGTGTCTGGCATTAATCACGGTTCAAATTCATCTATTAACGTTATTTATTCTGGTACTATGAGTGCGGCCATAGAAGCCGGTATTGAAGGCATTCCTGCTATTGGATTTTCTTTACTTGATTATAAATGGAATGCAGATTTTAGTGCCTCGAAGCAATTTGTTAAAACAATCTCTAAAAACGTACTAAAACACGGTCTTCCTTCGGGAATCATACTTAATGTTAATATCCCTAATATTCCTAAAAAAGATATTAAAGGAGTTAAAATATGTCGACAGGCAAAAGCTAATTGGGTTGAAAAATTTGATAAACGCAAAAATCCACAAGGAAAAGATTATTATTGGCTAACTGGAAAATTTGTAAATTTAGACCAAGGAGAAGACACAGACGAATGGGCTTTAGAAAACGGTTATGTTTCTGTAGTTCCTGTGCAATTTGATTTAACCGCACATCATTATATTCAAAATTTAAATAACTGGAATTTAAATGATTAAAAAAGAAATTTTTATTGGAGTAATTGTTGGATTAATTACCAATGCTATAGGATTGTTTTTAGCTGCTATTTTGTTAGGAAATGGAGATAGTTTTTTAACAGTTATTAAAGCAGCAGCCTCAGAAGGTTTTTTAGGAAAACTTATAAGTCTAGGTGCCATTTTAAATCTGGTTGCTTTTTTTATTTTTATAAAAAAGAAACAAGACTACAGAGCCAGAGGTATTTTATTAATTACTGTATTTATTGCTATTTTTACATTTGTATTTAAATTTATATAGATTGTTTCTAAATGAATTACTACATCATTGCTGGAGAAGCGTCAGGTGATTTACATGGTTCAAACCTAATGAAAGCATTGCTAAAACAAGATGTTAATGCAAACTTTAGGTTTTGGGGTGGAGATCTTATGCAACAAGTTGGAGGGAGCTTAGTAAAACATTACAAGGAACGTGCCTTTATGGGATTTGCCGAGGTTATTAAAAATCTATCGAAAATCTATAAAGACATTTCATTTTGCAAACAAGACATTAAAGCATACAATCCAGACGTCATTATTTTTATTGATAATTCTGGCTTTAATTTACGTATCGCTAAATGGGCTAAACAACACAACTACAGAACCAATTATTATATTTCTCCACAAGTATGGGCATCTAGAGCGGGCCGCGTAAAGGATATTAAACGTGATATCGATGCTATGTTCGTTATTTTACCATTTGTGGAAAATTTCTATAAAAAATATGATTACAAAGTCACTTTTGTTGGGCATCCATTAATTGATGCTATAGCAGATAGAACACAAGTAGATGAGTATGAATTTAGATCGGAATATCAACTTAGCAACAAACCCATTATAGCTTTGTTACCTGGAAGCCGAAAACAGGAAATAAAAAATATGCTTTCGGTAATGTTAAGTTTGGTTGATTCTTATCCCAATTATGAGTTTGTGATTGCAGGAGCACCTAGTCAAGACTTTGAATTCTATCAAACGTTTATAAAAGCTTCAAACGTTAAGTTTATTTCTAACAAAACCTATGATTTGCTTAGCATTTCTACCGCTGCTTTAGTTACTTCTGGAACAGCGACTTTAGAAACAGCTTTATTTAAAGTACCACAAGTAGTCTGCTACAAAGGCAGTAACATTTCATACCAAATTGCCAAACGCATTATAACTCTTAAATTTATATCATTAGTAAATCTTATTATGGATAAAGAAGTTGTTAAAGAACTTATTCAAAATGAATTTAACACTAAAAACTTAAAACGTGAACTTGATATAATTTTAGACCCATATGAGCGTACTAAATTCTTTATAAATTACTACGAATTAGAAAAAGTTCTTGGAGGTAAAGGCGCAAGTGAAAAAACAGCCAAACTAATTTTTAAGTCTCTTAAAAGATAAATTATTTATGAAGCAATTCACTAGTTGCATTCTTATCATACTTGTATTATCTGCTTGTAAATCTTCTAAACATGTCAAAGCAAGCAGCACAAATTCACCTAAAGTAATTATACAAGCTCAAAACCAAAATAATATAGAATTACCCAATGCTTCAAATAATAAGGCTAAGTTAAAACGACATTCAAAGCCAAATACTAGTGCAACACAAATTGTTGATTATGCACAACAATTTCAAGGAGTAAAATATAAGTATGGCGGCACCACAAAAAAGGGAATGGATTGTTCTGGATTAGTTTATGAATCTTTTAAAGCGTTTAACATTCAGCTTCCCAGAGTCTCTAGAGATATGGCCAAAGAAGGAAAACGTGTAGACTTAAAGGATGTACAAGTTGGTGATCTTCTTTTTTTTAAAACCAACAAAAAACGAAATACAATTAATCATGTTGGCCTTGTGATAACAGCACTCCTTGGAAATATTGAGTTTATTCATTCTACAACCAGTCGAGGTGTTATAATTTCTTCATTAGCTGAACGTTATTGGTATTTTTCGTTTGCAGAAGCTCGCAGATTATTGTAAGATATTTGCTATCTTTCATCTGTAAATTTATTATTTTAGGATTAGTTACTATGCATTTTCATGAAACAATTTAGTTTGTTTCTCTAATTTGTAAGCGGACATTTAATTTATGAAGCTACTTCATTTTCTCATTATAAAATTAACCATTTGTTTGGTTGTTGGCATC
>JBNKYB010000033.1:0-21927 GCA_050300615.1 Flavobacteriaceae bacterium | reverse complement strand
GTAGTATAACCATTGACAATCAAGATTTATCAAAAATAAATTTAAGTAGTTATAGAAAGTATTTAGGTGTTGTGTTACAAGATGAATTTTTGTTTGAAGGAACGATACGGGAAAATATCATGTTTCCCAGACCTGATGCTTCAGAAGAAGATTTACAAAATGCCGTTAAAGCAGCCTATGTAAACGAGTTTACAGATCGTTTTGATGATGGTTTAGATACATTAATAGGAGAACGAGGCGTTAAATTATCTGGGGGGCAGCGACAACGTTTAGCTATTGCAAGAGCTATTTTAGCAAATCCTAAAATCATTATTTTAGACGAGGCAACTTCAAGTTTAGATACCCAAAGTGAAGCTTTAATTCAAAAAAGTTTAACTCAATTAATAAAAAATAGAACAACAATCGTCATTGCACATAGGTTGAGTACTATTAGAAGAGCAGACCAGATTTTAGTGATTGAAGCAGGGAAAATTGTTGAGCAAGGAAATCATGATCAATTGATAGCAAAAGAAGGACGATATTATGATTTATATACCTATCAAGCAAAAATATAAGTTTTGTTAATACAAGATATACAAACAGAAGAGTATGCAACCTTTTACAGTGGTTACATAAATAAAATACCAAAAAGCACAACTTTAATTGAAGGTTTTGAAACGGGTTTTAATACGGTATCATCATTTTTTAGAGAAATTCCCAACGATAAATTAAATTACAAATATGCTCCTGATAAATGGACGATTAAAGAAGTTTTTCAGCATATTATTGATACCGAACGTGTTTTTATGTACCGTTGTTTTAGAATAGCGAGATATGATAGCACTCCTTTAGCAGGTTTTGAGCAAAATGATTTTATACAACCATCTAATGCGAATCAAAAAACAATAGAACAATTACTGGACGAGTACCATATAACAAGGCAGGGTTTTAAAGTGTTACTAAAAAGTTTGAGTGACAATGATTTAAAGCAAATGGGGAATGCCAGTGGTAATAATATGTCTGCCAGAGCAGCAGCCTTCATAGTTTTAGGCCATGAACTTTGGCATTTAGATATTATAAAAGAGCGTTACCTTTAAATTTTAGTAGTTTGAAGAAGTGTATTTCTCTTTAATACCATAAATACTATTAAAGACAATATTCCAAAAACAGAAAAGCCAATAAATAATGGTAAAACAGATGTTTTTACAAAATTACCAATGTAATTAGCAATAGGAACAGCTAAAACGGTTGATACAAACCCATTAATGGCTGCACCAATTCCAGCAATATGTCCTAGAGGTTCCATGGCTAAGGCTCTTAAATTCCCAAATAAAAAACCAATGGCAAAAAATTGTAAAGCAAAAAAGCCGACTAATACATATATGCTAGGGTTGTTGCCAGACCAAAATAAAAACACATATAATATTGATATTGCTGCATAGGCAATAACTGAAACAAAGGCCATTCGTACCATACCATATTTAACTACTAAAACACTGTTTAAATAGGTAGCCAGCCCAATAGAAATTGCTAAACTGGCAAAAATATAGGGAAACATATCCGCTAGGTGATATTGATTTTCAAAAATTTGTTGAGACGTACTTAAATAAACCATAAATGATCCTGTAATAAAACCAGAAATTAAGGTAAATCCAATAGCATCTTTATATTTTATAAATTCTTTAAGCCCATCAATAAAAAGGTGAGATGAAAATTTTATTCGTTTTTCTTTGGGTAAGGTTTCAGGTTGTCGTTTCCAAAACCAAAAGATAATTATAGAACAATAAATTAAGTTGAAATAGAAAATAGATTCCCAATTATAAAAGTTAAGTAAAAACTGTCCTAAAGTTGGAGCAATTACGGGTACTAATATAAATACCATAACAACAATGGATAATATTTTAGCCATATAATCGCCACTATAAGAGTCTCTTACAATAGCAATACTCATGGTTCTTGGAGAAGACAACCCAATACCTTGCAAAATTCTACCAAAAAGCATCATTTCAAAACTTTTGGTGGTAACACAAATAATACTGGCAATAAAAAATACGGCAAATCCTATAAAAACAATTCGTTTTCTTCCAAAACTATCCGACAAGGGGCCGAAAAAAAGCTGTCCACATCCTATTCCTAAAAAAATCATAGTTATCAGGAGTTGGTTGTTAACTTCTTTTGTAACACCTAAAGAATGTCCTATATCTGGTAAGGCAGGTAATAATGCATCAATAGTTAGTGCCACAATAGCCATTAAAGAGGCCATTAAGGCTATAAATTCATATTCAAAAGTGTTTTTATTTTGCATGGAGCAAAAGTAATGCTTTCAATATTTTTAATATTAATTAAGTCTTATTAATTACTAAATTTGTCAACAGCAATTAAAACCATTTATTCTCAGATGAATATAGAGCCACTTTTAAAATACATGAGCAATTTTATTACGTTAACAAAAGAAGAAGAAGATATTCTTTTGTCTGGATTGTTGTATAGAAAGTATTTAAAAGGACAGTATATTGTGCAACACGGAGATGTTTGTAAATACACGGCCTTTGTGGTTTCGGGTTGTACAAAAACATTTTATATAGATTCCGAAGGACAGGAGCATATCGTAATGTTTTCTATAGAAGATTGGTGGACCTCAGATATAGGCAGTTTTATTACACAAACGCCAGCAGATTTTAATGTGCAATGTTTAGAAAACACCGAGCTCATTTTATTTTCTCAAGAGAATATTGAAGATTTATATATTAAGATACCCAAACTAGAACGTTTCTTTAGAAAAATTGTTGAAAAGGGGTTGGTTGCGTCACAAAAACGAATTGTTAGGAGCTTCAGTCTTTCTGCGAAGGAGCAATATCTACATTTTAGAAATGAATATCCAAAAATGGAACAGCGAATTCCACAGTATATGATAGCTTCTTACCTTGGTATTACTAAAGAATTTCTTAGTAAAATAAAGAGCCAGCTTATTTTGGAGCAGTAGATGTTAAACTAGATTAACATCATTTAATAAACTACGTTATTTTTCTCATTAAACTTATTTGAGATATTTGTACCATACTATTAAGTACTGGTATTTTGAATACATTGATTGAAAAAATAAGCACTATTAATGATATGATTCTTCAAGGAAATTCCTTAGAAGCTTTCGAAGAGTTTTATCATGATGATGTTATAATTCAAGAAAATGATAATCCAGAATGTATTGGGAAAGAAATTAATAGAAAAAGAAAACAAGATTTTTTTGCTTCCATAACTGAATTCAGATGTGCTAAACCATTAAACATTGCTGTAGGAGAACAGATTACTATGGTTGAATGGCATTTTGACTTTACGCACAAAGAGTTAGGAGTTAAAAACTTTACTCAGGTTGCAGTTCAGAATTGGAAAGACGGAAAAATCATCAAAGAAAAATTGTATTACGAATCTTAAATCATTTAAAAAAACAAAAATTATGAAAAATTTATTTAAAACAGCCTCAGTAATTGTTGCATTTGCTGCATTCTCTTTTACAACTATTGAAAAAGAGACTAAAGAAGTAAAAACAAAAGAGAGTAAAGTTGTTTGGAAAGGGTATAAAGTTACAGGCTCTCACGAAGGAACCATTGGCATTAAATCGGGTTCATTAGAATTTGATGGCGATAAATTAGTTGGAGGTAATTTTGTAATGGATATGACATCTATTGTGTGTACAGATTTAGAAGGAGACTACAAAGGAAAATTAGAAGGTCATTTAAAATCAGATGATTTTTTTGGAGTTGAAAATCATCCTACTGCATCATTAGTGTTTACAAACGTTACTGCTTCAGGTAAAAATTCTTATGATGTTACTGGAGATTTAACAATTAAAGGTATAACAAACCCAGTGTCTTTTAAAATTTCAATATATGGTAGTAAAGCCACTGCTTCTTTGAAAATTGATAGAACAAAGTATGATGTAAGATATGGTTCTACGAGTTTCTTTGATAATTTAAAAGACAAAGCTATTTATGACGAGTTTGATTTAGTGGCAGATTTAGTCTTTTAATTTGAGTAACTAATTAATAGTAAAAAAGCGTTCGTAACAGAACGCTTTTTTGTTTTCTAAGTTTTAAGTGCCATTTTTAAAAGACTATATTTGTTTTCATATATAAAAAACTATGCTTTTTAAAAAATTAATAGAACCGCTTAACGATAGTTTGATACAAAATGGGGTTACGAAGCCTAAACCGCTTCAAAAAGCTATTCTTTCTAAAATAAAGGGAGGAAATAGTTTATTTGTAATAGCACCAAAAGATTCGGGAAAAACCACTAGCATAGTAATAAGTGTTATTAATAAATTAAAAAGTGCTTTTGAAGATGCACCGAGAGCGTTGATTTTTGTAAAAGATAAGCAAGCAGTATTAGATTTAGCTGATCTTTTTAATATGTATAAAAAAGGAACTGATTTGCGGGTTTATTGTGCTTATGATGAATATAATATAGAACTGCAACGGGAGGAGATTTATTTAGGGACCGATATTGTTATTGCAACCCCAAAGCGTTTAAATAAAATATTTTATTTAAATGGAATTAACCTAAATAAGCTTCAAATGTTTATTGTAGAAGATGCTGAATTTTTGTTTAGGAACAATAATTTTGCTGAAGTTTCAAGAACTCCCGAAAGCATAGAAAGATGTCAATATCTTATTTTCTCTAATAAATTTGATACTCGTTTTGAACGTTGGCAAGATTCATTTATGAGCCATGCTCAAATAATTGATATAACATAGCAAACTATGCTAATTTATACTTGATTAAAATTACAAAGGAATATTACCATGTTTTCTATCGCGTTTTTCAATAACTTTATCTTCTAGCATAGAGAAGGCTTTTATAAGTTTCCTTCTGGTATCTTTTGGTAAGATAACTTCGTCAATGAAACCTCGTCTGGCAGCTGTATAAGGATTGGCAAAGGTATCGGCATATTCAGATTCTTTTTCAGCTAACTTTTCATCTGGATTTTCAGCAGAAGCAATTTCTTTTCTAAAAATAATTTCACTAGCACCTTTAGCTCCCATAACGGCTATTTCTGCACTTGGCCAAGCAAAATTTAAATCAGCTCCAATATGTTTAGAATTCATCACATCGTAAGCGCCACCATATGCTTTACGTGTAATAACGGTAACTCTTGGCACAGTGGCTTCACTTAGTGCATACAATAATTTAGCACCGTGAACGATAATGCCATTCCATTCTTGATCGGTTCCGGGTAAAAAACCAGGGACATCAACCAATACCAATAGCGGAATATTAAAGCCATCACAAAAACGTGTGAAACGGGCTGCTTTTTTAGAACTATTTACATCTAAAACACCAGCTAAAAACATAGGTTGATTGGCTACAATACCCACACTTCGTCCTGCAATTCTACAAAACCCAACAATAATATTTTCAGCATAATCTTTATGAATTTCATAGAAAGAGTCTTCATCTATAATACCTTTTATAACCTCATGCATATCATAAGGTTTATTAACGTTATCAGGTAAAATAGTCGACAAAACATCTCTTATTTCATCATTCAGTTTATACGGCAAATTTTCCGTTGTTTTTTTATTGTTTTGAGGAATATAGCTTAATAGTGTTTTAAGATCTTCTAAGCATTCTATATCATTGGCAGAGGTTTTATGAGCGACTCCAGATTTTGTGGCATGTGTTGTGGCACCTCCAAGTTCTTCTGAAGTAACATTTTCGTTAGTTACTGTTTTAACAACATTGGGACCAGTTACAAACATATAACTACTTTGTTCTACCATTAAAGTAAAATCAGTCATAGCTGGAGAATATACGGCACCCCCAGCGCATGGCCCCATAATAGCAGATATTTGTGGGATGATGCCAGATGATTGCACATTTTTATAGAAAATTTCTGCATACCCACCTAAGGATCGAACACCTTCTTGAATTCGTGCACCGCCAGAATCATTTAAACCAATTATAGGTGCTCCCACTTTCAGCGCTAAATCCATAATTTTACAAATTTTTTCTGCATGAGTTTCAGATAAAGAACCTCCAAAAACTGTAAAATCTTGGGCATATATATAGACTAACCTAGTGTTGATAGTACCATATCCGGTAACAACACCATCACCAAAATAAACTTCATCTTGCATGCCAAAATCTGTCGTTCTATGCGTTACTAAAATGCCGATTTCTTCAAAAGAGCCTTCATCTAATAAATAAGCAATACGCTCTCTTGCTGTTAATTTCTTCTTGGCATGTTGTTTTTCAATACGTTCTTGTCCACCACCCAAATGCGCTTGGGTAGTGTATTCATTCAACATATTAATTTTGTCTTCTTTTGACTTCATTTATGGTGTATTAATAGGTTTTAAGGACTCCTTTATCTGATATATAAACTTATGAATTAGGTAAACGAACTAATTTCTGGTCTTCCAAATATTTTTTTAAAGCGATTAAAGCAGCTATTTTTTCTTCTACTTTTAAATGCTCTTTTATAGCATTTGGAGCATAGTATTTTTTTACAAAGTTGGTATCAAAATTACCAGAACGAAAGGCTTCATGTTTAAAAACATATGTGCCAAAGGGTAATGTTGTTTGAACACCTTGAACATCATAGTCGCTAATGGCTTTAAGCATTAATTGAATAGCTTCCTCACGTGATTTACCATAGGTGATAAGTTTAGAAAGCATCGGGTCGTAATAAATAGGAATATCCATGCCTTCTTCGTAGCCATTATCAACTCTAATACCTTTACCAACGGGTAGTTTATAAGTATCCAAATGACCGACACTTGGTAAAAAATCATTTAAAGGATCTTCAGCATATACTCGTAATTCTAAAGCATGACCGTGAATTTTTAAATCGTCTTGTTTCATAGGCAAAGCTTCACCTCGAGCAACTCGTATTTGTAGTTCAACCAAATCGACCCCTGCAATAATTTCTGAAACAGGATGCTCAACTTGCAGTCTGGTATTCATTTCCAAGAAATAAAAATTGTGATCGGCATCTAATAAAAACTCAACTGTTCCAGCTCCTAAATAGTCGCATGATTTTGCTACCAAAATAGCGGCTTCTCCCATTTTATGTCGTAACTCTGGTGTTAAGATTGATGATGGTGCTTCTTCAATTACTTTTTGATGCCGTCTTTGAATACTACATTCACGTTCAAAAAAATGTAAAATGTTACCATGACTATCGGCCATAATTTGAATTTCAATATGTCTGGGTGAGGTTACATATTTTTCTATAAAAACAGAGCCGTCTCCAAAAGCAGATGTTGCTTCACTAATAGCCCGATTCATTTGCGACTCCAATTCGCTTTCTTTCTCAACAATCCGCATCCCTTTACCACCACCACCTGCTGATGCTTTTATTAAAATAGGAAAGCCTATTTCTTTGGTTATTTCTTTGGCTTTTGAGACATCCGTTATAGCCTCGTCTATACCTGGCACCATAGGGATATTATAATGTTTTACGGCTTCTTTAGCAGCCAGTTTGCTACCCATAATTTTGATAGCTTTTGATCGAGGACCGATAAACACAATGTTGTTTTGCTCGCATAATTCTGCAAACGCTGCATTCTCACTTAAAAAACCATACCCTGGGTGAATAGCATCTACATGTAATTGTTTTGCAACCTCAATAATTTTCTCTCCTCTTAGATAGGATTGAGCAGATGGTGGTTCGCCAATACAAACGGCTTCATCTGCAAATTTAACATGGGGTGCATGTCTATCAGCAGTTGAAAAAACTGCAACGGTTTTAATACCCATTTTTTGAGCCGTTTTCATAACTCTAATGGCTATCTCACCACGGTTTGCAACTAATATTTTCTTCATACTATTCAAATTCTATTAGTAAGGTGTTTTTTTCTACGGTATCTCCTTTTTTAACGGATATAGATTTAATAATACCTTGTCTTGGCGAAGTTAAAACGTTTTCCATTTTCATGGCTTCTAAAATAAGTAGTGCATCATTTTCGTTAACTGTCTGACCTATTGATACATTAATATCTAATATGAGTCCTGGCATAGGTGCTTTTATTGAACTAACATGTTTTGTTGAATTTAAAGTAAATCCCAAGTCTTTAATTAATAAATCTAACGGATTGGAAATGCTTACACTATATAAATTGTTGTTTATTTTAACGCGATATAGTTTTTCATTAAAATTTGAGTGTGTAATTTCTGCTTGATGCGATTTATTTTGATGAAGAATATGATACGTGTTTTCTGAATTTGAAATAATATCTAACGTATCAAGATCTTTTGCTGAAAGTTCAAAATCTATTTCTGAGTTAACAGTGGCTTTAAAATGCATAGAATTAAAAGTTTAGTTTGATATAAATATAAAGATTAAAATACAACAAACATAGAATTATTGTAAATCTATAAATATCAATACTTTAACTTAAATAAGGTAGCTGTGTTTTGAGTTTTAAGCTCTTAAGAAATTTTAAAATAACTTCCTTCTTGATGCTTTTTAATGGCTTTACGAGATAGAATAATGCCAATTGCTAAGGAGATAAATGCTCCAATCCCAATACCTGGAACAAAATCAATAAACAGGAAAAAATCATAGGCTCCATGAAATAGGATTGCTAAAAGTAAACCAGTTAGATTTAATACGATTCTGTTGTTTGAGAATTTAGCTTTCCCCATATAATAGCCCATGAGGATAGCAAACGTAGCATGCGCGGGTACCGCAGTAAATGCTCTTAATAATGCTGTTTGAACTCCTCCTTGAAAAACATAGGTGATATTTTCTGTAGCGGCAAATCCCATGGATACCATAACTGCATATATGATACCATCAAAAGGTTCATTGAATTCAGATTTTGGTTGGGCATAGTATTTAACAATAATATATTTACTAAACTCTTCAGTAAGACCAACCACAAAAAATGCTTTTATAAACTGCTGAAAAATACTGTATTTATCTGGTAGCGGTAAAATAATATTAAAAACGAAGTATAATACAGTGGTAATAATAATGCTTACAATAGCTCCAAACAAAAAGTTATAAAATAATAAGCGTCTTGGCTCTTTCTCATATTTATCTTTAATATAGATATAGATGATTATAGCCAGAACAGGAGCTAATGCAAAGATTATTAAATTCATACTTATCACCGATTATTCAACGACTTCTTTGATGCTCTTTAATACAAATTCGTAGTATGATTTGTTGCTGGCAACAAAGTGATTGTTATCTCCTATGTTATGTATCAGTTCTTGAAATACTTCAAGAGAGACCAGTTTTAAATCTTCAACTTCTTCCTCTTGGGGTGATAATTTAGAAAGTGGCACGTTAAGTTCTGCAATATAAGTGTGATGAAATTCATTATCTTTTATACCAGACGGATAGGATTGAAAACATTTAAAAACACCTATTTTTTGTAAATCATTTGGAGTAAGTGTTAATCCGATTTCTTCTTCAACTTCCCTTAAAGCGCCATGAATTATTAATTCACCAGCATCAACATGTCCGGCAACGGATACGTCCCAAAGCAGCGGACAAATAGATTTTGATGCAGAACGCTGTGCTAATAGGATATTACCATCTTTTGTGTACAACCAAACATGGGCCGTATTATGATAATATCCTTTAGCATGAATTTCAGATTTTAAGGTTTTTCTACCAGTAAGTGTACCTAGTTCATTGACTATGTCAATATATTCATCTACCATAATTATAAATCAATATAATATTCTGTAAAAGCCAGAACTATTATTTAAAATAACTAAATGTTTCTCCGTCTTTAATGTTTAATAAGGTTTCATAAATTAATTTGATAACGTTTTCAACATCGTCTCTATGAACCATTTCAACGGTGGTATGCATATAACGTAACGGTAACGAAATTAAGGCAGACGCAACACCTCCATTACTATAAGCAAATGCATCGGTGTCTGTTCCTGTGGCGCGCGATAACGCTGAGCGTTGAAACGGAATGTTTTTAGCCTCGGCCGTATCAGTAATAAGATCTCTTAACTTTTGTTGTACAGCAGGAGCATAGGCAACTACGGGACCTAAACCAATTTCTAAATGACCTTCTTTTTTTCTTTCAATCATTGGTGTAGTCGTATCATGCGTAACATCTGTCACTATAGCTACATTTGGTTTTATTCTATTGGTTATCATTTCGGCACCACGTAAACCAATTTCTTCTTGAACAGAATTGGTAATGTATAACCCAAAAGGTAATGTTTTTTTGTTTTCTTTAAGAAGACGTGCAACTTCGGCAATCATAAATCCGCCCATTCTGTTATCTAAGGCACGACATACAAATTTATCACCATTAAGAATATGAAATTCATCTGGATAAGTAATTACACAACCTACATGAACACCCATTTTAAGAACTTCATCTTTGTCTTTAGCACCTATATCAATTGTAATATTATCTGGTTTTGGCGTTTCTTCTTTCGACTTATCTCTGGTATGTATTGCTGGCCAACCAAATACACCTTTTACAATGCCTTTTTTAGTATGAATGTTAACCATTTTACTTGGTGCAATTTGGTGGTCGCTTCCGCCATTTCTAATTACATAAATCAATCCATTGTCAGAAATATAATTTACATACCAAGAAATTTCATCGGCATGCCCCTCGATAACCACTTTGTATTTCGCATCAGGATTAATAATACCAACGGCTGTTCCGTAAGTATCTGTAATAAATTCATCTACATAAGGTTTTAAATAATCCATCCACAATTTTTGTCCTGTCCATTCATAGCCAGTAGGTGCTGCATTATTTAAATAGGCTTCTAAAAAAGCCATTGATTTTTTATTTAATATCGATTTGTTTGACATATGTACAATTTTATTTAGTTCCCTGTTCTTTGGGATGTTTTATAAAAGATTTATGATGTAAAAATAAGAGGATTTATTCAGTTTTAATAATCGAACAAGGTTTATTGTAACAAAAATTACTATTTTCACACTAACTACTTAATTATTATTAATTAAAATAGTCATATCAAATTATTAATAAAAAAATATTATCCTAAAAATATAGATGTTTTCCATAATGGTAGACATCTTTTTTGTTTTACATTAATTGATACTGATATATCTGAATAAAGTATACCATATCACCTTTTAAAAACATAAAAATATACTTATGAAACTCATCATTAAAGATTTAACAAAGACTTATAAAAATGGCGTTAAAGCTATTGATAACTTAAATTTAGAGATTGGAGCAGGTATGTTTGGTTTGCTTGGTCCTAATGGTGCTGGTAAATCATCGTTGATGCGAACAATAGCAACGTTACAAAGTCCAGATTCTGGTTCAATTACATTTGGTGATATTGATGTACTTGAAGATAAAATGGCACTACGTAAAATATTGGGATATTTGCCGCAGTCATTTGGTGTATACCCAAAAATGTCAGCCGAAGCATTACTGGATTACTTTGCTACTTTAAAGGGTGTAAAATCAAAAGAAGATCGATTAAAATTGGTTAAAGAAGTTTTAGAGATTACCAATTTATATGATGTTAGAAAAAAAGACGTTGCAGGGTATTCTGGTGGTATGAAACAACGTTTTGGCATTGCCCAATTACTGCTAAATAATCCAAAATTAATTATTGTAGATGAACCTACTGCTGGATTAGATCCGGCCGAGCGTCATCGATTTTTAAATGTATTACGAGAAGTTGGTACTAACTGTACAGTTATTTTTTCTACCCATATTGTGGATGATGTGAAAGAGTTGTGTAATGAAATGGCTATTTTAAATGGAGGCCAAATTTTAAAGCACACGACTCCTGCTTTAGCGACAGAAGAAATTAAAGGACAAATTTGGACAAAGGTGATTGAGCGTGACGAATTGGAAGCTATGGAAGCGGCCTACAAAGTGTTGTCGTCTAATTACAACCAAGATAATAGCTTAAATATTCGTGTTCACGCTATGGAACAACCAGCAGACGATTTTAAGGAAGCCTCTCCTCAGTTAGATGATGTGTATTTTATTGCTTTAAAAGAAGAACCTATTCTTGCTTAATTAAAGTTATTATTTACTAATCAAAAACACGGATACATGTTTTCTGCCATATATATTCACGAATTAAAATACTGGTTTAAAAAACCAGCTTTTTACATTTACATGGCAATTTTTTTATTGCTGGCTTTGTTTTTTTCAGCGAGTGCTGCTGGAATTTTTGATTTTTTAACGGTTACAACAGGTTCTTCAAGAATAGTAAACTCACCAATGAGTGTTGTTAGTTTGTTTAATGCGCTAACAACGTTTATTTTCTTTTTGTTTCCTTCTATTATTGGCGTTTCTATTTATAGAGATTATAAAACCGAAATGCATACTATTTTATACTCGTATCCGTTTTCAAAAGCTCATTATTTATTTGCTAAATTCTTGTCTGGTATTACTATAGTTACCATTATTGTTTTGGTTATAGGCCTTGGCATGTTTATAGGTTTCAGATTACCAGGAACGAATCAAGACATTGTAGGTCCTTTTATACTGATGTCTTATGTACAGGCTTATTTTGTATATATAATTCCTAATATTTTGCTGTTTGGGGCTATTGTTTTTGCGGTGGTAACTTATACTAGAAATATAGCAGCTGGTTTTATAACAGTTGTGTTATTGATGCTTGTTCAAGGAATTTTAGAGAATTTACTATCAGACCCAGAGAATCGTTTAATTTCAGCACTTCTTGATCCGTTTGGAGGACAAGCCTCTAATTATTATACAAGATATTGGACGGTAGCAGAGCAAAACGAGTTAATGTTACCTGTTAAAGGCGTTATTCTTTATAACCGACTTATATGGTTAGGGGTTGCTTCGGTGGTATTTGGTTTGGTTTATAAATACTTTAGCTTTTCTCAAAATGCATTATCGTTTTCTTGGAGAAAAACAAAAGGAGAGCGCTCTACAAAAAGTAACTTTGGAGGTATTACAAGAATTCAATTGCCTAAGGTTGATTTTGATTTCTCCTTCATTCAAAATTTAAAGATTACTTGGAAACTCTCAAATATCGATTTTAAATACATTGTAAAAAGCTGGCCGTTTATTAGCATTGTGTTGGTTGGTTTAATTTTTATACTCATATCTTCTACGGCATTAGGAGAACTGTTTGGAACAAAAACCTATCCGGTTACTTGGCAAATGTTGTTAATTCCAGGCAATAGTTTCTCGTTATTTATTAACATACTTACGTTTTTGTATGCAGGGCTGCTGGTACAAAGGGGAAAACTTGACAACATGAATCATTTGATTGATGTGACACCAATTCCTAACTGGACTTTATTGGTTTCAAAGTTTATCGCCTTATTAAAAATGCAAGCCGTTTTGTTAATAGTAATTATGATAGGTGGTATGGCTATTCAAATATACCATGGGTATTATAATTTTGAAATAGGTCATTATCTATATGAATTGTACGTATTAAACTTTATTGGCTTCATAATTTGGGCACTGTTATCCCTGATTATTCAAATTATTATCGGCAATACGTATTTAGGATTATTTGTGTTGTTGGTTATTTCTATTGGCATTCCTTTTTTATCATTTGCAGGTATTGAGCAGTCTGTTTTTAAATATAATCAAGCTCCTGGTTTTAAGTATTCAGATATGAACGGATACGGTTCAACGCTTACTCCTTATATGGTTCATAAAGTATATTGGCTTTTTAATGGGTTTATGTTTTTATGTATTTCGGCTTTGTTTTGGGTACGAGGCTTGCCTCATTCATTTAAAGAGCGACTAGCTATTGCAAAATCTCGTTTTAAGGGCTTTGTTTTAATAGCTTTTACGGTATGTTTTGCAGTTTTTATTGGTTTGGGCTCTTTAATATATTACGAAAACAATATGGTTAATACGCAAACGTCTTCAAAGGACAAAGAAAGACAAGCTGTTACTTTTGAAAAAACCTATAAGAAGTATGAGCATGCCATTCAGCCTAGAATTGTTTCTGTAAATTGTAATGTGAATATATTTCCAAAACAACTCAATTTTGATGCAGATGGAACTTATATTATGGTCAATAAATCTGATGTAGCTATTGATAGTTTGTTATTAAATTACAGTGACTATCCGAGTACTTTTGAGTTTAGTAAGTCCAATGAATTGGTTTCAAAAGACAGTATTTATAAATTTAATATTTACAAATTAAACGAAGCCTTACAACCGGGAGACTCTTTAAAATTGCGTTTTAAAGTTCATAATAAGACTAATACTTGGTTGAATAAAAATACCTCAGTTTTAGCAAACGGAACGTTTGTAAATAATTTTAAAATGTTTCCATCCTTAGGATATAATACGGATGGTGAATTACAAGATAATGAAGTTAGGAAAAAGTATGGCTTGCCAGAAAATGATTTAAAACCAGCTCCTACAGATTCAACAGCCTTAGGAAATACTTATATTTCAAAAGATTCTGATTGGATTGATTTTGAAACAACTGTAAGTACGTCTCCAGACCAGATTGCGATTGCTCCTGGTTATTTATTAGATGAATGGACGAAAGACAACAGACGCTATTTTCATTATAAAATGGATAGTAAGATTTTAAATTTTTATGCCTTTAACTCGGCGAGATATCAAGTTAAAAAAGATAAATGGCATGATGTTAATTTAGAGATTTATTATCACAAAGGGCATGAGTACAATTTGGATAGAATGATTGCTGGTATGAAAGCATCTTTAGATTATAATTCAAAAAACTTTAGTCCATATCAACATAAACAATTACGTATTGTTGAATTTCCAAGAACTTCTGGAAGTTTTGCACAATCGTTTCCTAATACCATTCCGTATTCCGAAGGTGTTGGTTTTATAGCCGATGTAGATGATACAGACGAGGGCGGTGTCGATTACCCATTTGCTATAACTGCACACGAAGTATCGCATCAATGGTGGGCACATCAAGTTATTGGAGCCGATGTATTGGGAGCTACGATGTTGTCCGAAAGTTTATCAGAGTATGTTTCACTAAAGGTGTTAGAGCATCAACAAGGAAAAACCAAGATGCGTAAATTTTTAAAGAAAGCATTGGACGATTATTTAACGCAACGCACGTTTGAAAGTAAACGAGAAAAACCGTTGATGTACAACGATGGTCAAGGTTATATACGTTACCAAAAAGGCTCTCTTGTGTTTTATGCTTTAAGCGATTACATAGGGGAAGACACCTTAAATAATGCCTTAAAAAGGTATGTTAAAAAAGTGAAATTTCAAGATCCTCCATATACTACTTCGGTTGAAATGGTGAATTTTATTAAGCAAGCAACACCAGATAGTTTACAGTATGTTATTCATGATATGTTTGAAACCATTACGCTTTATTCAAACCGAATTGTTGATGTAAGCTCAAAAGAGTTAGACAATGGTAAATACCAAGTTGATATGGAGTTTAACGTGAGCAAGTACAGAAATAACGAAAAAGGGCGTAAATATTACGGTTTAAAAGTGGGAGATACTTTAAGCTACCAAACCGAGAGTATGAAAAAGCCAGAGTTATCGGTTCCTTTAAAAGATTATATTGATATAGGTGTGTTTGCGAAAGAGGAGGACTCTCTTGGAACAAAGAAAGAAAAAGTGTTGTACTTAAAAAAGCATAAAATAACAAGTATTAATAATAAGCTTAGCATTATCGTTGATGAAAAGCCAACTGAAGTAGGGGTAGACCCTTATAATAAATTGATAGACACCAAGTCTGATGATAACAGACGTGAATTCTAGGATATCAATTAATTCTCAAAAAATGAGGTTGTCTAAAAAGTGCGGTTCCATGTCATATTGAGCCTGTCGAAATATTTCAACTTATCGATAATCAATATCGGTTTCGACAAGTCCAACCTGACAAACAAAACACATCATGCTTTTTAGATAACCTCATTTTTTTTTAATATAAGCTAAAGTCTATCTTTTAAAAACTTATTACAATAATTATTAATTTTTAAGAGTTTAAAAGTCTCTAAATTGTTAATTTTGAATAATAAAAAAAGCTGCTTTTGTGTATATGAGTTATCTGCGTTACATCATCTTTTTATTTCCTTTTCTTGTCTTTTCACAAGAAAAGAATCCTGTTGTAAAAGATTCAACTCAGTATGATTATTATATTGTTGAAGGAGACTCTGTGCCAAGAGAAACTATCGATCTTAAAGAGGTATATGTGCTTAACAAGTTAAAATTTGATAATCGTGAAGATAGAATTAGATATTTAATTTTAAGACGAAAAACGATTAAGGTGTATCCGTATGCTAAAATGGCTGCAGACCGATTGGATTCCTTAAATGCACGCTTAGAGAAATTAAAAACAAATAGAGAAAGACGCCGCTACACCAAAATGATTCAGAAATATATTGAAGGCGAATTTTCAGAAAAACTAAAAAAGTTCACGCGAACAGAAGGACAAATATTAATCAAACTTATTCATAGGCAAACAGGTGAAACTACTTTTGATTTATTAAAAGAACTTAAAAGTGGCTGGACCGCCTTTTGGTATAATACAACAGCGAGTATGTTTGATTTGTCATTAAAGAAGGGGTTTGACCCGATGAATGTTAAGGAAGATTATTTAATAGAAGATATTTTACAGCGTAATTTTATGAGCGGTGTACTAGAACGACAAGAACCTGCGGTAAAATATGATTTTTACGAATTAACAGATAAGTGGTTGCATAATAAAGAACCAGATAAAAAGTAGGTATGAAAACCCAATCTCTTTTCGAGGAAAAATTAAATGCATTAACGCATGCTTTTGGGGCTCTTTTAGGTGTTGTTGCTCTGGTTTTGCTCATAGTATTTAATACACATAAATCAGATTGGAGTCTTTTTAGTGTTATTGTTTATGGCCTTTCAATCATTATTTTGTTTTCAGCTTCAACATTATATCATTCGGTAAAGAGCGAAAAAAACAAACATTACTTTCGTATTATTGACCACATTAGTATTTATCTATTAATCGCTGGCACATATACGCCTGTTTTGCTTATTACTTTAATTCATAGTAAGGGTTGGACGCTATTCTGGATTGTCTGGGGTATAGCAGCATTCGGTGTTATTTTAAAACTTTTTTTTACAGGAAGGTTCGAGGTGTTTTCTACACTATTGTATTTGTTTATGGGCTGGTTAGTAGTTTTCGACTTTTCAAACTTGTCAAACGCTTTGGGTAATGGCATTTTATGGCTGTTTGCAGGCGGAATGGCTTATACGGTAGGCATTGTTTTTTACGCCATACATCGTATTCCTTATAATCATGTTATTTGGCACTTGTTTGTATTAGCTGGTGCTATTTGTCACTTTTTTATGATTTTTTTGTATGTTATTTAATTGATTTTAAACTATATGATTAACTTTATATTAGCCTCTACTAAACAACACTTTAAAACAATAGAAACACTGGCAGATGCTATTTGGCGCGAACATTATATACTCATTATTGGCATTGAGCAAGTAGAATACATGCTTAAGAATTTTCAATCTGTTGAGGCAATGTATTCACAATATAAAGAGGGATATCAGTATTTTTTAATTCATTTTAATGATGAGCCTGTTGGCTATCTGTCGTTTATAAAACAAGATAACAGCTTGTTTTTAAGCAAGATTTATGTATCAAAAAACTATCGAGGAAAAAAGATAGGCAAAGCAGCTATGGATTTTGTGCAAAAAAGTGCTTTAGAGCAGATTTGCAGGTCTATAACATTAGGTGTTAATAAGTACAATAGTAAATCAATTGCAGTTTATGAAGCTATGGGCTTTAAAAGGGTAGGAGAAGTGGTAACAGATATTGGTAATGGTTTTGTAATGGACGATTATAAAATGGAAAAGGTATTGGTATAAATAAAACCATCGTTTAATTTTTAGTTTTTATTGATTCATGAGATTACTTCGTCATTGCGAGAGAAACGAAGCAATCTGTCTGTTATTCGTTCTGTTTCATGAGAACACTTCGTTATTCGAGCCTCACTCTTAATGACTAAGTAGGTTAATCCTCTAAAATATCTTTATAATCTTCAAAAAAGCTTTCAAAGAGTGTCATGTGCGTATTAAAAAATTCCATGACGTCACGCCACGTGTTTTTATTGTGGATTGATACTTTTTGTTCTAAAGGCACATAAATTCTAGAAATTTCTTTGTCATTCTCTAAAAAATATTCCTCATCAAATATCGCATTTGGTAGATAATCGCTTCTTAAAATAGATTGTAAAGATTGTAGTTTTTCCCAATATTTAATACGGTTTTCAAGGTCGTCTTCTAAATCTAAAGCAACTAAAGCTGTTTTTGTATCAAAATGGAATTTAAAACTAAATCCTTTTATTTTAGTATCGTATAAAATCCATTTTCTGGGAAACGATTTCCCAAAACTGGTCCAAAATTCATGTCGTAATTGTCGTGATTCTTCTTTTGAAAACAAGGGAATTATTTTTTATGATGTTTACAATATAGAATGAGGTTATAAAATGTAAGCAATGGCCACAGCAGCAATAATAGTCACTAGTTTGGTTAAATTAAACTTATGGTTTTCATTGCTTTCAAACAAAATAGTTGTAGAAATATGTAAAAAGATACCAATGACTACCGCAGAAATTTGGTAGTAATACATCTGGATGATTTCAAAATATTCTGATAATAGCACACCAATAGGGGTCATTAAAGCAAACAGAATCAAGAAAAATGCAATCTTGGTTTTGCTAAGTTCCGACGCCAAAAAAAACGTAGATAAAATAATAGATACAGGCAGTTTATGTACAATAATGCCATAAATTAAATTATGATGCGCTTCAATAGGAATACCTTCTAAAACCGAGTGTATGCTTAAACTTATAAATAATAACCATGGAAAAACGCTACTTTCTTTATTTAAATGCACATGTCCGTGTTCGGCACCTTTTGAGAAAAACTCCAAAATAATTTGAAGCAAAATCCCAACCATAATAAACAGTCCTATTGATTTATCGTTGTTTTGATATACTTCGGGCAAAAAGTTAAAAACCGTAATAGACAGCAAAAAAGCACCACTAAAAGCTAACAGGAGTTTTAAATTTTTACGTTGAGATGGTTTTAAAACCAACACAATTAAAAACCCTAAAATGACACTAATTACAGGAAGGATTAAATTTAACATAAACTTCTATTTAAAAATCATGACTAAACGCTCAGACGTTTCTGGGTTAAATTTATTTAATTTATAGTCTCCAAAAACATCAAGCAAGTGTACACCTGCTTTGTCGAACAACTGTTCAAAATCTTTCAAGGAAAACGCTTTAACACGCTCTTGAAAGCTATAGTTTTCTTCGTTATGTACAAATTCAATGTCTTTTATTATATAACCGTCAAGAAGATATCGTTTTAAAAAAAAGGTAATGCCGTCTACAATTTTCATTTCTTCAGGCACTAAATGTTCAATTACAAAGTCCGAATTCATAAAATCAATCACTCCAAGACCAAAATTGTTTAATTCTTTTTTAATCGATTTAATGGTTTTCAGATTGTCCTCTTCATTTTCAAAATAGCCAAAACTGGTAAATAGGTTAAAAACAGCGTCAAATTTTTGCTTGTAAGGTTTACACATATCATGCACTTTAAAATGCAAAGCGTCGTTTTCAAACTGTTTGGCAAATGCAATGCTGTTTTTAGATAAATCAGCACCAGTTACATCATAGCCTAAACTATTTAAATACACCGAATGTCTGCCTTTACCGCAAGCTAAATCTAAAATACTACCACCTTCAGGAATATTTAAATAATCGGTAAGCGTATCCATAAATGCCTGTGCTTCGCTATCGTCTCTATCTTTGTAAAGTATGTGATAAAATGGACTGTCAAACCATGAAGAAAACCATTTTGTACTATCTTTTACCATTTGCCCTTTTAGGAGTTTCCACGTTACGTGTCGTTATACATTTTTATTTCAAAGCTTTTGATGTGAACCTAAGGAACAAAACAAAAAGACTGTTACTAACATCCGTAACCTAATTTTTACTAAACATTACAATTGAGGCAAAATTAAGCTATTTTTGTAACCTATTTACGATTAATAATGGAGAATAATTTTACGATGGTTGCCAAAACATTATTTGGCTTTGAAGATTTATTAGCAAACGAACTTATACAACTAGGAGCACAAGATGTAAAAAAAGGTGTTCGTAATGTGAGTTTTTCGGGAGATAAGGGGTTTATGTATAAAGCTAATTTAGGCTTACGAACTGCTATAAAAATTTTAAAGCCCATTGCTTCGTTTAGAGTATCTGGAGAGCAGGATTTATACAATAAAATCCATGAGATGACTTGGGAAGACTATTTAAAGCCTTCAGGTACTTTGGCTATTGATGCGACCATTCATTCTGATTTATTTTCACATTCACTATACATTGCTCAGAAAACCAAAGATGCTATTGTAGATAGATTTAGAAAGCAAACGGGAGAACGCCCTGATGTTGATTTAAAATTTCCCGATTTAAAAGTGAATGTGCATATTGATAGAAAACAATGCACCATTTCTTTAGATTCGTCTGGAGATTCCTTACATAAACGCGGGTATAAAATAGCCACAAATATAGCGCCTATTAATGAAGTGCTCGCCGCTGGATTGATTATGCTTTCTGGGTGGGACGGACAGTCTGATTTTATGGATCCGATGTGTGGTAGTGGTACTATTCCTATTGAAGCAGCTATGATTGCCTGTAACATTCCACCTAATTTAATGAGAAAAGAATTTGCTTTTGAACGCTGGCAGGATTGGGATGTAGATTTGTTTGAAAAAATTGAAGAATCGCTATTGGGTAAAACGCGCGATTTTCATCATAAAATTGTGGGCTATGATAAAGCACCTAGTGCAGTTGCCAAAGCCAAAGAGAACGTGAAAAACTCTCAATTAGATGATTTTATAGAGATTAAACACGAAGATTTTTTTAAAACCCAAAAAGGTGGTGATGAGAAATTGCATATGGTGTTTAACCCACCGTATGGAGAGCGTTTAAATTTAGATATGGAAAGCTTTTACAAAAATATTGGAGATACTCTTAAACAAAACTACCCTGGCACCGATGCTTGGTTTATTACCAGTAATTTGGATGCTTTAAAGCATGTTGGGTTGCGGCCTTCTAGAAAAATACAACTATACAACGCGAAGCTTGAAGCTCGTTTGGTAAAATACGTTATGTACGAAGGTAGTAAAAAGGGTAAGTATATGAGGTAGGTTTTTTATGAGTTACGTTTATAGCCATCCTAAGTTTTTATTTCAGTCGTTTTTTAATATCCATTCGTTGGTGTAAAATTCTAACAATTTCCACGATATCATTTTCAACTTTTCTATAAAAAATCAAATGTGATTTTATTTTAGTGACTCGATAATTCTTTCGAGTCTGTTCTGCTGACTTTCCTGTCATAAAGTTATCAGCAATAAATTCAATTTCCATAATTATCAAGTCATAATACCTATCAGCTTGTTCTTTAGACCATTTGTTAAGAGTATAAATCCAAATTTTATCTAAATCCTCAATCGCTTGTTGACTTATGCGATATTTATTTTTACTCATAAGTGTTTACGATGTAATTCTTTCAGATGTTGTTTTGGGTCAAAATTTTCAACAAATCCGCTATTTTCTCCAACTTCGAGAGCTCTAATCAGTTCTCTTTCTTTTTTTTCTTCATGCTCTAACAAACGTAATGCGGAACGAATTACTTCGCTAACCGAACCATATCTTCCAGATTTTACTTCTTCTCTGATAAAATCCTCAAAATGATTTCCGAGTGATATTGATGTGTTTTTTCCCATTTTGAATTAAATTTTATTCAAACATACCAAATTTTGGTAACGTAGGCAAAATGTCTTACTCTGAAATATGGGCTTGCAATAAAAAAGTGGACAATTAGATAAGAGTCATGCAGCTACTTTTTGATTAAACATTTCTATTTTAAACTCTTCTATAGATTTATACCCTAAAGAAGAGTGTATCCTTCTTCTGTTATACCACGTTTCTATCCATTG
>JBNKYB010000032.1:0-56587 GCA_050300615.1 Flavobacteriaceae bacterium | reverse complement strand
AACTCTGGAATTTTATTTTCTAAAATCAAATCCGTACTAGTAAAATACGTTTCGTAATCAAGAACATTTAAGTTTTCGGTAACAGCTTGTCTTGTTAAGTTTTTACCTGCAAAACTAACCACCCTATCAAATATAGAAAGGGCATCACGCATGGCTCCATCAGCTTTTTGGGCGATAATATGAAGGGCATCGTCTTCCGCGATAACATTTTGTTCTTCAGCTATATATTTTAAATACTCTTTAGCGTCTTTTACCGTTATCCGTTTAAAATCAAATATCTGACAGCGTGATAATATCGTTGGAATTATTTTATGCTTTTCAGTAGTTGCTAAAATAAAAATACAATGTTTTGGCGGTTCTTCTAATGTTTTTAAAAAGGCATTAAATGCAGATGATGAGAGCATATGTACCTCATCAATAATATAGACTTTATATTTACCAACTTGAGGAGGAATCCTAACCTGATCGGTTAAATTTCTTATGTCGTCAACCGAATTGTTAGAGGCGGCATCTAATTCAAAAATATTAAAAGCAAAATCTTCATCACCACTTTCGTTTCCATCGCTATTAATCATCTTAGCTAGAATTCTGGCACAGGTTGTTTTTCCAACACCACGAGGTCCTGTAAATAAAAGGGCTTGAGCTAAATGATTATGTTCAATGGCATTTAATAAAGTATTTGTAATAGCCTGCTGGCCAACAACATCTTTAAATGTTTGTGGTCTATATTTTCTTGCCGATACTACAAAGTGCTCCATTAGAATATCTTGAATAACAAAGTTAAAAATTCAGTTTAAAATTAATGATAATGTGATTGAAATTTAAAACGAGTTATTAACAATTTATGTACTTTTGCTTATAAGTAGATTGCCTTATCGCTGTTCGTGTAGGCGAATGGAGGAAAGTCCGAACACCATAGTGCAACATAGTGGTTAACGGCCACCAGTCGAGAGATTAGGAAAAGTGCAACAGAAAGTATGTACAGGTAATGCTGTAGTGAAACCAGGTAAACTCTATGTGGTGCAATGTCATGTAAACCAGTGCTTGAGGGCGGCACGCTCGATACTGGAGGGTAGGCAGCTAAAGTGTTTTGGTAACAACGCACTCAGATAAATGATAAGGGCTTTTTCTTTATGGAAAAAGTACAGAATTCGGCTTATAGATTTACTTACTCATAAAAAAACCTTTCTTAATTTAAGAAGGGTTTTTAGTTATATACGGATAGGTTTCTTTAGTTTGCCTCTATTTATTTTATTCTGGTCGTAACCATCCAGATATTTTATCAAATAGTTTTTTATTTACTAGTTATTGGGGTTGGTTAATTCAAAAAAACTAAACATGTTACCACCATAACTTTTTGAGTAATTATAGTTAGGTAATTGTGATAAATCTGTATGCTTAGAATGTTCTACAACAAGTAAACCATTTTCTAATAATAAATTATTTTGAAATACTAATTCAGGAATCTTTGCAAAAAGGTCGATACTAAAATCATATGGAGGATCTGCAAAAATAATATTAGTTTGAAGAGTTGATTTTTCTAAAAACTTAAATACATCACTTTTAATAGTTTGTATAGGCATATTAAAGAATTGAGACGTTTCATTTATGAATTTTATACACCCATAATCTTGGTCTACACAAGTTATATTTTCAGTACCTCTTGATGCAAACTCATAACTAATGTTACCTGTGCCTGCAAAAAGATCAAGTACCGATATGTCATCAAAATAAAAAAGATTATTTAAAATATTGAATAAAGATTCTTTAGCCATATCTGTAGTAGGTCGTACAGGAAGGCTTTTGGGAGCTACTATTTTCCTGCTTTTATATTGTCCTGAAATAATTCTCATTAAAAGCTTTTTATTAAGGTAAAATCGCTGTGATAAGTTTGTGGTTGTGCCTCAATTGAATAGTTATATTCATCTTCCCGATTTCCTAAAAACACAAATCTTACAAATTTTTCAGCTATAATGTATAGTTCGTCTTTTGTATCAATATCACCTATAAAAATTAAATTAAAGGTTTCAGGATTTAATTCTAATTGTTCAGCAGTAAAAAGAACATAGTAAATAAAATCTTCTTTGGTTGTATATTCAAAAGTGTTGTAAAGTACTAGTTTGTTTTTATTTAAAACAACTATTTCAAACGTATGTTTATTCATATTTACATACATTTTTTTTATACTAGAATTTTTTTCGATAGACAATATATTCTCAATTAAAATAGTTGAAAAATGCCTGAATGTAAAACTCCCAAATAGGTCATAAATAAAATTATTAATATTTACGTAAGGAACATAAACATTAACACTATCATTTATTACGATAGAATCATATGTGATGAAATCTGATTTTAAAATTTTCGAATTGAACTTTAAATAATCTGCTAAATTGTCTTCGGTAAATAATGGTTTGGGAACTAATGTTGATAGTTCATTAGTATGTACAACTTGAACATTTTTAAACGTGTTCTGCAACTCGTTTTCTGTGTTAAATTGATGTTTTAATTGATCTAATACTTCAAAAGGATTTAGTTTTTTGTCAAAGACAATATGTTTAATGTATGTAATAGTATTAGTATCTCTTTGTAGGATACAAAAAGAAAGTCCACTCAAACTAACTTGAATGGACAATTCTTGATTTAATATATTTTTTGAGATATTACTCGTTATCGCCATAAGTTTTTGGCCAGTTTCCACTTGTTTTAACTTCGTCCATAGAGCCTACTTTAAGTACATCTCCATTAACACCATCAACAGAAACTACTTGATTTTCTTGAATGACTAAATCTCTATCTTGATCGTACAATAAAACATCTTTTTTTACTGATGCTTCAAATACAGGTATTTTAACATCATTTTGATCTAACATACCCGCCTTAAGTTGAAATTTAGTGCCATTTTCCATCTCCTTTTTGTACTCTTGCTGTCTTTTAGTGTCAGAAGGTAAACTTTGAACCCATTTGTTATATTTTTCTATATTAAGGGTTGGCACGTTCAGCATTGTTTTATATCGGGTAGATGTTTTAAATAAAGAATCTTTTACAGGTACATAACCTAATGTATCAACAATAACAATCGATTTAGTCATTTCAACACCACCATATCTTCTAGTTAGTTCTTTATCAATAACAGTAGAGTCTCTTCTTTGTGTAATAGTAAATTGAGCGGTGTCAATAAATTTAACTAAGTTATCGAAATTATCAGTAAACTTTCCTGTGACTTGTTTGTAAGCCAGCTCAGAATCTCTAATATCTTTTAAGTTTTCAATTACTGCAGCATAGCGTTTCTTTTTAATTTGATTAAATTGTATTGGTCCATAAATAGTCATAAATGTTTGATAGCCTAAGAAACCAATAAGTACCCATAATAATATTATCAAAAAGGGCTTAAATTTTGAAGGAAGAAATTTATCAACTAGTTTTACTAAACCAATTGTAAGCAGGATTACTAGAACTGCAATGAGAATTATTTTAAACATAGTAAGTTATTTATTAATAATATTAGTTAAAGGTGTTCACAAATCTACAATTTTTTTTTTATCGTAAAAACCAATGTTGGTAAAAATCATTTCTATATTTGAATAATTTCTAATTTTTAAGACTTTTAATGACTTCTACAGAATTCTATTCACTTTTAAAACAGCACTTTCCGTTTAATCCAACTCTAAAACAAAATATTGTATTACAACAATTATCAGAATTTATTTTAAATAATAATACAAACGGTTTGTATCTACTAAAAGGGTACGCAGGAACAGGTAAAACAACTATAGTCAGTACGTTAGTAACTAATTTATGGAAAGTTAAGAAAAGTGCCGTTTTAATGGCTCCTACTGGGAGAGCAGCTAAAGTTATTTCAAATTATTCTGGAAAAGAAGCTTTTACAATTCATAAGAAAATATATTTCCCCAAAAAAGACAAAGGTGGTGGCGTAAAATTTGTTTTGCAGCCAAATAAACATAAAAACACGTTTTTTATTGTAGATGAGGCATCCATGATACCAGATACTCCTGGAGATTCTAAATTATTTGAAAATGGGTCATTGTTAGATGATTTGATACAATATGCATACTCTGGTCATCATTGTAAATTGATTTTGATAGGAGATACTGCACAATTGCCTCCTGTAAAGTTAGATTTGAGCCCTGCTTTAAATCAAGACACATTGAGTTTAAATTATAATAAGGAAGTAACCAAAATGGAACTCGATGAAGTAGTTAGACAAGAATTTGACTCTGGAATTCTGGCTAATGCAACAGTTTTACGTGAAACACTTTCAAGAAATTTTTGCGATTCGTTTAAGTTCGATTTAAGTGATTTTAAAGATGTCGTTAGACTTGTTGATGGTCAGGAAGTTATGGATGCTATAAATGACGCTTATAGCAATCTAGGAAATGAAGAAACAGCTATAATAGTTAGAAGTAATAAACGAGCTAACTTATATAATAAAAATATTCGAGACAGAATTCTGTTTAACGAAAATGAGTTAACACCTGGTGATTATATCATGGTGGTTAAAAACAATTATTTTTGGATAAAACCAACTACAGAGGCTGGTTTTATAGCTAATGGAGATATTATTGAAGTTCTTGAAATATTTAATATCCTTGACCTTTATGGATTTAGGTTTGCCGAAGTAAAAGTGCGAATGGTTGATTATCCTAAAATGAGACCTTTTGAAACGGTTTTGTTGTTAAACACTATTGAGTCTGAAACGCCTTCGTTGTCTTATGATGATTCCAATAGGTTGTATCAAGAAGTCATGAAGGATTATGAATCAGAAACCAGTAACTACAAGAAGTTTTTAAAGGTAAAAAGCAATTCCTATTTCAATGCTTTACAAGTTAAATTTTCTTATGCTATTACCTGCCATAAATCTCAAGGAGGCCAATGGAATACAGTGTTTGTAGAACAGCCATATATGCCAAATGGTATCGATAAAGAGTATTTACGTTGGCTATATACAGCCATAACTCGAGCTAAAGAAAAACTATATTTAATAGGCTTTAAAGATGATTTTTTTGAGGAATAGTTTTTAATTATCTTTAAATAATGAATATAGAAACAATCATAATCTATAAAAAGTTTAAGAGGTCTAAAGTTTAGTTTCTCTAAATAATTATTATATTTTTGATAAAGAATAGATGTAAAGCTAAATGAAAATAATTTCAATGATTCCGGCACGTTATAGTGCCTCTCGTTTTCCAGGTAAATTAATGCAAGACCTTGGAGGTAAAAGTGTTATTTTAAGAACTTATGAAGCCACAGTGGCAACCAAGTTGTTTGATGATGTGCTTGTAGTTACCGATAGTGATATTATTTATAATGAAATTGTAAATAATGGAGGAAAAGCTATAATGAGTATTAAAGAACATGAATGTGGCAGTGATAGAATAGCTGAAGCGGTAGAATCTTTAGATATCGATATTGTAATTAATGTACAAGGAGACGAACCTTTTACAGATGCTGTGTCCCTTAAAAAGCTAATAGATGTATTTAAGGATGACCACGATAAACAAATCGACTTAGCATCTTTAATGGTTCATATAACAGATTGGGAAGAAATAAGTAATCCAAATACCGTTAAGGTTATAGTTGATAAAAACAACTTTGCGTTATACTTTTCAAGAAGTCCTATTCCTTATCCTAGAGACAAAAGTATTGATGTTAAATATTACAAGCATAAAGGTGTTTATGCTTTTAGAAAAGAAGCTATTTTAGATTTTTATCATTTGCCGATGCTAGAATTGGAAGCTTCGGAAAAAATTGAATGTATTCGATATTTAGAATACGGTAAACGAATAAAAATGATAGAAACGGATGTTCAAGGAGTAGAGATTGACACACCAGAAGATTTAGAACGTGCTAAAAAATTATGGAAATAGAGTATCAAGATATAAAAGTAATAGGATTTGATGCAGACGACACCTTATGGGTGAACGAAACCTATTTCCGTGAAGCAGAAATGGCTTTTTGTGAGTTAATGTCAGATTACGAAACACCCAACAAAACAGATCAGGAGTTGTTTCAAATGGTTATAAAAAACCTTCCATTGTATGGTTATGGTGTAAAAGCATTTGCACTTTCAATGGTAGAAATGGCCTTAGAGGTTTCAAATTATAATGTTCCTCAAAAAACTATTGAATCTATTTTGGAGATAGCAAAAGACATGTTGAAAAAACCTGTGGAATTGTTAGATGGAGTAGAAGTTGTTCTTAAAGAGTTATCAAAAAAATACCGTTTGATTTTAGCAACAAAAGGGGATTTACTTGACCAAGAACGCAAATTGGAAAAATCAGGTTTAACAGATTATTTCCACCATATAGAGGTTATGAGTGATAAACAACATGCTAACTATTCTAAACTTTTAAATCATTTAGATATTAATCCCTCTGAGTTTTTGATGATTGGAAATTCTTTGAAATCGGATATTTTACCATTAGTTCATTTAAACGCTCATGCTATCCATGTGCCATTTCATACCACTTGGGCTCATGAACAAGTAAGTGAAAAAGAAACGAACGGAAAAACCTATAAAACAATTTCGAGTTTGAAAGAATTATTAAACCTATTAAACTAGAAATAATATTTATACTAATAAAAATTAAAATGTAGTTTGATGAGAGTGGTTTCTGATTTTTTTATGAAATTTCAGTTTTTTTTAACCGAGTAGAATTTAAAATAATGCTATTTTTACATTTCGAAAAAGAAAACAAATTAAATGAGTTATAAGAACTTTCCCATGGTGCCAAGAGTAATTTTTGGCAGAGGTAGTTTCAATCAATTAAGTGAAATAATAGCCCCAAAACGATTAAACGTAAATGCCCCATTTGTATTTTTAGTTGATGATGTGTTTAAAGGTAATGCATGGTTAACATCAAGAATACCATTATCTTATGAAGATAAAGTTATTTATATATCTTCAAAGGAAGAACCTAAAACTTCACAAGTAGATAGCTTGGTAGAAGAGATTATTTTAACATCAACAGAAGGAGCATCCGGTATTATTGGAATTGGAGGCGGTACACTTTTAGATTTGGCGAAAGCTGTTGCTATCATGTTGAATAATGAAGGAGAAGCCAAAGACTATCAAGGATGGGATTTGGTTAAAAACCCAGCAGTTTACCATGTAGGCATACCGACTATTTCTGGTACAGGTGCAGAGGTTTCTAGAACTACAGTACTTACGGGACCAGAAATGAAATTAGGAATTAATTCAGATTTCACGCCTTTTGATCAAGTTATTTTAGACCCTGAATTGACCAAAGGAGTTCCTAAAGAGCAGTGGTTTTATACTGGAATGGATTGCTATATTCATTGTATAGAATCTTTAAATGGATCTTATTTAAATACGTTTAGTCAAACGTATGGAGATATGGCTTTTCAGCTTTGTAAGGAAATATTTTTAGAAGATCACCTTTCCGAATCTGACGCACAAGATAAACTTATGATGGCTTCTTGGCATGGTGGTATGAGTATTGCGTATTCACAAGTTGGCGTTGCACATGCCATGAGTTATGGATTATCTTATTTATTAGGCACAAAGCATGGCATTGGTAACTGTATTGTATTTGATCATTTAGAAGAGTTTTATCCTGAAGGCGTCAAGCTTTTTAAAGAAATGAAGAATAAGTATAATATAGAGCTTCCTAAAGGTATTTGTGCTAATTTAGATGATTCTGAATTTGATGTAATGATTAATATTTCTTTAGGTTTAGAGCCCCTTTGGGAAAATGCACTAGGTAAAAATTGGAAAAAAACTATTACTCGAGACAAACTAAAAGAACTTTATCAGAAAATGTAGTATGCAATGGTTATCTAAATTTATATATTTTAAAATTTTAGGTTGGAACGTTGTAGGTAATACTAATTTTTCAAAAGATGAGATCAAAAAAGCAGTTATAATTGCTGCTCCACATACCAGTTGGCACGACTTCTATATTGGTGTGTTATTACGATCTGTTTTAAATGTAAAAACTAATTTCGTAGGAAAAAAAGAGTTATTTGTTTTTCCAGTTGGTTGGTTTTTTAAAATTTTAGGAGGAGCTCCTATTGACAGACAAGCTAATGAGAATAAAGTAGAAGCCATAGCTAGCCTTTTTAAAGACAAAGAAGAATTTAGAATGACCATGTCTCCAGAAGGCACCAGAGAAAAAGTTACAAAGTGGCGAACAGGATTTTATTACATTGCTAAAACGGCTAATGTACCAATCATTATGTTTACGCTAGATTTCAAGAATAAACAAAACAAAATTTCAGAACCATTTTATCCAACAGATAATGTGGAAAAAGATTTTGCGTTTATGTATGACTTTTACAAGGATGTCGTTGGTAAAATTCCAGAATATTCGTAATTACGATACCTTTTTGGCATAAATCTTGTTAATTTATAAGTTGTTAGTTCATGAAACATAAAGTAAACAGTTAAAGTCCCTAAAAAGAAACATGTGCTATTTATTAAAAAGCTATTTCATAAAAATTGGAGTAGCTTTTTTATTGAACTCATCTTGACTTTTTTGTTTTTAACCGAAAATGAGTTGAAATTTGACTAGAAGAACTAATTTTTGAAAGACATAGCATAGCTACGGCTAAAAAGAGTAGTGAAATATAGGTGGATTTCAGCCATTTTTTAGGAAATAGAAAAAGTCAAGATGAGTTCGTAGGCAATTTTCTATAAATAACAATTAATTTCAAATCTTTTTTTAACAGAGAGGTTCATTAATTTGTACCTTTAACAATTATGATAAAAGACACCAAAATAGCCGTTTTAATTGATGGCGATAATATTCCCTCAAAATACATTACCGAAATGATGCAAGAAATTGCTAAATATGGGACACCAACCATAAAACGAATTTATGGAGATTGGACCAAGCCACATTTGGCAAAATGGAAGAATGTATTACTTGAAAATGCCATTAGCCCCATACAGCAATACAGCTATACTACTGGAAAGAATGCTACAGATTCTGCTATGATAATTGACGCTATGGATATTTTATATTCCAATAAAGTGGATGCATTTTGTTTAGCGTCTTCAGATAGTGATTTTACTAAATTAGCGACTCGCTTACGTGAAGCTGGCTTACAGGTTTATGGTATAGGGGAAAAGAAAACACCCGATCCGTTTATTGTAGCTTGTGACAAGTTTATTTATCTTGAAATTTTGAACACACATGATGATAAAACTGAAGGTGGTAAGAAAACTGAAAAAACCAATTTATATAATATCACACCTAAAGTAATACGCATGCTTAAAAACTCCGTATCTGATGCTGCCGATGATGATGGTTGGGCATTTTTAGGCGATGTGGGTTCTCTTATTCTTAAAAAACAACCTAATTTTGATGCGAGGAATTTTGGTTTTGAAAAATTAACGCCTCTGTTTAAATCCTTGGATATGTTTGAGATGGAACAAAGAGACCAAAGCAACGGTAAGTTTAAGTTGATTTACGTAAAAAATAAAAGTTAACCAATAAATTGGCGACTGCTTTAAAAAGAGTTTCCTTTATCGTTGACTCCATTTTGTTATTTTTTGAAAATTTTTGATTGATTTCAAGTTCAATTCCTAAATAGTTCTCCGTAAATTGTTTTCGTAAATAGGTTGTCAACCCATCCATTTTTCCCAAATAGGGATAATTAAAACGAACATTCAAATTTGATTTCAATGTTTTAATTTCTGTTTTCAATTGTTTACAAAATAGTTTTTCGTTACTAATTGACGAATCATATAGTAATCCAATATCGCAATGTCTTTCAGTTGTATTTAAAATAGGAGTGAAGCTATGTACCGAAATATGAAGTACACTTTCTCCTAATTCAATAAAGTTTTTAATTACCTCTTCTATACCATTCCTGTAAGGCAAATAATATATTTCTATTAAAACGTTCTTGTCTGTTTTTGAAAATGACTTTGAATATTTCGAAAATAAACTCTTGTGATGCAACGACCTGTTTAGTTCAATTAGAAGCCGACTTGTTTTGCTGAATTTTGAATAATTAGAAAGTGGTTTTAAGGTGTTAAATACATCCAATGCTCCTAAATCATATCCTTTATGGGTTTCTAAAATATCAAGATTGTCTTTAAAATATAACTTGTACATTTTAGGAATATGATTGCCCCCATGTTCACAAGTTAGCACAAGTTTCATGACACAAATAATCTGTTTTCCTGTAAACAAATTGCTAATTTCGAATAGATCTTTTGAATATTTTTTTCTGAATAATCAGAACCCACAGCCTTTAATATGCGAGTAGCCAAAGTACCTTCGCTTAAAATAATCTCAAGAGCTTCTTGGTATAATTTGTTTATATTTGGTTTAGCTAATTCATATAAGTGTTTCCAAATATTTTGAACACTCATGGTTTCTTGTATTCCAAACAACTCCAGATATTCTTTATTTGAGATTTTAAAAGTTTCTGCATCTTTAATAACTGTATTTAAAATTTCAAATAAATCTTGTTTTAACCATTTTCGTTGCAATTTAAGGGATGCTAACTTTTTATCAACTAACAGTCGTAAAACTTCAATAATAAGTGAACAAATTGCTATATCGGCTTTAGGGCATTCCTGAATGTCAACCAATCGTATTTCGATAGCATTTCTATCAAAACGAGCAATTGCACCTCTGGAATTGAGGAAATGATGATCTAAAATATGATGACTATCAAAAGGTTGTATTGCTTTTTTTATAGGTTCAAAAATAGACGTATAATAATCAACTTTCGAAAATACACGTTCTGGAATCACAGAGCCTGTCAACTCAGGTATTTTTTTCTGATTGCTTTTGTAGTATTCTAATCGTGTATCCTTAAACCCTGTAATTCGTCCATCTAAAATAGGTGAACTAGCACATAATCCAGGAATAAGAGGGAGCAAAATTCTTATGGCAGCATGTAGCTTTTCAAATTCTTTATCATCAAAAAAAGGTAAATTGATGTGTGTACTTTGCACGTTGCTCCAACCGTGTCCTTTACAATTAAAAATTCTGTTATAAAGTTCGTAAATATCATTATTATCATGCTTCCAAAGCTGTGTATCTTTTAATGGATTCATTAAAGGATGTGATGCTGTTGGAAGTAATTGAGCATGTAATAGCTTTAAAATGCTATTAATTTCAATGATATTTTTATGAAAACTATCAGAGAGATTATCTAAACTAGTTGTTGGACCATTGGTTTTTAATTCAATAACATGTCCTACCAATTCATTACTCCAAGCAATGTCCCCGTTTTCAACATCAGAAGTTAGCGTGCCATTTTTTTTAGTTAATAGGGCATCAACGATAGGAACAACTTTTAAATCAGATGTATTTACAAGCATATATTCTAACTCAATGCCGTAAACTTCAAATAAATGGTATTTAATTTTCATGTGACTCTAAACGTTTTTTGAAAGCATTAAGAACTTCTATGTATACAACATCACCATAATAACTATCTTCAACACCAAAATCGATGTTTGGATTGTCATTAATTTCAATCACCATAGCAACATTGTCAATAACCTTTATATCAATACCATACAGTCCCTTACCCATTAATTTAGCCGATTTTAAAGCCATAGAAAGTACTTTTTTGGGGACTTTTTCAATAGGTAAACAATCGGCATTTCCATCTTGGTCATCTTTTTTACTAGCATTCCAATTATAAATTTGCCAATGATTTTTTGCCATATAGTATTTACAGGCAAAAAAGGGCTTATCATCAATAATTCCTATTCGCCAGTCATAGTTCGAAGGACAAAATTCTTGAGCAATTATCAGGTCAGATTCTTTCAACATTTGAGAAACCAACGTATTGTATTCATCTTCGGTTTTTGCCTTTTTTACGCCAAATGAAAAGGTGGAATCAGGGGCTTTTAATACACAAGGTAAGCCTATAATATCAATAACACTCTGTCGATTGTCTTTATGGACAATAATGGTTTTTGGTGTATTAATATTGGCGTTTTGAAGAGCTTCAGCCATATAAACTTTATTGCAGCATTTTAAAATAGCATCAGGATAATCAATAATAGCCATGCCTTCTTGTTGTGCTTTTCTGGCAAATGCGTAGGCTTCATTATTAACTTCGGTACTTTGTCTTAAAAAAAGCGCATCAAACGATGTTAAACGTGATTGATCTTTAGGTTCAATAATTTCAACATAAATGTTCATTTTTTCAGCAACTTCAATCAATCTCTTTAAGGCTTTAGCATTGCTTGGTGGAGCAGGATCGTTTGGGTTTATTAAAACAGCTAAATCAAAATCTGAGTTTAAAACTTTTAAAGTATCGTAACGCTTTTTAGAAAAATACTGATTTGCAAAAACATGTACATTTTCAATATGTTCTTCTGGTATTTCAGATTCCGAAATGACCTTGATGCTTTGAATATTCCATTTGGTAGAATGATTAAACTTAACTCGTAAAAAAGGCACTTGAAAATGCTTATAAAACAAACTGCTTAATTCTTTATATTTTTGAGCTACGTTTTGTCCAAAATAGATACTCAAGGTAAAATCTTGCGATTTAATGTTTTTTAGACTTTGCTGAATTACATCATCAAACTCATCAGAGACTAGTCTGGCCAGTTTAATGGTTTTTAAATCCACCAAATTTTTTACCTTAGGAATAACCAAATGGCCTCTGGCTTCGGCTAAAAGAGAGACATAATAACCTTTAGATTGGTATGAATAATCTTTGCAAAGATTGAAAACTCTTGCTTTTTTTAGTAAAGAATATTTTGGGTTTGTAAGATACTCTTGTGAGGAAATAACTTTAACATTCTCAATCGAAAAACTCCATTTTTCAGGTTGATTGACAACAACATATTTGTTCATTAGTGACGCTGCATAGCGGTATAATATTTATATCAAAAGTATATTATTTTTCAATAGCTTTTACATATCTATTATTTTTTATAAACGACCTTTTTTAAAGGTAAAACAAGCGTTTAATTTTTCTTAATTAATGAAGTCTGTTCAAAAAACAACCAAGTGTTTGGATCTAATTCAATCGATGACACGTTTTTCGTTACAGGTATTATTGTTTTTAAAACTTGCTCTGTAACAGTTTTGGTAACGATAGATGAACTGCCATCTTGATAATTAATTTTTATGTCTAAAGGAAAGGTAAATAGAGGTTTTTGCGTTTGATTAATTTCAATTGTTAAATCGTCTTTAAACCCCCATGTAACAGCTAATTTAGGGTGACCAGATTGATACAACCATTGTTTAAAAAAGGTAGATAGATCTTTACCTGATACTGTTTCCATAACATGTTCAAAATCTTCTGAAAGTGCGTTACTATATTTGTATTTATCATAATAACTCCTGATTCCTTTCCAAAATAAGTCATCTCCTAATTCTTTTCTTAGCATATGAAGCACCCAACTGCCTTTTTCGTAAGAGTTAGGATTAAGAAGTTTTAAATAATCTGTAACAGAAGTATCAACTATTGGAGCATGACTTTGTTTTGAATAACGTAATGCTTTTTCTCTGTCTGCTTTCATTTTTTTAATAAAAGACTCACGACCGTAATGGTCTTCAAAAAACAGATTTTCAAAATAGGTAGCAAACCCTTCGCTTAACCAAACATGGTACCAATTTAATTCTGAGGCAGAATCGCCAAACCATTGATGAGCTATTTCATGAGCAATAACACTTTCATAACTTCCAGTACCAGAAATACTATTTTCATTATAAAAAATATTGCCAGCATTTTCCATGCCGCCGTAGCGCGTTTTTGATTGAACATTAGCTAGCTTTTTAAACGGGTAGGAGCCAACATGATTAATCATAAACTCTAAAGCTGGTATGGCGGCGGCATAATCTTTAAAGCCATTGTCCCTATCTTGAGGGAATACCCACGATGATACGGGTATATTTTCAATTTCCTTAAGATATTCGGTAGCAAATCGAGCAACACCAATGACCATAACTTTAGTAGGAATTGGCTCTTTCATTTTCCAATGTGTTAGGGTTTGATCACTGTTTATATTGGTTTGTTCAACTAAAATTCCATTTCCAATGCTTTGATAATTAGAAGGTGCTGTAATATACCATTCAACCGTTGCTTTGTCTGCAGGATGATCAACTACAGGAATCCAGTTTTTAGCTCTATCGGGCCAATTATCACCAAAAAATGTACGATCTCCATATTTGTTTTTTGAAATGATTAAACCATCAGAAGGAATACCTTGATAGGTAATGGTATAAGTTCTTATGTCTCCACTTTTTGTTAAATCTATAGCAATTTTTAGTTTATTGTTTTCTTGTGTGTAAGCTATTATGTTTTTTTCTTCGAGTATTGAAGATACGTTCATGCCTGTATTATCGGCTTGTTTTTCAACAAAATCTAAAGAAAACTCAGTAATAGGTTCTTTAAATTGAATGGTAACCTGGGCAATGCCTTCTATAGTATTAGAATCATCGGAAAGTGAAATGTTAAACGAGTAATGAATAACATCAATGGTTTTTAAAGTTTCGTCACTATTTTGGGCAAACAGACGTAATACGGATACTAATAGAAAAACGAGAATTAAAAGACTTTTTTTTGAGGTGTTAATAGTCATAAGGGCTATGTTTAATCAACAGAAATAATTCTTAAATAATCTAACATGGCTGTATTTATATCGACATTCATGTTAGTATTCCAATCTTCAAAACTAATTTTTATCTTGTTAACACCAGCATTTAAATGAACTTTTTTGCTATTTGAGAATCCCCAATCAGACCATTCATCAGTACCGCGTTGAGGGAACACCAAAACACCTTGATAATTGTCATTGACAAACAAACTTCTAATGGCACATTTGTTTTCGGTATTCCAAGGCCCACTTCCATTTGAATAACGAATATCTAGCAAGTAGTTCCCTGCTTTTTTTAGAGGAATATTTAACGTAATGATTTTATTTTTTTCTAAGGAAACTTCTACAAAACCTGTTCCCGAGTAATTTGAAAAAGGTAAATCTGATTTAGGAACAACCTTTTCTATTTCAAATAGTTTTGTATTCTTAGAAATAACTATAGGTTCACTTAAAAAACCTGTATAACCTTCGTTATCAACAGCGCATACTTGATAGGAGGCATAATTCTCATCTGGAATACTTAGCGAGGTTTTAGTTGTTTTTTCAAGGGCTTTTCCGTTTTTATAAATTTTATATTCAACTGCTCCATTTATAGGTTTCCATTTTAAAATTGAATCTTCTTTGGTTGTTTGCACAGTTGGTAAAGCCACATGATTTTTAACTAAATTAATGCCATCTTCATCAAACGTATTATTTGCTAATTCAATGTTGATGGTGTGATTTCCTGTTAAGTCATTTGAAATAAATGCTTTGTCTAAAAGCTTGCCATCCATACTCGCAAACTTAATTCTATTACCAAAGCCGTTTACTGTAATGTTTAAAACAGCGTTTCTATATTTAAAATTGGTCAAAGATTTTTTACCACCATATCCTCTAGGAACCACAGGATTAAAATACAATCCATCTAATTCAAACGACATGCCCATAAAAACACGATGTACCATGGCTAAGTTGCCTGCCATACTCCATAACATTCTATCGGAATTTATTTCTGTCCCTAAAAAGTCACCGGTGTCTGCAACCATGTTTTCGTAGTTGGTTAAAAACAGACCTCCTGCACGATAGATACTTGCAAGTCCTTGATTTAAAACAGCTTCATTTCCTACTTTTGCAGCTGCTAAATTCCAATAAGACTGTACAAAAGGCCAGATTGCATCATTGTGATAAGGAGGAATTCCTGGAATTTGTGGATAAATACAAGTAACTCCAAAGGGTGTAATCGGTGATTTTGAAACGATAGTTTTTGCTTGGTTTTTATTGGCCACATCGAACAGTATAGACAGAGCTTCTCCTAAAGCTTCAAATTTTGGTGATGCAACTAAGTTGTTTCTTCCATATAAATACTGTGCATAATATCCTTTATCCTTTTGCCATAAGTACGTATTAATTCCTTTTTTTATGGTTTCTGCCTGTTGCAAATAAACGTCATTACTATCACCTTTAAGTTTAGCTATTTCTGCTAAAATTTTATGTACTTGATAATGAACTACATTAGTTCCTAGATTTTCAGAAACATAGATATCCATATTAGACATCCATTTTGGATAGGTTTGTTCTCTCCAATCTAGAAAAGAAGATTCGCCTGAAAACATCCCTGTTTTAGCATCAAAAAGAGTTTTATAATCGTCTTCCAAAGTATTTTTAATAATAGGATAAATTTCATTAAGCCAGTCTTCATCACCAGTGACTTTGTAAATTTCCCAAGCGGCTAAAACCCACGTTGTTCTATCTGAAGATACTGGCCATGCTCCACCAGAACCTGTGTCTTGAATGATTCTGTTGCGTTTTACTTTTTTACGAAGGCTTATTTTTGCTACTTCTGGCTCATGATACGCAAATGCCAAAACAGTGCTATAACTAACATCTCGGGTCCAAACGCCACCCCATTTAGCACCTGTTCTTAACGTGCTGTCTGCTTCAATGTTTTTGGTAGCTTCTTCTAAAGACAGATTGAACAACGCATCGACAATTGGCTGTTCGGAGCTGTAATGTGGACGATTTGAGATATCAGTTTGCAGTTTCCATTCTTTATGTTGAAAATTAGCTTCGTTATAAGGATTTAAAGTAACGGTAATACTATAGATATTTGGATTACTGGTTGGTTGTAACTTTAACCCTTTCTGATTTAAATTTACAAAATCCCATGATAATGGTTCTGAACCTCCAGCAATATAAAACCCTTTAAAGTCTGTTTTTGCAATTTTTGTTCCGTCAAAAGCTTCATAATAACCTTTGTCTTCAAATTGTTTTAATACCGGAGACATGTCAACTTTAAAGGTATAGTTATAATTAACAGGTAAATAGGTTTTAACATCGGTTGGTTCAGATTCAGGTATTTTTCCAAATGTTAATACAGGAGATTCATGCTCTGTATCTATAAGTACCCAATGGTTTTCTCCAACAGGGAGTTCATTGTCTTTTTCATTGATACTAAATTTAAACTGAACTAGTCTAGAGTAGGTACTGCTTGAAGGACTTTTATAGTTAGATTTTAAATGAGTTGCAGATAAAGCTTCAGAAAAATTGCTGTCTTGAACAACTTTATTTGGATATAAGGTAAACGAATTAGATTGGTATAACATGGGAGCTTTTTTTTCAGTTTGACAAGCAAAAGCTATCAAAATCAATAGGAGACTTCTTTTCATTAGTTTTGTTTAAGTTGTAAAAATAACTCCATTAAATTACTGAATTTTTGTTGAAATTTAAATAGTTTTCCTGCTTTTATAGAATTTTATATTAGCTATAAAAAATTGACTTGCAACCATAAAAAAAGAGGGCATTAGCCCTCTTAATTATTAATTATATAAACCTTCTATTTAATCTTCTGTCTCTTCCATGGTGTGATATACGTTTTGTACATCGTCGTCATCGTCTAATTTCTCTAATAACTTTTCAACATCAGCAGCTTCTTCGGGCGTTAGTTTTTTAGTAACTTGAGGAATGCGCTCAAATCCAGAGGATAAAATTTCAATTCCTCTTGATTCTAATTCAGCTTGAATAGCTCCAAAACTTTCAAACGGAGCGTAAATTAAAATACCATCATCATCAGCAAAAACTTCTTCGGCACCATAATCTATAAATTCCAATTCCAGTTCTTCAGGGTCTAATCCTTCAGCGTTAATTCTAAAATTACAGGTGTGATCAAACATAAACACAACAGAACCAGACGTTCCTAAACTACCGTCGCATTTGTTAAAATAACTTCTAACATTGGCAACTGTTCTGGTATTGTTATCTGTAGCTGTTTCAACTAAAATGGCAATTCCATGCGGTGCATAGCCTTCAAAAATAACTTCTTTGTAATCGCCAAGGCTTTTGTCGCTGGCTCTTTTTATAGCACGTTCTACATTATCCTTAGGCATATTAACGGCCTTAGCATTTTGTATTACGGCTCTTAAACGTGCATTGCTATCTGGGTCTGGACCTCCTTCTTTTACTGCCATGACAATATCTTTACCAATGCGTGTAAAAGCTTTGCTCATTGCAGACCAACGCTTCATTTTACGTGCTTTTCTAAATTCAAAAGCTCTTCCCATATATATTATTTTTAAAATCCTAAAAAAGGAAAATTATTGTTGTGAGTTTTTAATGCCTACAAAAGTAATAATGCTACTTGAAATAATAAAATTATTCTTCTTCAGGAACAACAATCATTTCTATAGCTTCTGCTAATTTAAAATCTAAATTTGTAACACCATTAGCACTGTGTGTTGATAATGAAATGGACAGTACATTATAAACATTAGACCAATTTGGATGATGGTTTAAGGCTTCGCATTCGAAAGCAATTCTGCTCATTGCACTAAAGCAGTCTTTAAAATTTTCAAATTCAAATTCTGCATGAATGGCATCATCATAATAATCCCACTCCGGAAATCTTAAAAGTTTCTTTTCTATATCTTGTTCTGAAAGTTTACTCATGGTTTTTAATTTTATTTATGTACGACCACTAAATTACTGATTTGAAAATGAAATATTCCATTATCTGTTTAATTCTGAAATTATTTCCTGACTAACCGATTGTAGATGTTTAGGGAGTTTATTGTCTTTAGGCAATACAGCTAGATATCGGTCATCGTTTGTTGTATATACATTTTTTAAAATAACTTTTTTAGCGCCTAAAGTATCTATGATTTCTTTGATAAAATCATCATGATGTACTAAATCATTGCTTCCAAGATGAAATATTCCTGTTTTATTTCTATTAATAATATAATGAATTTGTTGAGATACTCTGGAATCTGTCGTCGCATTCATAATTAAATTAGGGAATACTTCTATAGGAGTTTGTTCTTTTAAGCTTTGAACAATTTTATTTAATCTTGGTGATTGTGAACCAAAAACCATAGGCAATCTTATTATTACGACTTTCTTTTTAGGAAGTCGCAAAAGCATATTTTCAATTTTTATTTTAAAATGCCCATAAATACTATTGCTTAATGTTTTATCATTTTCATAGCTGGGATATTTACTATAAGCATCAAAAACGTTTGCAGATGATAAGAATATGAGTTTGCAGTTATGGGACAAAATATATTCGGAAAGGTGTGTATGCACGATCACTTGAGCTGAAAAGTCACCTCTAAGTGATGATATAATGATGGTTGGTTTTACAATATTTAAAATTTCGAACACATCATCCTCTTCTAAATTGTATTGAAAAAAATGTTTGTTTTTACTTAATTGATAATTGTCTGTATGATAGGTTCCAAACGTTTTAAAATAGGAGCAGAGTTCTTTATACAAACTACCACCAAGAAAACCACTGGCACCTAAAATTAATATTTTATGTTTATTTTCTTTTTCTATCATAATTCAATTTGAAAAACAACTAGAAAATAGACAGTTGAGTTTTGGTAGTAAATTCCTCTAAAGCTTGCATACCAAGTTTAGAATTGCCGTTAACATTAAGTCCTGGCGACCAGGTTGTAATGATAAAATCATGAGGCAGAAGCGCAACGATGCCTCCGCCAACGCCACTTTTTCCTGGTAACCCAACTTCAAAAGCAAATTCTCCAGCTTCATCGTAAAACCCGCATGTTAACATTAAAGCATTAATACGTTTTACCTGACTTTCGGTAAGGTGTAAAACATTTTGCATACATTTTCCTTTATTAGCAAATAAATAGAATGCTTTAGATAATTGGCTGCAAGTCATTTCAATAGAACATTGGTGGAAATAAAAATCTAAAACAAGCTCAACATCATTTTCTAAATTTCCAAACGATTTTAAAAGATTGGCAGCAGCATAATTTTTAAATCCAGTTACCTTTTCAGAATAAGCAACCGATTCGTTGTAATGTATAGAAGAATCATTAGTAATATTTCTAACAAAGTTTAAAAAATCCTCTTTTGGGTTTTGTAAACGAGACACCAATAGGTCTGCAATAACTATAGCACCAGCATTAATAAAAGGGTTTCGTGGAATACCATTTTCAATTTCTAACAAAGCTAGTTGATTAAATGGATGCCCAGAAGGTTCAACATTAACACGTTTTAAAATCTCATTTCCAATAATAGAAGTTGCCATAGTGAGCGACAAAACCTTGGAGATACTCTGAATAGAAAACGGCTTGTTATAATCGCCTATGGCATATTCATGACCGTCTATAGTTCTTAAATGAATACCAAAATTTTGTTCGTCAACATTTGCCAATTCAGGAATGTATGATGCTACGGTACCTTTGTCTTTAATATGAGTAGCAGAGGCATAAATTTCTTTAAGAATTGGTTGAAAATTTCGCATATTATTTTTTGTAAAACGGTAATTTTACAACGGTTGCGGGAATAGCGTTTTTACGAATTTGAATGTTTATTTTGCTATTAATTTCAGAAAAAATTGATGAGACATAACCTAAACCAATACCTATACCTAAACTAGGGGACATGGTACCAGAAGTAACTTCACCAATTTTGTTTCCATTGCCATCAACAATATCATAACCATGTCTTGGAATACCACGTTGGTCTAATTCAAACGCAATAAGTTTACGAGTAACACCATGTTCTTTTTGAGATTTTAACGCTTCAGAATTTGTAAAGTCTTTTGTAAACTTTGTTATCCAACCTAAACCAGCCTCAATAGGAGAGGTGGTATCATCAATATCATTTCCGTAGAGACAATACCCCATTTCTAAACGCAACGTATCACGCGCAGCTAAACCAATGGGTTTAATACCAAAATCGGCACCAGCTTCAAAAACTTTATCCCAAATTTGCTTAACCTCACTGTTTTTACAATAAATTTCAAAACCACCGCTACCGGTATAACCCGTAGCCGAAATAATAACATGTTCTATACCTGCAAAATCGCCTACTATAAAATTATAAAATTTAATATCGGCTAAATCATGACTGGATAAAGACTGCATGGCTTCAATAGCTTTTGGTCCTTGAATTGCTAGTAATGAATAATCATCACTCAAATTACGCATGGTTGCTCCAAAACTATTTTTAGATTGAATCCAGTTCCAGTCCTTTTCAATATTACTGGCATTAACCACTAACAGATAAGTTTCTTCTTTTATTTTGTAAATAATTAAATCATCTACAATACCACCATCATCATTGGGCATACAGCTATATTGCGCTTTTCCAATAGTTAGTTTAGATGCATCATTACTTGACACTTTCTGAATTAAACCTAAAGCATGTTCACCTTCAATTAAAAACTCTCCCATATGAGAAACATCAAATACGCCAACAGCTTGCCTTACAGTTTCGTGTTCTGCAGTTACGCCTTCATCTTGAACGGGCATGTTAAATCCGGCAAAAGGCACCATTTTAGCTCCAAGAGCAATATGAGTTTCTGTTAAGGCTGTATTCTTCATAAAAAGGTTTTTTGAGTTGTTGAAATTCTTAAAAATTTAAAGGGCAAATGTATTGAAAATTTATAGATTTACTTTTGGAGTAACAAAAAGATTAAACGGTACTTGCGTTAAATTATTCTTAATTGAAAAGTATACGTTAAGGGGTTGTCTTAGAATTTATAATGAGACTATGACTGCTTTTAAAATGGGGGATTAAAATAGTGTTTCCTTTTTCTACGAGTTAATCTTTTATATCAACTTGTTTAACTGAACCATACTTTTCTGCAATCGTTTTAATTTCAGAAGCTTTGCCGATTAATACAATCTGATAGTTGTCTTTTGGGAAATAGCTGTCTATAATTTTTTTTACTTTTTCTAGAGTCAATCCATCAACATTTTTTTCAAAATCATTGATATATGCTTCGTCAAAACCATACCAAAACATTTCTGTTAAAAGATCTGATAATTGGCTAATCGTTTCATATCTAGGCGGAAATTGTCCTTTAACATAATTTTTTGCAGATGCTAAGGACTTTTCATTGATCCCTTCGTTATGTAATCGTTCGGTAACTTCCAGTGCTAAATCTATAGCTTGTTCTGTAGTCTCTTTAGCTGTAAAGGTGCTAATATAAAAAGCCCCTCCATTTTTATAGTATCTAAATCTACTTACAGCACCATAAGTTAAGCCTGAGTTTATTCTGAGTTCTTCATTTAGCATGGATGTAAATCTCCCTCCAAATAAAGTATTTACAACTTGAATAGCTACGATATCTTTATTGTTTCTTGCAACTCCTGGCGCACCTATATAAAAGGTAGTTTCATTAGCATCGTCTTTATTAACTAATAGTACCTGTGTAGATGTAGGTTTTATAATAGGTTGTGAAGCTAAGTTGTTCGATGTAGAGGAGTTGTTTTTCCAATCGGAAAATAATGAAGTAACGATTTTCTTCATTTCATTAGAATTAAAATCACCTACAATACTAATAGCTGCATTGTTAGGTGTATAATTGGCATTGTAGAAGTTTGTAATATCGTTGTTTGTAATATTTTCAACCGATTCCTTTGTTCCGTTTAACGAATTACCATAAACATGGTTACCAAATAAAAGTTTATCAAAATAATCTCCTATAACAGATTTAGGACTTTCTTTATTTGTTTCTAGTTCTACAAGCGTACGGCTTTTCTCTTTATCAAATTCACTCTCATCAAAAACGGGCTGTGTTAACAGTTCTTTGATGATTGTCATGACACTATTTTCATCCTTTGTTGCAAATTTTGAAGATAGCACTGTATATTCTTTAGACGCATAAACACTAACTCTTGCACCAATAAAATCTATGGTTTCATCAATTTGTGCTTTACTAAAATTTTTAGTACCATGTTTTAATGACAATGCTGTAAGCCTTGCTAATCCAGATTTATCTCCATCATATATGGCTCCAGCAGGAAGAATGGCAGAAACACTAATAAGAGGAATATCGTGTTGTTCCATTAAATAAATAGTCAATCCATTATCTAATTTAAATTTTGTAAACTCTGGAAGTTTATAACCTTGAGCGTTCATTCCAGAATACGCTATAACTGTAAAGCAGATGAATACAAGTATTTTTTTTATTTCTTTCATAATATTATTCTTCTACGTTTGTTTTTAAAACACCTACTGTTCTGTTACTTTTTGTAAAATATTTATTAGCAACACTTTTAACATCTTCTACGGTAACTTTATCAAAGTTTTCTGGAGCTTGGAACATTTTTTTATAATCTCCAAAGAATAATTCATAGGCACCAATGTTATTTGATTTGCCATTAATGGTTTCTATCTGATTATAAAATTCTATCAATTTTTGATTTTTGATTTTTTGCAATTCTTTTTCGGTAATTCCTTGAGTCTTGATTTTGTCTAACTCTTCATAAATAGCGTTTTCTAAGTCAGTTTCATTTACATCATTATTGGCAGAAGTGTAGAAGTAGAAAAGAGTTGGATCAAAACTTTCCCCATAATCTGTGTAAACTGCGGTTGCCAATTGTTTTTTATCAACCAATGAGTCATATAATCGAGAGGATTTTCCACTTGATAAGATAGAGCTTAAAATACTCAAAGCATAATAATCTTCGTTTTGAGCTTCAGGCACATGATAACCTATTACTAAATAAGGATTGGCTACATCTTTCTGAACAGTAATTCTTCGTTCACCCTTTTGCTTAGGCTCATTAATATAAACTTTTGGAGGGGCTGGTTGTGCAGGAATAGGTTCTAAATATTTAACAGCTAACTCTTTTACTTTTTCAAATTTTATGGCACCTGAGACCACAACAACACAATTATTGGGCGCATAATATGTCTTAAAATAACGTTCTAAATCTTGTTGAGTCCAGTTTTTCATATCATCTTCATAACCTAATACTGGCCAATGGTAAGGATGCTCAATAAATGCGGTTGCTTGTACAGATTGTATAATATTTCTCCATGGAGAGTTTTCTAAACCCGTTCTTCGTTCACTTAAAACAACACCTCTTTCACTTTCGACCATTTTGGGGTCTATACTTAGACTGGAAATTCTATCTGCTTCAAGATCAAACATCACTTCTGCAGAGGAAACAGGGAACCAGTCTGTATAAACAGTAACATCTTGTGTGGTATACGCATTATTTGAACCTCCATTGAATTCCATAACTTGATCAAATACCTTGGGGCCATACTTTTTTGCTCCGTTAAACATCATATGTTCAAAAAAGTGAGACAATCCGGTTATTCCCTGATGTTCATTTCTACTACCAACTTTGTAAAAGAAATACATATTTGCATTTGGAATAGAAAAATCTTCCACCACTAAAAACTTCATTCCGTTTTTTAGTGTAAATGTTTTCACATCTTCTGCAGTCATTTGAGCATAGGATGTTGCATTCAAAAAAAGCAAAAGAAGAATCATTAATTTTTTCATACTTATTTTATTAATTAGTGGTTTTAGTTTTGTTGAAGAATGTTAATTTATTTATTATAAATATTAAAAGGCCATGAATGAGTGTTTTTTATGCTGTTAAGCAAGATTTACACCAAACAAATAACCCACTATAGCAGTTAATCCCATAGCCACAGTACCCCAAAATGTTATTCTAATAACTGCTTTTGAGATACTAGAACCACCCGTTTTGGCTGCTAAAGCACCTAATAGACTTAGAAAAACAATAGCAAATCCGTAAAGAAAATACTCCATATTCTTAACAGGAAAAAAAACAACCACCAATAAAGGAAGAATGCCTCCAAATGTAAATGCCATTCCTGATGCAAATGCAGCCTGTATTGGTTTCGCTTGACTAATTTCGTTTATGCCTAATTCGTCTCTTACATGAGCAGCTAGGGCATCATTCTCTGTAAATTCTTTCGCAACTGTCATGGCGGTTTCCTTTTTTAAACCTCTTTTTTCATAAATCTGAGCTAACATTTTTAATTCTAATTCAGGCATTTCTTCTAACTCTATTTTTTCCCTTTCAATATCCGCTTTTTCAACGTCAGTCTGCGAACTTACAGATACATATTCACCCGCAGCCATAGATAAGGCTCCAGCAACCAAACCTGCTAGTGTCGCTAAAATTATAGGTTCTTTTACATCGCTTGCAGCAGCAACACCAATGGCTATACTGGCTGTTGATAAAATACCATCATTTGCGCCAAGAACTGCTGCTCTTAGCCAATTACTTCTGTGTATATAATGATTATCTAAATAATCGTCTTTTATATCAATCATTTAATTATTTTTACTAAATGGGGAAAGAAAAATAAATATATTTTTATGTTTAAAGCACGAGCTCTTCAAAATTCGACTTTTTCTGTTTTAAAAACAAGTATTTTTAAGACGCTTTTCGTTTAAATGTTACCAGGGAATACAATGATACAGAAGCCCAAACACCTTCTAAAATAATAAAAGGCCAATAGTTTAATAAAACTGATGCTAAACAAGCCATTACAGCTCCTATACAATTTAAAACAATAAAGATTAAACTTTTGCTCGATACTTTTCCTATAACATTTAAAATATAAGCCAGTAGTATCTGAAATACGCCTAAAAAACCAATCCAGTCTGTTGTATTCATTGCATTGTTGAAAGTCGCTATAGCTATGTTATAGTTGTCTTATATTTTTAGCGTAAGTATTTAGGATAAAAGAAACGCCTTTAATTCCTCGTAAGTACCAATTTTAACCGATTCTTTATCTTTATCCATTACCGATTGAATTTGTTCTGGAAGTGGTTGTTCTTCTTTAATAACATCTTCAACAACATCTAAAAATTTAGTTGGATGCGCAGTTTCTAAAAACACACAATGAGCCTCAGGATGTTCCTCTAAATAGTCTTTACAACCTAAATATCCGACAGCACCGTGCGGATCGGCTACATAATTGTATTTATTGTAGATTTCTAACATGGCTGCTCTTGTTTCTTCATCTGAATAACTATACGAAGACAGATTTTCTTTTAACTCATCGAAATTATTTTCATAAATTTCTTGGATACGAATAAAGTTACTTGGAGCGCCGACATCCATCGCATTACTAATAGTTTGTACCGATGGTTTTGGTTCGTACAATCTTGAAATTAAATAACGTGTAACGACATTATTGGCATTATTTGATGCTACAAAATGCTTAATAGGCAAGCCTAATTGCTGCGCTATCATACCTGCACAAATATTCCCAAAATTTCCACTAGGCACAGAAAACACGATGTTTTTGTGCTTATTATGTAATTGCTTGTAAGCAAACATAAAATAAAATAACTGAGGTAACCAACGTGCCACGTTGATTGAGTTGGCAGAGGTCAATTGCATGTTGCTCGTTAGTTTATCATCTAAAAATGCGGTTTTTACCATGGCCTGACAATCATCAAACGTGCCATCGACTTCGAGTGCTTTTATATTCTGACCTAACGTGGTTAATTGCTTTTCTTGAATATCACTCACTTTTCCGCTAGGGTATAGGATGACGACATTTACGCCTTTAACACCTAAAAATCCGTTTGCAACAGCACCACCAGTATCTCCCGAAGTAGCTACCAATACGGTTACCTCTTGGTCGTTGTTTTTGTTGAAATAGCCTAAGCAACGTGCCATAAACCGGGCTCCAACATCTTTAAATGCCATGGTTGGACCATGAAATAGCTCTAACGTAGAAATATTATCGCTTAATGAAACTACTGGGAACTCAAAAGACAAGGTTTCTTCAACAATAGTTTTTAAAATATCTTCTGGTATTTCAGGAGATACAAATTGTTTTATGGCTTCAAAAGCAATTTCTGAATAGGATAAATTATCAATATTATCAAAAAAAGATTTTGATAAAGGTGTAATACTTTCAGGGAAATATAATCCCTTGTCGGGTGCTAAACCTTTTATAACCGCATCTTTAAATGATGTGTTTGGTGCTTTTTTGTTTAAACTGTAGTAATTCATTTTTATTATTCTTGCCACGAATTAACAAATGTTTACGTCATTATGAGCGTAATGAAATGTAGCGTGGTAATCTTTTTAATTTTATTTCTGGTTTTATTTAAAAAAACGGATTGAGAATCACGCATTTTTGCGTGATTCTCAATCACTGTATATTTTTAATTATCAATTATTTTAATGCCTTTTTTATTAATTTTAGAAACATGAATATCGAAATCTAATGTAGTTTTTGAATAAACCTCATTCATTGCTTGTTCTACGTTTTTAGCTGTTTCAATACTTTTACTTAAAGTGAAAATTGAAGGGCCAGAACCCGATATGCCAGCACCTAAAGCACCTGCTTGTAACGCTGCTTGTTTCACCTCATTAAAATATGGAATTAGCTGACTTCTGTACGGTTCTACAATTGCATCTTGAAGCGAACTTTTAATTAAAGCATAGTCATCTGTATGCAGTGCATGTATTAAACTTCCAAAATTAGCCCATTGCGTAATCGCATCACTTAGAGGGATGTTTTTAGGTAATATTGCACGGGCTTCAGAGGTTTTAATTTCAATCTGCGGATGGATAATCGTTGCATATAAATCATCTGGACAGGGAATTTCTAGAATCTGTAACGGAGCAATAGTTTTAACTAAAGTAAAGCCTCCAAACATAGCAGGAGCAAGGTTATCGGCATGCTCACATTTACTAGCTAAAGCTTCTCCTTTTATAGCAAAAGCTGTTAGTTCTGTTTTATTAAAAGGTCTTCCAAGAAGTTCGTTCATGCCAAACACACTTCCAACGGCACTTGCTGCACTGCTTCCAATACCGCTTCCAGGTTTAATTTTTTTGTAGATTTCAATTTCAAATCCGCAATCTGGTTTAGCTGCTTCATACATGGCCAGAGCAGAAACACCTGCTACATTTAATTCGGGTTCAAACGGCAAATCAAAACCTTCAATTTTTGTTATAAAAATCCCTTTTTTATCGATTTTTCTAATAATCATTTCGTCACCAACACTATCCAAACAGAAGCCTAAGACATCAAAACCACAGGAGACGTTGGCAACCGTTGCTGGTGAAAATAGTTTTATTTCATTCATATTGTACAGACAAAAGAAAATAGAGGAAAGAGAACTGACATTGTTTTAGTTTCAGTTTGCTTTTCTTTATTCTCAAATCTTTAAATTAATCGTTTCCTATTCTAATAATATCGGCAAACAGTCCTGATGCCGTCACATCGGCACCTGCACCAGCTCCTTTAATAATCATAGGCTGTTCTTTATAACGTTGTGTGTAAAACATCACAATATTATCTTTTCCCTCTAAATTATAAAACGGATGGTCGCTAGGAATTTCTTGCAAACCAACACTTGCTTTTCCTTCATTAAACTGCGCTACATATTTTAGTTGACATCCTTTCGCTTTCGCGGAAGCAAATAAACTTTGATAATGCTCTTCATCTGAAATTAAGGTTTGATAAAAATCATCAACCGAATCACTTTTTATACCAGATTCAGATAAGAACGGTGTGTTTTCAATATCTTCTAAATTCATTTCTACACCACTTTCTCTGGCTAAAATTAATATTTTTCTAGCCACATCAACACCACTTAAATCAATTCTTGGGTCGGGTTCTGTATAACCTTCAGCCGCCGCTTGTTTTACTACATCATAAAATTTGGTAGTATCATTAAAATTGTTGAAAACAAAGTTTAAACTCCCCGATAAAACGGCATGAATTGAGGTTACTTTGTCACCCGAAGCAATTAAATTATTAAGGGTGTCTATAATTGGTAATCCTGCACCAACATTGGTTTCAAACAAATAAGGTGCGTTATATTTTAAGGATAAATCTTTTAATAATTTGTAATTTTCGTAATTACTAGAACATGCTATTTTGTTACATGCTACCACGCCAATACTCTGTCTTAAATATTTAGGATATAATTCTGCAACATCATTATTTGCAGTAACATCAACAAAGATACTGTTACGTAAATTCATCGCTTTTGTTTTTTCAAAGAAGCTTTCTAAACTAGCTGCTTCACCTTTTTGTAAAAGTGTTTTCCAGTTTTTTAAATCGATGCCTTCTTCATCAAAAAACATGTTTCTAGAATTTGATAATCCAGCTATACGTAAGTTGATTTTTAGGTTTTCTTTTAAATATTTGCGCTGTTGTTTGATTTGTTCCACTAATTTTTCACCAACATTACCAACACCAGTAATAAATACATTGAGCTGTTTTGTTTTAGATTCAAAAAACTGTTCATGAAGCGTATTCAAAGCTTTTTTAACATCGCTTTCAGCAATTACGGCAGAAATATTTTTTTCTGAAGCACCTTGAGCAATAGCTCTTATATTAATATTGTTTTTTCCTAAAGAACTAAACATTTTACCACTTATCCCTTGGTGGTTTTTCATATTATCACCCACCAAAGCAATAATAGACAGGCCTTTTTCAATAATTATGGGATCTATTTTACGCAATGCTATTTCATTTTCGAAAGCAAAATCGATGGCTGATTTAGCAATATCAGCTTCTTTTTCGTCAATTCCCAAGCAAATAGAATGCTCAGATGACGCTTGCGTAATCATAATGATATTAATTTTCTCTTGGGACAAAATTTCAAACAAACGTTTTGAAAACCCGGGAATACCTACCATACCGCTTCCTTGCAAGGTCAATAAGGCTATATTGGAAATATTGCTAATTCCTTTAACAGCAGAAACAGAACCTGTTTGGTCATTAGAAATAATCGTTCCAACAGCATCTGGCTCTAAGGTGTTTTTTATATGAATAGGAATATTAAGATTTAAAACCGGTTGAACTGTTGGAGGGTATAATACTTTGGCACCAAAATGAGATAATTCCATAGCCTCTTGATACGATATTTTTTCAATAGGGTAGGCCTGTTTTACTAATTTTGGGTTGGTTGTAAACATACCGCTTACATCGGTCCAAATTTCCAATTGATCAACTTCTAAAGCCGCTGCAACAATCGCTGCTGTAAAATCCGATCCGCCACGACCTAAAGTTGTTTGCTCACCGGTTACAGACTTCGACACAAAACCAGGAAGAATCGTGATTTGTTGCGATGCCGTTTTAAAATATTCCTGAATATTGTTGTTTGTAATAGCGTAATTAACTTCAGCTTTTGTGAAATTTGAGTTGGTTATCATTAACTCTTGCGAATTTTTTCGTTTTGCCGATAAACCTCTGTTTTTCATGGTTTCGGCAATAATATAAGATGATAATAACTCGCCAAAACTCACTAATTTATCTGAAGTTTTTGGAGATAGTTCGTTTATTAAATAAATGCCATCTAATAAGCTTTTAAGCTCGTTTAATTTAGAATCTACATAATCTGTGATAGCCGTACTTTTATTAGGATTCAATTCCTTAATAATTGTAAAATGGATTTCTCGAATGATACTAAAAGCATCTTCGTATCCAATATCTTTATTTTTTGCCTGATTTCCTGCTAAAAGCAATTTATCTGTAATCCCTCCAACTGCTGAAACTACACATATTACAGAGTCTTTTTTAGAATAATCTTCTAAAATATTGATTACATTATTTATGTTTTTTGATGAACCTACTGAAGTTCCTCCAAATTTTAAAACTTTCATGTTTTAATGAATTGAGATTTGAAAAAATATTTTTTTGAGATTGTAACTATTGAAATTACAACTATGGCCGGAAGAATATATAATTAGCAACCCCAAAGGGTTGTAATAATTGTAGTTGTACCAAAAAAAGATATGTTTCCTTTTGAAAAAAAAGAAATAAAACTAGTCATATTTTGGTTTAAAAGATTCATTATAGCTGTAATAATACAAGTCAAATGTATTACTTTTAAGTTTATAAAAAAACAAAACTTTTTTTTTTACAGTATTCTTATATTGTATCATTTTTCTTTTAAAAAAAGTGACAAAATTAATTTAGAATTGAAAAATCAATAATTTATTTAAATGAAGATATTTTCCAAAGAACAAATTTACGAAGGTGATAAACTAACTATAGAGCGTCAAAATATAAGTTCAACAGATTTGATGGAACGAGCTGGCAAACAAATTTTTAATTGGATGCATTTGCGTATGCAAGGTGCACAAGTTCCCATTTATGTGTTTTGCGGAATAGGCAACAATGGAGGAGATGGACTAGTATTGGCTAGATATTTAATTTTAGAAGGCTATAATGTTAAAACCTATATTGTTAATTACAGTGATAAGCGATCTAAAGACTTTTTGATTAATTACGATAAAATTAAGACGGTATCACACGATTGGCCAACTCTTTTAACTACTTCAGATGATTTTCCCGAAATTAAGCAAGACGATATTATTGTTGATGCTATTTTTGGTATTGGTTTAAATAGACCTGTTATAGATTGGGTTCAGGCATTATTTAATCATTTCAGAACATCAAAAGCATTTACGTTGTCAATAGACATTCCTTCGGGCTTATATCTTGACAAAGAACCAGAACATGAAAATGCTGTTGTTTGGTCTTCATATACTTTAAGTTTTACCTCTCCAAAACTAGTATTACTACTACCAGAAACGGCAAAATTCTCTGTACAATGGGAAGTTTTAGATATAGGATTAGATTCTGAGTTTTTACTCAATACAAAATCAGATGTGCATGTTATTGGAAAATTAGAAGTCTTACCAATGTATCAAACAAGAGAACAATTTTCCCATAAAGGGCATTTTGGTCATAGCTTAGTTATAGGAGGAAGTTATGGTAAAATAGGAGCGGTTATTTTAGCAAGTAGAGCGTCTTTATCGGTTGGTTCTGGTCTCGTAACTGCTTACGTTCCGAAATGTGGTTATGTGCCTTTGCAAACTGCATTTCCTGAGGCTATGGTAATTACAGATACTACCGAAGAATTCATTTCGGATATTGAATTTGATATTGAACCAACAGTTATAGGGTTTGGAGTAGGAGTAGGGACTAATTTAAAAACTGTATCTGCTTTTGAAACTTTTTTAAAATCAAATAAGGTACCGTTAGTTATTGATGCAGACGGAATTAATATTATTTCAAAAAACAAAGCACTTTTAAAATTGTTACCCAAGCAAACGGTATTGACTCCGCATCCAAAAGAGTTAGAACGTTTGGTAGGTAAATGGAATGATGATTTTGATAAATTGGAAAAAGTTAAAACGTTTTCAAAAAAACATAACATTATTGTTGTTATTAAAGGAGCCTATACAATAACTGTTTATGATAATATACTGTATATTAATTCAACCGGAAATCCAGGTTTAGCTACTGCCGGTAGCGGTGATGTACTAACAGGAATTATTACAGGTTTAATTGCGCAAGGGTATGATGTGTTGACAGCTACAATTTTTGGAGTGTATTTGCATGGAAAATCGGCGGATATAGCAGTAGAAGATTATGGATATCAAAGCTTAATAGCCAGTCATGTCATAGAATATTTAGGAGCGGCGTACATCGATTTGTTTAAGCAACCAGAAGTTGAAGCCGAATCAAACAAAAGTGAATAAAAAAAGCTGCTCTAGGCAGCTTTTTTATGTTTTATTTAGTGAACTTATCTTGGCTTTTTCTATTTCCTGAAAAATAGCTGAAATTCACCTATATTTCATTACTTTTTTTAGGCGTAGCTATGATGCTATGTTTTTCAAAAATTAGCTCATCTAGTCAAATTCCAACTCATTTTCGGTTAAAACAAAAAGCCAAGATGAGTTCAGTTTTAAATATTTAAACTATCAAATAGTTCAATAAGTTTAATACTAGAAGGTCTTGGGGCATCAGGGGTAACAATGTTGCCATCAGGATCTATTAGTAAAAATCTAGGAATTCCGTTAATTTTATAATCTCTTACAAACTGTGATTTCCAACCTTCAGGAGCAAATAATTGTATACCACCTAACTCTTTGTCTTTTACCATAGCTTTCCAATCTTCTTTAGCTTTATCCCAAGAACCACCATGAGTTCTGTCGTCATCAATAGAAATACTAACAAACTGAATATTTTTACCATGATAGTCTTCTTCAACCTTTTTTAAAGAAGGAATTTCTCCTTTACATGGGCCGCACCAAGTAGCCCAAACATCGACATATACATATTTGCCTTTTAAATCGGATAAAGATGTTGTACCTCCAGCATAATTCACATAATCTTCAAAAGCTGGTGATGCTTTACCTTTAGCTAATTCTGTTTTTAAAGCAATAGCATCTCCAATATTTTGCTTGTAATAGTTAATCATTGGATCTAAACTATTCTTTAGTTGATTTGTAATTGATGAATCAACTAACTTATTAGAATCATAAAATTCAGAAAATTCAGTTTTAATTTCAGTCATTTTTTTATCTAAATCATCCTTGTCCAGACTGCTTAAAACATCCATATCAAGAAGTTTTTCTTGTAATAATAAATTTTTTGCTAAAAAATTACTGCTTTCAGCACCTTCTCCTGTGTACTTAACAGTTTCATCAAACATTTTTGTATCAAGAGTAACATTTATATCATATCCGTTTTTAAGGAATAAATTAGTTGACTCATTGCCATCAAATAAGTTATAAATTCCTGTTGCAACTTTTAAAGTATCTTTAAAGGTTCCATCAGCATTTACAGGAATAGTTTTTGAATACGTACGACTTCTTAATACAAGAGAGTCACTGTTTTTGTTAGTGATTTTCCCTGAAATTGATACATAATCTCTAGTTTCTTTTTTGCAGGCCATTAGTGCTAATGCACTTAGTAGAATTATTGTTTTTTTCATCATAAAATTTTAGTGCTCTAATGTAGAAAAATTAAATTTTTTAGGTAAATCTTTTAAGAATTATTAACATTTACAACTTTTTAAAGTACTCATTAATGGTAAATGAACTAAATTTTTAAAAACTATAGTTCATAAATCAATTCCGAATAGCCGAGTGTTTTTGTAATAATTTTTAAGTTTAATAATTGATTTTGAATGTTTATAATTGTTTGTTTATCTAAAATCGTTTGAGACCATTCTGTAATTTGCAACCAATCATGAACATCTTCAATTTTTTGGTCGTAACGATTTGCAATAGTTTTATCAATGCTAGGAATCTCCTTGAATTCTGAAGTCGTATTATTTATAATATTTAAAATAGATTTAACATCATCTTCATTACTTTCAAGAAACTCTTCTCTTACAGCTATTACAAAGCAAGGCCACGGTGTTGGACAATTACCAATACTTCTGAAAGTTCCATTATCTACTAAAGGTTTTGTGGTAAATTTTTCCCACATAAAATAATCAGCAGAGCCATTGGTTAAGCCCTTAACAGCACCTTCTAAATCTTTAATAACTTCAAATTGTAGGTCTTTTTCTAAATTCCAGTTATTGTTTTTTGCATTGATGTAAGCCATTAAATGAGAACCAGAACCATATCTACTAATAGCAGCTTTACTACCTTTGAGGTCTTTTATGGTTTTATATGGAGAATCATGAGCAACATGAATACCCCAAACCAAAGGAGATTGCACAAAAGTTTGAACAATTTTGCTTTTATTCCCTTCTACAATATCTTTGATGATACCTTCTGTAAGAATAACAGCAATGTCAATATCTTTGTTGCGGAGTGCTTTACACATATCGCCAGTACCTCCTGGATAATCAAGCCAACGTAAGTTGATACCTTTGTTTTTATATTCGCCATTTTTGAGAGTTAAATACCAAGCCAAATTAAAATGTTCTGGCACACCTCCAATTTTAATTTTTTTCATAAAATATTTCTTAGATTCTTTCTAAGGCGTATTTAATAAGATTTTCAACTGCCAAACCAGGATTTTTGCTAAATGTTCCGTTAGCTCTGTTAGCAATAATAGCATTTAATGACAGTGCTTTATGTCCTAATAATTTTGAAAGCCCATAGATAACCGAGGTTTCCATTTCAAGATTAGTAACCCGGAATCCTTTAAAGTTAAACGAATCTATTTTATGATTTAATTCTGGGTCTTGCAATGGTAATCGAAGTACACGTCCTTGAGGTCCATAAAATCCACCTGCAGTCGCTGTTATTCCTTTAAAAACAGAATCGCTATCAAATTTGTTTTCTAAGGCACTACTATTTTCAATAATAAGCGGCCTTCCTTTGTCTAGATTCCAGTTTGTGTGTTTAACAAAAGCATTTTCAATATCTGGATTAGAAACCGGATTTATTTGATAGGCGTGCAACATGGCATTTAAATCAAGACCATGCGTACTCATTACAAAGGCATCTACAGGAATATCTTTTTGCAAAGAACCTGAAGTACCAATTCTTAATATATTTAAACTGGTTAAGGTTTCTTTAGGCTGCCTGGTCTTTAAATCAATATTGACTAAAGCATCTAATTCATTAAGAACAATATCTATATTATCAGGACCTATACCTGTTGATATAACTGTTATTCTTTTTCCTTTATAAGTTCCTGTTTGAGATTTGAATTCACGTTTTTGAATTTTGAATTCTATCGTATCAAAATGTTTGGTTATTTTTTCGACACGATCTTGGTCGCCAACAAAGATGACGTTTTCGGCAATATTTTCAGGTTTTAAATTTAAATGATAAATGCTACCATTTGGATTTAAAATAAGTTCTGATTCTTTAATCATCATTTAATATAGTTTTTACAAGTTTGTTTTGTTTTTTGTTAAATTGAAAGTCATGAATGCTAATCCCTCCAAAAAACATATCATTATTGATTTTTGCAGAAAAATTATGTTGCCCAAGCAACGCTTCATAACCGTCTCTATTAAGAGTTAAACTATCATTTTCTTCAGAAAGAAAAACATTTAGCATTTTAATGATTCTTGAAAACTGCAAATCTCCATATCCGTAGTAGCCTTGATAATTTAGGGCGTAACCTAAGAGTTGATTTTTAGATTTTATATCCATATCTCTAACCATTTCCAAAATATTGGTTTCTAAAACATTAAGTCCTGTTACAGAGTTTGGAAAACGCTCTAAATGAGCTTTTAAACAATTAGTGAGATATATAAAATTTGAACTTTTTAAAATGTAAGGTTTTAAGAGGTTGTGGTCTTTTCCGCAATAAATATCCCAAATTGATAAAGCAATATCAATATCTTCTGCTGTGAGTTTTACTTTGGTTTTGAAATGTTTTTTAAGTTGACTTTGAGAAAGTTCAGAGAGCCCTTTTAATGTTTTTTCTCCTTCAATTCTGCCACTGCAAACAAGAAATAATGGAAGATCAATCTTTTTTTGATGCAATAAATTAATAACACCAATCATGTTCATATGGCAAAATAAGTCATATTCAAACCAAAGAATAATTTCTGAATAGTTTTCAGGATGATTCAATAAATCAAATTCCTCTTTAATTTCTTCTATGTTCAAATCAATATCATAAAAAGAATTAAAAAAAGAGGTTCGCAGTTCTAGAAATTCATCAGAATTTATGTTAGAAATTGTCGGTCCTTCGCATAACATTTCTTCCCATGTAAGTATATCTCCACTAAACTCTAAATCTTTTAGAATTGCAGTTAAGTTGCCACCGTTGGTAATATGAAGTGTTTTTTTAGACATAAATCAACCTCCAACACGCTTTACACTAAACCCTTTATCTTTTAATAGTTGCATTATTTTATCTCGGTAATCACCTTGAATAATAATTTTATCGTCCTTAAAACTTCCCCCAACACTTAAAGTTGTTTTTATGTCTTTGGCTAGTATTTTAAAGTCTTCATTAGCTCCTGTATAACCTTCAATAATAGTAATAGGTTTGCCTTTTCGTTTTTCGTATTTACAAATTAAAGGGGCGTCTTGCATCCAAATTTTGGAGGTTTCACGAGTCTCTTCATCAGTAGTTTCTTCTACATGGTCTGGAAATAGGTTTTTTAACTGATCTTGTAAATCCATTTAAAATTATTTTTTGATAAGTCCTAGTTCTATTAAGCGCTCTGTTAAAAACTCACCAGCAGTAATATCATCAAATGCTTTTGGGTTATTTTTATCAATACAGCCTTCTAAAACGTTTAATTTCATATCGCTAATGGGATGCATAAAAAACGGAATTGAATACCGTGATGTTCCCCATAGTTCTTTGGGCGGATTTATAACACGATGAATGGTTGATTTCAATTTGTTATTAGTGTGTCTAGACAACATATCGCCAACATTAATCATTAGTTCGTCGGGTTCAGCTATGGCGTCAACCCACTCTCCTTTATGATTTTGTACTTGTAAACCACGGCCTTGGGCACCCATTAAAAGGGTTATTAAATTAATATCTCCATGGGCAGCAGCACGAACAGCTTCTTTGGGTTCTTGGGTGATAGGAGGATAATGGATAGGTCTTAATATGGAGTTTCCATTATGGATGTAATTATCAAAATAGGTTTCTTCTAATTTTAAATGTAATGCCAAAGCACGTAATACGTATTTGGCAGTTTTTTCAAGCATTTTATAAGCTTCTTTACCAACAATATTAAATTGAGGCAACTCTTCTACTTCAACATTTTTGGGGTATTCAGCTTCAAGTTCAGGATTGTTCTCAACATATTGTCCGAAATGCCAAAACTCTTTTAAATCACCTTCTTTTTTACCTTTAGCACTTTCTTTTCCGAATGACACATAACCTCTTTGTCCACCAATTCCTGGTATTTCATATTTCTGTTTTGTTTCTAAAGGTAAATTGAAGAAATTTTTTACTTCTGAATATAAGTTTTCAACTAAAGTATCATCTAAAAAATGCCCCTTTAAAGCTACAAAACCTATGTCTTCGTAAGCTTTCCCTATTTCTTTTACAAATTGTTGTTTTTTAACAGGATCGTTAGAAATAAAATCGCTTAAATTAACACTAGGAATCACGTTCATGAGTATATCTTTTTAATAGTATATATACAAATGTACAAAAACATTACAATGTTTAATCATTGTATTTATCTTAACTTTTCACTTCAAATAATCTATTTGTACTATATTTGATACTGTTTGAAAATCCATTATATGAGTGCATCAACATCATTAGAGAATATTGACTACAACAATGAAGGAATTGATAATGAAACGCTATTATCATTGTACAAAAACCTTTTAAAACCAAGGCTAATAGAAGAGAAGATGCTTATTTTATTACGTCAGGGGAAAATAAGCAAATGGTTTTCTGGAATTGGTCAAGAAGCCATAGCTGTTGGTGTTACGATGGCTTTACAAAAGAGCGATTACATTTTACCCATGCATAGAAATCTTGGTGTTTTTACATCACGAGAAATTCCTTTAAACCGTTTATTTGCGCAATGGCAAGGAAAGGCTAGTGGCTTTACTAAAGGACGAGATAGAAGCTTTCATTTTGGTACACAAGATTATAAAATTGTTGGAATGATTTCTCATTTAGGACCACAATTAGGCGTTGCAGATGGGATTGCGTTAGCTTCAAAATTAAAAAATAAAAATCAAGTAACGGCTGTATTTACAGGAGAAGGAGGTGCAAGTGAAGGCGATTTTCATGAAGCTTTAAACGTCGCTTCTGTTTGGCAATTGCCAGTAATTTTTTGTGTTGAGAATAACGGGTATGGATTATCAACTCCTACATACGAGCAATATAATTGTGAACATATAGCAGATAGGGCTAAGGGTTATGGAATGGAATCTTATATTTTAGATGGAAATAATATCCTTGAGGTTTATTCTAAAATTAGTGAGATTGCAGATAGTATTAGAAAAAATCCACATCCTGTTTTAGTGGAATTTAAAACATTTAGAATGCACGGGCATGAAGAAGCTAGTGGAACTAAATATGTGCCAACCGACTTGTTTGACTTTTGGGCTAAAAAAGATCCGGTAGAGAATTATCAATTCTATTTAAAAGAAAACGGACTCTTAACAGAAGAGATGGAAGTCACCATGAAAGCAGATATTGTTCATGAATTAAACGAAAATCTTAAGATTTCATTTTCTGAAGAACAGATTATACCAAATAGAACTACTGAATTAAACGATGTTTATAAATCGTTTGAATATCAAGAATTTAAGGAATCAGAAGAAAAAAAAGAATTACGTTTTATTGATGCCATTTCTGAAGGTTTAAAACAAAGTATGGAGCGTCATGATGATTTGATTATTATGGGACAAGATATAGCAGAATATGGAGGTGCATTTAAAATAACCGAAGGGTTTTTAGAACAATTTGGAAAAGACCGTATACGAAATACTCCCATTTGTGAATCTGCTATTGTTGAAGTAGGCATGGGGTTATCAATAGCAGGAATGAAAAGTGTGGTTGAAATGCAATTTGCAGATTTTGTATCCTCAGGATTTAATCCTATAGTAAATTATTTAGCCAAATCTTATTACAGATGGGGACAACAAGCTGATGTGGTTATAAGAATGCCTTGTGGTGCAGGAGTAGCCGCTGGACCATTTCATTCGCAAACCAACGAAGCTTGGTTTACTAAAACACCAGGTTTAAAAGTGGTATATCCTGCGTTTCCCTATGACGCTAAAGGATTGCTAGCAACTGCAATCAACGATCCTAATCCAGTATTATTTTTTGAGCATAAAGCGTTGTATAGAAGCATTCGGCAAGAGGTTCCAACCAATTACTACACATTACCTTTAGGGAAAGCCGCTTTACTAAGAGAAGGCGAGGGTGTAACCATAATTAGTTTTGGAGCTGCTGTTCATTGGGTTTTAGAAACTTTAGATGCTAATAAAGATATTAAAGCAGATGTTATCGATTTAAGAACACTCCAACCTTTAGATATGGAAACTGTTTATGCTTCCGTTAAAAAAACGGGGAGGGCTATCATACTTCAAGAAGATTCTTTATTTGGAGGTATAGCAAGTGACATTTCGGCACTTATTATGGAACATTGTTTTGAGTATCTTGATGCACCTGTAAAACGTGTTGCAAGTTTGGAAACACCTATCCCATTTATCAAGCAATTAGAAGATCAATATCTTCCTAAAAACAGATTTGAAACGGAGCTTAAAAACTTATTAAGTTATTAGTTAACTATCTATTAATTAGTGTTTTAAACTGAAATTTTGTCAGTTTTATATGAAATAATTTCAGTTATTTTCACTTGGTATTTTATTTGCTATATATAAGTTAAAATTGAATGTTTAACTTTAAAAATATTTAGTTATGAGTACTTTAATTCCAACAATGAAAAATGGTAGTAAAAAAGACACTGATTTAGGTTTTAATTCTTTACCAAGTTTACCATCATGGTTTGACGATTTTCTTGGAAAGAGTTTTGGTAACGAATTCATGTCTAACTTTAACACAGGTATTACATTGCCAGCAGTTAATGTTATTGATGAGGTAAATGACTTTGTAGTAGAAATGGCTGTGCCAGGATTAAATAAATCTGATTTTAATATTAATATAGATAATTATGTGTTATCTATAGGAGTCGAGAAAGAGACAAAACACAATGAATCTTCAGAAAATTATACGAGAAGAGAATTTGGTTATTCTTCATTTAAAAGAACTTTCTCTATTCCAGAATCTGTAGATGTAGAAAAAATATCTGCTACTTACAAAGATGGTATAATGAGAGTAATATTGCCAAAACGGGATGAAGCCAAGAAAAAACCAATTAAAACCATTGAAATCAAGTAAAAGAGAAGAGAGCTAAAAGCTCTCTTTTTTTTGTCTCTATCTCTATTTCAATCATAATATATTTAAAAGTGTATCTTTAGTGAGCAAACATTAAAGCATGTATAAAAAGATTTGTATCATCTTGCTGATTTTTTTAAACTTAAATTGTAAAAAAGAAGAGCCAACTTTTGAAAGCAATTATATATGGCATACCATTAAAGTTACTGCTACCGCGTACAATTCTGTTAAAAACCAAACCGATTCCTCACCACAAATAACCGCTTTTGGAGATAGTTTAAAACCAGGTTTAAAATATATTGCAGTGTCAAGTGATTTACTTAAAAAAGGTTTAAAACATAATACTCCCGTAAAAGTTGAAGGATTTGAGGGTATCTATTTTGTTAAAGATAAAATGCATGCTCGAAAAAGAAACCATATTGATATTTATATGGGAATTGATATTAATGCGGCTAAAATATGGGGGCGTAAAAAAGTTTCAATTAATTATGGCATTCCTAAAGTATTCGATACTATTAAAAAGTAGATATATTTAAGTATAACCCCCCTTGAAACCAGTTTCAAGGGGGTTTTTAATGACTTTACTTTGTGATGGCTTCAGAAAGTATAAAGGGGTATGCTTCTTTAATTTGTTTTAAATCTGTTTGAGAGTAGTTTAGAGGGCTTTTTTTAAGAACATGCAGGCCATAAGAGTTTCTTAACTCATAATATGCCAGTGTTAATTGATCTTGTACAGCAATAAATTGATTATAAGATGTCTCTTTTCCGTTTTGTAAAGAAACCACAGCTTTTTTAGGATTGTCTGATAAGCTTTCAGATTGAGTACCTTGACAATAACTACAACTTCCATCACCATTATTGTCTATAAAATCTTTTACTTTCGTTTTTAATTCATTCAACTTAACGATGTCATTATTTACCATAATCTCATCATTATTATTAATTACAATACGCAAAATATTTCGCTCATTGATTGGGCTAGTACAATCTATTCCGGGAGGACAATCACGAGGTAATTTTCGGTTAATACCTTCGTCATTAGGGATCGTTGCGGTTACAAGAAAGAAAATAAGTAATAAAAATGCAATATCGGCCATGGATCCTGCATTTACTTCTGGCATAGAGTTAGAATGTCTCATAGGGTATGGATTTTAAGTTAATGTGATTTAAGCATCACAAAAACAATACCATACGCTAATTCACTCCATTAATTAGGTAGTGTTTCGTGCCTACCCACATAGTTTCAACTGAACTATTAAAGTCTATAGTACGCCTGTTAAGTAAGAAACTTTCTGTAGTTAATTTGTTTAATCGTCTTGATATTTTATTGACTCTTTTCATTGTTTTGATTGATTTAAATTGATTGATGAAAGTAAGGAACAAGACGCTACTTATCTGTAGCGTCTTTTTGTGTTCCAATTGTAACTTTTACTTGTACTTAAAGTACTTGATAATTGGTTGTTGTTTAAAGTTCTCATAATTGATTAATTTTAATTGATTGATGATTAATTGTTTAATTGGATAACGATTATCTGTAACGTCTTTTATGATTCCAATTATAACTTTTTGAATTTTTTAATGATTCTGTTAATTGATTACTGTTTAATGTTCTCATGATTTCTATGTTTTAATTGATTGATTATACAGTATAGACGACTATGGTTTTAAAATGTTACAGTACTATGCATAACAAAGTAATAAATTAACAAATTTTAACATATAATTAAACAAAAGGGTAGTAGATATGCAACATATTTAATAGCTAAGAAATGTTTTGGGAATGATTATTGTTAAATGAAATGTAAAAATTTGAAACCGAATAGATAAAAAATATCTTTGATACGTATATTTGTTTTAGCTTATGAAAATAGTACTTCAGTCTTTTTTATTCATATTGTTATCAATGTCTGCTTATGCACAAATTGATAATCAAAATAAGTCTACATCAATTCCTGCCGTTGAAAGTAAAAAAGATTCATCAAATAATGCTATTCTTCCATCAAAAAACAATACTTCTGATGGTTTTAACGGCCTTTCAATACCAAAAACCACCTCAGAGTTAAATATTCCTAAAAAAGAATTTTCCATGTTTGGAGAAACTTTTGGAAATCCTGGTGAACTTTATAAAGACCAAGTCAATAAAAACTTAGAGAGCACAAAGTTGACACCTGAGGAAGTTGAACAAAGAAATGGAAGTAAAACCGATCAATATTTTGGTGATTTTAAAAGTAAAGCAAAATTTGTAAATGTCGTGTATCGGGATCATGGTGTTGTAGATGGAGACTTAATTCAGGTAAGAGTAAATGATGATGTTATTAAGGCCAGTGTGTTTTTAACAGGAGGGTTTAGAGGGTTTAAACTAAACTTACAACCAGGTTTTAATAAAATAGATTTTGTCGCTTTAAATCAAGGTGAGTCTGGACCTAATACAGCCGAATTTCAAGTTGTTGATGACATGGGTAACTTAATTTCCTCAAACAGATGGAACTTGGCTACCGGTGCAAAAGCAACTATCATTATAGTAAAAGAATAGCCAAAAAAATTAAGATATTATTGCTTCTATCTCTTTTAATTCTTCTGAAGTGAATTCCAAATTATCAATTGACTTAACATTTTCTCTCAATTGATTGGCAGAACTAGCACCAATTAATACCGATGCTACTTGTGGTTGTCTTAAAATCCATGCAATGGCCATTTGCGATAGTTTTTGACCACGTCTCTCAGCTATGATTGATAATAGCTTTACTCTTTCAAGATTATTTTTAACAGTTTCTTCATTTAAATAAGTAAAATCTTTAGCAGCTCTTGAGTTTTTCGGAATGCCATTTAAATATTTTTCGGTTAGCATACCTTGAGCCAAAGGCGAAAAGGCTATACATCCAACGCCTTGTTGCTCTAAAGTGCCTAAAAGACCATCTTCAACCCAACGGTCAAACATGGAGTATCTAGCCTGATGTAGAATGAAAGGAACGTTTAAGCGTTTAAGAATATCTGCCGCTTTTTTGGTTTCTTTGGGTTGATAGTTGGATATGCCAACGTACAGCGCTTTTCCTTGCCTTACAATATCAGCCAATGCTCCCATGGTTTCTTCTAGTGGGGTGTCAGGATCTGGTCTATGATGATAAAAAATATCCACGTAATCCAATCCCATACGTTTTAGGCTTTGATCCAAACTGGCTATCAAATATTTTCTTGACCCAAAATTTCCATAAGGACCTGGCCACATGTCGTATCCGGCTTTTGTTGCTATGAACAGTTCATCTCTATAGGGCCTGAAATCAGTTTTAAAAATGGTACCAAAATTTTCTTCAGCCGACCCGTATGGTGGGCCATAATTATTGGCTAAATCAAAATGCGTAATTCCCAAATCAAAAGCACAACGCAAAACTTCCCTTGCATTATGTATCGTATCAACAAATCCAAAGTTATGCCATAAGCCTAATGATATTGCGGGCAATAACACGCCACTCTTGCCTGTTCGATTATACGACATTTTTGCATATCGCTTTGAATCTGCTACATACTCTTTTACTTGGCTTTTATCATTAATGTCCATATGCTTATTTGGTTTGTCTATAAAAATAGGAATTATTTTAAATGCTTTAATAAAAATGCGGCTAAGTTTGTTAAATCTTTAATGAGTATTATTAAAAAGTGTTTAATACGGTTTGTTAAGATTAAAAAAAAATTAAAGCAATCATTCGTTAAAAACCCTTTAAAGGTATTATTTTTGCAGCCTACAAGATTAAGGGATGTCAAAAAAAACAGAATTAGAAGACCGTAAAGAAGGCAAAAATTTATACAGTTATCAAAAAGGAGCTATCGACAAAATTTTCAAACTTTTTGAAGAAGCCCCAGATGATTATCATTTATTATATCAGCTTCCAACAGGAGGAGGTAAAACAGTTATATTTTCTGAAATTGTAAGACAGTATTTAAAGCATCATAATAAAAAAGTGCTTGTAATGACACATCGTATTGAGTTGTGCAAGCAAACATCGTCTGTACTTACTGAGTTTGGTGTTGTAAATAAAGTTATTGATAGCAAGGCTAATTTAAACGACCAAGCCGATTATAGTTGCTTTGTAGCCATGGTTGAAACTCTAAATAACAGATTGAACGATAATAAATTAGATATTTCTGATATTGGATTGGTTATTATAGATGAAGCTCACTACAATTCGTTCACTAAACTTTTTAAATTCTTTAGTAAGTCTTTCATTCTTGGTGTTACGGCAACTCCTTTAAGCTCCAGCATTGAGTTACCAATGACAGATAATTATGATGAATTAATTGTTGGAGAAAGTATTGAGTCCTTGATAGAAAATGGATTCTTAGCTCGTGCAGAAATGTTCACTTACAATGTAGGTTTAACATCGTTGGTTGTTGGAGCTAATGGTGATTACACGGTAAAATCATCTGAAGACTTGTATACAGATAACGACATGCTTACCAAATTACTAAGTGCTTACGAGGAGCGTTCAAAAGGTAAAAAAACGCTTATTTTTAATAATGGTATCAACACGTCATTACATGTTTATGATACATTTAGAGCCGCTGGTTATCCTATAGCTCACTTAGATAATACGAATACTAAAAAGGAAAGAGCACTTATTTTAAAGTGGTTTAAAAAAACACCAGATGCTATTTTAACATCTGTTAGTATTTTAACGACAGGTTTTGATGAGCCTACTGTGGAAAGTATTATTTTAAATAGAGCTACTAAATCTCTAACCTTATATTATCAAATGATAGGACGTGGATCTAGAATTTTAAAAGACAAGAAAACCTTTGATGTTATAGATTTAGGAAATAATTTCCATCGTTTTGGCCCTTGGGGAGATAATTTAGATTGGCAACGTATTTTTAGATCTCCAAATTATTATTTAGATTCCTTGCTGAATGATGATGAAATTGAAAGTAATTTCAGGTATGAAATGCCAGATGATTTACGGGCTGAATTTTCAAACTCTCAGGATGTTTCTTTTAATGTTCACGAAACATATATTAATTCAATAAGAAACGGTGAGTCTTCAAAAGTTGTTTTAGAACGCTCTATAGCACAACATGCAAAAATATGTGTTGAAAACAGCGAAGATGTCTATGATGCACTGGCATTAGCCAAATTGTTAGGAGATGATATCGACTTTAGAATCAATCGATATACAAAATGTATAAGCAAGAGTACTTTTAATTTTGTAGAGTGGCTTAAGGGAGATTATCGTAAAAAACTAAATGCCTATTTAAGAGCAAATTTTGACGAAGTTTTTGAATCAATTCATGGGTATGCGCCAGAGGATTAAATAGTTCTTCTATAAATTATATTTATAAACATATTTTTTTCTTCCTTAAAAATTACCTTACCTTTACAGCAAGTAAGCATGTTAAGGCAATTTTTTTTACAATTTTTTTGATACCTCAAAGTTTCTTGTTCAAGATTTTATTAAAAATTAAATTCACTGCAGTATATTAACTTAAAAAAAGAAGAGATAATTAGTAATGGCAAAATCACAAGTCACATTTAACAAGATTGAAAAAGAAAAAAAGCGCTTAAAAAAACGAGAAGAAAAACAAAAGAAGAAAGAAGCAAGAAAAGCAGAATCTAAAGAAAACCCACAAGGAATTCAATTTGCTTATGTAGATTACAATGGTAATTTAACAGATACACCACCAGACCCATCTATGAAAGTTAAGGTAGATGCTGAAAGTATAGAACTAGGTATTCCAAAGAAAGAACATAGAGAAGAAGAAGTAGATCCTATTAGAAAAGGTAAAGTTTCATTCTTTGATAACTCTAAAGGTTTTGGTTTTATTATAGATGGTGATTCTCAAGAAAAACATTTTGTTCACGTGAGCGGTTTAATTGACACTATTGAGGAGAATGACAAAGTTCAGTTCGAATTAGAAAAAGGGCTAAAAGGCATGAATGCTGTTCGTGTTAAGAAAATCTAGCGACCGCATAAAATAGTATGTTTTTTTCAATAATTTTATAAGTGGCCTTACATCTTTTAGAACAAGATCAAGAGTATATTAATTTACAAACAGAACTTGTTTGGTTACAGCAGCATATAAAAGAAACTAATCAACGTATTCTTATCATTTTTGAAGGTAGAGATACTGCCGGAAAGGGAGGTGCTATAATGCGTTTTATACGTTTTTTAAATCCACGTCTTTTTAAAGTTGTAGCGCTTTCTAAGCCTACGGAAAAAGAAGTTAATCAGTGGTATTTTCAAAGATATATTGAACATCTTCCTGGACCTGGAGAAATTGTTCTTTTCGACAGAAGTTGGTATAATAGGGCAGTAGTAGAACCTGTTATGGGCTTTTGTACCAAAAAACAATATAATTTATTTAATAGACAGGTAGTTTCTTTAGAAAAAATGTTGGTTCAAGATGGTATTCATCTATTTAAATTTTGGTTTTCAATTGATCAAGAAGAACAAAAAAAGCGACTTGAAGAACGTGTTCACAATCCTTTAAAACAGTGGAAGTTAAGCAGTGTTGATGTTGAAGCTCAATCAAAATGGGAAGATTTTACCTTTTATAAGGAAGCGATGTTTAAAAAAACAGCAAAACCACATTCTCCTTGGATAATTGTAAAAGGTAATGAACGAGATGTGGCAAGAAAAGAAGTGATGCGCTATGTTGTTAATAGACTTGATTACCATAAAAAAGGACAAACAGGTGAGCGTTTACAATTTGACTCCAATATAATTACCGAAATATTTAACGAGGTTTAAACCTTTTTTAAGAGTATATAAATAAGTTTTTTAACTAATATTTAAAAAAATATTATGGCTTTACCTCGTAAAACAATACTTATTCTTCTGGCTTTTTTTGCAATTTATGTTATTTGGGGAGCGACTTATCTTTTAAACAAAATTGCTGTCTCTCAAATTTCACCACTTTTCCTAGCGTCTATTCGATTTAGTATGGCTGGATTAATCATTTTCCTTATAGCAAAATCTATGAAGTTAAGTTTGGCTATTAATAAGAGGCAGTTAGTAAACTGTATCATTGCTGGATTTTTATTTTTAGTTTATGGTAATGGTGTCTTTGTATGGGCTTTAAAATATGTTGATAGCGGTTTTGGAGCTCTCGAAGCGTCAATACAACCCTTAATAGTCTTAATTTTAATGAGAATGATAGATGGAAAGAAGGTAAAGACATCATCTATTATTGGTATTGTTTTAGGTGTTATTGGTATGTATTTACTAGTAAGTCAGAAACAATTAGTGTATCAAGAACATAGCATGATAGGAATTATTATGATTTTCACTTGTGTACTTAGCTGGAGTTTTGGAAGCTTATTTGTAGCAAGAGCAGAATTACCGTCTAACTTTTTTGTCAATACAGGATATCAAATGTTTTTTGCTGGCATTTTGTTATTTATCGCTAGCTTTTTAATAGGTGAAGAATGGTTGTCACCGTTTGCTTGGACAACATCTGTTAAAGTCTCTATGGGGCTTCTTATTATATTTGGTAGTATTGTAGCTTTTACAGCCTTTAACTTTTTACTTAAAACAGTATCCACAGAAAAAGTAGCAACATCAGCTTATGTAAACCCAGTTATAGCATTATTTTTGGGGTGGTATGTGTTAGATGAAAACATTACAGGTCAATCTATTTTAGCGGCAGTAATCTTATTAACTGGGGTCTATTTTATCAATTCGAAAAAAAATATCAGAACCTTACGTTAATTTGTTTTTTCAGAAGGAAATTAAACTAATTTCGCACTTTTTATATCTATACGATTTTTATATGATTAATGAGGATACTAAGCCGGAATCAAACATTTCTTCAGAAGAAATAAATAAATGCATCGACATTTTGGAGCGTTTGGTTGCTAGCTCTAATCAGATTTTTGAAATTCCTGAAGAACAGCGTATAGCGTTAATTAAAGCGTCTGGACAATTATCACGTCCCAATAAAATGGAATTTGTTAAATGGAAAAAGGACGCTAAAAAAGCTGAACGCAGAAAATTAGCTGCTAAAGATAGAACAGCAAGAAAAGAAACAGGCATTAGAAGCGCTCGAGAATCTATGGTTTTTCAAGCACCAAAATTACTCTCAGCAGCAGAATTAATACATAAAGAAGCCTTAGAATTACAAACACCCAGAAATTGTTATGTCTGTAAAGGTGAGTTTACAAAACTTCATCATTTTTATGATACGATGTGTACAGAATGTGGGGATTTTAATTATGCCAAACGATTTCAAACCGCAGATTTAAGAGGACAAGTAGCTGTTATTACAGGCTCTCGTTTAAAAATTGGGTATCATATTACTTTAATGTGTTTGCGAGCTGGAGCAACTGTGGTTGCTACCACAAGATTTCCTGTGGATTCTGCTTTGCGTTTTTCAAAAGAACCAGACTTTACAGAATGGGGACATCGATTAAAAATTCATGGATTGGATTTAAGACACATACCTAGTGTGGAAATATTCTGTAATTTTATAGAGCAAACATATGAACGTTTAGATATTCTTATCAATAATGCAGCACAAACAGTTAGAAGACCAGCTGGTTTTTATGCTCATTTAATGCAAAATGAAGAACGTTCAATCGATTCGTTGCCTAAATATGCCAAGGATTTATTAGTAGATCATAATAATTGCTTACAAGAACTAAAAACCTTAACAACATCGGCTTCACCCAGTAAAAATATGCCGGTAACTTGGCATGGACCAGAACTAGGAATAGGCTTAAGAGCATCGGCTAAATTGTCTCAAATACCCTATAGTTTTGATAACACCTTAGTCGCTAAAGAAGTGTTTCCTGAGGGGGAATTAGATGCTGATTTACAGCAGGTTGACCTAAGAAAAACAAATAGCTGGCGTTTAAAACTTGGCGATATTGAAACTACAGAAATGATAGAAGTACAATTGGTCAACTCAGTCGCACCATTTGTGTTGTGTAATCGTCTTTCTGAAATTATGAAGAAAGATAATACTGGCAAAAAACATATTATTAATGTATCTGCTATGGAAGGAAAGTTCCATAGATTCTTTAAGGCCTCGCGTCATCCACATACTAATATGGCAAAAGCAGCTTTAAATATGTTAACACACACCGCTTCAGACGATTTATCAAAACACGGAATTTATATCAATGCCGTAGATACAGGTTGGGTAACTGATGAAGATCCTGCAGATTTAGCAAAACATAAAGCAGAGGTTCACGACTTTCAACCTCCTTTAGATATTGTTGATGGGGCGGCTCGTGTTATGGATCCGTTGTTTGATGGCATTAATACAGGAAAGCATTGGTGTGGTAAATTTTTAAAGGATTATCGACCAATTGATTGGTGATTTTTTGAATTTTAGAATCCGTTTATCTATTCTAATCTAAATACCTATTTTTGTATTATTAATCGTAACACATGGAAAATAGAACATATAAGATAGCTGTTATTCAACTTAATTTAAATGATAAACCAGAAAACAATTTAAAAAAATGTTTAAGCTGGGTTAAAGAGGCTTCTAAAAAAGGAGCAGAAGTCATTTCATTACCAGAGCTTTATAGCAGTCATTATTTTTGTCAAAGTGAAGATACAGACAATTTTGCATTGGCAGAACCTCTTTATAGCACATCATTTAAGGCTTTTAGCGAATTAGCAAAAGAATTAGGCGTTGTAATTATTGTACCATTTTTTGAAAAACGGATGGCAGGTATTTATCATAACAGTGCTTATATTTTAGACACAGATGGTTCTGAAGCTGGCTTATATCGTAAAATGCATATTCCTGATGATCCTCATTTTTATGAAAAATTTTATTTTACACCAGGCGATTTAGGTTTTAAATCAAATTCTACTAAAAAGGGAAACGTAGGTGTTTTAATTTGCTGGGATCAATGGTATCCTGAAGCTGCTCGATTAACGGCGTTAAAAGGTGCTGACGTGTTGTTTTATCCAACCGCTATTGGCTGGCATCCTAAAGAAAAAGAAGAATATGGAGTTAATCAATATGGTGCTTGGATGAACGTAATGAAAGGACATGCCGTTGCTAATGGTATTTATGTTGCTGCTGCCAACAGAATTGGTTTAGAAAAATATGTACCCAATACAGACGGAATAGAATTTTGGGGAGCATCTTTTATTGCAGGACCTCAAGGTGAAATTTTGGCTCAGGCTTCTCACGATAAGGAAGAAATTTTAATTGCTGAAGTAGATCTAGATTTACAGGAAAATGTTCGTCAAAATTGGCCGTTTTTTAGAGATAGACGTATTGATGCTTTTGGAGATTTAACAAAACGTGCTTTAGACTAATGAGAAGATTTCCAGCAGAATGGGAACAGCAAGAAGGGTTATTACTCTGCTTTCCTCATAATGGTAATGATTGGCCAGGGAAGTATGGAGCAATTCAATGGGCTTTTGTAGAATATATAAAAAAAGTAGCCGAAGTTGAAATCGTTTTTTTAGTGGTGGCTGATGAGGCTTTAAAACGTAAAGTTGAAAGTATGCTTCAATTAGCACATGTTAATTTAAAAAATGTGTCTTTTATTATTCATAAAACCAATAGAAGTTGGATGCGTGATTCGGGGCCTATCATCGTAAAAAACGGAGAAAAACGCGAAGCTTTAAATTTTAATTTTAATGGTTGGGCTAAGTATAAAAACTTTCAATTAGATAAGCATGTGCCTTCAAAAGTTGCCAATCATTTAAAGATCCCTTTAACTCAAGTTGTTTATAAGGGAAAACCTGTTGTTCTTGAAGGCGGTGCTATTGATGTGAATGGAAAAGGAACTTTACTAACTTCAGAAGAATGTTTATTGCATCCTTCTATTCAAGTAAGAAATAAAAATTTTACTAGAGAAAATTACGAAGCTATATTTAAAGAATACTTAGGAATAACTAATGTAATTTGGGTAGGAGATGGTATCATAGGTGATGATACACATGGTCATATAGATGATTTATGTCGGTTTGTTAATGAAGATACTATTATTACCGTTGTTGAACAAAATATTGAAAGTCCAAATTACGAAGCATTACAAGACAATTTAAAAAGACTTAAAGCATCTGTTTTAGAAAATGGTAAACAACCAAATATTGTTGAACTTCCAATGCCAACACATTTAAAATTTGACGGTATTACAATTCCGGCCAGTTATGCCAACTTTATTATTTTAAATAACTGTGTATTAGTACCGACATTTAATGATGTTCAAGACAGAAAAGCTTTAAATATTATAGCTGATTGTTTTCCAAACAGAGAGATTATTGGGATTAGTGCTATTGATTTGATATGGGGATTTGGTACACTCCATTGTTTAAGCCAGCAAATACCAATATAGAAATTTTGGAAATAAAGAAGGCTATTAAATTTATGATTATAAGTACCATGGCATTTGCTTGCATGAATGCCACGGTTAAATATTTAGTGAATGTGAATGCATATCAAATAGTCTTTTTTAGGTCTATTAGTTCATTGTTATTCACATTTGGATATCTTTTTAGAAATAAAATACCAATCTTAGGAAGTAATCATAAATTATTGATTTTAAGAGGTATCGTAGGGGTGACCTCCATGACTTTGTTCTTCATGTCTGTTAAGTATTTATCAATAGGAACGGCGGTATCTTTAAGATATATTGCTCCAATTTTTGCAGCTATGTTTGCTATTTTATTTCTAAAAGAGAAAATAAAACCTTTACAGTGGCTGTTTTTTTTAATGGCGTTTTCAGGAGTTTTGGTATTAAAAGGTTTAGATACTAATGTTAATACCTATGGACTAATTTTAGTTTTAATAGCTTCTGTATTTAGTGGTTTGGTTTATATTATTATTAGTAAAATAGGAAAAAGCGAACACCCCGTAGTAATTGTTAATTACTTTATGGTTGTAGCAACTATCACAGGTGGTGTTTTGTCTATAAATAATTGGGTTACTCCTAAAGGTATTGAGTGGTTATTACTTTTTGGACTAGGTTTTTTCGGTTTTTTTGGACAAGTGTACATGACTAAAGCGTTTCAAACGGCATCTACCAGCCAAGTAGCTCCTTTAAAATACATAGAAGTGATATTCACGCTATCGTTCGGTATTTTCTTGTTTGGAGAAGTTTACACGTTTTGGAGTCTATTAGGAATTGCTTTAATAATTGGAGGCCTGGTTTTAAATATAGTGTATAAAGAGAAACGACTAAATAATTAATCTTACTTCTCCTAATTCTTGTAATTTATAAGGAAACTTGTCACCAGGTGATCCAATAAACATAAAATTAATTGGAATGTTCCAACGCTTTGATAATTCTTTTATTTTTTCTGGACCAAAAGTACCCGCTTCTTCAATAAACTCAATAACAACTTTTGGATAGGCTCTATCTAAAACCTCTATATCATTTTTAAGCCTTGTAGGAACTTTTTCATTACTACTTATATTGACTATTTTTAATCGCCTGGTTTCTTCGTTAGCAGATATGTATTGCAAAACTTTATTAATACCTTCAACGTTATCACCTTTTGAAAAAAACACGAATTCTTGAGAATTAATTTTTCGTATAGCAATATTTATTTTTCGTTTTGTTTTTATGAAAAAAGGTTTATTTGATGGAGTTATATAATCTAAAAACAATAAAACACCTTTGAGAATAGGAGTTCTGTAAAGCATAAAACCAACCACCAAAAGGGTAGGGATTAGATATTCTAAAAATATGCCCAAATATTCTGGATTTAAAATAATATTACCCAATAAGGCTAAAACAATTCCTGTAATAGCAATTAATACGGCTGGATAACTTGCTTTTTCAGGGCGGGGAAGTCGACCTCTCCTTATTTTTAAAAGAAGGTTACCAATTCCGAATAATGCCATTACCCCTAAAAAGGCAATAGTATAAACTCCCGCCAAAGCTTTTAAATCACCTTTAGTAATCAATAAAACAGAAACCGCAAGTAAAAAGAACGTAATAAAAATTAAATAGGAGCTTCCTTTTTTGTTTTTTATTAATAGCTCCTTAGGTAAAATTCTATCCAATGCCATACGTTCTACCAAGCCACCAACTCCAACATACGATGTTAAGACTGCCCCACTTAAAACTAATGCTGCATCAATAGAAACTAAATATGATAGCCAGTTTCCTCCACTTAAATTCCCCATAAAAGACAATAGTGTGTCTTGATTAGAGTCTATAGTTGATAATGGTATAATTGCTAAGGCTAAAAATGCCAATAAAGGATTAAATATTGTAACAATAATCCACATGTTTTTTAAGGTTTTTGGAAATACTCCTTTTTGTTGTTCTTCAACATAGTTGGCAGAACTTTCAAAACCACTTATACCTAACATAGCGGCAGCAAACCCAAAAAACAAGGCTGTAGAGATACTACCTTCAACAGGAGATTTAAAATTGGCTATTAAGTTGTCAAATCCATTATTAAAAAGAAAATAAATGCAGAATAGACACAGTATAACCAAAGAGCTTAAATGAAAAATAAAAATACCAATGGCAACTTTAGAAGATTCTCCAATACCTAAAATAACCAATCCCATAAATACCAATAACAAAAATATAGTTGCATATACAATGGGGATTTGATGCCATAAACCATGAGCATATTTAATGGCTTCACTGGCAGAAATAACAGCCGTAGCCATATAAGAAAGTACGGTAAGTGATGCCGCAAATGAAGCGGTTGATTTTTTTGTGGTGTTGAGTAATGCATTGTAGGCTCCTCCGTTTAATGGAAGCGCTCCAACAACTTCTCCATAAATTTTTCTAAATAAAAAGAGGATTAATGATACTATAAGTAAGGAAATCCAAGCATATTGACCAGCATAAACAATGGCTAAAGCTGATACATATAAACAAGAAGAACTGATATCATTACCACAAATTGCGGTTGCCTCAAGTTCATTAAGTTTTTTCTTCATCTTGATTTTGCTAAAAATTGCTTTAAAAGTATTTGTTATTAATTAGCATTACAAAAAATAGTGTCTTATTTATTTTATTTTTAACATAACATCAAGGTTTTCATGCTTAAAATCATGGTGTTTAGATTATATGGTTTTTTTATAGTTCCAAACCGCTAAACCATTCATTATAAATGCAAAAAGTAATGTTTTTAATAATTGAGGTAGTATATCTTGAAGCTGTGCTCCTTTAAGCATTACCATACGCATCACTTCTACAAAATACTTAATGGGATTAAAATCAGTGATCGTTTGAGCCCATTTAGGCATGCTATCAATAGGTGTAAACAAGCCACTCATTAAAATAAAAATAACCATAAAAAACCAAGATATAAACATAGCTTGCTGTTGGGTTTCGGTAAAGTTTGATATAAATAATCCTATTCCTAAAATAACTAGAATATAAATGGAAGTATAAGCATAAAGCAGCAAATAGCTTCCTACAATTGGAACATTAAAAATAGCTTTTGCAATAAGTAGCCCAATAGTTAAAAGCACTAAGCCAATAACCCAAAACGGAAACAATTTCCCTATAATAAATTGACTTTTCTTAATAGGCGTTACATTTATTTGTTCTAAAGTGCCAATTTCTTTTTCTCTAACTATATTCATACCCGATAAAAACAGGGTAATCATAGTCACTAACAACACTAAAATCCCAGGAACCATATAGGTTTTATAATTCAAGGTTTTATTGTACCAAAAAGAAGGTATTGTAATAATATTAACAGGATTTGATTGCCTATTAGTAGATAGTATCAAATCAGTCATAATATTTTTATTATACCCTTGAATAATTTGATTGATGTATACATTTTCAACGCCAGCCGCAGAACCATCAATAGCGTTAATAGTGACACTTAAGTTTATGTGTTTTTCTTTTTGTAAATCACGTTCAAAATTTTTAGAAATTTCTAAAATAACATCAACATCTCCCTGAGACATAGCGGCATTGGCCATTTTTTCTGATGGAAAATCGGTAACAATATTAAAATAAGTTGAAGCATCAAACCTTTCTATTAAAGCTCTTGAAACAGATGTATGGTCGTGATCAATATATGAGAATTTAATATTTTTTATATCAAACGTTGCTGCATTAGATAAAATAATAAGCTGTAGAACAGGCATAATAAAAATAATAGGAAGCATCCCTTTGTTTCTAAAAATCTGCTTAAACTCTTTTTGTATGATGAATCCAAGTATCTTCATTATTCTAATCGTATTTTATATTTCTTTATACTTAATCCAATAAAAAATAAGGTCATAACTATCAGAATAAGTGTTTCTTTCCAAATAAATGAGAATCCCACACCTTTAAGCATAATGGCTTTTATAATGATGATAAACCATTTTGCAGGAATGATATTACTGAAGATTTGTAATGGAACTGGCATACTTGAAATTGGAAAAATAAATCCTGATAAAATAATAACAGGAAGCATTAATCCCATTAATGAAATCATCATAGCTGTTTGTTGAGTAGCTGACACTGTTGATATTAAAATACCTAAGGACAATGCGGTTATAATGAATAATATACTCTCAAAACCTAATAAAAACAGACTTCCTTGTACAGGCATTTTAAAAATAAAGATGCTTAAAATAATAATAACTGTGGCGTTAATAACAGATAGAGCAATGTAAGGAATCACTTTTCCAGCGATAACTTGTATAGGTTTTAAAGGAGATACGAGTATGACTTCCATGGTTCCTAATTCCTTTTCTCTGGTAATAGAGATGGATGTCATCATTGCGGATACTAACATTAAAATTACGGTCATAATACCTGGAACAAACATAAAAACACTTTTCAATTCTGAATTATAAACCATATGTGTTTCAGGAATAATTTGATATTCTATGTTGATACCTTGATTCAGTTCTTTAACTTGTGATTGAATAATAGCATTAACATAATTTGAAATGGTATTTGCTGTATTGGGGTCGGTTGCATCTGTGATTATTTGAATAGTAGCATGCCCTTTATTTATAAGATTTTGATTAAAATCATTTTGAAAACTTATGATAGCTTTTGTTTTTCCTTTTTTAAAAACAGATTCAATATCTTGCTCTTTTTCAATAAATTGATTAACACTAAAATACTTAGAAGCAGATATTCTATTGATGATATTTTGGGTTGTAACATCTTTTGAATGGTCTAAAATAGCAATATTAACATTGTTGATTTCATTGGTAATAGCAAAACCAAATAGTAGTATTTGTACAATAGGCATACCAAATAAAATAAACAGGGATCGTTTATCTCTTAAAATATGATAAAATTCTTTTTTTATA
>JBNKYB010000031.1:0-78518 GCA_050300615.1 Flavobacteriaceae bacterium | reverse complement strand
AAAACAAAAAAGCAACCCAATGTATTTTTAATCACTTTAGATGGTGTGCGTTGGCAAGATGTTTTTACAGGGATAGATACTGTTTTGTTAAACAGCCCTTATGCTCACGACAGGGAACTTTTAACCAAAAAATTTGTTGGAAACTCACCCGAAGAAAACAGAACCTTGTTAATGCCTTTCTTTTGGAACACGATTGCAAAAAAAGGACAATTACACGGAAACAGAAATAATGATAGTAAAGTGAACTTAACCAACAAAATGGCATTTTCATATCCTGGATATAATGAGATTTTAACAGGAAAAGCCGATGATGAAAATGTAAATAGCAACGATAAAATATACAATAAGAATGTAACCATCTTGGAAAAAGCAAATAATTCTAAAGCCTATAAAGGTAAGGTTGCAGCTTTTTGTAGCTGGGATGTGTTTCCATACATCATAAACGATAAACGCAGTGGAGTTCCTGTAAATGCAGGCTATATGGATGCTAAGGGTAATTTAAACCAAACAGAAGCATTTTTAAACGAAATACAGCGTCAAGCTCCAATTATATGGGAAGGCGTTCGATTAGATGTGTTTACGCATCATTTTGCTAAAGAGTACGTTAAAAAAAATCATCCAAAATTGGTTTATATTTCTTATGGTGAAACCGATGATTTTGCACATGGAGGTTTTTTTGATTTCTACACCAAATCGATGCACAATACCGATGCTTTAATTGAAGATTTATGGAACTATGTTCAAAACGATCCATTTTACAAAAACAACACCTATTTTATAATTACAACCGATCATGGTAGAGGTGTAGGGACTCAAGAAGGTTCTAAATGGACAGATCATGGTAGTGATGTTAAAGGGGCAGACCAAACATGGATGGCTATTTTAGGTCCTCAAGTACAAGCCACAGGAGAAGGTAAAAATGAACAACTGTATACAAACCAAATAGCAGCTACGGTTTTAAAGCTTTTAGGCTTAGAAAATACCGATGCAACAATGGGTAAATCATTAAAACTTTAGATGCATATATCTATATGTTTTATCACACTATTTTTCATAGTTTTTTTGAGTTAGTTATGGGATGACTCTTTCTTTAGAGAGAGTTGTCCTTTTTTTAGAAGATATGGGAAAAGAAAAATCAAGAAATTTTAAATTTATATTACAGGCTGCACTAGCATCATTTGGAGCTTACTTTTGTATGTATGCCTTTAGAAAACCCTTTACGGTAGCAACTTTTAAGGACTTAAACTTCTGGGGTATAGATTATAAAATCCTTTTAATTATTGCACAAGTATTGGGGTATACTTTATCTAAATTTCTGGGAATTAAAATAATTGCCGAATTAAAATCTACCAAAAGGATGTTTTTATTAATACTGTTTATTCTTATTTCAGAATTTGCATTATTAGGCTTTGCTTTAGTACCCACGCCATACAACATACTGTTTCTATTTTTAAACGGATTGCCTTTAGGGATGATTTGGGGTATTGTGTTTTCTTATTTAGAAGGTAGAAAAACAACCGAAATTTTGGGTGTTATACTTTGCTCTAGCTTTATTATTTCGTCTGGGGTTGTAAAATCTATTGGTAAGTATACTATGGATACTTTAGGGGTTAGCGAATTTTGGATGCCTTTTGTAACAGGCTTATATTTTATAATTCCTCTTATTGTGTTTGCCTTGCTATTAGAAAAATTACCAGCACCTACTAAAGAGGATAAACTAAGTAGAACAGAAAGAAAACCTCTTAGCAAGAAAGAACGTATTAAGCTCTACAAAGAGCTTGCTTTGCCACTTACTATTATCATTGTTTTTTATGTGTTTCTAACAGGCATAAGAGACTTTAGAGATAATTTTGCAAGAGAGATTTGGGATACATTGGGCTACACTAATGACGCCTCTATCTATTCTTTTTCAGAAATTCCTATAGCCATATGTGTTTTAATAATCATGGCACTTATTGGAACAATTGCTAATAATTTCAAAGCTTTCATATATTATCATATTGCTTTGCTGTTTGGCAGTTTTGCTATTGCGGTATCTACATTTTTATTTCAAATTCATGCTATAAATCCTGTGGTTTGGATGATCGTTTCTGGGTTTGGCATGTACCTATGCTATATACCTTTTCAAGGATTATATTTTGACAGAATGATTGCCACATTTAAAATAAAAGGTAATGTTGGTTTTCTTATATATATAGCCGATGCTTTTGGATACCTAGGAAGTGTGCTTATTTTACTCTATAAAAATTTTGGAGAAAGCAATGTCTCTTATTTAAACTTTTTTATCATTTTAATTTATATCATTTCAGCTATTGGAATTTTTGTTGCCTTATTGTCGTATTTGTTTTTTCAAAAGAAAAAAAATACGCCACCCATAATACCATCGATAACTTATGCTGAAAATTCCATGTAATGTTATTATTACATCCATCAACATTAAACAAGACCTGAACGAAGAAAACAAAATAAATAATTTAATACCAATACATTTTTTAAAATGAATAATTTAATATTAGATAACGTAGATGCTATAGTTATTGGCGGAGGAACCATTGGTTCTGCAACGACATGGCACTTAGCAAAAAGTGGCTTAAAAAAAGTTGTTTTAATTGAAAGAAACACCATAGGAAGTGGAAACACATCTAAAGCAGCATCTTTAATGACACTGGTTAGAACCAAGGAAGAATTGATTCCTCTTATTCAAGAAACTTATAAAAATATTGATGAAATTGAAACTCTTACAGGAGAATCAACCGGAAAAAACAACGTTGGTACGCTACATATAGCATCCTCAAAAGAATCAGTTGCTAATTTAGATAAGATAATAGGTATTGCTAATAAGCATCATATAAAAAATAAAGAGATAACAGCAGATGAGGTAAAAAACAAAGTGCCTTGGATGGATACATCTTCAATCATCAAAGCATCATTTATGGAAGATGATTCGTTTGTAGATGCCTATTTGTTAGCCAATACATTTGCCAAAGCTGCTAAAATAAAAGGAGCTACCATTATGCAAAATACAGAAGTACTTGAATTACTTTCTGAAGGCAATGAAATTAAAGGCGTAAAAACAACAAAAGGTACCATTATGTCTCCAGTTGTTATTGATGCCGCTGGTTTATGGTCTAATTTGTTATCATTACAATTAAACATTCCTATTCCAATGGCACCAGTAAGAAGCATTTACTGGATTACAGAAACTATAGAACGCTTATTTCCTAAAAATCATCCTATGTTGGTTATGCCAGATGCTATGGCATACTCAAGACCCGAACATGGCGCATTACTATTTGGTTTAAGAGAAGAAAATAGTCCTCATTTTCATCCAAACGAATTAAACCCAGAACCCAATTCAGATTTTCTAGGTTCTAAAGAAGATGCTTGGGATATTATTGAAAATTATGGTAAAGACTTCATAAAATACTTTCCTAAATTTGAAGGTATAGGTATAAAAAACTGTATAACAGGAATTTCAACCTATACGCCCGATGGATATTATACCATAGGGCCATTTCCAAATTTTAAAGGCTTTTATGCTGCAACAGGATGTGCGGGAGCTGGTGTCGCTGGCTCTGGAGGAATAGGTCGATTAGTTTCCGAAATGGTTTTAAACAAACCACTATATGCAAATTCAGAGGTGTTTAAAATTGATAGATTTACAGATTTTGATCCGCTATCAGCAAGTTTTAGACAACGTTGTGCAGATGCTAGAAGCAAGAAAAAAGATGGTGGATAAAATAGAAATTTAAAACTCTTAATATCAAAATAGAATTACAATAATTAAAGAATTAAAGAATTAAAAAATGTTAAATACAATAGAAATGGTTGTTTTTGATATGGCAGGAACAACTGTAAATGAGCAAAATGTAGTTTATAAAACATTACACAAGTCTATTAACAAACATGGTGTTTTAGTAGGACTTGATAAAGTTTTAGAAATTGGTGCTGGAAAAGAAAAATTTCAAGCCATTAAAGATGTTTTAGCCTATATGGGTATGGAGCAGTTTATTAATGCAGAGGTTGTTTTTGAAGATTTTAAAATACAGTTAGATAATGCATATGAACATTTAAATGTAACACCCATACAAGGTGTTGAGGAGGTGATGATGGAGCTAATATCAAAAAATATAATCGTAGTTTTAAATACAGGTTATAATAGTAAAGTTGCTAATTCATTATTAGAAAAACTACATTGGATAAAAGGTGTTCACTATAATTTATTAGTTACTGCCGATGATGTAGTAAATGGTCGTCCTAATCCAGATATGATTGAACTCGCGATGAAAGAATTCAACATTAAAGATCCGTCAAAAGTTTTAAAAGCAGGAGATTCTGCAATTGATATTGAAGAAGGAAAAAATGCTCATTGTGGCGTAACGGTAGGCGTTTTGTCTGGAGCTCAGACTAAAGAACAGATTGAAAGTACAAATCCTACATATATTTTAGACTCTTTATCCAATCTTTTAAGTTTAGATATCTTTTAATTAGTATCAGAATATAAGTAAAGAACTAGCATAATACACTCTTTGTTAGTTCTGTTTACTGGCACATGGGGCGATCTACCATTAAAATAAATAGAGTCGCCCTTTTTTACGTTTACTTCTTCATTATCAATAATATATACACAAGAGCCTTTTAAAATGTATTTAAACTCCCAAGCATCAGTAATTACTTTTTCTCTTTTAGAATTTGGTGACACTATCAATATAGCAGCATCAAAACCGACAATATTAACACTTTTGCTAAAAATTTGGAAATATTCAAATCCTTCAGCCTCAATTTCTTTTTCAATAGGTTGTTGGTCTTTTTTCTTTATATGAATATATTTTGCGCCAGCTTTTTTTTCAACACCTTCAAAAAAGTTACTGGCGTCAACCTCTAAAGCGCTTATTAACTGAAGTAAAACTGGTAAAGATGGTATGGTTCTTCCGTTTTCTATTCTCGAAATCAATCCGTTACTTACTCCCGCATTATTAGCTAGAACACTAATTGTCATGCCATTTTTTTTCCGAATTGTTTTTATACGTTGACCAATACCAATTAAAAAATCATCCATAGTATATTATAAAAGGATATAAATTATTATACAATATTACTAATATATCTTTTTATAAATTACGAGAATATTATTTTTTGGTAATAACCTAGAGTTTATATACACGAACACAATGGTTTTAATATAAACTCTTCGTTCTTTTTCACCTTTTATCCGATTTGCTCAAAGAAAGATTCATCAACTTTTAAATGAACTCAAGAGTAGTCTTATAATACCAAAAATACGTTCTTTAAATAACAAAAGCCAATTAATGGAGTTCTTGTTAATTTATTCATTTTGCAGTGCCTTTACTGGGTTCATATTTGCTGCTTTAAAACTTTGCCAACTTACTGTTATTAAAGTAATGGTCATTATTAAAACTCCTGATAAAATAAATATCCACCAATCTAAATGGGTTTTAAAAGCAAAACTCTGTAACCATTTATAGGTAACATAATACGCAATTGGAGTTGCTATTAAAAAGGCCATTAGTACCCACTGTACAAAACCTCTATTAAGCATTGTCATAACTTCAAAAATGCTGGCTCCATTAACTTTACGAATGCCTATTTCTTTGGTTTTATTTAAACAAATTAAAAATATCTGAGCAAGTATGCCCATACAAGTAAGAATAACTGCAATTAAAGAAAAGAGTGCTATTGAGTTACCCAATTTTTGTTCTTTCAAATACATGCTCTGAAAAATATCATCGTAAAATTGGAAGCTGAACGGTTCATCGGGGAGAAGTTTTTTCCATCTTTTCTCAATTTCACTCAATTGTTGACCAACATTTCCTGAACTTAAATTTAATGTTAAGGCATCAAACCTGTGATTAGGGTCATAAATCAATGCTACAGGATCTATGCTTGAATGCAACGATTTAACATTAAAATTATTTACTATTCCTATTACATTATATCCATCTTCTTCATTTCCATTAGTAGTATATTTTTTGTTTTCTATATCTGTCCATCCAAATTGGTCTATCGCTTTTTTATTTAAAATACAAGCTTTATTCTTATCACTTTTAAAAAAATCTCTTCCCTTAGCTAATTCCATACCCATCGTATTTATATAATCATCAGAAACATAAATACAATTAATCATAAATTGATTTTCTTTTTCTCCACTTCCCATAAATAATTTGATTCCTCCAGGAGTACCATCACTTAATGTACTTCCTTTTACAAATGAAAGTTGAGCGATCTCGTTTTTAATTAATGAAGGATTTGAGTGTAAATATGGAATATCAATTTTTATTAAATGTTCTTCATCAAACCCTAGATCATAGTGTTTTACATACTCTAATTGCTTAAAAATTACAATCACTACAGAAATTAAAGCCACTGAAACTGTTAGTTGAAATATTGACATAGCCCTGACCCCCAATTGCTTACCTTTAACAGTCCGTCCCTTGTTCAAAAACGTAACGATATTGAATTTTGACAATATATATATAGGTAATATACTGCTGATAATTATAATTGCAAGAATTGTTAATACAAATAAGGGAATCAATTGAAGAAGATTCAAATCAGAAATTGTTATTTCTCGACCAAATACCGCCGAAGTGTATGGCAGAAACAGAGTAACTAACACAATGGATATGAGTGCCGAAAACAATATGCTAATAGTTGTTTCAAGAAATGAATCTAAAATCAATTGCCATTGTGCTGCCCCATTAATCTTATTAATTCCAATTTCCTTCATTTTAGCATACTTCATAGAAATTGTATAATTAATAAAATTGATACTAGATAACAGTATGATTAAGATACCAATAGAAAGAAAAATAATCAAGACTTTAGAGCTGCCTTTTTCGTGCATATCAGAAGCAAACTTAAGATTAGAAAGATAAATACTAGGTAGAGGCTGGAGAGCTAAACTATCTACATTTGTGTTAAATTGCCTTATGGATTTATTGAGTTTCTTTGTAAACTGTTTAATATTTGTCGTACTTTTTAATAAAAGAAAATGAGATGTAGGATATATGCAGTTTCCATTATTACAGGCTTGTGACATTTGAAACTCTTTATTTTCACTATTTAAAAACAACTGTCCTTTAAAGCTTGAATTAGTAGGTAAATCTTTAATGACCGCTGATATTACTCCTGAAAAAAATTCGGTTTTTATAATATGCCCCAAAGGATTTTTATCTCCGTATAATTTTTTAGCTATATCTTCTGTAATTACTACTGAATTCAATTCACTAAAAGGCTTGTCTGTCAAACTAGTAATGACCTTTACTGAAAAAATATCAAAAAAATCATTATTAGTTGTAATCATGTGATCAATTTGAGTTGATTTTTTCGTTTCACTATCTTTTATAAAAATTTTAAATCCTGACAAATACTCCATTGGACAAGTATTTATTATTTCAGGATATTTTTCTGAAAGAGGGGTATTTAAATTATAATCTAAGTTGGAATCACTTTTTTTTGCATCATATAATCTAAAAATAGTCTCGTAATTCTTAAAACCTGTATCAATGTTATGTTCAGCGTTATAAAATATTCCTATGAACATAAAGGCAGTAAATCCGATAGAAAACCCACCAATTATCAATATAGAATACATTTTGTTTTTTAAAAGATTCCTAAATGCTAATTTTAATTTAAAGCGTAACATATCTTATTGTTTTGTATTGTCTTAAAAATTAGTTCTATAGCCCTCAAAGTAATATAGCTACTCATTACGCAATGATTCAACAGGATTTCTATTAGCGGTACGTATATAATTTAAGCCAGCTATAAACATCACAAATACTATAATTAAAATACTACAGGTTACAAAAATTGACCAATGAAGTGGAATCTTAAAAGCGAAATTCTGCATCCACTCATTAGCCGTAAACCATGCCCCAATTAATCCCAAAAGCACAGCAGGAACAGCAATATACTCCAGCTCTAAGATGAATAGTCTAAGAATATCTAATAGGGTTGCCCCATTTATTCTTCGAATAGCCAACTCTTTTCGGCGCCTAGACGCTTCATTAGTTGTATATCCTAACAAACCAATAACTGTGATTAATAAAATAATAATATTGCCAATTAGCATGGCATTACGAAATCCTTTTTCATTTTGATAACTAGCTAACTGTTCATCTTTCAGACTCATGATTACAGCATCGTTATGAGGTAACGCTAAATTAAAAATGTTCGTAATCTTTTGCATAACACCTGCTTGTGCTCCATCATATACTTTTATTAGAATGTTGAATGAAGTTGATGGATTTTCAATTTTTTGTTGTTCAAATTTTTCATCTGGAAGATAGAAAAACACAGATGGGCGTAAATCGGGATCAGAAATAGAATTGATAATAAAGTCTGGAAAAACACCACGAATGGTAGTGCTTCCATGTTCTGTTATGGTAATTTGTTTTCCAACAACTCCATCAGTCCAACTATTGTTCAGTTTTAATAATTCAGCACCTCTTTTACTAATTAGCACGTCATTTGTAGCTGTTGCTTTTTTGGAAAAATTTTGACCATTTAATGTTTTTATATTGAGAATAGCAAGATAATTTTCATCAACACTATAAAAATCAGCTACATTAAATAATTCTTTTTTTTCGTCGGGCGAAAGCACATTATTACCCGAAGCGCCACTAATGGGCACATCAAACCCCATACCCACCATTTCTACCTCAGGCATGTCCCTTAATTCATTTAACACCATAGACACCTTATTTCCATCCATACCTGTAGTCGATCCATAGTAAACACCTTCGGCACGATAGCCATGATTAGCATTTTTCATACTATTGTATTGCATTGTTACAATAACCAAAACCGTAAGAATAAAAGATGCTCCTACAAACTGAAAAGACAACAATGCAAGTTTCCATTTATTTTTTTTCTGCCTATAGTTTCTAAATGCCGTTGCAACAGGTATCCTAGAAAAGAATCTGCCCGGAAAATAACTGGTTAAAATTACCAACACCACAATTATAGATACGATTGGCCAGATTACATACGGATTTACCAAAGAAGACAATTGATGCCCAACATGTGCTTCGGCTATTGGTTTTATTAACAAAATTAAAATGAACGCCCCAACAAGGGATATAAGGAAAAGCAGGGATGTTTCTGAGAAAATTAACACCTGTAAATCTTTAGCTTGAGCACCACACGTTTTGTGTATAGCTGATGATTTGGCTCTGTTTATTAGTGAGCTAAGTGTGAGTAAAATATAATTCATTAGTGAAACAAACAAAACAGCAATAGCTATTGTAATTAGAATAAGAATCATATCTTTAACCTCATCAACATGCATGTCTGTTATAGGCTTAAACGAATATGCCAACACCATTCCTTGTTGATCTTCTTCCAATCTTTTTATATCCTGATTTTTCTCTTGCATCTTCCTCACAGCAGGTGCCAAACTCTCAGGTTTAACACCTGGCTCAAGTTTTACACAAGCATAATAACGGTCGTTACCTAGCCAATTATTCGAGCCGTCCCATGAAAAAAATTGGCCTGTAGATACCATAGAAATCAAAATATCATAGTGATAGTTTGTGTTTTCTGGTAAGGTTTCAAAAACGCCTGCAATGGTAAGGTTTTTATCAGGGTATCTTTTTATATTAATTATTTTTCCAACTACATTACCTCCCATTTTATCTGCAACTTCCTTAGAAACCATGCAACTCATTGGGCTAGTTAGTATGGCTTTAGAATTTCCACTAATCATTGGTCGAGGGAGTACATCAAAGAGATGTTCATCTGCAAAAGCAAAACGAGCTTCGTATTTTTTTAGCTCATCATCATAAAAAACATGTGTTCCAATTGAATTTAAACGTGTCGCAGCCTCAATACCAGGAACTTCTGCTTTTAACCCAGGTGCAATAGCTCCGCTAACGCCAGGAAAGCTCTCTAATTTATCAGATGATTTATCGGTCTTAAAATTTTCATGAACAACGTAAATACGATTGGCATCTGGATAAAAGCTATCAAAACTATAATAGTAAAAAACTTCAGAGAGTAACAGAATTCCAAATGCCAATCCTGCTGTTAATGATATAATTCTGGCTGTGGTTTGTTCTCCTTTTTTGAATAACCTACGATATGCTAATTTTAAAAAATTCATTTTTTTATATTTCTTACAATCTTTGTATTACTTTATTATTCATCACGCAAAGAATTCACCGGATTTAATCTTGCTGCTTTTATTCCTTGAAAACTGATTGTTATAAATGCTATCATTAAAGTGATAATACCTGCTAAGATGAATACCCACCAACTCATTTGTGTTTTATAGGCAAAACTTTCAAGCCACCTGTGCATGACGTACCATGAAACAGGAACCGCTATTGCAAAGGCCACCCCAATCCATTTTAGAAAATTCTTATTCAGTAGCGAGAAGACTTGCAAAATACTAGCACCATTTACCTTACGTATACTAATTTCCTTTTTGCGTTGTTGCATATAAAAGGTCGACATAGCCAAAATACCCATAAACGAAATTATAAAAGATAGCACCGTAAAATACGAGATAATCTTTCCTGTTCTTTCTTCTTTAATATACCATTGGTTAATGGCATCATCAACAAAAGTCACTTCAAAAGGTGTATGGTCAACTAAAGCTGAATATGCCTTTTTTATTTTGTTAATGGTTTCATACGGTTTACTACCATTTATTTTAACAAACACATTAGATGCATAAGAACCTTTTTGTTGTTGATGAATCATTATTGGCCCTACATCTTTTCTAAGATCATTAAAATTAAAATCGTTTACCACTCCCAAAATAGTATAGGTTTCATCATATACTTTTAACGACGTGGGCAAAGAATTAAACCCCAGCACTTTTAATGCTTTCTCGTTTACATAAATACCATCTTTAGTGTAAGCCATTTTGGTTGGTCTCATTTTAATGTCGAATACTGAAAAAAAGCTAGAATCTACACTAAACTCTTGAAAACTCACTGGTTTCCCATTATAATCAAACGATTGATTACTCCCTCCATCAATAGGGCTTCCCCATGATAATGCAACACCTTCAACACCCGCAATTTGCTCTAACGTGTTTTTAATTGCTCCCTTTTTATCAGGTCCCATCAAATAAGGTAAGTGAATGATGTTTTCTTTAGTAAACCCAATATTATAATTCCTTAAAAAACGAGTCTGCTTTATTATTAAAAAACTACAAACCAGTAGTGCTATAGTTATGGTATACTGAAACGTGATAAAAATATTATTATAAACTGTTTTGTTCTTTTTCCTGAAAGAACCTTTTACGACATCAATAGGCTTAAAACTGGTAATCCTTAAAGCTGGAAAAACACCAGACACACTACCAACTATAATAAAAAAAGCTATAAATACTAAACCACTAAGCAACGTGATTTTGTTATTTAAACCTAGTTCTGTATTTAATAGTGAATTGAACACAGGTTCTGCTAGTTTAGCTAAAAATAATGCTAAGATTACCGCTAAGAAACAAAGCATTATGGATTCCTCCATTAGCTGAACAAACAAGCTTCTTTTTGAGCTTCCTACTAGTTTTTTTATAGCTATTTCTTTTGCTCTAAAAGTAGCTTGGGCTATGGTTAAGTTAACATAGTTACCAACCGCCAATAGCAAAATAAGGAACACAATGATTGTTAAAGTAATAATCAAGCTTTTATTGTTGCTTTTTACTCCAACTCCTTGCTTTGTGCTAAAATAAACCTCTTTTAATGGTGTAAACACGACACCTTCAGCATAGCCTTCTTTATATAACCAAAAATCCTTCTTGAATTTTTTTAAAATTTGAGGAGCTTTAGATTGGATATTTCCATTAGAGTTTTCTAAAAAATATATGTTCATAGAGCAAAATCCATACTCAGTAAGGAAACTTTTAAAGCCTGTAATACTAGACATGGATTCAATATTTATTATGGCATTGGGTTGTTTAAAGGTGGTATTTTCAGGAAAATCTTTCATAATTCCTGAAACTACAAACTCGGTATCATTTATAGTTATTTTTTTTCCAACTGGAGAAACCGTTCCAAATAATTTACGGGCGTATGATTGAGATAAAACAATACTGTTTTTTAAGGTTAGAACCTCAGAAGCTGAACCTTTCAATAAATCAAATGAAAACATAGAAAAAAATGAATCATCTACTGCTAAAAAATTAACATTAAATTTTTCACCTAATGGCAATGCAATTATTCCTTCTTGTTCATAAACTCTAGTATATACCTCTATATCTGGATAGGTGTTTTTTAAATCGACTGCAATAGGTCCAGAAAAGTCAGTGCCTCCATTATTCTCCAAACGATAAATTCGGTCTTTATTCACTTGAAAATCATCAACCGATAATTCATTTTTTATATAAACACCCAGTAAAATGATAAAAGCAAGTGAAATGGCAAACCCAATAATGGTTACCGATGTATACAATTTGTTTTTTAATAGATGCCTAAAATATGTTTTAAAGAATATCATGTTTGTAAATTTTTATTCAGATCGTAAATTTTTAACAGGATTCATAATCGCTGCTTTTATAGCTTGAGTGCTTATAGTTACCAAGGCAGCTGCGAGAGCTACCAACCCTGCAATCGCAAAAATGTACCAACGTAATGGTATTCGATAGGCAAACTCTTGCAACCAATTATTCATTATAAAAAAAGCAATAGGAAAGGCAATTATTAGAGAAACCAGTACTAAGGTTAAAAAGTCTTTTGACAGCATAGTGGCTATATTAGTAACACTAGCTCCCAAAATTTTGCGTACACCAATTTCTTTAGTGCGTTGTTCTGCCATAAAATTAGCTAAAGCGAAAAGCCCTAGGCAAGCCACGAAAATTGCTAAACCACAAAATACAATACTGATATTTGCTGTTTTTTGTTCATCGTTATATAATTTCTTTACAGTACTATCTACAAAATCATAATCAAAAGCGGCGTTGGGTGCTACTTGCTGAAATGTATGCTTAAACTGTTCTAATATTGAAGATATATCTGCTGCTGCTTTAAAGCGTATTAAAATATAGGATTGGGAATCTACAGCACTATTATGTAATGCATAAGCTCCAATAGGTGTACGTAAAGTGGTGAAATTAAAATTTTTAACAACCCCAACGATAATTGAATTACCTCTAAGATATGAAAGCACCTTTTTACCAATAGCTTCTTGGGGTGTGTACCCCAGATAATCAATAGCTTTTTTGTTTAATACAGCCTCCACTAAACTATCTCCTTGATGACTTAAAGAAGGCATTCTACCACTAAGCAATTCTAAACCCAATACCTGTGCTACAGATGGATCAACTTTATTTGTTTGAATATTAATTCCCTGATCTTCTTCATTTTTTCGTAAAGTACGCAAACTCACACTCATCCCCGGATACCCTTGTGCTTTTCCTATGGCTTTCACAACGCTTAATTGCTTAAACTCATCTACCAAAGCATCTACATCATTCGCATTTTTTAATGCAGATGTTGAAATAGCGATTACGCCTTCTGGATTAAACCCCAAATCCTTGATCTTCATGTACTGTACTTGTCCATAAATAACCAACACACTTACTATTAAAACTACTGAAGCTGCAAACTGAAACACCACTAATCCTTTTCGTATTAAAACTATCCTTTTACCTATTTTATATGATGGATTAAAAATTGATTTTGGAGAAAATGACGATAAATATAACGCAGGATAAGACCCTGCTATAAAAGTGGTAACCAAAAATATAATGACTACTCCTATAACAAAATTAGCATTAAGCATAGCAGACACTTCTAATTGTTGTTGGGTAATGGTATTAAAAAACGGAACTGTTACACTAACCAATAAAACACCTAGTAGTATTGAAATAAATGTTATAATTGCCGTTTCTGTATAAAAACGAACAATCATATTACCCGTGGTAGCACCTAAAGTTTTGTTAACCCCCACATCTTTACTACGATTTTGTGAACGTGCTGTTGTTAAATTCATATAATTGATACAGGCAATTACTAAAACCAACAATGCTAAAAATGACATATTCTTTATATCATTGATGCTTCCGATGCGGGATGAATACGATTCTCCAAAATCACTAGAATATAAATGTACTTCTGAAAATGGTTGTGCAGAAAAGTAGTACCATTTATCATCTTTGGACACATGCTTGTCCAACATGTCATTTAATTGTTTATTTAGTTGAGATTCTGAAATATTTTTAGATGTTAAAAAATAGGTTTCAAAACTCGCGTTATCCCAACCCTTATAGTTTTGAAATCCACTAGATTGAAATGTGGCCATGGCATTACAATCCAAAGTGCTATTTACTGGAAAATCTTTATAAACAGCCGTTATTTCCAGCAATATTCGATTGTCAACACTAATAGTTTCTCCAATAGGATTTTCGTTACCAAAATATTTTTTAGCAGTCGTTTCAGATAAAGTAACCGTATTGGGACGTTCCAAAGGATGTTGCTTATTTCCTTTAACAATTTCAATGTTAAAAACATCAAAAACCTGATCATCACACCAATAAAAACTATCCTCTATAAAATTGGTGTTCTCTACTCCTATATTTGCTTTAACTCCAAAACCATGCTCAAATAAACGGGTTGCCGATTTAATACCAGGAATATCACTAACTAAAACGGGTGCTGTTACAGGTGGTACTTGTGGCCAGATCTCAAAACCGGTGTCATCATCGGTTGGATGTAGTAACAGTCTATAAATATGATCTTTATTCTTATACATATTATCAAAACTACGCTCCTGAATAATAAAAAGGTATAATAGAATTGTAATAGATAAACCTAATGATAAGCCTACAATATTGATAACAGAAAATAAACTGTTTGATTTTAGGTTACGCCATGCTATTTTAAAATGATTAATAATCATAATTTTGTATAAAGAATTTATTCAGACCTCAAGCTTTTTACTGGGTTAGAAATGGCTGCTTTTATAGTTTGGGTTGAAATAGTAATTAAAGCAATAAGCACCGCCAACAATCCTGAAACAATAAAAAACCATACACTTAAATCTATTTTATAGGCATAATTTTGTAACCACGCTTTCATAATCCACCATGCTATAGGAGATGCTATTAAAAACGCAAACAACACTAGCTTTAAAAAATCTTTGGTTAGCAAATAAGTAACAGAAGCTATACTCGCACCAACTACTTTTCGTATACCTATCTCTTTCTTTCGTTGAGAAACAATAAGCATAGACATGGCAAAAAGCCCTATACAACTTATAACAATGGCTATTATAGACCCACTCATGGTTAAGGCTGACATTGATTTCTCGCGTCGGAAAGTTCGATCTATATTTTCATCTAAAAATGAACCCAGAAATTCTGCATTAGGCTCTATCCTTTTCCATGTTGTGGCTACCACATCAAAGGTTTTAGCCATATTATGCGGTGCTACTTTTACGTAGGCATAGGTAAGATCAAAATCTTTACTCATAAAAAAAGTAAGGGGACCAATAGCTCTATCTAGCCCTTGAAAATGATAATCTTTAACCACACCAAAAACGGGAAAATACTTACCATCATCAATCTCTATTTGAGCCCGTAAAGGATCTTCCTCCCCCAATTCCTTAGCCATAGTTTCGTTGATAATAACCCCTAAACTATCTGCTGCACTATTAAAGTTTCTTCCCTGTACTATGTTGAGACCTAAGGTTTGAATATATTCGTAATCTACCACAATAAAATTTGTACGAACCGTACGCCCTTTATATTCAAACCCCAATACACTAGAGGTTAGACTACCGTCTTTTCCGCGTCCTAAATTATTATCAGCTCCAGAAACACTTAACACATCTGGATTTCCACGAAGCTCTTGCTTTAATAGTTCTACAACTGCATAGCTATTCTTTTTTCCGTTTAAGGGAATAGAAATTACTTGCTCTTTATCATAACCAAGGTTTTTATTACGCATAAACTCTACTTGACTATTAATAACAAGACTTGCTGTAATTAAAAGAATGGCAATTCCAAATTGAACAAGCATAAGAATATCTCTAACTCTATTTTTTCCAGAGGTCTCTAGCTTTCCTTTTAAAGATTGAATGGTGCCCAAACGGGTTAAAAGTATTGCAGGATATCCGCCTACTAGAACAGTAATAAATAACACAACAACAATGCCTATACCAACTAAAGGAGTCTTAAAAACACTAAAGGTAACATCCGTTCTAAATATTGTTTTAAAATCCTCCAACAATAAAACACTTAAAAGAATGCCTATTGTTATTGACACCAAAAACACCATTAAACTTTCTAACCAAAACTGAAAAAAAATCTGTTTTTTAGTCGCTCCCAATGTTTTTCGCATGCCAATTTCCTTTAAACGCTGAGCACTTTTGGCAATACTCATATTAATAAAGTTGACACATGCAATGAATAAAATTAGCATTGCAATTCCTAAAATAACATAGGGTATCGTTTTATCAACATCTGCAAAACCTTTTCTGAAACTGGTAAAATGCACATCTCTTAATGGCACTAATTTTAAAGCTACAAATTCTCCGTTTTTATTGGCCACTGCACCATCTCGTTTTAAGTTCTCAATATCTTCCTGATAATGTAGCTTTACAAATGCATGTGTACTTTTATTGAATTGAGTCGCAGACACATCATTTTGTAACTGCACATACACTTCATGATATTGAGAACTCCAAGAATTTAACGTCTCCGAATATTCTGGATTATTTTCAAAACGGATTGCTATATCAAACTCCTTGGAACTATTCTCAGGAATATTTTCTATAACTGCCGACACTGTAAAAGGCTTTTCTTTGCCATCCTGTAAAATAGTGAGCGTTTTACCCACAGCACTGGTATCTCCAAATAATTTGTTGGCTGTATTTTTGGTAATCACTACAGATGAAATATCCTGTAAAACATTATTTATATTTCCGTTCTTTACAGGAAACGTAAACATCGAGAAGAAATCGGGATCTACCCAAACGACATCCAAACTAATTTCCTTTTCTCCATTAATAACCAAAATACCATCTTGCAATACACGAGTAATTTTATCAATACCAGGCACTTCGTTTTTTAACGCCGGAGCAAATGGCGTAGGTTGCGTTGTTCCTGCTCGTTGCCCCTTTACTGTTTGCTGTTCTTTATAAACCTCGTAAATACGACTGCTATTTTTATGAAAATTATCATAGGAAAACTCAAAAAGAACGACCATTGACAATAGAATAGTAACTCCAAAAGCTACAGACAATCCTACTATATTTAGTATTGTAAATGTTTTGTCTTTTATAAGATTCCGCCAAGCGATTGTTAAATAATTTTTAAACACAACCTTCGTTTTTTGATTGATTTTTTAAATACACTCCCTTGATTAGAGGGGCTATCTAATGATGATCTATTCGGTAAATGATTGATGATTAAATACCTTATATAATTGCTCCCACTTCTCTGTTTTTACTTTCTGTAACAACTTGTCCGTCAAACAGATTAATAACTCTGTGTGCATAATGCGAATCTCTGTCTGAGTGCGTTACCATAACAATTGTTGTTCCTTCTTTGTTTAGTTCGGTTAAAAGATTCATCACTTCCATACCATTTTTAGAATCTAAATTACCTGTAGGCTCATCGGCTAATATTAATTTAGGGTTGGAAACCACTGCTCTGGCAATGGCGACACGTTGCTGTTGTCCGCCTGAAAGTTGGTGTGGAAAATGTTTTTCACGATGCGCAATTTTCATGCGTTCCAGTACTTTTTTTACTTTTTCTTTACGCTCTGCCTTTTTAATTTTTAAATAGATTAAAGGCAATTCTACATTTTCAAAAACCGTTAATTCATCTATTAGGTTAAAACTTTGAAACACAAATCCTAAGTTGCCTTTTCGCAGTTGGGTTCGTTGACTTTCTTTTAGGCCACTAACTTCGTGTTTTGCAAATTGGTAACTTCCTTCTGTTGGATTGTCTAACATCCCTATAATGTTTAATAGTGTAGATTTTCCGCATCCTGAAGGCCCCATGACAGCTACAAACTCTCCCTCAGTTACCTTTAAATTTACTTTTTGTAATGCTAATGTTTCTACCTCTTCTGTTTTGAAACTTTTTTTTAGGTCTTTAATTACTATCATTTTTCTATCTTTTTAATTTTTTACTTTAATACAATTCGTTCTGCGTCTCCAAAATTATCATAGTTGGAGGTTATAACTTTTTCTCCTGGTTTTAAACCTTCCAGTACTTCGTAGTATCTTGAATTCTGTTTTCCTATGCTAATGGGTCTTTTTAATGCTTCATCACCTTGAATTACAAATATCCATTGCCCACCAGTACTTTGAAAGAAACTTCCTTTGGGTAATAAAAGTGCTTCATTAGACTCCCCAAGCTGTAATTTAATATTATAACTTTGTCCTGTTCTAATGGTTTCTGGTTTGTCTTTGGTAAAAACTAAATCGACTTTAAATTTACCGTCTCGAACCTCTGGATATACTTTTCGTAAGCGAAGCGGATAATCTTTCCCATTACGCTCCAAAACAGCCGTTAAATTACGTTTAACACGATCTATATAATGCTCGTCAATAGTTGCTTCAATCTTATAATCTGTTAATACATTAATTTGTCCAATACGTTGCCCTTGTGCTATATTTTGTCCTATTTCGGCATCTAAAAAGCCCAATTGTCCATCTGCAGGCGCTTTAACGTTTAAATGATCTAAACGCTGATATACCATAGATAATGTTGTCTTCATACGTTCTAAATCAGTATCCAATCCAGCTAAAGAGGTTTTCCGTAATTCATCATCCTGCTCGGTTTGTAGTTTTATAATTTTGAATTGTTTTTGAGACAGCTCATAATCTTCCTTTGATTTTAAATACTCTTCTTTTGAAATAAGCTCATCATCATATAACTCTTGGTTTTGCTCAAAGTTTCTTTTTTTGCGTTGCAAATCATATTCTGCTGTGGCTAATGATTTTTTACCTTCTACCTGCCGAGAATCAAACGTTAATTTAGTAGAACGCAAATCATTTTGTTTTAAGGCTAAATTACTTTCACTTGCTAAAATCTGTTCGTACAAGGCTTGGTTTTCTAACTTAAGAATAATATCTCCTTTTTTAACAGTTGCCCCTTCTTCAATTAGTTTTTCTGTTACTCGGCCTCCTTCGTAAGCATCCATATAAATAGTTGCTATGGGTGCCACGTAACCATTTATAGTAATATAATCATCAAACTTTCCATCTATAACCTCGCTTATAGATAATTTATCTTTCTCTGCTCTAAACGTTGAAACCGAGCTGCCGAATAGCAACTTCCATCCAACAAATAAAAGTAATATCCCAAGAGCGATATAGCCATAATGTTTGGGATGTAATCCTTTTTTCTTTTCTAATTGTATATCCATAAATGTTTTAATTGATATTAAATACAGGCAAACCTTTATAAAAGTCTATTGTTTTTTTCTGCACTTTTAATTTTAATGTTACTTGCAAATTATCATTTTGTGCTTTTGCATATAAATTTTTTGATTGGTTTAATTCTAAAAGACTTATCATGCCTTTATCGTATTTTTTTTGAGCTATTTTAAAAGCAAGGGCATAAGATGTAACACTTTGTTCTGTTTGCTCATGTTCTGCAAGGGTCGATTGATAATTCTGAATTAACTCTTGAATAATTTTATTGAGTTCTTGTTTTTGAAGACTCAAACTATTTTCGGCCTTTAATAGTGCTATTTTTTGCTGTTTAACCTCAGAGCGTCTGCTCCAGCGCTGGCTTATAGGTATTCTTAAAGAAAGCCCAATAAATTGCGAAGCGTTATCCCTAATTTGAGTACGAAATGGAATTACTTTTCCTGAAGCATCTATATTGGTTTCAAAATAACCTGTTCCATAACCTGCCGAAAATGATAACGAAGGGTATAACGCTCCTCTAGCTATGGCAATTCCTTTTTTTGCAGCATGCACCCTAAATTCTTGTGATTTAATAGTTGGCATAAAAGCGAGGGCATTTGTATATATTGAGTCTGTACTCATTTGTTTTTCGTATGAGGTATCCGGCACAACCGGCTCATCTAATGTAAAAATTTCAATATCGCTTTGATCGTTAAGATTCATTTCCTGTACTAATTTCAATTTAGCAGCTTTTAAATTATTTTTACTCTGAATAAAGGCTAATTTATCACCAGATTCTATAGATTCTGCTTCATAAAGATCGGCACCTGCTTTTAATCCTAAATCTATTTGCCTTTTAACCAAATTAACATTTGTTGAAGATATTTCTAGTTGTTCCGATGTAATTTGTAATTGTCTTTGATAAAATTCAACATCATAAAACGCTGTCATAACACGAAACGCCAATAAATACTTTTCTTGTAGGCTTTCCTCTTGCATCGCTTTGTATAAAAATTTAGTAGACGCAATAGTATTTAATTTTTGAAAACCTCTAAAAATATCTATATCAGCATTTATAGAATAATTATTTGAAAAGAAGTTTGAACTTACAATTTGGTTATTATTTGGGTCTACAGAACGCCCATAAGAGATATCGTAATTTGAACCAGCAGAAATTGAAGGAAAAAGTTCTCTGTATGATTGTTGATAGTTTTCTTTAGTAGAAGCAGTATTAAAATTTAACTCATGCATCTTTAAATTATGATCTAACGCATAGGTTATACACTTATTTAAAGTCCAAGTGTCTTGTGCATAAGAAACCATACAAATAAAAAAGAATATGATAATTACTATATTTCTAAATCTATACATACAATTATATTATGCCAACAGTGTAGCCAAGTGTGTGCCATAAAATTAAACACCTAAATATCAATGATATAAGGCTTTTAGCCTTTAAACACATAAAATAAGTTGTAAAAACAATTTACAATAAGTGTCAAATATTTTTACACTTATTGTTTTGAATTACTTTGAATTAGTATTTTTAATTATTAGAAAAATATATACTAAAATGAGCGAAGGCATAATCTTAATAATTGATGATAATAAAAGTGTACTAAGCGCCTTAGAAATTTTACTTCAATCAGAATATAAAGAGGTTAAAAGTATTAGTAACCCTAACCAAATTTCATCATTTCAAAATTTAAAAGATATCGATATTGTCTTATTGGATATGAACTTCTCTGCTGGTGTAAATTCTGGAAATGAAGGTTTGTTTTGGCTAAACGAAATTAAAAAAAAGTCACCAAATACCTCGGTCATCATGATGACTGCGTACGGCGATATAGAGTTGGCTGTAAAAGCATTAAAAAAAGGCGCTTCAGATTTTATTTTAAAACCATGGAATAACGAAAAGCTTTTAACAACACTAAAATCGGCATACTCACTTAAAAAATCAAAAAAAGAAATCAACCTATTAAAAACAAAAGAAAGTAACTTAAAACGGATTATAAATAAGGAAGACACTAACTACATTATTGGTACTTCAAAAGCCTTAAATGATGTTTTAAAGTTAACCAATAAAGTAGCAAAAACCGATGTAAACGTTTTAATTACTGGCGAAAATGGCACAGGTAAAGAACTAATAGCTAGAGAACTTCACAGGCTATCTTCCAGAAAAGATGAAGTTTTTATTGCTGTAGATATGGGATCTATTTCAGAAAACCTTTTTGAAAGTGAACTTTTTGGTCACACCAAAGGATCGTTTACCGATGCCAAAGAAGATAGAATAGGAAAGTTTGAAGCTGCAAGCGGAGGCTCCTTGTTTTTAGATGAAATAGGAAATATTTCTCTTCAAACACAGTCTAAATTACTTTCGGTAATACAAAATAAAACCATTGTTAGAGTAGGATCCAACAAACAAATTCCTGTTGACATTAGGTTGATATGTGCTACCAATTGCAATTTAGACCAAATGGTGGCAGACGGGCTTTTTAGAGAAGATTTATTATACCGCATTAATACTATCCTTATCGAAGTACCACCACTTAGAAATAGAGACAGCGATGTGTTAACTTTAGCCGATTTCTACCTAAAGAAATTTATGAATAAGTATGGGAAAAATGGGCTCAAAATCAATCAAGCAGCTCAAGAAAAGTTACAATCTTATTCATGGCCAGGAAATATACGCGAACTGCAACATACCTTAGAGCGTACTGTTATTTTATCTGATGATAACATTTTAAAACCAGCAGACTTTTTGTTGCATCAAAAAAACGAAATCTCAACAGAATCGTTGCCCAATACACTTAATGAAATGGAGCTACTCATGATAAATAATGCTCTAAATAAAAATAATGGTAATTATAGTGCTGCTGCAGAAGAATTGGGGATTACAAGACAAACCTTGTACAACAAGATAAAAAAAACAGACAAATAATGGCCAGCAGAAATTTTTATATTCAACTTATTTTTCAAGTTCTCTTATTTTGTGCAACAGCTATAGGATTTGCCTTTTTTATGCTAAAAGACGCCCATATTTTAAGTGGCTTACTTTTTATACTTATGGCTCTTCAGGTAGTGTTACTTATTCAATTTATAAACCATACGAATAGAAAAATTGCTTATTTTTTTGAATCAGTCAAAAATGAAGATTTTACGTTACGTTTTTCAGAACAGATTCATGGTAAATCATTTCAAGAATTGAATAAAAGTTTAAACATGTTGAACGAAAAAATCCAGAAAATTCATCTTGAAAACCAAGCTCAAGAAAAATACTATCAAGCTATTTTGAAACAAGCAGACATTGGAATTTTTACTTTAAACAAAAAGGGACATATTCTTTTCGCTAACTCTAAAATGGAGAAATTATTGAATTATAAGCCTCTCAATCATATTAAACAGCTTAATAAAATAGACACAAAATTATATGGGCTCTTTTCTGATTTAAGACCTTTTGATCGCAAATTAATACAATTATCCAACGAAAGAGAAAAAAAACAAATCTCATTAAAATCAACTTCCTTATTACTCAATAATGAAGAACTCTTATTGATAGTCGCCCAAGATATCCATAAAGAATTAGATGAAAAAGAGACCGATTCATGGATTAAATTAATTCGTGTATTAACACATGAAATCATGAATACCATTACACCTATTACATCTATTTCAGATTCTTTAATCAAATATTTTAAGATTGATGACAACATTTTAGAGGTAAGCCAAATTAACGAGAATACTGTAAAAAACACAGTTAAAGGCCTTAAAGTAATCAAAGAGCAAGGTGGCGATTTAATGGAGTTTGTTCAATCGTATAGAAGTTTCCTAAATTTACCTTCACCAGACAAATCCATTGTTTCAATAAAACGATTATTGGATAAAGTTTTGCTTTTAATGAATCCTAATGAAAAAGGCGAAGCTATTTCATTTGAGGTAAACATAAAACCGATTGATTTAGAATTATTTGTTGACGAAAAACAGATTTCACAAGTACTCATTAACATCATTAAAAATGCATTACAATCTTTAAAAGGGAACAACGAAGGCCACATAAAAATTACCGCAGGAATTAACTCTAATAAAAAGAAATTTATAGAAATATCTGATAATGGTCCAGGTATACAGCCTAATATTATTGATAAAATTTTTGTTCCCTTCTTTACTACAAAAGAAAAAGGAACCGGAATTGGTTTAAGTCTATCAAAACAAATTCTTCATTTACATGGTGGCAGTTTAAATGTAATTTCTATTCCTTATCAAGAAACTTCTTTTTTATTGCTTTTCTAATTTTGTAAATGTTCGGGTTTGCAAACCTTGGTTTGAAATATTTATCATTTAGTTTTTTCTCTTTAATTTTACTACTACCAATAGTCCTATGCTAGATAATATAATCCAAAAAGCATCTACAAAAAATATTTGAAATTGATTATTTAAAAATGAGTTCCACATCCAGTTTCCCGTTACCAGCCCATTAACAATAGGTATTAATAATCCTAACACACTACCAAAAAGCAAAGTGTATCTATTTGTAAAATAATGATCTTTTTTTATAATGAAGAACAACGAAAAAAACAACCAACCAATAAAGTAAACATTATAAATAAACAACTGACTTACAGGATGGAAAACTTTAACGGCAATAAATGACAGGGCGGTTATGGGGTACATACTTAAACAAATTGCTAAATAGGTACTAACAACACGCTTATTAAATTGTTTGGTTTTTATGGGAACATTTTTTTTGTTACGTGCCTCGAGCCAAATCATGACTCCCGAAATTATTACAAAGCAAGAAACAAGTCCTAAAATAAAACTGATTATTTTTAAGGCATAGCCTCCGTAATCTGCAAAATGCAATCGTAATAACATGTTTTTTACGCCATCTAAATAGGAAGCTTTTTCAACAGGGTCTATTTTTGAAATCAATTCATTAGTACCTACTTTATAAATGGCTTCACCAATGCCTGTAAGTTTGGTGTTGTAATCTAAATGTCCCCCAACCAATACATGCATATTTTCATTCCCATAATTAAAGACATGCATATCGGTAACATTAAAACCGTCCCATAAGTCTTTGGTTTTTTGAATATAATCATTGACATTAAAAGCCGTTGTTAAGACATTAGGTGATTCTTTATAACGTGGATGGCTGTACTCCAAATCGTCATATAATTTTGTTTGGTTGTTGTTATATAGTACTATAACATTAGGCGCTACCAAAACCAATTTAAGCATAAAAAAGGCACCGGTCACGGCATATACAAATTGAAATGGGAGACCTATCACTCCTAATGCGGTGTGAGCATCGGCCCATAACGTTTTTAGTTTTTCAAAAGGTCTGAATAGGAAAAAGTTAGACACAATTTTTTTCCAATGAATCAAAACACCTGTGATGATAGCAAATAGAAAGAATAAGGCAATAAGTCCAGATAAATAATACCCAAAAGGATAAGGTATTTGAGCTAAAAAATGCAGTCTATACAAAAACTCACCCAAGGAATAGGATTCTAGATATGAATTTTGAGAATAATCTTTAGTGTCTAAATAAAAGAACTTTGATGTTTTGGCCTCTTTGGTTGCCAAACTATCTTTTGAAGGCTCTATTGAAACCCCAATACGTTGTTCAACATAATATTTTCTAAATTCAATGTTCCGTCCATATAAGGAATACTCAGAGTTTAACGAATCTAAAGCCGCATTAAAATCTAATGGGATATCATCTGTAATTTCAGCAGACTGGTTGCGCTCCCAATTAACAATCTCATCCCTAAAAAACGAAAAGGACCCAGCAAAGAAGATGATAAACAATACCACGCTAATTACAATGCCGCTTACTGTATGCGTATGAAAAAGGATGTTATAACTTCTGTTTTTCATTATTGGGATATTATGGGGTGATACATTTTACTTAAATAAATAATAACTGAAAACAGGATGCTTACTAAAAGGTATACCGCCCAAATCCTCCAACCATTTTTGGACAAAAAAGCAACTATCATTAAAACAACCCAAAGGATAATGCCCGTAAACGAAGACGTCATGATTACATTTATGTGGTTTAACCAAAAGGACAATGCCAAATGCCCAGTAATGGTTACAAAATAACCACCAATAAACCCAGCGGTTATTTTGGCAAAGCGTTGCCAGTTTGAGGATAGGTGTTTCGGATTTGCCGGCATATTAATAGCTATTGAATAATAAAAGTTCGGTGCATAATGAAAGAATGAAAACAATAATAATAGGTTTTATCTTTAAAACTTTAATAGGTATAAGGATCACACTTAAACTTCCAATGGTCATTAAATCAATAAAAAAAATAAAAATCCCAGCCCCTAAGCCATAAGAAAGACAACTTAAAACGCAGGACATTATAAGTAGTGATGCGCTTATTAATTTTGAGTATATTACGTTTTTTTCAACCCACTTTTCAAATCCAAAACATGGGCTTTTGATTGCTTTTTTAGAGGTATTGTAAAGCATATAAAAAGCTAAAAAAAGGATTAATAAAATTGTTGAATTCATAATAGAGTACTTATAAAATAGAATAGGTCATACCAATAGTCCCAATAAAATTTGTTTCAATCCATAAATAGTTGGCAAAAGATTTGGATTTTGTAATCAGTACGAGTGAGATGGTTAAAATTATTTTTCTTATATAATAAATATTAGTATTCATAAAAAGCAGCCCTCTCCATTATAAAGAGGACTGCAAAAACATCAAACTAATTCCTCTCTTTAAATAAATCAATTATGATGAAGTCTGTCAAAAATTGTAGGTTACCGTGACCCTGCCATTAATTCCAGGTTCAGATTGCCAGTATAGATAACTACCATAATTGGCACCTGAATATAGATATTCATCTAAAATATTATTGACATTGAGTTGGATACGCATGTGGTTGTTTTTCCAGGAAAGACCACCATCCAGTCTAAAATAATCGGGCAGATCACTATGGTTATCGGCACCCCAAGCCCAAGTAGAGCGATCCACTTGATACTGGTAGCCAATTGACGCCCCAAATCCTTTTAATTTTGAGGTATTCGCAAAATTATAGTTAAGCCACCCATTAGTAATATGTTTGGCATACCCAGAAACCTTTTGTCCGATGTTATCAGGATTAGTGTCTTTCGTTATTTCAACATCCGTATTGGCATAATTTAAAACAATGTTCAATTCTGGTGTAATTTCACCTTGCATATCAAATTCAATACCTTTTGATTGAATTTCTCCCAGTTGAATTGAAAAGTTTATGTCTTCAGGGTCTGTAACCAAAACATTTTCTTTGGTAATTTGATAAATGCCAAGCGATGTTTTCAATCTCTTGTTAAAGAATGATTTTTTAATACCCCCTTCAATATCTTTTGCTTTTACTGGGTCAAAAGAGTCTCCTGATTTACTAGCACCTGTTTGACCTAAAAACGACTCATCATAAAGAGCATAAGCGGTAAGGCTTGGTAAAACATCTGCACTTAAACCAAATCTTGGTGTTAATTTTTTATCTACTTTGGTTTTTCCAAGGGTTACCAATGTGGTATGTCTTGCTGCCAGTGTTAACCTAATTTTATTCTGTAAAAAGCCCAATTCGTCCTGTGCATAAAAAGCTCTTACCGTAAAGCCTGAATTATAGATATTGGCTCTATCCCTAACATTTTGGGATCTATCAAATACAGGAGTTTCTGTATGTCGATAAGTGGGGTTGTAAATGTTAAAAGGTTGATTGACATCAATAACTATTAATCGATCCCAGTCGGCCCAATATTCTTTTTCACTATAATCAAAGCCCCCTAAAACAGCATGAGTTATAGATCCTGTATGAAAGTTACCATAAACATAGGTTTGAAAATACTTACCTAAAGATAGAGCGTCCCAAATGCTAACATATCGATGGGCATCACCCGTATTACTTACATCTAAAAGCCATGTAGAGTTACCTTCCTGATCGTATCTTAAATAAGCAAATTGGCTTTCAAAACTCCAATTTTTAGAAAACGTATGTTTAAAATTGGTAAATAAGGTTAGTTCTTGTATGTCGGTCACAGGATAATTGGTATCTGTAAATTTAAAATCTCTATCCAAACTGCCATACCCATCTGCTACAGGAGCATAAACATAAGCGGCACCAATATAACTCTCGGCTTGTTGTAAGTTTAATTCTGTTGTCACGCTGGTTTTATCGGAAATGTTGTAGGTTAACGAAGGAGCAATTCCATAGCGTTGTGCGTCTTCATTTCCTCTATGGGTATCTGCTGTTTGATACATACCATTAAACCGATAGAGCAGCTTTCCGTTTTCCGTTAATTTTCCGCCTAAGTCAACAGTACCTCTATAACTATCAAAGCTACCAGCAGCTAATGATAGTTGTGCAATACGAGTGTCTGTTGGCTTTTTGGTCACTACGTTATAAAAACCACCAGGTTCACCAGCAGACATCATAAAACCAGCAGGCCCTTTGACAAATTCAATACGCTCTACAGTATTCATGTCTTCCGATAGTGGTCCCCAAGTATCCTGTACGTTAATACCGTTTCTAAAGGCTGGCAACCTAAAGCCTCTCATGTTAATACGGGCAAAATGACCCCAATGTTCCAACATGGTAACACCGCTAACGTTGCGTATAACACCATCCATAATACTGGTAACTTGTTGATCCTGCAATAAGTCGCTATTAACAATTTGTATGTTTTGGGGTAGTTTAACCAATTCGCTTTTTAATCTAAGTGAAGGTGAAGGGTTTCGTTCTGAGTATTTATTATCTTTTGAGCCCTTGACCAAAACCTCATTTAATTGTTCTTCATTTTCGGTAAGCGTTATGGTTGGTACATACGTAGTTTCCTTATTCTTAATGGTTATGTTTACCTCTTGAGAGTTGTAGCCAATAAAAGAGACTTTCAATGTATAGGCTCCTGGTTTGATATTCTCAATCCTATAATTCCCAAAATCATCAGTTACGGTTCCATAATTGGTATTTTTCAGGGTAATATTGGCATTTACAATAGCCGTTTTTTGTTGGGCAATCACCTTTCCTTTAATCGTTCCTTGTTGTCCGTAATTAAAAGTTACAGAAAAAAGAATTGCTACTATTACTATTAATTTTTTTATCATTAGTTTTGTTATTTATAATTAGTCTAAATAAAGATAATGGCAAAAATAACTGAGTTTACTAATAAATAAATGACGTGATTTGAAAAAAAAAGGACGTGAAGTTGAAAAATTTAAAGTAATTGATTTAAGGAACTGCAAGGCTTATATTCATGAAACCATTTCAAAAAACTGTAAAGTAATCAATAAAGAGGGTGTTACGATAAAGCAATACCAATTGCATCCTAAATACGGTAAAGGGTGCATCAATCAATTCAGCACTCAAGAGATAAGCATAACTATTAGTAGATACAAACTAAACAAAGACCTTATTTATTATCAATTATTAAAAAAGGAATGTATACAAATACATTTTATATTAACAGGAGAAAAAGTAATCTATTTAAAGTATTTTAAAGATTTATTTCTGGAAAATTGGGATTCATTCATAACTCATATCCAAAATTATGATGGTCGCATCAAAATATTTGGAGACAAAATGTTTACTGAAATTAAAATACAAATCCCTTTATCATTCTTAATTAATCATGGTCTTGTTAATGATTACAAGTTAAAAACACTTTATGATGATAATTTAATTCTGCCTATAACAGACGAGTTATTTTCTATCCTTGAAAATTTGGAACGCAAGGATATATTAGAAATTGCCAATGAAATGTACTTAAACGCAAAGGCTCTAGAAATAATGGCCTTACAATTAGAGCAATATAAGAATAAAATGAATCGTGGCAAATCAGGCAATGACAAGACCCTGAAAATGCTTTATCAAACAAGAAAACTTATTAAGTCTAATTTACACAGAAATCTATCATTAATGGAATTGGCTATAGAAGTAGGAGTGAATAGCAATACTTTAAATAAAGAATTTATTCGCGTATTTGGCTATTCTGTTAGTGAATTTAGCATATCAGAAAAAATGAACCATGCCAAATATATGTTAGAAAACACTCAAAAAATGATATATCAAATTGCTGAAGAAATTGGTTATAAAAATGCCACACATTTTACAGCGGCATTTAAAAGAAGCTTTAATATAACACCTAAACAATTTAGACAACAGCTATAAGCAATCAAACCGAATAAAGTTTATTCTTATCAAATAAAAATAATGAAGTAAGTTTTTTACACGCAAATTAAAAAAGGCTTCAGAAGTTAAACCTTCTAAAGCCTTACTATCACTGTGGAGAAGATCGGGCTCGAACCGACGACCTCTTGACTGCCAGTCAAGCGCTCTAGCCAACTGAGCTACATCCCCAAAATATTATTTTAATCCGCTTAAAACCAAAACTGGAATGTCGCTATAAAAATCTTTTTTCAAAATTACATTCTTTTCCCATTTTTTGGTAAAAAATCCTCTTTTTCTTCTCACTACACAAAGCATATCTGGATTATGTGACTCATAGTGCCTTAAAACACCTTGAAATGTGGTAGCATTTTCGGTTTTTAAAACATCATCAACTAAAGCTTCTAACTCATCATTAACATTAAAATCGCCTTCATTATGAAACGGTGTTTTAACTAATAATAAACTTATTTTAGTCTTATACTTTTCTCGGAAATATTTAATAGGATCTAAAGCATTCTCCTTTCTAATAATAGCAGACTTCATTGCCATTAACATGTTCTTTACTGGCTTAAACGTATAGTTTTCGGGCACTATTAATGTTGCTGGCCCATTCATTTGCTTTATAATTTTACCCGATGTTTTGCCTAAAAATACTTCGTCATTAACTGAATTGGTTCTGGGCTCTATCAAAATCAAATCTATATTTGCTACTTTATAAACCAACTCCAAAACATTTACAATTTTACCTTTTAAAGCTTTTGTAACGACTTCAACATTTTTAGTATCTATTTTAGACATAAGATTATCCAAAAAATCTTTGCTTTCACGCTCTAAGATATAATCTAAATTAATAATCGTTCCTGCCTTAGAAAATACTTTATACACATGAACAACATATAGCTTAGCTCCAAAAGCTTCCGCAAAATCAACAGCATACTGCAAGTGACTAATCGTGTTTGGTGAAGTTCCAACTGGCACTAATATATTTTTCATAAGAAATATTTTAATAGACTAAATTTATTGCAAAAGTAAATAATTAAATGATGCATTATGAAACATATTATAATATTAATAGTATTTTCGAATTCAAAAAAATATCCTGACCTGCTTTAGATAAAGTCCTGAAAACATGCATTAAACACATTTTATTGTATAGATAAACACTATGAATTCAGACATAAGTTTAAAAAATATTAATAGGTTAGCTGTTCCTGCTTTAATATCGGGAATTTCTGAGCCTTTAATATCATTAACAGATGCTGCTATTGTTGGTAATATTCATATAAATGCGACAGAATCTTTAGCGGCTGTTGGCATAGTAGGTACTTTTTTATCAATGTTAATCTGGGTGTTGGGGCAAACCAGAAGTGCCATTTCATCTATTGTTTCTCAATATGTAGGTGCTAATAACTTAAATAAAGTTAAAAACCTTCCAGCTCAAGCCATTTTTATAATTACCTCAATTAGTGTTTTAATTATCGTAGGCACCTATCCTTTTGCTCATTCTATTTTTAAACTCTATAATGCTTCAAATTTAATTTTAGATTATAGCGTTATATATTACAAAATACGTGTCTTTGGATTCCCTTTTACTCTTTTTACTTTTGCTATTTTTGGATCTTTCAGAGGGTTACAAAACACCTATTATCCCATGGTTATATCTCTTTTAGGAGCCGTTATTAATATTGTTTTAGATATTGTTTTGGTATATGGTATAGATGGTTTTTTTGAACCTATGAATATTAGAGGAGCGGCTTATGCAAGTTTGTGTTCGCAAATAATTATGGCTATAAGTGCTGCTTACTTTTTGCTTAAAAAAGCGCCTATCTCTTTAAAAGTAACATTCCCTTTTAATAAAGAGATGAAACGATTCGCTCTTATGATTCTTAATTTATTTGTAAGAACCATTGCCTTAAACGTTACCTTATACTTAGCAAGTGCATTTGCCACGAGTTATGGAGCAGAATATATTGCGGCCTACACCATTGCTATTAACCTTTGGTTTTTAGGCGCTTTTATTATTGATGGTTATGCTAGTGCCGGTAATATTCTATCAGGTAAATTATATGGTGCTAAAGCGTATAATTTATTAATTCAACTAAGTAATCAACTTATAAAATATGGTATCATTGTAGGAACCATATCGGCTATAATTGGAGCTGTTTTATACATCCCTATTGGATATATTTTTACTTCCGATTCAAAAGTTCTTGCTGCTTTTTACGATATTTTTTGGATTGTTTTAGCCATGCAACCTCTTTGTGCGTTAGCTTTTATATTTGATGGCATGTTTAAAGGGCTCGGCATGATGAAATATCTTAGAAATGTATTGTTACTTGCTACATTTCTTGTGTTTGTCCCTATTTTATTTTGGTTAGATATGTTAGACTATAAACTATATGCTATTTTTATAGCGCTTACCGTTTGGATAATTGCCAGAGGGATTCCTTTAATTATAAAATTTAGGCGCTTGTTTTTACCACTAATATAAAACCACTAACTTTGAAAACTAATTCTTAGGCACTATGTTATTTCTATCCTTTATCCAAGATATTAAAATAGAAGATAAAATTAAAAATGCTCCTAATTCTAATTACGAAATAGGAGTTTTTATAGGCTCTATGCTACCTTTTGTTTTATTGGTAGCAGCAGCTTATTTAATTTACAGATATAATAAAAAAAGATTAAACAAATAGTAATGAGTATTTTAGATTTTTTAAGCGGTAATGGTTTATTTTTAATACTAGCCTTAGCGCTCATCGTTATTTACGTTGTAAACCGAATAAAAAAACGTTAGTTACCTGGTTTTTAACCATCCCGTAATACTTAGTCGTTCCTTATTAACAGGTTTTACCTCATGCTCAATGAGTTGACTTTCAAAAATAACAACTCTACCTGGAATAGGATAAATAACCTTTTCTACAGGCTTGTTGTTTTCATTTAAATATAACACCAATTCACCTCCGTTTTCTGGTAGCCAGCCATCTTCGTTTAAATAACAAACAAACGACAATTTTCTCCGGTCATCATTTTCAAAAGTATCTATATGACGTTTATAAAACGTGCCTTGCGGATATAGGGCATAATGAAACTCCTTATGTAAAATTCCCATAAAACAAGTTCTGTTTAAATAGGCAATTAAATCGTTTATCTTATTAAAAAAGAGGAGCTCAGAAGCATCATTTCTAGTTTCATCAATCCATAAAATAACATCACCTCTAATAGACTTTACTATGGTTTCATTTACTTTATTACCTATCGCTGCTTTTTTAAAGATGTTGTTTTCGTGTTTTTCTATTAAAGACTGACGTAATAAATTGGTTTCTTCGTCGGTAAAAAACCCATCCACAATACTGTATTTTACAGAAGAAATATCGTCTATTATGGTTTCATAAAGCGGGTTTTCAACAAAGCCAATAGCTTCAAAAAGCTTACTCATATTTAAAAAATTAAAAAGAAACTATTCCTCGCCTACAATAAAAGCGAGCAAATGTAATCTAAAAAGCAATTCCTTTTACAAAATGAATATCTTTGCACTTTAAAAATTTTACTATGAGCAATATTCGCATTACAAAACAATTTTCTTTCGAAACAGGTCATGCCCTTTACGGTTATGATGGTAAATGCAAAAATGTACACGGACACAGTTATAAACTTTCGGTAACCGTTATTGGAAAACCTATTACCGATAGCAAAAATGTTAAGTATGGGATGGTGATTGATTTTGGTGATTTGAAAAAAATAGTTAAAGAAGAAATTGTAAACGTGTTCGATCATGCGACCGTTTTTAATCAAAACACACCACATATTGAACTTGCAAAAGAACTAGAAATTAGAGGACACAATGTTTTATTAGTTGACTACCAGCCAACTAGCGAAATGATGGTGATAGATTTTTCAAAGAAAATAAAGAGTCGTTTACCAAATCACATTAAACTGCATTCTTTAAAGCTTCAAGAAACCGACTCCTCCTATGCAGAATGGTTTGAGTACGATAATATTTAGGGCGTTACCCAAGGGTCGGGCTCTCGGTAGTCGCTCTCTTCAAGGAGCTCCAACAATACCTCCATCCCTAACGCGCTCAACCCTAGTTTAATCAATAATCGTAACAATAAAATGCTTCAACTAAAAACGTATTGCTTTTAAAAAAAATAGATTCTGCTTCATTAGGATTTAATTATATTTACAACATGCAAATTCCAAAAGGAAAAAAAATATACTTTGCCTCCGATAATCACCTTGGAGCACCAACCGCAGAAGCATCGTTACCTCGCGAAAAGAAATTTGTTGCTTGGTTAGATGATGTAAAAAAAGATGCAGCAGCAATTTTTCTTTTAGGCGATTTGTTCGATTTTTGGTTTGAATACAAAACCGTTGTTCCTAAAGGATTTACAAGAACTTTAGGTAAGTTGGCTGAAATTAGCGATTCTGGTATTCCTATTTATTTTTTTGTAGGCAACCATGATATGTGGATGACCGATTATTTTAAAACAGAACTACATATTCCTGTTTATCATAAACCAAAAGAATTTCTATTAAATAACACCTTGTTTTATATTGGGCATGGAGACGGTTTAGGCCCAGGCGATAAAGGGTACAAACGCATGAAAAAAGTGTTTACCAACCCATTTTTTAAATGGTTGTTTAGGTGGTTACATCCTGATATTGGTATGCGTTTAGCACAATACCTCTCAGTAAAAAACAAATTAATTTCTGGTGATGAGGATGCTAAATTTCTTGGTGAAGACAATGAATGGTTAGCGTTGTACAGTAAAAAAAAGTTAGAAGAAAAACATCGTGATATTTTTGTGTTTGGTCATCGCCATTTACCATTAGAGATTACCCTTTCCAATAACTCAAAATATATTAATCTTGGTGATTGGATTAAATATTATACCTATGGTGTTTTTGATGGCGAGAATTTTGAGCTTAAAACCTATTAATCACCTTTTTCGTGCTCTTCAATATCTTTAGTAAGATCTAGTTTTCTAAATGATGGGAGTACTAATCCTGTTGTAACTACAGTAATTAAGGTCATGGTACCGCCAAAAACTACGGCGGTAACGGTTCCCATAAGTTTTGCGGTTAAACCACTTTCAAAAGCTCCAAGTTCGTTGGAAGACCCCACAAACATAGAGTTTACAGAAGCTACGCGCCCACGCATATTGTCTGGTGTTTTTATCTGTAAAATAGTTTGCCTAATCACCATAGAAATACCATCGGTTACACCACTAAAAAATAAAGCCATTACCGAAATCCAAAATATTGAAGATAATCCAAAAACAATAACACAAACGCCAAATCCAAAAATAGCACTTAAAAGTTTCATTCCTGCATTTTTACTAATAGGAATATATGCCGTAATCAACATCGTTAAAAAAGCACCCACAGCCGGAGCTGCTCTTAAAACGCCAAAACCTTCTGATCCCACTTTTAAAATATCTTGTGCAAATACTGGTAGCAAGGCAACTGCTCCTCCAAATAAAACAGCAACCATATCTAAGGTTAGAGCACCTAAAATAGCTTTTGTTTTAAAAACAAAACGGACACCTTCTTTTAAACTTTGAATGACCGGTTCTCCTAATTTTGGATTCAAAATAGGTTTTTTCTTAATCTGTAATAGAATGATTAATGACAAAATAACCAAACTAAAAATAATACAAAGCGACCAATGTACGCCTATCCATCCAATTGCAAACCCTGCAAATGCTGGTCCTAAAACCGATGCCATTTGCCATGTAGAACTGCTCCAAGTGGCAGCATTAGGATATAATTTTTTTGGAACAATAAGTGCCATTAAAGAAAAAATAGTGGGGCCAAAAAAAGAACGTAAAAATCCTCCGAAAAAAACCAATGTATATATAGCGTATAAAATAGTTTTGGTAGACCATGTTGAAACTATAACTGGCCAAGTAAGTAAAAAGAGCCCTAAACTAATTAGCGAAAAAGCAGCAATACATGTGGCTAACAGATTTCGTTTTTCTCTTTGATCTACAATATGACCAGCAAATAAGGACATAGAAAGTGCTGGAATAATTTCCATTAAACCAATAACACCTAATGACAACGGATCTTTGGTAATGCTATATACTTGCCATTCTATCACAATGAATTGCATAGACCAACCAAATATTAGCACGAATCGTACCAATAAAAAAATATTGAATTCTTTGATTCTTAAAGCAGCATAAGGATCTTTACTCGTTAACTTCTTCATCTATACCCTTAATATCTCTCAATTTAAGTTGTAAACTTATATTCCCTTGCCATTCGTTTTCATCAATAGAATAGACCGCTTTAAATAATTTTTTATCAGAAATTAAATCGTATTTATCTCCCATTCCAAAACCTATACCTACAATACTATTTGATTCTGCCTGTTTTACAGTCATTCTTAAATGTGTTTTGTCTTCTCCAACACATTTTCCATAACCCGTATCGGTTAAATTCTCAGTCATAAAAACAGGTGTCATATTTTCGGGACCAAAAGGAGCAAATTGTTTTAGTATTCTATAAAACTTTGGTGTAATATCCTTTAAGTCAATTTTAGCATCAATTTTAATTTCTGGTATTAATAACGACCTGTCTATAGTTTTCGATACCTCATCTTCAAAAGCTTGTTTAAAAGCCTCGTAATTTTCTTCTTTAAGCGTTAATCCCGCAGCATATTTATGACCGCCGAACTGCTCGATATGTTCACTGCAAGCCTCCAAAACGTTATAGATATCAAAATCTCTTACAGACCTTGCTGACGCAGCCAGTTTATCACCGCTTCTGGTAAAGACCAAGGTTGGTCTATAATACGTTTCGGTTAATCTAGAGGCAACAATACCAATAACGCCTTTATGCCAATTTTCTTGATAAACAACGGTAGTTAGATTGGTTTCTTCGCTATTTGTTACTATTTGTTTTAATGCTTCTTCAGTAATTCGCTTGTCTTCTTCTCGTCGGTCTGAATTATACTGATCAATTTCAGCGGCATATTGTTGTGCATTTTCATACCCTTCTTCAACTAATAAGGTAACTGCGTAGTTTCCATGCTTCATCCTGCCTGCGGCATTAATTCTTGGTGCAACTACAAAAACAACATCGGTAATGGTAAGCTCTGTTTTATTTACTTGCTCAAGAATGGCTTTGATTCCTGGCCTTGGATTGGCATTAATAACTTGTAACCCGAAATAAGCTAGCACTCTGTTTTCTCCAGTAATAGGAACAATATCGGCACCAATAGCTGTGGCAACCAAATCGAGATAAGGTTTTAAATCATCAACCGTTTGTCCTTGTCTTGAAGCTAATGCCTGTATTAATTTAAAGCCAACACCACAACCGCATAATTCTTTATATGGATACGGACAATCATCTTGCTTGGGATCCAAAACAGCGACTGCATCTGGCACTTCTATACCTGGCCTGTGATGGTCGCAAATAATAAAATCTATCCCTTTTTCTTTTGCAAAAGCTACTTTATCGACTGCTTTAATACCGCAATCTAAAGCTATAATAAGTGTAAAATCGTTCTCTAAAGCAAAATTAATTCCTTTGTATGAAATGCCATAGCCTTCATCATATCTATTTGGAATATAGGTGTAAACTAAAGGATAATTAGTTTTTAAGTACGATGCCATTAACGCCACAGATGTGGTGCCATCCACATCATAATCACCAAAAACCAAGATATTTTCTTGGTTGGTCATTGCTTTTTCAATTCGGGCAACAGCTTTATCCATGTCTTTCATTAAGAATGGATCATGCAAATCATCTAAACTTGGTCTGAAAAATTTTTTAGCCTCATCATAGGTTTCTATTCCTCTTTCTAAAAGTAGAGTCGCTGTAATTGCATCTACTTGAAGAGCCTTTTGTAAAGCTTTAATTTTTTTAGATTCTGGTTGCGATTTAAGTGTCCAACGCATGACAAAACTTTATTTACCGACTATTTATTATGAAAATGTGTTTCTATTTTTAATTCTGAAAACTGACGAAACATCTCCATAACGCCGCAGTATTTTTCAACCGATAAATCAACGGCACGCTGAAGCTTACTTTCGTTAAGATCTGTTCCAAAAAAATTAAATGCCATAGTTACTTTATCATAAAACTTTGGGTGTTCTTCTGTTAGATTAGCATCTATTTCAATTTTAAAATCATCTACCTTCAGCTTCATTTTCTTTATCAGCGATGCGACATCTAAACCTGAACATCCAGCAAGCGCAGATAACATCAACGCTTTAGGCCGATATCCTTCTCCTTGTCCGTCGTTTTCTGGCCCTGCATCAATAAACAGATTATGTCCTGACGGGTTGGTGCTTTCAAACTTCATGCCGCCTAACCACGTTGTCGTAATATGATTTGTCATTATTCTGAATTGTTTTTGTTATTTGTAGTTGTCAAAAATACTATATATAAATTTAAACAATTTGAACGGTTTGTATATAATTATAAATTAATACCTTTAAATTGTGATTTAAACACTGACTCTCTGTTTCTTATTAAAAACCTAATATTCTTTAAAATGAAAATTTTAACATTCTGCTTTGGTCTTTTATTTCTGTTGTCTTGCGACACTTCAAAAAAAATTATTTCTAAACCTATTATTTTTGATGACGTTCGTACTCAATTAACACTAGAATATCTAGCTAACCACTATGGGTTACACCAAGAAAAACCTACTATAACACCTAAAATGATTGTTTTACATTGGACAGCTATTCCTACCTTAGAAAAAACATTTGAAGCCTTTAATAGTCCTACATTATCAAACTCAAGACCAGATATTAAATCGGTAAGTGCCTTAAATGTTTCTTCACAGTTTGTAGTGGACCAAGATGGTACCATTTATAGTTTAATGCCAGAAACCACAATGGCCAGACATGTTATTGGGTTAAACCATTGTGCTATTGGTGTAGAAAATGTAGGAGGAACAAAAGACAAACCATTAACCAAAGCTCAAATTAAAGCTAATATTTGGTTAGTAAAATATCTTGCCAAAAAATACGATATCGAATATTTAATTGGGCATTACGAATACACAAATTTTGAAGGAACCAATTTATGGTTAGAAAAAGATGCTGGTTACCGAACTGAAAAAACAGATCCCGGAGAAGACTTCCTAAACGCTGTAAAAGAAGGTACTAAAGAACTTCATTTAAAATATGCACCAAAAAAACAATAATTAATATGACACACTTTTTAAAACTGTTCATCTTATTACTTACAACAACTGTTGTTAGTCAAAATAATGATATTACTTCAAAATTATACGAAACATATAATACCTACAAAGAAGCAAGCCTGGGTGAACGACGCATAAAACATGCTGACATTCAGCCACTAATTGATAAGCTTAAAGAGAATTCAAAATATACTATAAAAAAGGTAGGACAGTCTATTGAAGGCAGAGATTTAAATTTAATAAGTATTGGCTCAGGAAAAACCAATGTGCTTTTGTGGTCTCAAATGCACGGAGACGAACCAACAGCAACACAAGCCATTTTTGATATTTTTAATTTTTTGAACAGTTCTGAATTTTCAGATGAAAAAGAAGCCATATTAAGCAATTTAACACTTCATTTTTTACCTATGTTAAATCCTGATGGTGCAGAAAAATTTACAAGACGAAATGCATTAGGTGTTGATATTAATAGAGATGCCGTAAGATTACAATCTCCAGAAAGTAAAACCTTAAAACGTGTTAGAGACAGTCTGAATGCCGATTTTGGATTTAATTTACATGACCAAAGTATTTATTACAATGCAGAGCGTACCGATAAACCGGCAACCATTTCCTATTTAGCACCTGCTTATAATTATGAAAAAGACATCAATACGGTGCGTGGCAATGCTATGAAAATTATTGTGTTTATGAATAGTATCATTCAAAAATATGCACCAGGACAAGTAGGCAGATATAATGACGATTTTGAACCAAGAGCTTTTGGTGATAACATTCAAAAATGGGGCACAAGCACAATTTTAATTGAATCTGGCGGATATAAAAATGATATAGAAAAACAAGAGATAAGACGATTAAACTATGTGTCCATACTATCGGCCATTTACAGTATTGCAAAAGAAAACTATAAAAATATCTCTATTAAAGAGTATGATAAAATCCCTCAGAATGATCGCAAGTTGTTCGATTTAAAATTAGTTGGAGCCACCTATAAATTGTCAAATAACGATTATACCCTTGATTTAGGAATCAATCATTTAGAAATAGATAATGAGAACCACTCAGACTATTACAATATAGGAAAAGTTATGGATCAAGGTGATTTGTCAACCTATTACGGATACAACACTTTTGATGCTAGTGGTTATAGAATTGTTGAAGGAAATATCTATCCTAAAGTATTTAAATCTATTAAAGACTTATCTAGTTTAGACATTTATGAGCTTTTAAAATCGGGTTACACCTATGTACAACTGGAAGAATTACCTAAGGATAAAAAATACACGTCCTTACCAATTAACTTAATTAAAGTAGGAAATAAGCAAAAAAAACTTGTTTTAAAACCAGGTGCTAATTCAACTTTTTTATTGCAGAAAAATGATACTATTGACTATGCCGTTATTAATGGATTCTTAATTAATTTAAAGACCAAAGAAAGTCATTTTAAAAATGCGTTGATTTATAATGAATGATAGCCTTTATTAATATCGAATTAGAAAACTAGATGTTGAGGCGTTTAATTCGCTGTTTTTTGTTCTTTATTTAATAGCAATAATGCATTTGAAACAGGTCTTTCTCCAGTTTTATCACTAGGAAAATTAACAACTCCTTTGTCATGGATCCACATTGTAGTTGAACCACCTCCATCTAAATTAATAGCATCAATGCATCCTATGCTTAATAAAAATTTTTGAACCTCAAATAAGTTCATTCCTTCAGCTTCTTTACTTCTACCATCAATAGTTATAAATACTAGAGATGTTTTTTTCTTACATAAGCACGTTCTTGGATGTCGATTTGTAACGAATTTTTTTTGAGGCAATGACATCTCTTCGGAATTTAATAGCAGAACAGGTCCTGTTATTAATACAGCTAATTCTTTATTTGATGATTCATAAAACTGTTCTGAAAGTGCATGCTCTATGTTTATAATTGAGTCATTTACTATAACAATCGCTCCATTTATAATACTATCTGAAATACCCCATTTTAATTCAGGATTTCTTTGTCTACTAATTATAGAATCATTAATTTCAAAATAAGAAACACTTCCTCCCTCATCAACATTAAAAAACCCACCATTAATTGCTGCTAGCGCATTTTTACTTTTTGCGTATGTACTCGTTCTTTTTAAATCTGATTTGCTAAAACCAAATTCTATTTTCATTTTTTTAAAATCAGTTTTTTGTAATGTCAATAAGCTTATTATCTGGTTACTATTAAAAATACTATCCGTTTTTATTTGGGTAAAATTTAAAGAATCGGTAAGAGTTTCTGTTCTCTGACTTATTTGTTTCTCGCTTTGAGCGTACATAATCGGAGTGAATATGATAAATACAGCAGATAAACACTTCTTTAACAACATTTTGTTCTTTTTTGATATGAAAATAAATTTACTATAATAAAACCACGTTAGAATTTCTCTTCTTAAGGCTCAAAATTTAATAGCTAAAAAGAAATCCTATTTTAATAGTTATCGCGAAGCCATTCAAAGACCAATTGCATATGTTTTTTAACTTCAACAGTTGGTTTTCTGTAGTGATTGTTCATAAAACTAAAAATGAGTATTTTACCAGAATTTGTAACCAAATAACCACTTAAAGAATAATTGTTTCCAACAGTGCCTGATTTTGCATGAATATATGGTTTTTCATCACCAGAATAATATTTTTTTAAGGTTCCCGATTCACCTCCAACAGGAAACAAATTAAATAAACGCTCTTGTGGAATGTCATGATATAACTTTTCAAGAACCTGAACAAAAGATGACGGTGTAAACAAATTATATCGGCTTAACCCAGAGCCATCAACCCATCGGGGTTTTTGTTTTAAATCTTTTAACTGATTGCCTAAAACATAATCTCGTATTCTTTTAGAGCTCAACGTGTCAGATAATGTAGAAGATGCCATAATGAGCATTTGTTCTGCCAAAAAGTTATCGCTAACAAGCATCATGCGCTTATATAAGGTATCAGATGGAATACAATAAGCAAGATGCTCCATGGGCTTTCCTGAAAAATTAGATATAGTCACTTTTCCTGGTAAGATATCATTCCATAATTTAGAAATCAATGTTGTATCAATAACCATAGGAACTTCCACCGTATCTTTTTCTTTCAAATTATAGAAAAAAGTATTGTCATTATAATTTCTATGTTTTTTCGCAATAGAATCGTTAATACAATCTTTTAAAACACTTGGCATGCTTTGCAAACTATCTTGATTGGTTATTGTAAGCACATTGCCATACATAGGAAAACTGGTTCGTTCTGGACTAAAATAAGTGTCATAATCTTCCCAAGCCCAACCAGGTCCAAATTTATCATCCAATAAATTATCGCATATTAAATTAACCTTTTGGTAATGACTAGCCATTTTTAAAGCTGTACTATCATTAAAAAAAGGATGCAAAAACGTAGGGTTGCCAGTCCCTTCAATAGTAATAGTATCTTGTTCTATACTATATTTAAATGCAGGTATATCTTTAGGTAAAAATTGTAAGGCAGTATATAAAGTAAAAATTTTAGTGTTACTAGCAGGAGTAAAATACCTATTAGAGTTATGATTAAACACCGTGTCCTTGGTTACTGGATTATAAACTAAAAGTCCTGTAAATTGATTATCATAAAAAGGAACTTCAATTTTTTTTGTAATGTTTTTGGAAATATAAGAAGATTTACAACCGTAAAGAGAAGATATCAATACAAATAAAACGAGGGGTTTTCTATACCAAAACATATCTTATAAATTAAATAATAGTTAAATCAAAATCCTTAAAGTTATTAAAAATGGGGTCTTTTGGATCAATATCAGAAATGATGGCATCTATTTTTTCAATAGGTACTACCGAATGCCTTTTTACAGACATTACTTTATCGCTAATACACATAACTGCCACATAATTTGAGGCATGTATCATGCTTTTTTTGATATGTGAAACCTCCCAATCTGGTTCTGTTAAACCTCTGCTAATATCAATACCATCTGTTCCTATAAAGCAAATATCGGCACTAATGTTATATATAAAGTTGACTAAATCAATACCGACCGTTACTTGAGCCGCTTTGTTTAATTTCCCTCCCATAAAAATGACTTCTATTGAAGGGTGATGTGATAGTTGTGCAGCTATGGGTATACTATAAGTATAAACAGTAGCATTAATTTCTGGAGGTATAATTTTAGCTAGTTCCAGGTTCGTTGAACTACCACTCATAATAATGACTTGACCGTCTTGAATTAACTTTACAGCTTTCTCTGCTATCTTTTTTTTCTCATTAATATCAGCAATACTTCGTTCATCATAAGACAATACTCTATTATTTTTTAATAAAGCACCTCCATGTACTTTATAGATTAAATCTTTAGATTCAAGCTCTTTTAAATCTCTCCTAATGGTGTCTTCTGAAACCAATAACTCTTCACTTAACTTACCCGACAACACCTTCTTACTAATTTTTAACTTATCTAAAATTATTTGATGTCTTTCCTGTTTTAACATAATTATTAAGAAATATTTTATAAATATGCGACAATTGAGTTAATTTTGCAAAAAAAATGCACATTCATGCAAAAAAGTGCAAAATTTTATTATTTTTGAGTAACTAATAATTCAAACTCATCCATATGAAAAAAAAGACTACCCTCTCTTTTCTTGTTTTTTTTACAGCCGCATGTAGTGTTTTGTTCTCACAAAACATAACAGTTAGCGGTACGGTAACTGACGTATCAAGTGTTCCGTTACCAGGTGTAAATATTCAAGTAAAAGGTACTAACAATGGAACCTCAACCGATTTTGACGGAAATTATAAAATTTCGGCAAATCAAGGTGATGTATTAATTTATTCCTTCTTAGGATTCAAAACTAAAGAAGTTACGGTAACCGGAACTTCTCTAAACGTAAGTTTAGAAGAAGATGCTGGACAACTTGATGAAGTAGTAGTTACGGCTTTTGGTATTGAAAAGAAAGAAAAATCATTAGGATATTCTGTAACTCAGGTAAAAGCTAAAGACCTTAATTTAACAGGTCAAAATAGTGCTATTTCTTCTTTACAGGGTCGTGTTTCTGGATTACAAATTTCAACCCCCTCTGGTACTGCCGGTGGCGGTGTTGATATTTTAATAAGAGGTATGTCTTCTATGAATCCTAATCAAAACAACCAACCTCTTATCGTTGTAGATGGGGTTGCATTAAACAACGATACCTTTACTGGTAACATTTTGCCCGCAGAAGGATCAAATGCTTCTGGTAGTAATGAACAATTCTCATTTGCTAGTAGAGCTAACGACATAAACCCTGACGATATTGAATCCTTTAACGTACTAAAAGGAACAGCTGCAACAGCCCTATATGGTATAAAAGGTGCAAATGGAGTTATTGTTATTACAACAAAAAAAGGAAAACAAGGCAAACCTAAAATTAGCTTAAGTCTTTCTACATCTTTTAGTAACGTAACTAAAACTCCAGAATTACAAAAAGTTTTTCGTCAAGGCATATATGGAGAAACAAATACGCTCTACTTACCTGACTCTGAAAGCGGATACACCCATCTTTCGGGAACATCATCATCAGGACCTTATAACTTTGGTGTAAGATATTCTGAAGACTCTGTTTTACAAGATGGAGTAACTTTAGATTTATCTAATGATAAATTTTACGACCCATATGAATTATTTGATGTAGGAGTAAATAAAAACATCAACTTTAACATAGCAGGGGCTTCCGATAAAATAGATTATTATTTATCTGCATCTAATTCATCTACAGATGGCATTATACCTGGAACTAACTATAATAAAACATCATTACGTTTCAAGGCAGGTTATCAAATTTCAGATAAGTTTAAAATAAATTCATCTGTACAATACACAAAATCAAACTCTAAAAAACCTACAGGTGGAGACAAATCTATAATTAGTGCGCTAGGATATTGGTCTCCTACATTTCCTGTTAATGATTATTTAAACATTGATGGATCACAAAGAAACCCTTATCCTGGCTGGATAGACAATCCAAGATATAATGCCTATATAAGTGCATTAATCGAAGATACAAACCGTTGGGTTGGTAATATAAATCTAAATTGGTCTCCAAAAGAATGGGTTCATGTAAATTATACAGCTCAAATAGATAATTACACTACGTTCTTAAACCGATTTGTTCCACCTGAACTAGACACAGGATCTAAAGTGAATGGGTTTATAGTAGATCAAACTTATGATTTTGTAGGTTTAGAATCTAATTTTATTATTTCATTTGAGAAAGATTTATCTGAAAAAATACATAGTTCCCTATTACTAGGAAACTCTATTCAGGACAACACCAGAAAATCTTATAGAATGTATGGTCAAAATTTAAACATTCCTCATTTTAACCATATGAGTAATACCCAAGAAAACTATTCAATATCAAACTATGTGCAACAAATTAGACAAGTTGGTGTTTTTGGCGAATTAAAACTAGACTATGACAATAAACTATTCTTAACTGTAACTGGTAGAAATGACTGGGACTCAACATTACCAAAACAAAATAACTCGTTTTTCTACCCCTCTGTAAGTTTAGCTTATGATGTACACAGCCTATTAAACAATAGCAACATTCTTAGCTTTGGAAAATTAAGAGCATCCTATGCAGAGGTAGGAAACGGTACTACTTTTGGACAAGTTGGTGATTATTTTTACCCTGACACCAATTTCCCTTGGGCTGGCACAGGAGGATATATTGCAGATAAAACTATTTCAGATCCAAATTTAAAACCTGAAAGAACTAAAGGTTGGGAGTTTGGTGCAGACTTACGTTTTTTTAAAAACCGCTTTAGAATTGATTATGCTTATTTTAACAATAAAGTATACGACGCTATATTTCCTGCTAGTACAGCAAGATCTACTGGAAAAATATCGATTCTTAGAAATTCTGGAATTTATGAAACTAAGGGGCACGAACTATTATTGAGTGGTGATGTTATAAAAAATAAAGATTTCTCCTTAGAAGTTATTTATAATTTTGGTAAAAATACCGGAAAAATAGTCGATCTACCAGATGAAGTACCATATATTAATTTCTCAACCGATCTCACTGGTGCCTATTTGTATTTACAGCCTAGAGAAGGTGATAATATTGGAGCCATATATGGCTATAGATTTGACAGAACAGATGATGGTCAACTAATACTAGACTCAGCTGGATTACCTACAACAAGTACAACCGATGAGGATAGAATAATAGTTGGCGATGCCACTCCAGACTTTACAATGAGTTTAGGTAGTAATCTAAAATGGAAAAATTTTGGATTTAACTTCTTATTTGAATGGAAAAAAGGAGGTGATAAATATTCTTGGCAACGTTATATTTTAAACAGAATGGGGCAATCTCAATTTTCAATGCAGTTTAGGGAAGGAGATGGTCAATATCTTTTTGAAGGGGTAATGGAAGACCCAAGCAACCCTGGTTCCTATATTCCAAACACAACCGAGGCTGATTTTTCTCCAGAATCTAAATCTGGATATAGATTATTTAACTACACATCTTATGGTAGAAGAAATTCAGAATACTTACTACAAGATGCTTCATGGGTAAAATTAAGAAATATTGGTGTCTCATACAGTATCAATAAATCCTTCTTAGAAAAAATTAATATAGACGAATTTACCATAAGCGCAAGTGCAAATAATATTTTAATTTGGACTCCTTTTGATGGTTTTGACCCCGAAGGTAGTGATTATGCTGCCGGCAGTAATAAATATGGTTTTACAGGTAGAGGTATTCCTTTGTCTGAAAGCTATTCATTTGGAGTAACTATAGGATTTTAAAATGAAAAAAAATATGAAAAATACAATAAAAAATATAGTTGTTTTAATTTTGCTAACGACAGTATGCAGCTGCAATGACTATTTAGATGTAAATACACCTTCTAGTGCACAAACAGAAGAAGCATTAGATATGAAAGATATTATTGGACCGGTAATGTTTAATACAGTATACGCATATTATTATGCAGAATTATCCTTTGGTAATTATACTCAATATTTTGGTTCTTATGGAAACGAAGCCTTAGGCGTCACCAGTACACCGTCTACTTGGTCAAATATTTATACAGAAGGATTTCCAAATATAGAAGTATTAAAAGCTAAAGCAGACGCTAAAGGGGCAATTCATTACAAAGCAGTTATTAAAATTTTAGAGGCAATCAATATGAGTTTAGCTGTAGAATGTTGGGGAGATGTCCCATACTCTCAAGCAGGTGCTCCTTTTAAATATACTAATCCTGTTTTAGATGATGGGAAAGAAGTTTACAACAAAGCATTAACTCTTCTTAACGAGGCTATATCTTCTTTAGAAGGAGAAGACTCTTCTCAAATATCTATGGGTACTGAAGATTTGTTTTATGATGGCCATTTTGATAAATGGTTAAAAGCAGCATATACTTTTAAAGCTCGTATGCAACTTAAAATGATAAAAAATGGAGGCGCAACTGCTGCAGATGTTTTAGCTTCTATAGAAAAAGGGTTATCTTCTAATAGTGATAATATTAAATTAGAATTTCCTGATGGAGAAATAAACCCTTATTATTCAGTAAATATTCAATCTAGAGAAACTTCAAACTTCTATAGAGCTCCTAATGATCAATTAATAAGTATGTTGAATGGGACAACATATCCTTTTGAAAGTGGATTAGTTGAAATTGATCCTAGATTACCTGAGATTTTTGAAAATGAAGGAGCTCCTGGTGACCCATGGAGAGGGTTTATGAATGGAGGTACAGGTCAGTCTTCAGATGGTGAACCAGCAAACACATACTATAAAGATGGAGGGTATTATACTAGTAAAAATTCACCTCTAACCTTATTAACATATGCTGAAGCCATGTTTATAAAAGCTGAAGCTGCATTTTTAGAAAATGGAGGCACAACAACAAGTATCGGATCCAACAGCACTGCTTATGAAGCCTATATGGCTGGTATAGCTGCTAGTATGGACGAAATAGGTGTTGATGGTACTGATTATATGGCTGATACAGTTGTTGCTGTTGGTGAATCAGGCTTAATGCTTAACCATATAATGAAAGAAAAATATATAGCTAACATACATAATGTAGAAACATATAATGATATGCGTAGATATAACTTTTCTCCTGACGTATTTAAAGACTTGGCATTACGCCTTGAAGAAAGTTCTGAAAGTGAATATCTAGGTAAATGGTTTAGAAGATCTGTTTACCCTTCTATAGAAGCTGATTCTAACACAAATATTCAGTATACAGAAAGTACTTCTATAAATGACATATGGCTTTTTGAATAATAATAAGCCCTATTTTTATAATAAAAAAACCGCTTAATAAATTAAGCGGTTTTTTTATTTGTAAACACTAATAAGCCTTCTTAAATAATTAAATATTCTTTTTATTAAGCTTAATTCCTACATATTAACACTCAAACATGCAAAAAATTAAAAATACATCACCAAAACTGCAAAAACATGCAAAATAATGCAATAAGATGCAAAAAATTTTTATTTTTGAGTAACTATTAATTCAAACTCAATCATATGAAAAAAAAGACTACCCTCTCTTTTCTTGTTTTTTTTACAGCCGCATGTAGTGTTTTGTTTGCTCAAAACATAACAGTTAGCGGTACGGTTACTGATGTATCTAGTGTTCCGTTACCAGGTGTAAATATTCAAGTAAAAGGTACTAACAATGGAACCTCAACCGATTTTGACGGAAATTATAAAATTTCGGCAAATAAAGGTGATGTATTAATTTATTCCTTCTTAGGATTCAAAACTAAAGAAGTTACGGTAACCGGAACTTCTCTAAACGTAAGTTTAGAAGAAGATGCTGGTAAACTTGATGAAGTAGTAGTTACTGCATTAGGTATTAAAAAAGAAAGAAAATCTCTTGGATATGCAGTACAAGCAGTAAAAGCTGAAGGCCTCATGGAAGGTAATCAAAATAGTATGGTTACAGGCTTACAAGGAAAAGTTTCTGGTGTAACTGTTGTAAATTCGGGCGGAGCTCCTGGTTCTTCCGCTATTATTATGATTAGAGGAGGTTCTTCAATTACAGGAAACAATCAACCGTTATTTATTGTTGACGGTCTTCCTATCGATAACTCAACTAGCTCAAGCTTAGAAGTAGCAAGTGCTAATAGAGCCTCTGATATTAATCCAGAAGATATCGAAAGCATCTCTGTACTAAAAGGTCCTGCAGCAGCAGCATTATACGGAATTCAAGCCGCTGAAGGTGCTGTAATCATCACAACAAAAAAAGGAAAAGCTGGTGTTAGTCAAGTTAATTACTCAGGATCATTATCAATTGATAATGTTTTAGGAACTCCAAGTATCCAACAAATGTATGGGCAAGGAACCCAAATTGTAAGTACTTCTGGAACAACAATTGATCCTGAATCCAATTTATCTTGGGGAAATACAATCTCTGGATCTAAATTCAATAATATTAAAGATTTTTATACAACTGCTATTACGTCAAATCATAACCTAAGCTACTCAGGTGGCACTGATAAAAGTAGTTTATATTTCTCAATTGGAGACATTTCACAAGATGGTGTTATAGAAAGTACCAGTTATGATAAAACATCATTTAAAATAAATACCTCATCTAAAATCACAGACAATTTTACATTAGGTATTAACGGAAACTATATTACCACAAAAACAAATAGCACAAAACAAGGTAATGCTTCTGGAGGTAGCTTTTTAAGTTTGTTATCATATCCTAGCAATGTTGATGCAAAAGACTATTTAAATGCAGATAATTCTCAAAAAAGTTATTTTCTAGACCAACAGTTCGACAATCCTTATTGGAGCATTAAAAATAGTCCAAACAAAGATGACGTAAAACGTTTAATAGGAGCTATAAGTTTAAATTATAACTTCTTAGAAAACTTTAATATTAATTATAAGTTAGGAATTGACAATTTCACTGAGTTTAATAAAAAAGTAACTGGTGATGGTTCGCTTATTGAAAACAGAGAAGATGGCTATATTAGTCAATTTGAAAAAGACAGTAAACGATTAAATTCTAATTTTTTACTAACTTATCAAAAAAATATTACAGATGACTTTTCCGTAAATGCCTTATTAGGAAATTCTGTTGAAGAATTGGATATTAGAACAACATATACTAAAGGGACAGGTTTTCAAGCTCCTGGCATATATAGTATAGGAAATGTTTTAAAAGAAGATCAAAGTATTTCTGAACTAATAACCAGAAAACGTGTTGTAGGTGTTTTTGGTGAGTTGAAATTAGGGTGGCAAAATGCCTTATTTTTAACAGCTACTGGAAGAAATGACTGGAGTTCTACATTACCTAAAGATAAAAGATCATTTTTCTACCCATCTATAGGTATGTCGGCTGTTATCACAGATTTATTAAAAAAAGGTGGTACTGATATTACATCTCCAAACGGGCTATCCTATTTACAATTAAGATCTACTTGGGCTAAAGTGGGTAAAGACGCTCCTATTGGCGCATTAGAAAGCTCACTATCAACCAATATAAACGCATTAGCAAGTTCCGCATATACATGGAATGGTGTTGACGTTGGAAACCCTAACCTTGAACCAGAATTCACAAAAAGTTTTGAAATAGGTATTGATGCTCGTTTCTTTGAAAGTAGAGTAAATTTAGATTTCACATATTACACAAGCAAATCTAAAAATCAAATATTAAGAGACATAAGGGTTCCTCCTACAACAGGTACATTTTATGCAACACTAAATGGTGGTTCTATAACCAACAGTGGTATAGAAGCCTTACTTTCTGTTAAAATACTACCTCCTAGTAAAGCTCTTTCTTGGAATATGGATTTTAATTTTGGGGTCAACAACAGTAAAGTTAATGATTTACCTGGGTTCCTAAATGAAGTTTATTTATCAGACTCTTGGACTTTTGATTCTACTGCTGCTGGTGCTGCTATTTTAGATGGTTCACTATTTGGACTAAGAGGTTATAGGCCTCAAAAAAACGACAACGGAGACGTTGTTATAAATTCTAACGGACTACCAACACTAGTTCAAGAAACATATGATAATGTAGACCGTATGCCAGATTGGACTTTAGGCATTTCTAATACCGTAAAATATAAAGATTTCCGTTTATCATTCTTATTAGATTTTGTTCAAGGGTTTGATGTATACAATGCTACTGAATCTGCTTTAGCATACTACGGTTTAAGCACACAAACACTTAATAGAAACGAAACAATAGTTTTACCTGGTGTTGATGTTAATGGGGTTGCCAATACAGTTGCAGTTCCTATGGATGAAGCATTTTATAAAAACTATTACTATAAAAACTCTGAGAATTTTATAGAAGATGGTTCTTTTGCAAGATTAAGATATGTAACCTTAGCATATAATTTCCCTAAAAAAATACTTGATAAAATATCTTTATCATCGTTAGAGCTTTATGTGACTGGAAGAAACTTATTTACTATAACAGATTATAGTGGCGTTGATCCTGAAGTAAATACATTTGGTGCTGGAATTTCTGGTGCTGGGTCTATGGCTATAGATAATTTAGGAACTCCTAATACAAAAGGTTTCGATTTTGGTTTAAAAGTTAGATTCTAAAAAAATTATAAATTATGAAAATATACAAATATATACTACTAACATTATTAACCATAACTGTATCATGCAGTGATGATTATTTTGATGTAAACGGATCTGAAACACAACCCACAACCTCATCTTTGCCTCCCCAATATAGAATTCAGGGAGCTATAGAAAATACAACGGCTCAAGCTCAATACAGAGGTAGCCGCGAGGTATTAGGTGTTACACAATATGGCTCTCAAAATGTTGCCAATTATTACTCTGAGACTTGGAGCAAAGAATTTACTACAGGCCGCTATTTCCTTTGGCAAAACGCCTATGTATACTCATTACCAAATACAGCAGATTTAATTGTTTTAGGTAAAAGAGATAACGCTCCTAATTTTGTTGCAGTTGGTAAAATTTTAAGGGCTTATATCTTAGGGATGACAACAGACCAATATGGTGATATTGTTTTAGATGACACTTATGATGGTGTCTCTTCTATGAATATAACACCAAAATTCGCTACTCAAGAACAGGTATATCAAGCCATTTTTGATTATATAGATGAGGCGATTGCAGAATTAGATGAATCAAGCCCAATAGCATTAAACGAAGAAGGAGGAGATGTGCTTTATGCAGGTGATCAAGCAAAATGGAAAAAATTTGCTTATGCAATAAAAGCGAGATACTTAAATCATTTAAATAAAAAGTCTTCTTATGATGCTCAGGCTGTGATTGCAGCTTGTCAATTAGCTATTAGTTCTAATGCTGAAAATGCTCAAAAAACTTACGGAGGAGGCCCTTCTTCAAATGATATTCAACCATTTGCAGTAGGTGGCTATGGTTCATCAAGATTTGATTATTTTTCAAACTTCTTTGTTGAATTACTAAAAAACCCATTAAATCTGGCAGTTCCTGTTGAAGACCCTAGATTAACAATTATTGTTCCTGAAGCCGTAAACGGAGGCTATCATGGTGTTGTAACTGGCAGAGGATTAGATGGCAACCCTGGAGATGATTATTCTTTAGGGAATGGAGGATTCTATACAAGTCCTAATTCAACAACAGATATGATAAACTTTAGTGAAGTGAAATTTATTGAAGCTGAGGCAAAATTACGAAGCAACGATCCTTCAGGAGCTTATACTGCGTTTAAAGAAGGTGTTCAAGCTGATTTAGAAAAACTTGGCGTTGATTCTGCAGCAAAAACTGCCTATTTAAATTTATTGGATGCGGAAGTTGGAACAACCAATATTAGCCTATCGCATATCATGGTTCAAAAATATATAGCTAATGTATTAAACCCTGAAACTTGGGTTGATATGAGACGAATGGGTTATAGCTCTGATATTTATCCTGGCTTACAACGCCCAGATAATGTGAATCTTGATATATTTCCAAATGATGATGATTGGATTCAAGCTATGGTATATGAATATAATGAAGAGGATAGAAATTATGAAAACATGCCAACTAATGATCCGTATGTTAGATTAACAACTCCTGTTTGGTGGAATACTGCTGATTAAATAGAAGAAATTTATTGAATAAAAAAACCGCTTAATAAATTAAGCGGTTTTTTTATTGTTATCTATTTACTAAAGCTTGTTTCAAGGTTTCCAAATCTTCTTGCGTATGGTTAGCCGTAATAACAATTCTACTCATCAGACCTTTATAGTTTGGGTATTTAAAGTTGGTAATAATAATATTATTTTTATATAAATCATCATAAAAATTTTCTTCATTACAATAAATAACCGGGTAGTTTTTACTGAATTTAAAGCTTGCTTTTGGTTTGAAATCATCAAATAAAAAGGCTAAGTTTTCTTTAAGTTTTTTTTGCTGCTGTTGAATTAAATCTTGAGATTCTAGATACGCTTCTAAGTAGCCCGCATTGGCACAAGATGACGAAATAAAAAGAATTTCATTTTTTATGAAATCAATAAAATCGTTGTCTGAAGCGATAATCCCTCCCGATAATCCTAAAGCTTTTCCTAAAGAAGACACCATTATCTTTCTTTCTAGTTTTTCACTTGAAATACTACTAAAAATACCTTGTCCTTGCTTTCCCATAATTCCTAAACTATGAGATTCATCAATCACAAGGGTTATCCTTTTTCCCGAAGAAATATCATTTAAAAACTCAAAGGATGTTGGTTCTACCTCTAACGCCAAAACAGCATCAACCGTAATAACAATATTTTCATTAGCCGTGTCACATAAATTTGAATGTAATTGACCATCAACAAATAACGGCAAACTATTATGATGTAAAATAGCAGGATGCGTTTTTGGATAGTGGTAAAAGGTATAATCAGATTGCGACAAGTAGTCTAAAACCAATTTGCCAGCTAGGGTTCCAGAAGATGTGGTTACAGCAGCTTCGGCACCAATCTGTTCTGCAAAAAAAGCTTCAGCCTTATTAAAAATAGATAATTTAATATTTGAATTTCTTGAACTACCATAAAAAGACCCCCATTTAGTAATACTTTGGGCAAGAATCTTTTGAAACCTAGCGTTTGTTGAAAGCCCTAAATAAGCAGTGCCCCCAAAATACAAATACTTTTTTCCTTCAACTTGTATGGTTCTATCAGGGAAATTTTCAACAATCATGTAACGTTAAATTAAAGAAACCCCTGTTCCGTTTAAAGAACTATATTCTACAATCCCATCTTTGATAGTGACCCCTGTGGAGATATCTTCTGCTAATAACAAAGCACCATCCATATCGACATAATTTAAAAGCGGAAGTAAATGTGCAATAGCCGAAATTCCAACCGATGATTCTGTCATGCATCCAACCATAGTTTTCATTCCTAAATCTTTCGCATGATTAAGCATGCGTCTTGCAGAAGTTAAACCACCACATTTTACCAACTTAACATTAATACCATGAAAATGATTATGGCATTTAGCAACATCAGCTTCAATCTGGCAGCTTTCATCAGCAATAACTGGTAAAACCGATTTTTGAAATACCTCTTTGTGCCCATCCCAATCATCAGCTTTCATGGGTTGTTCTAAAAATTCTACACCAAGTTCTTTTAAAGCAACTGAATTTTTAATGGTTTCATCTACGGTCCATCCGCAATTAGCATCAATTCTAAAAACAGCATTGGTGTGCTTACGCAATTCTGAGACTATTTTAATGTCTTCTTTGGTGCCAAGTTTTATTTTATAAATAGGCCATGGCAACTCTTTCATTTTAGAAACCATTTTATCAATAGTATCAATTCCAATGGTATAATCAGTTAACGGATTGTTTGAAATATCATAATTCCAAAGTTCGTAAAGTTTCTTGCCTTGTTTACGAGCATATAAATCGTTATAAGCCAAGTCTAATGCGCATAAAGCAAACATGTTGTGCTTTAAATGCGGATACATAGCATCCCAAAATTCTTCTGGCGTACTCTGCTTAGTAGCTTCAATTTTAGACTTAAGAGGCTCAATAGCATCCATCATTTTTTGAACCGTAATTCCGTAATACGGATTAGAAGTCGCCTCTCCATAGCCAGAAAATTCTCCGTCTTTTAGTTCGACAATTAAATTGGGTTGTGTGCTATATGACTCTCTTGAAATAGTAAACGTATGTCTTAATTTTAACTCGAATGGTCTTAAAATAACTTCCATAAAATGTCTTTTAATTATACGTGAAAGTTAATAAAATTATACCTTTGATTATAACGAAAACTTGAATTTATGCCACTAGTTACACCTCTTTCTGCAGACCACGATTTAGAGACCAAAAAACTTGCCGAATTTTTTAATGAAACTCTAGGATTTTGCCCTAACTCGGTACTAACTATGCAACGTAGGCCTGCAATTTCTAAAGCGTTTATTAATTTGAATAAAGCTGTGATGGCTAATGAAGGTCGAGTGACTTCCTCTTTAAAACGCATGATTGCTTGGGTAAGTAGTAATTCTGCTGGATGTCGTTATTGTCAGGCGCATGCTATACGAGCCGCCGAACGTTATGGTGCCGACCAAGAGCAATTGGATAATATTTGGGAATACAGAACCCATCCTGCTTTTAATGAAGCCGAACGTGCCGCTTTAGATTTTAGCTTGGCAGCATCTCAAATTCCTAATGCTGTAGATGAAAGCATTAAAAAACGGTTATATAAACATTGGAATGAGGGAGAAATAGTTGAAATGTTGGGTGTGATTTCTCTTTTTGGATATTTAAACCGTTGGAACGATTCTATGGGAACCTCAATTGAAGATGGTGCGGTTGAAAGTGGCGAACAGTATCTTGGAAAACATGGTTGGGAGAAAGGGAAACATGTTTAATTCCTGCGAAGGTGGTAATCTAGATTGTTAGATTTTAAAACGCTTTGTTTTTTGATTTTTGGAAGAAAAAAAATGATAGTTAAAATTACAACCCCAAACTGGTTTTATCTGTTATATACAATTTAGCTTTACTAAAATTCGTGCTTTCACAAGAAATATATAATGTTTTGCCATCGGTTGAACCAAATGCAATACCTTCGGTTTGCCAATTATTCGTAGTATTGTTGCCAATTTCTTTTTTAGCAACATCTCCAGAGAAAAACGAATCATCTGTAAAATTAGAAAACAGGTACACAAACGAATTTACATGGCCTAAAATCGAATATCCTATTAAAACCAATTCATTAGTTTGTGCGTTATAATCGCCACCCGTTATCAATCCATTCACTTCATAACTAGCAAGCGAGCTTAAAACATATTGTCCTGGTGTTTTTGATAATTTATAAACCCTTGTATTATTGTCGCCTCTATCTTTTGTAAATAAGTACAAACTATCTCCTTTTGAAATAATGGTTTCACAATCAAAATTATGAGTGTTTGATGATACAAAACTCGTTTGCTCCGAATAAGAAAAACCAATAACCTCGGCCGTCACACTTACTGTTGCGGCAGTATTATTTATAAATTGTGCTTTACTGATCTTTAAAACACGCAAATCGGTACGGATACCATCATTATTTCCAAAATCTCCAATATAAATAAAATCATTATCAGCTGTAATATCCTCCCAATCTTTATTACCATAATTGGTAATAGAAATAGATTGAACCAAAGTTCCATCAGTTGGGTTTACTTTATAAAACACACTAGGGTTTCCTGAATCGTTATGAGTATAAATAAAACCATCTGACAACACTATCCCTGAAGATTCTGGTGCATAAGTCCACAATGGACCTACCTCGTTTACTATTACTGGACCAACAACAGGATCTGGAGTATCAGCTGATTCTGAGCTACTTGCACAAGACGTAAAAAAAAGGAAAGAACCGTAAAAAATGATAGTTATATAGTATTTCATGTGCTTATTATTTTCTAAAATCTAAAATTGATTAATCTCAAAAAGTGTTGGGTTTTTGGGGTTAACATGTACTTTTACGGCATACATTTCTGATTCGCCAAAAACTTACATACGACTAAAATTTAAAATAGTTTTTTAGTTTCTTCACCTTCATACAAAGTTATATCATCATTAGATTCTTGGAATTGCTATACTGTTTTTAAATTGTTAATTATATTTTAAGAAATATAGTATATCTTTTGTTTGATAACTTTTACTGCACTTAGAGTAATATACACTTTAAAAATAATTAAATGCTTTTTAAAGACTTTCCACCAACCACAATCACAATCTCTCCTTTTGGCGGCTTGTTAGTGTAATATTCTAAAACCTCTTTGGCGGTTCCGCGAATGGTTTCCTCATAGAGTTTGGTCAATTCTCGTGAAACAGAAACTTGTCTGTCTTCTCCAAAATACTCGCAAAAATGAGTCAGGGTCTTTATTAATTTATGAGGAGATTCGTAAAAAATAATCGTTCTGGTTTCTTCTGCTAATAAAAGTAACCGGGTTTGTCTTCCTTTTTTCACAGGTAAAAACCCTTCAAACACAAACTTGTCATTGGGCAAGCCAGAATTTACCAAAGCTGGCACAAATGCGGTGGCACCCGGTAAACAATCCACCTCAATGTCGTTTTCAATACAGGCACGGGTTAACAAAAATCCGGGGTCTGAAATAGCTGGTGTTCCAGCATCACTTATTAAAGCAATGGTTGTTCCGCTTTTTAATTTTTGGACAAGATTCTCTACCGTTTTATGTTCATTATGCATATGATGAGATTGCATGTGTGTGCTAATCTCAAAATGCTTCAACAATTTTCCAGAGGTACGTGTGTCTTCAGCAAGAATTAAATCGACCTTCTTTAAAACCTCAACGGCTCTAAAGGTCATATCCTTTAAGTTTCCAATAGGTGTTGGAACAATATAAAGTTTACTCATACATTAAACTTAGTCTCAATAATTCCCATAAAACGCTCTTCCACGTCTTCTTTTCCAATCCAATTATTGTAATCTGGTTTCACAATATTTTGAATAAGTTTACTAGCTTCATCAAAACTCGTAGCTGTATTTATTTGAGACAAAACTCGTTCGTAATCTTCTAATTTACCATCAAATAAATGTTTAATAAAAGCCAACTTATCATTGAGCCCTATATTTAAAGTGTTAGCTTTCAATCTGTCATTTAAAGATTTATTGACATTAACTTTTTGGGCGTTAACAACAGGTTCAAATTGAGGTAAATTTTCAAAGCCAGCAGTTAAATCTTCTAATATTTCTTGTTTTTTTTGCTTATCTCTGTTAGGCTCTTTAAAAACCTTATCTTCTTCTGGCATATGTTCAACCATATCTCTAATGGTTTTCATACCAGGTTCCATAATGTCGTCATGTTCCACATCATCAAGATTAATATATATTTTATCTTCAACCTCAATGGTGTCACTCAAAGTATTATTAAAGGCATTATCAAGCATTCCAAAAAAAGACGAATCATTTCCTATAGATGGAATATTATCGTCAAAATTTTCTTGAGCAAACTTTAATACCGATAGTTTTTCAAAAAGAACTGATACTTCTGCATGCATTTTTACAACATCTTCTTTCCCTTTCAACTTGAGGATTCTGTGCGCTATACTTACCAATTCAGATTCCAGTTTCTTCTTCATTATTTTTAATTTTTTAGAATTATATTATTTGGGCTTTTATTTTTAATAAATTTGCGCCACCTTTATACAAACGAATAGCTGATTTGTTTTAGTGTTAAAATTACGAAATGTTTCTTGAAAATACAGTAAATCATAAAGAACAATTTGGGTGGATTGAAGTAATCTGTGGCTCTATGTTTTCTGGTAAAACAGAAGAATTAATAAGGCGACTTAAACGTGCGCAGTTTGCTAGGCAAAAAGTTGAAATTTTTAAGCCTACTATTGATGTGCGTTATGATGAAGAAATGGTAGTCTCGCATGATGCTAATGAAATACGCTCTACCCCAGTTCCTGCTGCAGCAAATATTCCTATTTTAGCGGATGGTTGTGACGTGGTTGGTATTGATGAAGCTCAGTTTTTTGATGACGAAATTGTACGTGTTTGTAATGATTTAGCCAACAAAGGAGTTCGTGTTATTGTTGCAGGTCTAGACATGGATTTTAAAGGCAATCCGTTTGGACCAATGCCCCATTTAATGGCTACGGCGGAGTATGTTACCAAAGTACATGCAGTGTGTACTCGCACAGGTAATTTAGCACAATATAGCTACCGAAAATCTAAAAATGACAACCTCGTTCTTTTAGGTGAGGTAGAAGAATACGAACCCCTAAGCAGAGGTGCTTACTACAAAGCCGTGATGCGCGATAAAGTTCGTAATATGAAGGTTAATGATGCAGAAGAAGTGATTTCAAAACCTAAAAACACGGATGCCTAAAGCCAACGAAACTATTCTTGAAATTGATTTTAAAGCGCTCAAACATAATCTTGAGTATATTCAATCAAAACTTCAAAAAGAAACAAAAACTCTAGCCGTTGTTAAAGCGTTTGCTTACGGTAACGATGCTACTGAAATAGCCCTTTATTTACAAAATCTTAACGTTGATTATTTTGCAGTTGCCTATATAAACGAAGGTGTTGCATTGCGACAAGCTGGTGTTACCAAACCTGTTTTAGTACTGCATCCGCAAGCCATAAACTTTAAAGAATTAATTGATAATTGTCTTGAACCTAGCTTATACAACACTAAAATTTTTAATGAGTTTATTGAAGCTGTTTCAAAAGAAAATCAAACTAACTATCCCGTTCATATTAAATTTAATACCGGGTTAAATCGCCTTGGATTTTCTGAAAATGATATTGATTTTTTAATACCTAAATTAAACGAAACAAATAGCATTAAAGTTGCTTCTATTTTTTCGCATTTAGCGGCGAGTGAAGATTTAAACGAAATAGAATTTACTCAAAATCAAATAAACTCCTTCCATATAATTTCTGAAAAATTTACTTCAAAATTGAGCTATAAACCTATGCTTCACTTGTGTAATACCTCAGGAATTCTAAACTACCCGGAAGCGCATTTTGATATGGTTAGAACAGGTATTGGTTTATATGGTTTTGGCAATTCAGAAAAAGAAAACAAACACTTTAAACCAATAGGCACTTTAAAAACCGTTATTTCTCAAATTCATACTATTAATAAAGGTGAATCTGTTGGTTATAACAGGGGTTATAAAAGTAACCATGTTATAAAAACTGCCACACTTCCTATAGGGCATGCCGATGGTATTGGAAGACAATATGGTAAAGGAAAAGGATTTGTTATAATTCATGGCCAAAAAGCACCAATTATAGGTAATGTTTGTATGGATATGATTATGGTAAATGTAACTGCAATTGATTGTAGCGAAGGAGATGAAGTCATTGTTTTTGGCCCAAAATTTACTGCAGAACACTTAGCTGAGGAAGTCAATACCATTTCTTATGAACTTATTACAGGAATCTCAAAGCGTGTTAAACGTGTCTATTTAAAATAATTTTAAAGAACAGACTTTAACATTTAACTATTTTAACTATTTTAGTTAATCACTAACTAAAAATTTTAATTATGTTAAAAGAGTTTAAGGAATTTGCAATGAAGGGCAACCTTGTTGATATTGCAGTTGGTTTTGTTATGGGTGCTGCTTTTAAGCAAGTAGTTACATCATTTACCGGAGGAATTGTTTCTCCATTAATTGGATTAATTTTCAAAGCGAATTTTCAAGATTTAAAATGGGTTATTACAGAAGGTGTCGCTGATGAAGCGGGTAAAATAACAGGAGAAGTGGCTGTTCTTTATGGCAGTTTCTTAACCAATGTTATTGACTTTATTATTGTGGCATTTGTAATGTTCATGATTGTTAAAGGTATTAATAAAATGAAGAAAAAAGAAGAACCAGCTCCAGAAGCTCCAAAAGGACCTACACAAGAGGATCTGTTAACAGAGATACGGGATTTACTTAAAAAATAACTTATTGTTAAATAAATAACATTGTGTTATTTGTTGTTAAAAAGCCTTTGTTTTTAAAAAATGAAGGCTTTTTTTGATTTTTAAATTAGAATTAATACCTAATTTTGTCTATCAATTTTTTTTAAATATAAACAAACACATGAAAGTAGCTGTTGTTGGTGCCACAGGTATGGTTGGCGAAGTAATGCTAAAAGTTCTTGCTGAACGTAATTTTCCAATTACTGAATTATTAGTAGTAGCCTCAGAGCGTTCTGTAGGCAAAATATTAACCTATAAAAATAAAGAATACACCGTTATTGGCTTAGCAGATGCAGTTGCAGCCAAACCAGATATTGCCATTTTTTCTGCAGGTGGAGGCACCTCTTTAGAATGGGCTCCTAAATTTGCAGAAGTTGGCACTACAGTTATCGATAATTCTTCGGCATGGCGTATGGATCCAACTAAAAAATTAGTGGTTCCAGAAATTAATGCTCACGAATTAACAAAAGACGATAAAATTATAGCAAACCCAAACTGTTCCACCATTCAAATGGTTTTGGCGTTATCACCACTTCATAAACAATATAAAATGAAACGTGTTGTTGTTTCAACCTATCAATCCGTTTCTGGTACTGGTGTAAAAGCAGTTAAACAACTAGAAAATGAAATTGCTGGTATAGAAGGCGAAATGGCATATCCATACCCAATTGGTAGAAATGCGTTACCACATTGTGATGTATTTGAAGATAATGGCTATACCAAAGAGGAAATGAAATTAGCCAAAGAACCTCAAAAAATATTTAACGATAAATCCTTTTCTGTAACTGCTACTGCTGTTAGAATCCCTACTGCTGGTGGGCATTCTGAATCTGTAAATGTAGAATTTGAAAACGATTTTGATTTAGCTGAAGTTCGCAAATTATTGAGTGAAACACCAGGTGTTATCGTTCAAGACAATACAGCCACAAACACATACCCAATGCCTATTTTTGCACATGACAAAGATGAGGTTTTTGTGGGTCGTTTAAGACGTGATGAAACACAACCTAATACCTTAAACATGTGGATAGTTGCTGATAATCTTCGTAAAGGAGCTGCCACCAATGCTATTCAAATTGGCGAATACTTAGTAGCAAATCAATTGGTTTAAAACATATTCTTAAATAACATAAAATGAAAACTTTAAAAACAATAGTCGTATCATTAATTTTGGTACTCGTTGTTTCTTGTGGCAAAAAAACCTCAAAAGAAACACTTGAATTTAATAGTGCCTTTAAAGAAGTCATGGCAGTTCATGACGAAGTGATGCCAAAAATGAATGAAATGGGAAAATTATCAGCAGAATTAAAGGCAAAAATTGATACTACCGCTACTGGTAAAGTGTATCAACAAGCTTTAGATTCATTAGGTAATGCCCATAAATCTATGATGAAATGGATGGAAGATTTTAGCAATAAATTTCCATATTCAGATGATCGTTTAAAAGGCAAATCTACTGAAGAAATTATAAATGCTATTGAAGAACTTAAAAAAGAGAAAATAAAAATTGATGAGGTACGTAATGCTTTAAATGGCAGTATTACTAATGCTAAATCAGTTTTGGCTAATTAAAACGTAAACTAACTAAACTAACTTTAAGCTTCTATATGTGTTTTTGTGTAGAAGCTTTTTTTGTTAAAAAATAAATAATTTAAAATTTTTGAAGACATTGGCATAAAAAATAGAATCAAAGACCATATCATGAAAATATTTATTAGGTATAAATATGTGTATTCCCATTTCATTAAATAAAACATCCCTTTAATAAATACATCAATAAATAAAATCAACAAAAAGAAAGTTGGCATATACAATAAAAGGTTTTTAATACTATCAATATTACTTGTAATGTTACCATCTTTATTTAGCTCTATTATTGTGTTTTTCTTAATTAAACCATCATTCCAAATAATTTTATTATCAAAATCTAAGCTTAAAATTATTTTTCGAAAGAAATTCAAATTATTAGTCTTGCAATTTATAACTAACTTTTCATTTGGCCAGTCTAAAAACGCGATCAAAATTATCATTAAAGAATCTATAAAATGACCAAATCTAATTGTAGTTATTGAAAACAATAACATGTGAAAAATTATAATAAACCAAACAGCAAAAGACCTGTAGCGTTTAAATAATAATAATATTGCAATTAAAAATTCTGTAGAAAAAGCCATTATTGACATAAACTTTGCGACAAACATTTCCGCGAAAAATTTGTGTAAAAAAATATAAAAATTATTTTCCATTGCATTAAGAAGCCAATTATGCATAAAGACTCCCGACCACCAATCTGAATCCAACATTTTATGCAAAGAAGCTCCAAAATAAATAACACTTAATTGTAATACTAAAAAAAAAGGTCGTGATTTTTTATCAGTCAAGCCAGCTAAAAAAAGAGCACAACCACAGACTAAAACATGGTTGTAATAATTAGGCCTGCATGCTAGTATACTTAAAATTATAATACTTCCTATTATAAAACTTGAAATACGTACCTTAAAATTAAAAAGTAATGATATTGAGGCTAATACAAAGCAAACTCTTAAAGTTATTTTAAAAACACCTGGTACTTTATTAAAAACATCTAGCCAAGGAATAAATGGAATAAATGGATCGATAAGCTTAAAATAAAAGCCATGGTATAATAATAAAAGTAACAATAGCTTAGACATTAGCAATATATTTGGATGCATTGATGTACCCTCAAATTGAATGGGTCTTACCAAAAATGACGTATATTTATTTATTGATTGAATTCCCATATTCTTTCTGGATAACCATTAATTGAATATTTTACTTTTACATGTGCGTTATCATTTTTGCCATATGTTGTTTCATATTGCTTTATAATGGAAAAAACATTATAAATTGACCGCTGTTCCCAACCAGCCATCTTATATTTATAGCGCTTCTTCAATTCATTAGCACTAAAAAATTCCCCCTTAATAATTGCAGTAGCCTCAAATTTTGTATGAATATCATATGGTGCCCAACAAAAAAACCTTTGTGATGTAAAACGAGAGTAAACAATCGCTCCAATTTGAATTAAAATAAATATGGCACAAATATAATTTCTAAATTTCATCTAATTAATTTGTTCAATTTTAATGATTTAACTCTAAAATTGCGCAATAAACTAGTTAAAAAACAAAATTTCAAGGTGAATCAAAATTTCACTTATCTAAGAGAAGTTGTTTATAAATGATTTGGTATGTTACTCCTTATTATTCTAAATTACAAACAATGATATTTTATAGAAGTATACATTCTGGTTCTTCAATTAAAACTATTTAATACCTATTTTATAAAGATGAGATCACTTCCTTTTATCTTTTTAACAAACTAAACTTTAAGCTTCTACATATGTTTTTGTGTAGGAGCTTTTTTATTCTTAGTCTTGATTAATAAAATGCATCTCGTCACGTGAAGATGCCTTTTGTAAAATAGTTTGATAAACATATTCACAAACCTGCTTTTCACCTTTTAAATTTATTAGATCTATGGTGTCCTCTGGCGTATGGTATTGTGGATGCCCTCCTGTATGCATTCCTAAAACCGAAATTCCTTTCTTATAAAATGAGACATGGTCTGACCCACCTACAGATCCTGCATGAACGACTGGATTCAGCCCTAAAGACGCTCCTAAATCAGTCATAAATTCAACACCATTAGGAAAAGTTCCAGCACCACCCATATATACTTGTTGCTCTGTATTTAACCTGCCAACCATATCCAAATTAATCATTAACTTAATTTGAGACAATGGTACTGTGGGATGTTCAACAAAATACTTACTTCCTAACAAGCCTTGTTCTTCTGCTCCAAACGCAATAAACAAAACGCTTCTTTTTAATTGGGCTTTATTAGCAGCTAACTTTTCGGCAATTTCCAATAATGCTGATGTTCCACTGGCATTATCATCAGCCCCATGATATACAACACCTCTTTTATCAGATTTTGCAGAGGGCCCTCCAAGACCTAAATGATCATAATGAGCCCCTAAAACAATATAATCGTTTTTTAAAACAGGATCATTCCCTTCAATAAAACCAATCACATTACAAGTTTTTACAACTGGTTTTTCTCCTTTATCAACACGTAATTCTGCTTTAAAATTTTGCTTGTACCCTCCTTTAAAAGGCTGTATTCCTAAATTCTTAAACTCCTTTATTATATACTTAACAACCCGTCTATTCTCTTTTCCTCCTGGGTATCTTCCTGCATTTTTATCAGATGTTAAAAATTGTAGATGTTCTTTTAATTCGTTTTCAGTAATATCAGTTTGTGAAAATATATTGGAGCAAATAAAACTCAATATAAAAAGCAAGAGAATTTTCTTCATAATGATTCGATTTCTTATAATTCCTCAAAGATATTACAAGTAAATTAATTTGCAGATTAAACTTATCATCTAAACTTACAGATTTTTGTTTATTTTTGAAATTAACCCTTGTATTTTAATAGCATAAAAAAGTAAATTCCCTGAAAAATATAGCAACTATAAATTACCCACATACCAAAACTGTTAATGTTATTGATACCTGTTTTGGAGTTGATGTCAAAGACGATTTTAGATGGTTAGAAGACGATAGAAGTAGTGAAACACGTGCTTGGGTAAGAGCTCAAAACAAAACTACATTTGATTACTTAAATACAATTCCCTTTAGAAATGATCTAAAAGAGCGGCTTTCTAGATTATGGGATTACGAGAAAATTGGAGCTCCTTTTATTGAAGGAAATTATACCTATTTCTCAAAAAACGATGGGTTACAAAATCAAGATGTTTATTACAGAAAGAAAGGTAATGCTAAGGCTGAAGTATTTTTAGATCCTAATACCTTTTCAAAAGACGGCACTATTGCCCTTGATGGATTAAGTTTTTCTAAAAACGGAAAGATACTTGCTTATTCTATTTCAGAAGGCGGCAGCGATTGGCGTAAAGTAATTATCATGGACGTGGAAAGCAAAGCCATTATTGAGCCCCCCCTAACTGATATTAAATTCAGCCCTATTTCATGGTATAAAAATGAAGGGTTTTACTATTCCAGTTATAATAAACCCAAAGGAAGTGAGCTGTCTGCTAAAACAGACCAACACAAAGTATATTATCATAAACTAGGAACTTCACAAAAAGAAGACATCTTAATTTTTGGTGGAACACCAGAAGAAAAACATCGTTACATCGACGGAACCGTTACCGAAGATGATAGATATCTAGTTATAACACCCAGAACATCCACCTCAGGCAACAAATTGTACATAAAAGATTTATCTGTACCAAATAGTAAATTTGTTACTATTTTAGATGATACCGATAGTGATACATTCGTTATTAAAAATGATGGTAGTAACTTATTTTTAGTAACCAATTTAAAGGCTCCCAACAAACGCGTTGTGTCGGTTGATGCATCGAATCCACTACCAGAACATTGGGTTGACGTGATTCCTGAAACAGAAAACGTATTAAACATTTCAACAGGCAATAATTATTTATTTGCCACGTATATGGTAGATGCCATTTCAAAAGTAAAACAATATGAGTTAGACGGAACATTTATAAGAGATATTGAGTTGCCTGGACTTGGTTCTGCTGAAGGGTTTTCAGGGAAAAAAGAAGATCCTGTTCTATACTATTCCTTTACTAATTATAACACCCCTTCAAGTATCTATACTTTAAACCCAAAAACTGGTAAAACCAAACTCTATTGGAAATCTAATATTGATTTCAATCCCAGTGATTATGAAAGCAGCCAAGTCTTTTACACCTCAAAAGACGGAACCAAAATTCCCATGATAATTACTCATAAAAAAGGAATTAAATTGCAGGGCAAAAATCCAACTATTTTATACGGCTATGGTGGATTCAATATTAGTGTAACACCTGCTTTTAGTGTATCAAATGCTGTTTGGATGGAACAAGGCGGCATCCTAGCTGTTCCTAATTTAAGAGGAGGAGGTGAATATGGACGTGCATGGCACGATGCTGGAACCAAACTTAAAAAACAAAATGTTTTTGATGATTTTATTGCTGCTGCAGAATACTTAATAGCTAATCATTATACGTCTTCAAAATACCTAGCAATACGAGGCGGTTCTAATGGAGGATTATTAGTAGGTGCTGTGATGACACAACGCCCTGATTTAGCAAAAGTAGCATTACCTGCCGTTGGTGTTTTAGATATGCTACGCTATCATACCTTTACATCGGGCGCAGGCTGGGCTTATGATTATGGTACTTCTGAACAAAACAAAGATATGTTTGAATACCTTAAAGGATATTCGCCTCTTCATAACATAAAAAAAGGCATTGAGTACCCAGCAACCTTAGTCACTACTGGAGACCATGATGACCGAGTAGTTCCTGCCCATAGTTTTAAATTTGCTGCCGAATTACAACGACAACAAACTGGTAGTAATCCTACTTTAATACGAATTGAAACAAATGCTGGTCATGGAGCTGGAACTCCTGTTAGTAAAACCATTGCATACTATGTAGATCTTTTTGGTTTTACATTATTTAATATGGGATATAACGTATTACCAAGTAAATAATAACCATTTAAAAAAATTAAAATCACTGGTAATTCAAGCTGTTTTTTTTATGTTATTTTTACACCATGCTACAAGTAAAAAACCTTTCTTTTAGTTATAAAGAATTACCCATTCTAAAGAATACTTCTTTTGAAGTAAAGGAAGGAGAACATGTTTCCATTATTGGTGAAAGTGGTTCGGGAAAAAGCACACTTTTAAAGTTGCTTTACGGAACCTACGACCTTAATGAAGGTAGCATTTCTTGGAAAAATCAAGCTATCTTAGGACCTAAATACAATTTGATTATTGGGCCAGAATACATGAAATACGTTGCTCAGGAATTTGATTTAATGCCCTTTACATCTGTTTCAGAAAACATAGGAGAGTTTCTTTCAAATTTTTATCCTGAAGAGAAACAAGAACGTATTGCTGAACTTTTAAAAGTAGTAGAATTAGAACCTTGGGCTAAAACCAAAGTTAAATTATTAAGTGGCGGACAAAAACAACGAGTTGCCTTAGCCAGAGCCATTGCAAAGCAGCCCGAAATTTTATTGCTTGATGAACCTTTTAGCCATATTGATAATTTTAAAAAACGCTCTTTACGAAGAAGTTTGTTTCAATATTTAAAGGAAAAAAATATTACTTGTATTGTGGCAACGCACGATCGTGATGATGTGATATCTTTTTCAGATAGTATGCTTGTTTTACATGAAGCTAAAATTTTGGCGCATGATTCTCCTAAAAACTTATATCAGAACCCTAAAGATAAATTAATCGCTTCTTTTTTTGGTGAATTTAATGAGATTGAAGGAAATATTGTTTACACTCACCAGTTACAAGTTGTAAAAAAATCTAATCTCAAAGCTATTATAAATAAATCTTATTATAACGGACATTATTACTTAATTGAAGCTATTTCAAATAATAATACTCTTTATTTTAAAAGTAATACTGCCTTAGAAAATGGCTCAAGTGTTTTTCTAAAAGTTGTTATATAACCCTTTTTATGGTAATGGTTTGTCCTCTAAAATGAACAATATCTCCTTGTTTTTTTGAAATCAACAATTGTCCAATAGGCGTGCTTGCTGAAATAGCATAAAACATCATATTATCTAATTTAATTTCGCCAGCACTAATAGCTATAAAATAATTAGCTTGTGATGTAAAAACTACGCTTCCTAAGCCTATAGTGCTTGATGATTTTATAAAATTTACTTTTGAAAATATTTCTTTTATTTTTAAAATTTCGGCTAACTGGTTTCCAGCTTTTTCACGTTCCAGTTGCATCATAGCTCTACCTGTTTCGTGCTTATCTCCAGCAGAACTTTTAGTTTCAGATTGCAAAGATTGTTGTATTTCTGCAATAGTGTTTTGTATGGTTTGCACTTTGCTTTCAATAAACTGTTGGCAATACGTATACAATTCACTTTTTATATCAGCATCATTTCTCATACTCTAGTTTGCCATAAAAATTCATCTGTCTTACAATCCAATTTTTTCTTCCTTGAATGTAATTTGAAGCAGGATTTGCCTTATATCTAAGAGGACTTGGTAAAATGGCAGCAATGGCTGCAGCTTCGTTTCTATTCAGTTTTATGGCTGATTTTTTAAACCAATATTTAGAAGCTTCCTCTGCACCATAAATGCCATTACCCATTTCTATACTGTTTAAATACACTTCCATAATGCGCTGTTTTGACCAGAATAATTCAATTAAAAAGGTGAAATACGTTTCCAATCCTTTTCTTAACCAACTACGCTGCGGCCATAAAAACACATTTTTAGCTGTTTGTTGGCTAATGGTACTAGCGCCTTTTATACGCTTTCCTTTTTCATTATTCTTCATAGCTTTTTGTATAGCTTCAAAATCAAATCCATGATGATTTAAAAAATTTTGATCTTCACTACAGATAACCGCTAACTGTAAATTTTTAGATATTTCTTCAATAGGAATCCAATCATGCTTTAACACTACTTTTTTATCGTTTTGAAGTTGCTCAACGTTACGAATAAGCATTAATGGAGTCATTGGCACAGGCACCCATTTGTATAGAATAACCATAGCAATTGTAAACACAAATAACCATACTATTAATTTATAGAAGAACTTAAAGAATCGTCTTATCATATTAATTAATTAACTCCGCCAAATCATTACCAATTATTGAGCCAATAGCAACGCCCATTCCGCCAAGTCTAACCCCACAAAATACATTGTTTGACAATGATTTTACTATCGCTTTTTTTTGACTACCTACACCCATAATACCACTCCAGCGATGTTCAATTTTAAAATCAATATCGGGTAAAATGGTTGTTTTCAAAAAATGCTCTAAAGTGTTTTGAATTAATTCTGTTTGCTCAAAACTGATAGTTTCTTCTCCTTTAAAATCGAGATTTCTACCACCTCCAAATAAAATTCTATCATTAATATTTCTAAAGTAATAATAGCCTTTATCTAAATGAAACGTGCCTTTAATATGTAAATTGTTAATTGGTTTTGTAATTAATACTTGAGCTCTTGCAGGTTTCACCTCTTCTTTAATGAGTTGTGAAGCAAAACCATTTGTCGCAATAAGTAGTTTTGAGGTTGAAAATTCTAAAAGATTTGTTTTTACCGACACTGAATGATTTGATTCCAAATAATCTTCGACCGTAATATTATTTAGTATTTGAATGCCTTTATCCTGTGCTTTTTTAAGCAACGCCTTCATCATCATTCCGGTATCAATTTGTCCTTCAAAAGGATTAAAAACATACTGCTCTTGAATGTTTTTAAACCCAAAACAATTCTCCTTTAAACTAAAAACATCATCATTAAAAAGTGGTTTTAAAAACTTATTGATTTCCTCTCTTTGTGTTAAACATTGTTCAAAAAGGGCTGTGTCATCTTTAGAAAATAATTCATACCCTCCATATTGTAGGTAATTAATGTTTTTGCCTCCTAATGTGTTTCTTAAAATACCTAAACCTTCAACGCGCTTTTTTACAATATCAAAAACTTCTGGCTTTGAATGTATTGTTAAATCATCAAGAATTTCACTTAAGCTTCCAAAACAAGCAAATCCTGCATTTTTAGTACTTGCGCCTTGCGGAAGTGTTCCTTTTTCAAGTACTAAAATATGTGCTTTAGGAAATCGTTCTTTCAGATGCAATGCACAACTTAACCCAACAATACCACTTCCTACAATGGTGTAGTCTATATGGGTAAACCATGATTTTATTTCCCAGTAGGATAAATTCAAGTGTTAGTTGTTAGTTGTTAGTTGTTAGTTGTTAGTAAAAATAGTGATTTTGTGCTAAGGATAGGTGTACTTCAACTTCGCTCAGGATAAATTCATCCTTTTTATGTGTTATAGACCCATAAATAAGATATAGCGAATAACCTGACTTTTGTTTATCTGTAAAAAGTAAAAGAAGAACACCATAAAAAAAGCTCCAAAAAATATGGAGCTTTATGTTTTATTCTTCAACTTCCTTTTCTATTACGAAGTCTTCCATAAACTTAGTGGTATAATTACCCGCTAAATAATCTGGATGTTCCATAAGTTGTCTGTGAAACGGTATGGTTGTTTTAATCCCTTCAATAACAAACTCTTCAAGGGCTCGTTTCATTTTATTAATTGCTTCTTCTCTAGTTTGCGCTGTTGTAATTAGCTTAGCAATCATGGAATCGTAATTTGGCGGAATTGTATAACCTGCGTACACATGCGTATCTAAACGTACACCATGCCCTCCTGGAGCGTGTAAAACAGTTATTTTTCCTGGCGAAGGCCTGAACCCATTATATGGATCTTCAGCATTAATTCTACATTCAATAGCGTGCAATTTTGGTGTATAATTTTTTCCTGAAATTGGCACACCTGCAGCTACTAATATTTGTTCGCGTATTAAATCGAAATCAATAACTTGCTCGGTAATTGGATGCTCCACTTGAATACGTGTATTCATTTCCATGAAGTAAAAGTTTCTGTTTTTATCAACTAGAAACTCAATAGTTCCTGCACCTTCATATTTAATATATTCAGCAGCTTTTACGGCAGCTTCACCCATTTTAGTACGAAGAGCCGTTGTCATAAACGGAGAAGGCACTTCTTCTGTTAGCTTTTGATGGCGACGTTGGATAGAACAATCACGCTCAGACAAATGACATGCTTTTCCAGTAGAATCACCTACAATTTGAATTTCAATATGTCTTGGTTCTTCAATGAGTTTTTCCATGTACATATTATCATTTCCAAAGGCTGCTTTACTTTCTTGACGAGCAGAATCCCACGCATCTTTTAAGTTTTCAGGCTTAAAAACACCACGCATTCCTTTTCCACCACCTCCAGCAGAGGCTTTAAGCATTACAGGGTATCCAACTTCTTTTGCTATTCTTTCACACTCTTCAAAACTTTCTATAACACCATCGCTACCTGGCACACAAGGTACACCAGCTTCTTTCATGGTTGCTTTAGCATTGGCTTTATCTCCCATTCTATCAATCATCTCTGGAGAAGCACCAATAAACTTGATACCGTGTTCGCCACAGATTTTAGAAAACTTTGAGTTTTCAGATAAAAAACCATAGCCCGGATGAATAGCGTCTGCATTGGTGATTTCTGCAGCCGCAATAATGTTTGACATTTTTAAGTATGATTCGCTACTAGATGCTGGACCAATACAAACAGCTTCATCTGCAAATTTAACGTGTAAACTTTCAGCATCTGCTGTTGAATAAACAGCAACCGTTTTAATTCCCATTTCCTTACAGGTTCTTATAACACGAAGTGCTATTTCTCCTCTATTGGCAATTAATATTTTTTTAAACATAACTTATGGTATTAAAAATTTCAAATTCCAATCGCAAAAATCCAAAAATTGGATTGTGAGATTTAAGTATTGGAATTTTTAATGGGTTATGACGGATCTACTAAAAATAGTGGCTGATCAAATTCAACAGGTGATGAATCATCAACTAATACTTTTACAATTTTTCCTGAAACTTCAGATTCTATTTCGTTGAAAAGTTTCATAGCTTCGATAATACAAAGAACATCTCCTTCAGCTATCGTTTGGCCAACCTCAACAAACAACGGTTTGTCTGGTGATGGTTTTCTATAAAAGGTTCCAATAATTGGAGATTTTATAGTTACGTATTTTGAATCGTCTTCTGTTTTTGCCGCAGATGCTGGTGCTTGATTTGCTGGTGCTTGTTGTTGCTCGGTAGTAACTGGCGCAACTGCTTGTGGTAATGGTGCTTCTGAAATATATCTTACAGAAGTTGTATCTGATTCTGATACTGTTTTAATGGTGATTTTTATATCTTCCATCTCCAATTTAACCTCGCTTGCTCCTGATTTGGCAACAAACTTAATTAAGTTTTGAATCTCTTTTAAATCCATAATATTTGGTTTTTAGTTAGTCAATGAATTATATGACCATTTTAAATAAATGGCTCCCCAATTAAATCCACCTCCAAAAGCAGCGAAAATTAAATTATCTCCTTTTTGAAGTTGTGATTCATAATCATTTAATAATAAAGGTAATGTGGCTGATGTTGTATTTCCGTATTTGTGAATATTCATCATCACTTTCTCATTTTCTAAATCTATACGTTTAGCAGTCGCATCGATAATACGTTTATTAGCTTGATGCGCAACTAACCAATCTACATCGGTATTCGTTAGTTTATTTCTATCTAAAATCTTTACTGTAGCATCGGCCATGTTGAAAACAGCATTTTTAAACACGGTTTGTCCTTCTTGAAACGCATACTGTCCTCCTTTTTCTAAAACTTCTGGTGTTATAGGAAACGAAGACCCTCCATAAGTGGCTTGTAAAAACTCTCTACCCTTACCATCGCTTCTAAGATATTCATCTTGTAGGCCTAAACCTTCTTCGTTAGGTTGAAACAATACGGCACCTGCTCCATCTCCAAAAATAATACAGGTAGCTCGGTCTTTATAGTTAATTAAAGACGACATTTTATCGGCTCCAACTAAAAGAACATTTTTATAACTACCCGATTCTATATACTTAGCGGCAACGGACATTCCAAATAAAAAGCTAGAACATGCAGCGTCTAAATCAAACGTAAACGCATTAACAGCCCCTATATTTGAAGCTGTAAAAGCTGCGGTTGATGCAGCTTTCATGTCTGGAGTTGCAGTTGCAACTATAACTAGGTCTATGTCTTTTGGGTCTATTCCTTTTTTGTCAATAAGATTTTGTGCTGCTTTAATAGCTAGGTAAGAGGTTCCTTTTCCTTCTTCCTTAAGAATTCTACGTTCTTTAATGCCTGTTCGTGAAGTAATCCATTCATCATTAGTATCAACCATTGTCTCAAGAATTTGGTTGGTTAATACATATTCTGGCACATAGGCACCTACAGCTGTAATTGCTGCTGATATTTTACTCATAACTTTATCGTTAATTCGATCAAAAAATCACAAAAAATAACCAAAATATTCGAAAATTCGTTCAAAATACTAGTTTTTGGTCTAAATTCTATGCAAATTAAGTCGTTTTTGGCTCTTATAAAAACTTATCATAAAAAAAACGCTCACATGTGAGCGCTTTATTATTAAGTTTAACTTTTTTAAGCTACGTTTTCTACTGCTTCAGAGTTGTCAATTAAAACTTGTCCTCGGTAATATAATTTACCTTCATGCCAGTGTGCTCTGTGATATAAATGAGCTTCACCTGTTGTAGGGCAAGTTGCAATCTGTGGCGCAGTTGCTTTGTAATGAGTTCTTCTTTTATCTCTTCTTGTTTTCGAGATTTTTCTCTTAGGATGTGCCATTTTTTATATTTATTTATCCGTTAATAGTTTTTTTAATGTATTCCAACGAGGGTCAATATCCTCATTTTTTTCTTTTTCTTCATTAAGCCTTGGGCTTAATTCGTTTAATTTTTCAAGTATATCTGAACGTAATGTTCCATCTTCAACGCCTGGATGCACACGTTTAATTGGTACAGCTAATACTATTAATTCGTAAATATATTGCTGTATATTAATTTCGTAAGCTCCATGAGGAAGCACAAGAATGTCTATATTGTCATCATTGTATTCTTCTCCAAAATTAACCACCAAATCAAAATCATTTTCTATAGTTTGATCATAGGGTTCATTGGTAACGTCGCAGTTTATATTAACTGTTCCAGAAATTTTAAAGTGTAAGTCTAATAATGTTGTGTTTTTTATCAATTCAACATCTACATTAACGTTTACATCGTTAAAATCTTCATACTCAAAATAATCAAAGAACGTTTGCTCAATTTTAAAATTAAAGTGATGTGTCCCTACTTTTAACCCTACAAATGGAATTGTAAACTCTTTTAGTGGCTTCATCATCACATCTAATTTGAGCCTGCAAATATATAAATTTTTAATTTATGCCACAGCACTTATACTTATTTTTTTGATTATCTGGTTTTTGGAGCTTTCTTTAAAGGATTTTTTGTAAGTCGTTCATAATCAAATCTGTTTTTAAAAATTTGTAAAGCAGTAAAAACAGCTTCTTTAAAAGAGTTCTCGTCTGCAACACCTTTACCGGCAATTTCGTAGGCTGTACCATGATCTGGAGAGGTTCTTATCTTGCTTAAACCTGCTGTAAAATTAACACCTTGACCAAAAGATAATGTTTTAAAAGGAATTAATCCTTGGTCGTGATACGAGGCAATAATGGCATCAAAATTTTTGTAATTATTGGATCCAAAAAAACTATCAGCCGCATAAGGTCCGTAGACTAGTTTGCCTTTTTCTTTAATTTTTGCTAGAGTTGGGCGCATAACATCGTCATCTTCATTGCCAATAACACCATTGTCTCCTGTATGAGGATTTATGCCTAAAACGGCTATTTTGGGTCTGTTAATTTTAAAATCTTTTTGAAGCGAATTATAAACAGTATTGATTTTGCTTTCAATTAATTCTGAAGAAATCTTTAAAGCGACATCTTTTACAGGAACATGGTCTGTAAGTAACCCAACACGCAAAGAATCTGTAACCATAAACATTAAACTTTCGCCCCCAAGTTCTTGTGCCAAATAATCTGTATGGCCTGGGAAATTGAACTCTTTAGATTGTATATTGTGTTTGTTTATTGGGGCGGTTACCAAGACATCTACAGCATCATTCTTTAATGCTTTAGTAGCTTCTTGTAATGATTTTATAGCGTATTTACCAATTTTAAAATCTTCTTTTCCAAAATCAATTGTAACAGGTTCTTTCCAACAATTTAAAACATTGACTCTCCCAAAAACTACTTGGTCAATATGGTTTATATCATTAAAGTTAATAGACGAATTAAACTGTTTTCTTAAAAATAACATGGTTTTTGACGAGGCAAAAATAACCGGTGTACAAAAGTCTAACATTCTGGAGTCTTCAAATGTTTTTAAAACAATCTCTCCTCCAATACCATTTAAGTCTCCAATAGATATTCCGACTACTATATTTTCTGATTTCTTCATTAAAAATGACAGCTTTTGTTCGTATTTTTGTTTTGCAAATTTAACTAAATAAACAGATAATAATATGTTTACAGGAATAATTGAAGATATGGGTGTTGTTTCAAATTTAAAAAAAGAAATGAACAACCTTCATATTTCAATAAAAAGCAAATTAACTCCCGAACTAAAGATCGATCAAAGCATAGCGCATAATGGTGTTTGCCTCACTATTGTTGATATTAACCAAGATGAGTACACGGTTACTGCTATTAAAGAAACTTTAGATAAATCAAATTTAGGTATTTTACAGGTTGGTGATAATGTTAATTTAGAACGCGCCATGGTACTTGGAGCCAGACTTGATGGTCATATTGTTCAAGGCCATGTGGATCAAACAGCTACTTGTACCAACATTAAAGAGGAGGACGGAAGTTGGGTGTTTACCTTTAATTACGATTCTTCTCTTAATAATATTACTATCGAAAAAGGATCTATAACCGTAAACGGAACAAGTCTTACGGTAGTTAATTCAAAAAAAGATAATTTTAGTGTTGCCATTATTCCCTACACGTATGATCACACAAATTTTGGTGATTTTAAAGAAGGAACCGTAGTAAATTTAGAGTTTGATGTGTTAGGTAAATATGTTGCTAAACTTATTGACTTAAATTTGATGGACAAATAGCTACTTATTGGTCAGTATTTTCTTTGCTCCATAAAAAATACCTATACAAACCCCTACTAAGACACCACCATCAATAGGAAGAAATCCTGGTGGTGGCCCAGTAGATTTTGCCTGTGGAGACGGAGGAGTATCTAATTGAGCCATACATACACAACTTATCAACACTAATAAGATAGAGGCTAGTATTTTTTTATTTTGTGCAGTCATTATATAGCAAAATTATAAAAATAAGTGGGTAAATCATATTATTGAAGATTTTTCTCTCAAAAAAATATCTTTTAAAAGCTTTAAAGTACCGACTAAATGCGTTTTTCGTTATAAACAACTAATATCTATTTAAAAAAATACTAACGTTTTGTAGCATTTAAAAGTATATAAGTCAGAAAAAATAATCCCTCAAATTTTCCGTTTACGCAACAAATATATATAAATTAAAATTTAAGAGCTTATAGTTTAAACCAATGCTTGGTTATTCTCTTTTCTGCTGAGGTATTACTAATATGAATAAATTCGTTTTTAATCGCATTATACGTATAATCTTTTTCCCATTCTCTAAAATTATGTGCTACAGCTTCTATAGCGTTACAAATAAATTCAACCTCAGCATTTGTCATTGTTGGGTGCATGGACATTCTAACCCAACCTGGACGCTCCATTAAACAACCTTCTAATATTTTTTGCTCAATAGCTTTGGATGTTAATTGGTCAACATGCAATAAATAGTGTCCATAGGTTCCTGCGCAAGAGCACCCTCCTCTTGTTTGTATACCAAACCTATCGTTTAGTAGTTTAACAACCAGATTGTAATGGGCCTGTTCTATATAAAAAGAGATCACACTCAATCTATCGGTATGTTCGGGTGCTAGAATGGTTAAGTTTTTAATTTTTGAAAGTCTATCAAAAATAATAGTGTTTAGTTCGTGTTCGCGTTTTAAAATATTATTAACGCCCATTTGCTCTTTTAGCTTAATAGACAATGCTATTTTTATAGCTTGCAAAAATCCTGGTGTTCCACCATCTTCACGGGTTTCAATATCATCAATATAATCATGGTCACCCCAAGGGTTCGTATAACTTACTGTGCCACCACCAGGGTTATCAGGAACTAAATTTTTATATAGTTTTTTATTGAAGATCAATACACCCGAGGAACCAGGACCTCCTAAAAATTTATGCGGTGAAAAGGTTATCGCATCCAAATATTGCTCTTCATCCTGTGGATGCATATTAATGTTTACATACGGAGCAGAGCAAGCAAAATCAACAAAACACAAACCATTATTTTGATGCATTATTTTTGCTATTTCATGATAATTTGTTTGAATTCCAGTTACATTTGAACACCCTGTGATTGCTGCTATTTTTATAGGAATATGACTGTACTCTTGTAATAAAGTATCCAAACTATCTAAACAAGGTAACCCATTGTCGTTTGAAGGAATAACAACAACTTTCGCTATTGTTTCTAACCACGATGTTTGATTAGAGTGATGTTCCATGTGAGATACAAAAATAATCGGTTTCTTTTCATCAGGAACCTCTGTATGGTCTTTTAAATTTTCATTAAGTTTAATTCCAAGAATACGTTGAAATTTATTAATAGCTCCCGTCATTCCAGTTCCCACAGTAATTAACACATCATCTTTTGAAGCATTAACATGATTTTTTACAATATTTCTGGCATCATGATAAGCCATAGTCATTGCGGAGCCCGTAATGGAAGTTTCTGTATGCGTGTTGGCTACATAAGGACCTATGTCGTTTAAGAGTTTATCTTCTATAGGGCCATATAATCTTCCACTAGCCGTCCAGTCGGCATAGATAATTTTTTTCTTCCCATAGGGGGATTCAAAGTCTTGATCTGCCCCCACAATATTTTGCCTAAACGGAGCAAAATAGTTTTCAAGAGACGATGCTTTATCTTTTGAACTAAAAGTACCTTCAACAGTATTATTATGCAAACTCATCTTATAAACTATTTATAAAGAATTACTTTGACTATTATAATCAAAGTGATTCTAACACAAAACTAACTATTTGAAAATAATTCTATTTAAAATTTGAAACACCTTGCTTTAACCAGTTAAGATAGGTTTCCACGTCAGGGGTGTAAGCCACAGGGTCTATCAGGTTCTCTCCATCATGGTCCATCAACACATACATGGGCTGCGTGTTTGCCTTATACTTTATGGTCTGTAATTCGCTCCACTTCTGCCCTATGTACTTAAGTTTCTTCCCCGGGTTTAACTTGGACTCCACAACATCTCCTTCTGCCAA
>JBNKYB010000030.1:0-4174 GCA_050300615.1 Flavobacteriaceae bacterium | reverse complement strand
CCTATTTGTAATAGAGTAATTCCTATTATTGAAGATGAGTATGTAGATATGGAATTTGGAACAGGTTGTTTAAAAGTAACGCCTGCACACGATGAAAACGATAAAAATTTAGGAGATAAGCACAATCTAGAAGTTATTGATATTTTTAATGATAATGGCTCCTTAAACAGTTTCGGATTACATTATGAAGGGAAAGATCGTTTTGTGGTTAGAAAAGACATTCAAAAAGAATTACAAGAAAACGGTCATTTAGTTAAAACCGAAAATTATATAAATAAAGTAGGAACTAGTGAACGTACCAAAGCGGTTATTGAGCCAAGATTATCAGATCAATGGTTTTTAAAAATGGAAGATTTGGTAAAACCTGCCATTAAAGCGGTTTTACAAGATGGTGATGTTAAGTTGTTTCCTAAAAAGTTTGAAAACACTTATCGTCATTGGATGGAAAACATTCGAGATTGGAATATTTCTCGTCAGTTATTATGGGGTCAACAAATTCCTGCGTATTATTATGGTGATGGAAAAGACGATTTTGTTGTAGCTGAAACAGCGGAAGAAGCTTTGCAATTGGCAAAACAAAAATCTAATAACCAACAATTAACAGCCAATGATTTGCGTCAAGATACAGATGCTTTAGATACTTGGTTTTCATCTTGGTTATGGCCAATGAGCGTTTTTGATGGTATTCGTTTTCCTGAAAATAAAGAAATAAAATATTACTATCCAACAAACGATTTGGTAACAGGCCCAGATATTTTATTCTTTTGGGTAGCAAGAATGATTATTGCTGGTTACGAATACCGCGATGAAAAACCATTCCAAAATGTGTATTTAACAGGTTTGGTGCGCGATAAGCAACGCCGAAAAATGAGTAAGTCTTTAGGTAATTCACCTGATGCTTTAAAGTTAATCGAAGAATTTGGTGCCGATGGTGTTCGAGTAGGCTTGTTATTAAGTTCTGCTGCCGGAAACGATTTATTGTTTGATGAAGCTTTATGCCAGCAAGGAAAAGGATTTGCTAACAAAATATGGAATGCTTTTAGATTGATTGAAGGTTGGGAGGTTGCAGATATTGAACAACCAGAATCTTCAAAAATAGCTATTGAGTGGTTTGAAGCCAAGTTTCAAGAAACGTTGTTAACTATAGAAGATCATTACAGTAAATATCGGATTAGTGATGCCTTAATGGAAACTTATAAGTTGATTTGGAATGATTTCTGTTCATGGTTCTTAGAAATGATAAAACCAGAATATCAAAAGCCAATTGATAAAATCACATACCAAGCTGCTATTACTATTTTAGAAAATAATTTAAAGGTATTACATCCGTTTATGCCATTCTTAACAGAAGATATTTGGCAATATATTTCAAAAAGAACACCAGAAGAGGCTTTAATAGTTTCAAAATGGCCAGCATTTAAAGAGTTTGATAAGAATTTAATATCAGAGTTTGATTTTGCTTCCGAAGTAGTCTCAGGAATTAGAAATATTAGAAAGGAAAAGAATATCTCTTTTAAAGATTCTATTCAGTTTTCAGTAATTAACAATGAAAATGTTACTAAAACATTTGATGATGTTATTATTAAATTAGGTAATTTAGACCGTATTGATTACACGAGTACAGCCGTTGAGGGAGCTTTAACATTTAGAGTAAAATCTAACGAGTATTTTATTCCAATGGCTGGTGCTATTGATGTTGATGCGGAGATTAAAAAATTAACAGACGAGTTAAATTATACAGAAGGCTTTTTGAAATCAGTTCAGAAGAAATTGTCTAATGAGCGGTTTGTTGCTGGAGCCCCAGAACAAGTAGTGGCAAGTGAAAGGAAAAAGGAAGCCGATGCTTTAGCAAAAATTGAAACACTTAAAGCTAGCTTGATTAGTTTAAAATAAATAGATGACCCTTTTGAAGATTAATAAGGTTGTTTCGTTATAAATTAAATACATTTTGAAATGAATAAAAAAATGATCAAATTGTTTTTACCATTTACCGTTCTATTGGTTGTAATGGCTTGTAAAAATAAAGATGTAAAAGAAGAAGCATTTAGTAAAGATATTGCTGCTATTAAAACTAAATACGCTCCAGATAAACGAGTGGCGCTATTTAATGTAGAAGCTATAAAGCAAAAGGGTAATTATGTATTAAAAGGGGAAAGTAATTTACCAAAAGCAGTTGCCGAACTAAAAGATAAGTTAAAATCGGAAAACATTAATTTTATTGATAGTATTCAAATGTTGCCCTCAGCAGATTTGGATGACAAAACAGTTGGTTTAGTTACTATTTCGGTTGCTAATTTACGAAGTAACCCAAAGCATTCTGCCGAATTAGCAACACAAGCATTATTAGGAACACCTGTGAATGTGCTTAAAAAGGAAGGAGGCTGGTTTTTAATTCAAACACCAGATCAATATTTAGCATGGGTAGATAACGCAGGAATTGTAACACTATCTCCATCTGATTTGTCTTCATGGAAAGCGTTGCCTAAAGTAATTTATACTAATATTACGGGTAGTACGTATTCAAGCCCAGATATGAAATCTCAAGTTGTTTCAGATATGGTTGCTGGAGATATTTTAGTTCTTTTAGGTGAAGATGATGGGTTTTATAAGGTGATGTATCCTGATAATAGAATAGCTTATGTAAATAAAAATGAGGCACAATTATATGATTTGTGGTTACAAAACACGAAGCCAACGGCAGAATCTTTAGTGGCTACATCAAAAAAACTAATGGGATTGCCTTATTTATGGGGAGGAACTTCAGCCAAAGGCGTTGATTGTAGTGGTTTTACAAAAACTGTTTATTTTTTAAATGGCATGGTTATTCCAAGAGATGCATCTCAACAAGTAAATACAGGAGAATTGATGGATGAAACCAAAAACTTTGATAAACTTGCTCCTGGCGATTTATTGTTTTTCGGAAGAAAAGCAACAGATTCAACTGCAGAAAAAGTAGTACATGTAGGCATGTGGATTGGTAACAATGAGTTTATTCACTCTTCGGGACAAGTAAGAATTAGTAGTGTTGATAAAAATGCTCCAAATTTTGATATCGATAATTTGAACAGATATCTGCGTTCAAAAAGAATTGTTAACAGTCCTAACGGCGCAATAATTAATTTAAAAAACAAGCCTGTTTTTAAAGATTAAATAATCTAACGTTTTCTTATTTTCTATATAGAAAATAAGTGTTTACAAGATCTATATAGGTGCGCTTAGCTTCTTCTTGACTAATGTTTTTTATTTGAAATAGGGCATTTGTTTTAAAAGCATTTATAATGGGTTTTCTACTGCTCGGTTGCCCATAATCGTTAGTTGCTTTTTTATAATATGCGTATAATCTTAGTAGAAAATCAGCAGGAAAAGGATCTGTATGAGCGTTTACTCTATCAACTGCCTCTTTAAATTCTATATCTAAATCGTTACTAGTCATTGATTTCTGCAATAATACTTTCTCCTCCACGGACTTTTTGGTTAAGTTTTACTTTGATTTGAGCATCTAAAGGTAAAAATAAATCAACTCTTGAACCAAATTTTATGAATCCACAATCAGTTCCTTGCATAACTTGGTCATCTACTTTAGCATAATTTACAATACGCTTAGCAAGAGCTCCTGCTATTTGTCTGTAAAGTACTTTTCCAAAAACTTTGTTTTCCACGACTACAGTAGTCCGTTCATTTTCTTCACTAGCTTTGGGATGCCATGCAACTAAATATTTTCCAGGGTGGTATTTGCTAAAAACTACATTTCCGCCAATAGGGTAGCGGGTTACGTGTACATTAACTGGAGACATAAATACACTTACTTGTATGCGTTTATCATTAAAATATTCTTTTTCAAAAACTTCTTCAATAACTACGACTTTCCCATCGACTGAAGATAGTACTTGTTTGTTATTTTGTATGGTATTACGTTTAGGATTTCTAAAGAACTGAAGTATGAGGATAAAAAAGATTAGAAATATAATCCATAGAGCGGTTTGTAGCCATGGTAAATGAATGAAATTGTCAATCAATAAAAATGATGCTACAACAATAATAAATGTAGTAAATATGATTTTATGTCCTTCTTTATGAAACATATAGTGTAATTCTTAAAAATAAATAAATAAAAGGTGCTGCAAAAATAATACTGTCCAATCTGTCTAGTAATCCACCATGACCAGGCATTATA
>JBNKYB010000029.1:0-19091 GCA_050300615.1 Flavobacteriaceae bacterium | reverse complement strand
GACCTAAACCGTTTTTTTATTGAGTTTAATACTTGTAGCGAGGACGGGAATTGAACCCGTGACCTCAGGGTTATGAATCCTGCGCTCTAACCACCTGAGCTACCTCGCCATAATTTAAGGCTGCAAATATAAAAACAATATTATTGTGAGCAAACATAAGTTGTGCAAAATATTATTAAATATTATTAAAAATTATTATAAAACTTATCTTTTTATGTATATATTGAGCCAAATAAATTTTTAAAGTAGAAATGGACGAAAAAATTAAATTTGAAATAGAATTTCCTATACATGCATCTCCTCAGTTATTATATCAATATATTTCAACACCATCAGGGTTATCGGAATGGTTTTCAGACAATGTAAACTCAAGAGGTGAATTATTTACTTTTATTTGGGATGATAGTGAAGAACAAGCTAAACTATTAAGTAAAAAGAGTGGAGAGCGTGTCAAATTTAGATGGTTAGCTGATGAAGACGAAGAATTACTTACTTTTTTTGAGCTTAGAATACAAGTAGATGAAATTACCAAAGATGTATCTTTAATGATTGTAGATTTTGCTTATGATGATGAAATAGATGAAGCTAAAATGTTATGGGAAAATCAAGTTTCAAGTTTAAAACAAGTATTAGGCTCAGCATAATAACAATAATTAAACATTAAATATATAAGTGTCCTAACTCTAATTTTATTAGGGTTTTGGACTTTTTTTTATGATAAATTTTAACGAAAAACTAGTTGAAGACAACTTATTGTTGTCTATAAATAATAGAGGATTTAATTATGGTGACGCTCTTTTTGAAACCATAAAAGTGTCACATGGTAAATTATTGTTTTGGGAAGATCATTATTTTAGGTTGATGGCTTCTATGCGTTTGATGCGTATGGAAATACCTATGAATTTTACTATGGCATTTCTTGAAAATCAAATTCAAGACCTACTAAAAGCTAATCAGTTGCAAAATGCATCGTCAAGAGTAAAATTAGTTGTCTATAGAAAAGAAGGTGGTTTGTATCTTCCAAACACCAATGATGTTGGTTTTGTTATTATATCAAACCAAATAGAGGATGATTTTTATCTGCTTAAAAGCGATAGTTATGAAGTGGACTTATTTAAAGATTTTTACGTATCACCAAGTTTATTATCCACATTAAAGAGCAATAATAAGGCTATTAACGTGGTTGGTAGTATTTATGCTAAAGATAATGGCTTACAAAATTGTTTGCTTTTAAACACTGATAAACAGGTAGTAGAGTTTCTTAATGGTAATGTTTTTGTTGTAAAAGATAATGTCATAAAAACACCACCATTAATCGATGGGTGTTTAAAAGGAATTATGAGGAAGCAACTTATTGAAATACTGGAACAGCTTCCAGAATATGAAATTTTGGAGACTTCAATTTCACCTTTTGAACTTCAAAAGGCGGACGAAATTTGGATGACAAATGTCATTACCGGGATACAACCAGTTACAAAATACAGAAAAAAATATTTCGAGGCAAATGTGGCAAAAGTAGTACTACAAAAATTAAATGTAAAAATGAGACTGGGTTAATTGTAATTTGGGTTTTCTGGAGCATTAGACCATATGCTGTATTCGCCACCAAACTCTAACATTTTTTCTTTCCAAAAAGATTCATAATCTTTTTCCATAATCTCTTTTTTGTAAACATTTTCGGTGACTACCCAAGAGTTGGCTTTAAGCTCTGTTTCTAATTGATTAGATTTCCAACCTGAATAGCCTAGAAAAAACCGAATATCATTTTCAGAAATTTTATCAGATGCAATAAGTTCGGCAACTGTATTAAAATCGCCACCCCAAAATATGCCCAGAGATATTTCTATACTATTAGGAATTAGTTGTGGTACCGTGTGAATAAAGTAAAGATTGTCTTGCTCAACTGGCCCTCCGTTATATACTTTAAGTGAAGTTTCTATTTCAGGAACTAAGTCATTAAGCGTATACTCTAAGGGTTTATTAAGTATAAAACCAATAGATCCTTCGGCATTATGATCTGCTAATAGCACTATAGATCTATTAAAAGACATATCACCAATAATAGCAGGCTCAGCTATTAATAAGTCACCTTTTTTTGGCTTTGTTGTAATCATTTAAACAGCATTAGTTTTTCTAAATCTAATATATATATCTTAAATAAACAATAGTTTTTATTTTTTTTAATAAAAAAAGCCTTCTTTTTAGAAGGCTTTAATGAATATTTAGCGATGTAAATTAGTTTACTGCTCTAGATAAATCTGAACCAGCTTTAAACTTAACTACTTTTTTAGCTTTAATTTTTATAGTTTGCCCAGTTTGAGGGTTTCTTCCTTCTCTTGCAGCTCTTTTAGAAACTGACCAAGATCCAAATCCTACTAAAGAAACTCTGTTACCTTTTTGTAAAGGTCCTTCAATTTCAATAAGAGCGCACTCTAAAGCTTTTTTAGCAGCTGCTTTAGTAATTCCAGCATGTTCTGCCATTGCATCGATTAAATCTGTTTTGTTCATAATGTAAAATTTAATTATTAATAAATTGTTGGTTATAACATGTTTTTGTTAAATCCTCTACAAATTTATACGGATTATGCAATCATGCAAGTAATAGCAAGGGAAATGCTAGGTATTGTTGATAACTTCTTACATTTGTTAATAAAGCTAATGCGTTTCGTCGATTATTTCAAAATATCAGTAAAAATAGGGGTTTAGAGCATTTTGGCTTTCATTTCAAATTGGTACCCATTAAGAAGTGATTTTATGTCCATAGAACGTTTTCCAGGAAGTTGTAATTCTTTAATAATTATAAAACCATTTTTTGTTGCTACTTTAACCTCTTGTTTTGATGAAATAACCGAACCTATTTCAAAGGAATGTTCACAAATTTCTGTATCACTTTTATATATTTTAATGGCTACGGGGTCTTCTGTATTCGTCAAGTAGCACCATGCGCCTGGATACGGACTTAAACCTCTAATCTTGTTATGAATGTTTGTTAATGAGTCGTTCCAATCGATTTTACAATTGTCCTTATTAAGTTTATAAGCAGTTTTAATATCATCAGAATCTACTTGAGGCGTAGTTTTAACAGTATCTTGTTTAATTAATTCTACTGTTTTTAGGACTAATTGACTTCCTAAAGCCATGAGTTTATCATGTAGACTTCCCGCTGTATCTTCAGAATCTATTTTTATGGCTTCTTGCAGAATCATTTCACCTGTATCAATTTTATCATCAATAAAAAAGGTAGAAACCCCAGTTTTAGTTTCTCCATTAATTATAGCCCAATTTATTGGTGCAGCACCACGATAATTAGGTAATAACGAGGCATGCAAATTAAACGTGCCATATTCAGGTAGGTTCCAAACAACTTTTGGTAGCATCCTAAAAGCAACGACTATTTGCAAATTGGCGTTAAGGGCTTTTAGCTCGTCCAAAAAGGCATCATCTTTTAAATTGGTAGGCTGTAGGATGGTTAGATTTTCAGAAAGTGCATATGTTTTTACAGCACTTTCATTTAGTTTTCTACCACGACCAGCGGGTCTGTCTGGAGCTGTTATTACGCCAACAATGTTATAGTGGGTATCTACCAATGTTTTGAGTGTTGCTACCGCAAAATCTGGAGTTCCCATGAAAACAATTCTTAAATCTCTCATTTATGAAATAGTTTGTATGTGTTTGTTTTTGTTATTGAAATGATGTTGTGTTCTAACAACAATTGTATCATGTTTTTTATATCTTTTTCAGAATAGTCTAGCATTGAAATTATTTCTCTTGAAGATAAATCTTTTGTTTCTAATAATTCTATAACTTGATTTCTTAAGACTTTTGTATCTGTTGGTTTATTCGTTTTTTTTGTGTTGGAACAAACAGAACAAATACCACATGGATTAACATTTTTCTCACCAAAATAGGAGAGAAGTTGTACACTTTTGCAAATATCATCATTTTTAATATAATCGAGAACTGCGTTTACTTGGAACTTTTTTAAGTTATTTTGCTGTTCAATGGTATCGGCTATTCTGTTTATTGTTTTATCATCTTCTCGAGGTTCAATAAAGGTTATTAGCGCATCGGTTTTAGAAAGATTTAATGCTATAATCCCATCTTTTTCCAATTGTTTTAAAACTGAGATCACCACAGCTTCGTTGGTTGATGCTTTTTCGGCGACACGAAGCGTATTTATTTTGGTGTCATGATCAAAAATACCACCATACATTCTCAACATTGATTTTACAATAAGTGCTTTATCATGATGTGTTTCTAAATAACGAAAGACCACCGGGTTTGAAGCAATGATTTGTAAACTAACTTTATTTTGAAATTGTTTTGATAAATTAATGATACTGGTTCTGTCTAGTAAGAGCAGTGCGTTGTAACATAACATGTTACCAAAGCTGTACGTTTTGCAAAAACTATTAAAATCAAAATCGTACGTACTATAAGCACCTTCACCATAAGGAATTTGAAAATAACTAGAGAGTTTTCTATAAACCTGCTTTATAAAATCAACCGTAGGTAAAACGCTTAAAAACTGATTTTTAACTAATTGTTCGTCACTATTATTTTTAAGAATTACCGCAAAAGCTTTATCACCATTTCTACCAACCCTACCGGCTTCTTGAAAATAACTTTCTATGCTTTCGGGTAAATTAAAGTGAATTACTGTTTTAACATCTGGTTTATCTATGCCCATTCCAAAAGCATTGGTTGCGACCATAACTTGCTTTTGATTGTTAAGCCATTGTTGCATGTGAGCATCCTTTTCGTTATTAGGAAGACCTCCATGGTAATAGGTTGCCGTAATTCCTTTTTTTTCTAAAAAAGAACTTATTTCAAGTGTTAGTTTTCTGTTTCTAACATAAATTATGGAAGAGGCTGTATATTTTTTTAAAATGCTTTGAATGCGATAATATTTATCATCTTCATGTAATACTAAATACGCTAAATTGGGTCTTGAGAAGGATTGTTTAAATGTTTTTGGATTGATAAAGTCAAGTTCCTTAATAATATCTTCAACTACCTTTGGTGTGGCTGAAGCTGTTAAGGCAATCACATTAGCAGTAGGTTGCAGTTGTCTAAGCAACGCTATATTTTTATAGGCTGGTCTAAAATCATTTCCCCATTGCGAAATACAATGTGCTTCATCAACCGCAATAAGGTTTACATTCATTTGTTTAATGCGGTCTTGAACTAGTTCCTGTTGTAAACGTTCGGGCGATAAGTATAAGAACTTGTAATTGCCATAAATACAATTATCTAACAAGGTATCTATTTGCTGTGACGAGATACCACTAGTAAGCGCCATGGCTTTAATACCTTGTTCTTGAAGGCGCTCCACCTGATTTTTCATTAAGGCTACTAACGGAGAAATTACAATACAAATGCCTTCTTTGGCTAATGCCGGAATTTGAAAACACAGTGATTTTCCGCCACCTGTTGGCAACAACGCAAAGGTGTCTTCACCCTCTATTACAGCGTTTATAATGTCTTCTTGAAGAGGTTTAAACTCAGTAAAGTTCCAATACCGTTCTAATATGTTTATAGGATGTTGCAAAAACTTGCTTTAAAGACTATTAATTATAAAATTGGTGCGCTCTTTGACTGTTCCAAACGGAACTTCAATAATGGTATACCCTAAGTTTTCATAAATCTGTTCTAATAAATCATGGATTTTAACAGCTTCATTAAAAGATTCAAATCGCTCAGCATCTGTCTTGTAAATTGATTTCCAAGGAGGCAATAAATATACATGACTATATTTGTTTTCACTGCACACACTTAAAAACTCATTAGAATACGATTGATTAAAATATTCCATATACGCTAAAACATCAGGAATTCCGCGGTCAAAAAACACAAGAGGATTCTCTACAAGGGCCGCTTGTTTATATTGGTTTAAACGACCTTGTAATAATCGTGTATTAAAATCCAAAGGGTCGTTTACAAAAGCAATCGGATTTGAAACATGGGTAGAAGAATCACTATCCTTTGTGGCTTCAATGGTTAATGTACGTATAATTTCTTCAAAACAGTAATAGTTTTGATGCTTCAATTCATTGATAATAGACGTTTTTCCAGTTCCCGGTCCGCCAGTTATCACAATTTTTTTTCTATCCAATGCGATGCTATTTTGCTGTAAAAATCGGAATTTAATTGATGAAAAAAAAATACCAAGGAAACTGTATATTTGCAACCTATAAAAAAAATTATGAGCACAAATCAAAACTCCGAAGAATTTTATAATAAATTAAAATCGCAATTATACGATACTAACACTTGGCCAGCCGAGTATTTGTATAAGTTTATTGTAAAATCTGATTTAGAAAAAATAACGAATATTGAAGCTATTTTCAATAATATGGGAGCAGTTATTAATACTAAAGCGTCAAAAAATGACAAATACACCAGTATATCTATTAATGTACGCATGAAAAACCCTGAAGCCGTTATTGAAAAGTATAAAGAAGTTGCAAATAAAGTTGAGGGTGTTATTAGCCTTTAGTTTTTTTTTGTTACTTTTGAACTAGCATAACAACTACATGCAGAAACCTTTAATCCTACACACTTTATTTTGATTATAGATAATTTAGAATACAACACAGAACGTGAGCATTTAATCATTCCAGAATATGGACGACACATGCAAAAAATGATTAACCATGCCAAAACAATAGAAGACAAGGAAGAACGTGAAAAAGTTGCGAAGTCTATCATTGCTGTTATGGGTAATTTGCAGCCACATTTAAGAGATGTGCCAGATTTTCAACATAAACTTTGGGATCAATTATTTATCATGTCTAATTTTGAATTAGATGTAGATTCACCATTTCCAAAACCTTCTAAAGAATTTCTTGAAGAGCATCCAGAACCTTTAAAATACCCACAAAATTTTCCTAAATACCGATTTTATGGTAACAATATTAAAACAATGATTGATGTTGCCAATACATGGGAAGAAGGAGAACTTAAAGAAGCACTTATTTTTACCATAGCCAATCACATGAAAAAGTGTTTTTTAAATTGGAACAAAGATACCGTAGAGGATCAAGTGATTTTTGATCATTTATTTGAACTTTCTAATGGTAAAATAAACCTTAAAAACACCGATGAAGATTTATCTGATTCCTCAAGTTTATTACGTACCAAATCAAAATACAGTTCTAATAATAAAAAAGGAGGCCATAAGAAAAACTCTAATCGCTCAAGAAAACGCTATTAAGCTTTAGCTATGGGAACATTTAAAATTGAAGGGGGCCATAAACTAAAGGGAAACATTCAGCCTCAAGGAGCTAAAAATGAAGCATTACAAATTTTATGTGCTGTATTGCTTAGTCCAGACCTTATTACAATTCATAATATTCCAGACATTGTAGATGTTAATAAGCTTATTAATTTACTTAGAAAATTAGGCGTTAAAATTAACATGCTGCATCATGGTTCTTATACCTTTCAAGCAGATAATCTTAATTTAAAATATTTAGAATCCGACGAGTTTAAAGTTGATGGCCGTGGTTTACGTGGATCTATCATGATTGTAGGACCGCTATTAGCGCGTTTTGGTAAAGGCTATATTCCTAAGCCAGGAGGTGATAAAATTGGGCGTCGTCGTTTAGATACACATTTTGAAGGCCTCATAAAACTAGGAGCTAAATTTGGTTACAGTAAAGAAGAGCAATTCTATGGAGTAGAAGCTAAACGCTTAAAAGGCACTTATATGCTTTTGGAAGAAGCCTCGGTTACCGGAACTGCTAATATTGTTATGGCAGCCGTTTTGGCTGAAGGCACTACGACTATTTACAATGCCGCTTGTGAACCCTATTTACAGCAATTATGTAAAATGCTTAACAGAATGGGTGCTAAGATTAGTGGTGTAGGCTCCAATATGTTGATTATTGAAGGCGTAGACACTTTAGGAGGCACAACACATACTATGTTACCAGATATGATTGAAATTGGTAGCTGGATAGGTTTAGCAGCAATGACTAAAAGTGAGCTGACTATAAAAAATGTAAGTTGGAACGATTTAGGGTTAATTCCTAATGTATTTAGAAAACTGGGCATTACCGTTGAAAAACAAGGAGACGACATTCATATTCCAGCACATACTGAAGGTTATGAAATACAAAGTTTTATCGATGGTTCTATTTTAACTATTTCTGATGCGCCTTGGCCTGGGTTTACACCAGATTTACTAAGTATTATTTTGGTAGTTGCTACACAAGCAAGAGGCAGTGTATTAATACACCAAAAAATGTTTGAAAGTCGTTTATTTTTTGTTGATAAGTTGATTGATATGGGCGCCAAAATTATTTTGTGCGATCCGCACAGAGCTACCGTTATTGGTCATGATTTTAAATCGACTTTAAAAGCGACTACCATGACCTCGCCAGATATTCGTGCAGGTGTGTCGTTATTGATTGCGGCTTTATCTGCAAAAGGGACTTCAACTATTCAAAACATCGAGCAGATTGATAGAGGTTATGAGCGTATTGACGAACGTTTACGTGCTATTGGTGCTCATATTGAGCGGGTGGAGTAACTAGAAATTCTAGAGTTGCGCTTATTGGCCTAGTGTATAAGTAGTAGCGGATTTCGTGGTAGTTCGTATCAAATTTTGATGATGTTGATGCGTGCTACAAATGCTGAAAAACAGCACTTTACCGCTATTACTTATGACATTTTGTTACCGCTTGGTTTTCAGTCATTTCAGTCATTTTTCTTTCAATTTGCTACATCTTTTCTGTCTGCTGTGTGTTTGGGTATGCGAGCTCTTTGGTTGGTTTTGGACGCGCGTTGACTTTTTGTGCAACCAACCAACCAACCAACCAATGTGCTTGACTACGAAGCGTTGGCTATTGATTAATTAAACATACGGTGCAATATGTTTCTATCGTTTTTGCAACCAATCTTTTAATGGAACAAATTTGTCATTCCCATTTACAGATGGATAAACAACATATGTTCCTTGAGGTCTATACATCCCTTTAAAATATTGGTAACTATCAATACTAAAAATATATGGATATATTTCTAAATATTCACTTCCAGAAAAGTCAGAATAGTCTTTCTTAACAGGAAGAATTGCAATATTTTCAATATATTTTGCAGCATCTCCTAACCCTAATTCCCAATTACACCATTTAGAATTAATTGCACCTTCTATTGCTAACAAAATAAATTTATGATTATCACTAATTTTTTGCTTTATTCTAACAGCAGTATAACCTGAAGTTGTTTTTGGCATTCCTTCATCTTGCCAATCAACATATATGTCTACGCCGAAGTTTTTTAGAAAAGAAATTGCACCTTCAAGGTATTCCAGTTCATCATGTTTGTGTGATAAAAAAATTTTTGTCTTGTAATAAGAACTTTCATTTCTAAAACTTTTCAAGCTTTCGTTTAAGGTAAGAGAATAACTTTTTGTTGACCTACGATAATTTTTAATTTGGGATTCTGAAATAAAACTCATATTAATCTAGATTTACGTGTACATCATAAGATACTTCATCATCTTTAATTGCAATTGCTTTCTCTATGTAGTTATTATAATTTAAGCCCATAAAATCACTCCACTTAACAGTTTTTATAAATGAAGGTTCATCTGTAGTATGAATCTTTGTTCCACTACATTCACGAAATTCTTTTTCAAGAATATTAAACATATTATCTTTCAGAATCTTAAATAGCTGACCGGAGTGGTGAGTTATACTATTACAATTAGGGTTTGAAGTGTAATACCAATTATAATTAGCTGTTTCATCTGGTAAGACAACCCCAAGCACAGCATTCCTTTGTTTTGTGTTTCCGCCTGTTGGAACAACTCTCAATGAATATGAAATTTCCCAAGGAATCCATTGAGCGTTTTCTTTTTTCGTAGATTCTTTCATCCCCTTTGAAATAAGAACGATTGTGACGCTACATTGCCTAATTCTTTGTTTTAAAGAAGTTTCAATTTGGTTATCAGAAAAATCTGCAAGACTTTCACCATCTTTTTCTCCCAAATTAATATTATCCCTTCCTATTTTTTCCTGAAGCTTATCTACATAGTCACGCGCTCGGGTATTTCTGTAATTCCATTGCATAACATTGTTAACTTCTTCATAAAAGGCATCTTGCAGTTTTGCCACCTGTTCGTCCTTGTATTTATATGAAACAAAAATCTTTCTTCCCATAGGTTTAAATTTTGTTAATTAGTAAATCTTGAAATAAGGATAAATATCCATAGTCATTGAGTAATCGGTTATTTTTTGAGTCTTCGGTTAACAGTTTGTCATAGACAATTAAAGATGCCGCTCCTGTACTAGCAATAGGTAATAAAATGGCATTGGGATGAGCTTCTTTTAACATGTTAAATTCAACTTCAATTCCATCCATTCCTCCAATAAATATTCCTGCAGAAAAATCATTTTCTGAGAACATTCTCTGCCGCATTAAAAGAATACTTGATTGGATTTCTCCTGTGTTTTTTGTAAGCACAACATTTTTAAATTTATTGTTATCCTCAGGAAAGAGATGTTCAAAATACTTGGACTGATATAGAGTTACATGCTTTTGTATATTAAGATTCAGTCTTTCCATTACATAATAGATTATTGGCGTAATCGATGGATGACCTCCCCAAACTAACCTATGTTTTGGCAATACTATAGTTGCTAGTGCAATAACTGCATCTCGAATCGCAATAATATCAGCTGTATCATAATATTTTGCATGTCTTTCCTGCAATGGGATACTTGCAGAAAGAAATATCGTTTTTAATTTTTCTGAAGCCATAAGTCGAATTCCTGTTTTTTAATTGTCTGAACATCTAGATACTCATTAAGGTACTCCAAATGTTTTAACCATTTTTCTCGGATGCGTACATTATCATAGATTAAATAAACCTCATCAACGGAATATTCATTTATCTCCTTTTTTAAAACTGAAGACTGATTATAATCCATTGATTGAGGAATACCAACAGATGGAATAAAAATCCGTCTTTTATTTATTGCTATTTCTTCTGTTATGAATCTTTCTGGCTGGATGCTTACGTTCTTCCCATTCTTTTTGGCGATATTAAGAAACTCTGTTATTAAATTATCTTGCCTTGCTGCTAAATTCCTAGCTCTTATAGATTCAACTTTTTGGACAATACTTTTTAAAGTAGTGTCTGTAAGCCTTGAAATATCTTTATTATCAAATACACCATCAATAAAATCGTCTGGGTGCATTTGGCGTAGAAAACAAACCTCTTCCATTGATGCCAGTTTATTTGTAGGCCAAACTAATTGTAAAACACCAATTTGTTTTACATTAGCTTCAGCTATTTCTTTTTCGCACCATTCACTTTCTAAAAAATGCGGTGTATTTAGCAAAACTATAACATCACAATCTGTCATTCGATGCCATAATTCGTCTTGAAAAGGTTCACCTTGTTTTATTGAATGCGTATCTAGGAAAACGTCAAAATTATTTTTTTCTAAAACCTCATATAGTTGGATAGCAACTGATGAAGATTCATCTCTTTTATAACTTATGAATATCTTTCTCGTGTTCCTTAAATTGCCAAAAGATTCCAAAATAAGATTTACAATCTTTTCATTTTGATAATGCTCATACTTAAGACCATTTTGATTAGAGAGAATCTCAGGAATTTCACTTTTAAATGCGTCGTAAAATATTGGCAACACAATATTCCCTTCATTTAATAGTCTTTCTACAATGGCAACATCTTCATATTTTCCTTTTGGGCTACCAAAATAGAGAACAAAAGTCGGCTGATTGCCTTTATAAATTTTCTCAACTTCGTAGTTTCTAATTATCTGATAGAAATTCTTTTGTAGATTCAATTCTCCCAATTTTTCGTAAAGCAAAGTCGTAATTTCGTCAACAACGGCTGTAAGGCTACCGAGAATTATAATTTGATATTTGTATTCCATGCTATTGGATTCTTTATAAATCTATTTTTCTTTAACTCTGATATCAGGAAGTGCGTAGGCTAAAAAACAGCTCTTTTGCAAGCCGAAGTGTCGGTTTGTGTGTCGGGGCTTGCAAATGTGCTGTTTTGTGCGTTGGCTGTCCATTCGTTTTATTTCTGTTAATTAAGTAGCAAATTGTCAGCTGTGTCGTTTTTTTACACTTGGCGGTAACGGTATGATATAAAATCATTTGAATGTTTTATATCAGATGGTAAGCGAAGTTAGTTTTTTGCATTGGCAAAATCAATACGCACTTGTGAGTATATTTTTGTTTATCAATACCGCTTCTCGATACAAATTTGTTTCACTGCGTATCACAAGTCCACTCGAAGAGACATTTGGGTTTGTTATAGTATTTGTAGTTGGTTTGTCAGTTCGAGTAATTCGACGTAGGAGAATTGTATCGAGAACTTTTATAAGGTTATCGCTTCTCGATACAATTTTGCATCACTTCGTTCTGTAAAACCACTCGAAGAGACATTTGGGTTTGTTATAGTATTTGTAGTTAGTTTGTCAGTTCGAGTAATTCGACATAGGAGAATTGTATCGAGAACCTTTATAAGGTTATTGCTTCTCGATACAAATTTGTTTCACTTTGTTCTGTGAATCCACTCGAAGAGACATTTGGGTTTATTATAGTATTTGTAGTTGGTTTGTCAGTTCGAGTAATTCGACGTAGGAGAATTGTATCGAGAACTCTTGTAAGGTTACCACTTCTCGATACAATTTTGCATCACTTTGTTCTGTAAAACCACTCGAAGAGACATTTAGGTTTATTATAGTATTTGTAATTGGTTTGTCAGTTCGAGTAATTCGACGTAGGAGAATTGTATCGAGAACTTTTATAAGGTTATTGCTTCTCGATGCAAATTTGTTTCACTTTGTTCTGTGAAACCACTCGAAGAGACATTTGGGTTTATTATAGTATTTTTAGTTGGTTTGTCGGTTCGAGTAATTCGACGTAGGAGAATTGTATCGAGAACTCTTATAAGGATATCGCTTCTCAATACAATTTCACATCACTTTGTTCTGTAAAACCACTCGAAGTGACATTTTAGTATTTTATTTGGTTTAATTGAGATACAGGGAGATAAAGTAATTTTAAACACGCTGCTTATAATATTTTCCTTGCCATGTATTTTTTTGCAACAACTGCTTATCTATTTTAGCCACAACCTCAAAATTTTTAAGTCCGTTCCAATTTGGAGCAATCAATAAATCCAGAGGCGCCTCACTGATAAACCGTTCAATAATAATATCAGGGCGTAACAATCCAATAAATTCTGCCATAAATTCAATATAATCTTCAGAAGTAAATAAATTAAACTGTTCTGGATGTTTTTTGAATTGGCTTGCCATAACCGATTGTTTTACAATTTGTAAATGATGAAGTTTTAAGGTATTAATTGGTAGTTTTGAAATTTCTAAAGCATGATGTAATAAGTCGTCTTTGGTTTCACCTGGCAAACCTAGTATTAAATGAGCTCCTAAATGAAAGCCTTTATTTTTGCACAGCTTATAAGCTGCTTTAGTATCTTCAAAGGTATGGCATCTGTTGACGGTTTTTAAAGTGCTGTTTAATGTGCTTTCCACTCCAAATTCCAGAGAAATGTAATAGGTTTTTGATAATTTGGACAAATACTCAATAATCTCTTCAGAAATGCAATCTGGTCGGGTGCCAATAACTAGTCCAATAACTTTAGGAACACGTAATGCTTCTTCGTACATGGTTTTCAAGGATTCTATATCAGAATACGTGTTAGTATAGGCTTGAAAATAGGCAAAGTAATGTTGTGTTTTATATTTTTCAGAAAAGCGCCTAATACCTTCTTCTAATTGCTCTGTAATGGATTTGGTAGGTTTGCAGTAATCTGGATTAAAACTATGGTTATTGCAATAGGTACAACCACCAAAACCTTTGGAACCATCTCTGTTTGGGCACGAAAAACCAATATCAATGGATATTTTTTGAACACGTTCTCCAAAGGTAGATTTAATAAAAGACGAGTAATCTAAATAGCGTTTCCCTGTCATTGGTATATCAAGAAGTATGATGCAAAATTATTAAAAAATAAGGAGATAGGAGTAATAAAACAGATTTCATCGCTCTTTAAAAAACGTTAATTTAAAGCTTCCTTATAAACCTTTAAACAGCGTTCTCTAGCAAACTTGTGGTCGACAATTGGTGTGGGGTAGGTATGTTCTTGAAAATCGGGAACCCATTGTTTTATATAGGATAAGTCTTTGTCAAACTTTTCAATATGTGTGGTTGGATTAAAAATTCTAAAATATGGGGCAGCGTCAACTCCACAACCGGCAACCCATTGCCAGTTTCCAACATTGCTGGCCATGTCGTAATCATGTAATTTTTTAGCAAAATATGCTTCTCCCCAACGCCAATCAATCAACAGGTGCTTACATAAAAAACTTCCAACAAGCATACGTACGCGGTTGTGCATAAATCCTGTTTTATTGAGTTGTCTCATGCCTGCATCAACTAATGGATACCCTGTTTTGCCTTCGCACCAAGCTTTAAATTCTGTTTCATTATTTCTCCAAACAATACGGTCGTATTTAGGTTTAAAACTTTCGGTAGCTGTATGCGGAAAGTGCCATAAAATCTGCATAAAAAACTCGCGCCAAATTAATTCTTGCCAGAAAATTTCATTTTGCTGTGCTGTTGCTTTTTTTATCATAGCGCGAATACTCACGGTTCCGAAACGTAAATGAGGCCCTAAACGTGACGTTGAATCTTGCCCAGGGAAGTTGCGAGTTGCCTCATAGGTTTGAATTAAATGAGGCGTAACAGTATATTGTTTTATTTGTTGTGAAGACGTTTTAAATCCAATTTCTGAAAGATTGCAATCATCCCCATCAATGTGCTTAACAAGCTTAGATAAATTCGATTCTGAATCATATTGTTTTATTAATGTTGTTTTATACAATGTTTTCCATTGTTTCATGTAAGGTGTGTAAACCACATAAGGAGTTCCGTCATTTTTTACGATCTCATTTTTTTCAAAGATAACTTGGTCCTTGAAAGTTTTAAAGGCGATATCATGAGTTTTTAAAAAGTCTTTAATTTCCCTATCTCTTTTGCTGGCATACGGTTCGTAATCACGATTGGTATAAACCGTTTCAATAGCATATTTTTCTATGAGTTGTTTATAAATGTGTATTGGTTCTCCGTAAAACAAGGCTATATCACTATCATACTTTTCTTGAAGCGTTTGCTTCATGGTTTGAAGTGTTTTATAAATAAAAGTAACTCTTGCATCATCTTCGGGAAGTTGTTCTAAAATATTAGAATCAAAAATAAAAACAGGAAGTACGGGATGTTTTCCATGCAGAGCTTCAAACAATCCTGCATTATCGTCCAGTCTTAAATCTCGTCGAAACCAAAAAATATTAATCCGTTGTTTCATGAGTTATAAACACCAAATAGTTCTTCTAGTTTTGTTGTGCGGTAGTTAAAAATTTCTTCCAATTTCGGTTTTACTAGAACCGGATGCACCAATTGTCCAAGAATTCCAAACGGGACTTTGTAATCTATAATATCTTCCATCTCGACACCGCCATCAATTTCTTTGATAAAATGTTTGTGATGCCATAGCGCATAAGGTCCAAAACGTTGTTCGTCAACAAAATAATGTTTATCTATAACATGCGTAATTTCAGTAACCCATTTGGTTTTTATACCCATAACTGGTGTGACAATATATTGAATAATTTGACCTGCAAACATAGGTTTGTCTGCTCCAGACAGAATATGAAATCCCATATAATCTGGGGTAATGGTTTTTAGGTTTTTTGGATTTGATAAAAAATCCCAAGCTTGCTGAATGGTAATAGGTAAATTTTGTTTTTTATGTAGGGTATATATCTTCATGAATTAATTATAAAGTAAAATGTATAAATTAAGAGAAGTAGCAATACACAACCATAAAAAATAAGGTACTATTAAAAGTGATTTTAAACCTAGTATTTTTCTGTAGTCGTATAAAAAAATGGTGACTACTGCAGTAAGAGCAAGAATGAAGAGTAATCCTAAAGTGATTAAATGCTGATTGAAAAACACCAGATTCCATGAAACATTCAATATAAACTGAACGGTAAATAAAATTTTAACTTTGGTATTTGGTTGTGCAACAAACAAATACATCATGTAAAAAGAATAGCATAACATAATAGTACTCCAAGCCGCTCCAAATACCCATCCAGGAGGTGTCCAAGGGGCTTTATTGAGTTGTAAATACCAATCTGTTTCAGGCCCGTTTTGCATCAACAAAACCCCTAAACCTAAGGCTCCAAAGTTGATAATTAGAAAAATAATTACATATTTTAATTTTTTCATTAGTTATTATTTAAACTTTCAATTTTATTTAAAATATCTTGAGCTTCAGCAAATTTCTTGTCACTCTCTTTTCGGTTAACATTTAAAAGTATGTGCCATTCTTTCATAAGGACTTCATACTTTTTTTGAAGTTTTTCTTCTTCTGGTTTTGATTTGAATACTGATAACATGCTTTTTAGTTTAATGCTTCTATAATAGGAAAAGGTTTTCCGACTAAATCATTAATGAGTTGGTCATTACTTTTATTTCTATATCTTAAATCACAGCATAAAGATACATAAAAATATAGTTTGTTTAATAAAAAATATTAAAAGTTAAACAAAAATTAATTTTTTGCTGTTTTTAATACTGTGACTATGATATAAATCATACTATATGAAGGATGTAAATAATAAATTTGGATTAAATTAATAGGGGATGAAACATTTATTATTAGGTAATGAAGCCATTGCCCAAGGCGCAATAGACGCAGGTTTATCTGGTGTCTATGCGTATCCGGGAACACCTTCAACTGAAATTACAGAATACATACAGAAATCTAAACTAACAAAAGAACTCAACATTCACACAACCTGGTCGGTTAACGAGAAAACAGCTATGGAAGCTGCTTTGGGAATGTCGTATACTGGAAAAAGGGCTATGGTTGTTATGAAACATGTAGGCTTAAATGTGGCTTCAGATGTGTTTATGAATATGTCAATTTCAGGAATTAATGGTGGGCTAGTCGTTGTAGTTGCAGATGACCCTTCTATGCATTCATCGCAAAACGAACAAGATTCTAGGTTTTATGGTAAATTCGCTATGGTTCCTATACTGGAACCTTCAAATCAGCAAGAGGCTTATAACATCATGCATTATGCCTTTGATTATTCTGAAGAATTAAAATTACCAGTATTATTAAGAATGGTTACTCGTTTATCACATTCAAGATCTGGTATCGATTTTAAAACAAGACGATTGCAAAATGAGATGCAATTACCAACTGATACCTCTAGATTTGCACTTATACCTTTAAATGCTAAAAAACAATTCGAAAAGTTAATTGATAAAAAAACGATTTTAGTTGAGCATTCTGAAACGTCTTCTTTTAATGAATTAACATTGAGTGAAGACAAAGAAATAGGCATTATTGCTTGTGGAATTGCTTATAATTATGTTATGGAGAATATTAGTGAAGACACTTCTTTTTACTCCATATTAAAAATTTCTCAGTATCCGTTGCCAAAAGAAAAAATCAAAAAGCTTTATAAGCATTGTGATAAAATATTGGTTGTAGAAGAAGGATATCCTATAGTTGAAGAATTACTGCATAATTATTTTGATACTAACGATAAGATTAAAGGTAAGCTAACTGGAGATATTCCATTAACAGGAGAACTCAACCCTAATACCGTTGGTAACTCTTTAGGAATTTTTCAAAACACTTCTAAATCAATTCCCAATATAGTTGGCAGTAGACCACCACGACTATGTGAAGGTTGCGGTCACACAGATTTGTTTAATGTTATTAATGAGTTAATTCCTGAAATTGGAAATAAAAATGTTTTCGGAGATATAGGGTGTTATGCACTGGGAAGCTTACCACCATTACATACCATAAATACATTGATTGATATGGGAGCTTCTATAACAATGGCTAAAGGAGCTGCAGATGCCGGACTTGAGAATGCCATTGCGGTTATAGGAGATTCTACCTTTACACACTCAGGAATGACCGGGTTACTGGATGCTGTTTATGAAAATTCACCTATTACAGTAATTATTTCTGATAATTCTGCGATTGCTATGACCGGTGCACAAGAATCGTCTGCTGTAGGAAGGTTGCATAAAATTTGTTTAGGCATTGGCGTACATCCAGACCATTTAAAAACCATGATTCCTTTAAATAAAAATCATCAAGAAAACGTGGAATTATTAAGAACTGAATTAAAATATAAAGGTTTGTCTGTGATTATTTCTGAAAGACCTTGTGTAAGATTATCAAGAGACCGAAAAGAGGAAATTAAAACAAAAATTGCATCATTAAGTTAAGGTATAGCATGAAAACAAATATTATATTATCTGGAGTAGGAGGACAGGGTATTTTAACTATTGCTGCCGTTTTAGATACAGCTGCATTGAGCGAGAATTTATTCATTAAACAATCTGAAGTTCATGGGATGAGTCAACGCGGTGGTGCCGTCCAATCTCATGTTAGAATTTCAGATAAAGAAGTATATTCAGATCTTATTCCAGAAGGGAAAGCCGATTTAATTTTATCGGTAGAGCCTATGGAATTATTGCGATATATACCGTTTTTAAATAAAAATGGTTGGTTGGTTACAGATTCTAATCCGTTTATTAATACAGCTAATTATCCCGAAAAAGAAGACCTATATAAACAAATTAAAAAGTATCCTTATCATGTAATTATTGATGCAACTGATATTGCAAAAAAAATAGGTAATTCAAAAGTGGCGAATATGGTTTTGTTGGGTGCTGCATCTAACATTATACCATTGTCAGAAGATAGTTTGCTAAATGCCATCCGTTCATTATTCAAGCATAAGAGCGATAAAATTGTTAACCTAAATATGGAAGCTTTTTTTGAAGGCAAAAAAATAGCTAAAGAATTTACCAATTTAACAACCAATAAATAAATCGACTTTAAAAGATTAAGGCATTTTAATTTTTGAATTTAGAAGCACCTTTTTTACGGCTTCGGCCAAAATAATGACTCCTTTTTCAATGCTCTCTTTCGGCATATTAGAAAATGAGAGCCGTAATCTGTCATCTTTTTT
>JBNKYB010000028.1:0-118383 GCA_050300615.1 Flavobacteriaceae bacterium | reverse complement strand
ATGCCAGCCTTTGCAAACAGATGCGGGAGCGATGGTAGTGGTTAGCTTTTGTAAAACCCCCATTTATGGTTTTACAAAACCAGTAACGCATAGCGCGCTTTTTATTTTTATTAAAAACCAGCCATAATAAAACTGTATTTTGTTATCTTCAAAATCTATTTTTAATAGTTATTTAGTTAAAAGCAGTAAAGTAATTATATTAATTTTTGACTTTTAATTTCAATAAAAAGGAGGCCATAATAAAATATAGAAGTGTTAAGCCCCATAATCTATACCATTCAGTCGAAATTTCTATAAATGATGCTTTCATTTGAGTTAATTTTACAAACCCATCGATTCCATGAGTTGATGGTATAAATTGTGAAATAATTTGGTAAAATTCTGAAAAGCCTTCCGAAGGAAATGACAATCCACTTAACATTAAAGAAGGAATGGATGTGAGGACTATAAAAAGTAAGGAATCTTCTCTTCTCTTAAAAAATGAACTGATAATTATACCTAAAAAGACCACTGAAAACACATAAGGAATTATAAAAATATAAACAGTAATTAAAGAAGATCTAACTGGAATTGAAAATAGTGTGAAAACAATTCCAATTTGAATAGGAATAATAATTAAATATAGAAATGTATATAATACTGCTTTTCCTAATAATACAGGAATTGTTCCTCCTTTATGTGCTATTCTTGGGAAATTAGATTTCATACTCTGGTCTTCATTACGAGTTCCGTTTATTAATCCAATTCCCATTAATAGTACTAATTGAACAATTAATGCAGTTAGTATGGGTATTAAATAAGTGGCATATCCTCCTGATATGTTAAATAAACTATTACTCACCGATTTAATTGGTGTATAATTTTTAACAGCTTGTTTATATGACATTCCTTTTGAAATATCTTTTTTTATAATTATTCCCGCATTAAAAAAACCGTTAATAGTGTTAACCGTTCCTAACACTTTCTTATAAAACAGCATATTTGAAGCGTCAGAATAAGTTGTTATTGTAACTTGTTTTCCTCTTTTTATATTTTTTTCAAAATTATTAGGAATAATAATTATGCCTTTAATTTCATTTTCATAATAAGCAACTTTAGCTTCTTGTAAGTCGGTATAAATGGTTTTAGCTTCCAAGCCATCACCTGAGTTTAACATAGCAATATAATCTCGACTTAACTTTGAGGCATCTTGATTTACGATGCCTACAGGCACTTTTTTAACAACTTGATTTGAATAAACAAAGGTGTAAGCTACAAGAATTAAAAGAGCAATTGATAGAAAAACCCCAATGATTGCCTTATCATTTTTAATAGCATTCCATTCTGTATGAATTGAATTCCAAAATGAAATCTTTGATCGGTGATATGACTTTATGATTTTTTTCATAATTAGATTCTATGGTTAAATTCACCTTTTAAAAAGAGTTTAGTTAGTTTATGCCAAGAAAAAAGAATTGGTAAGACACAAAGCAGAATCAGAGTTATAATAGCTCTAAAAGAGTAATACACGGGAAATCCTTGTTGAGATTGTTCCATAAACAATTTGAAAAAATGCGTAAATGGAAAAATTTGAGTTACCCATTGTAAAATTACAGGCATAGAAAAAATGGGAAACGTAATTCCTGAAAAGGATAAGCTAATAGCGGCAAATCCAGAACCAATTGTTAATGCTTCTCTAAAACTATTGCTTAAAGACAGAAATAGTAATCCAAAAGATTGACTCGAAATAATTAGTAAAATTAATCCAATTAATAAAGCAGGTTTGCTTCCATTTAAAGGAAAATCTTGCCATACAAACATGGAGTAATACATGATTAGCCCAACAAAAAGGAACCATAGGGTATAAGGTAAAATTTTACCTAAAAGGATAGGACTTAATTTTCCGTTAGAAATTCTTAGTAATTGTTTGCCCTTGATATATTTTAAATCATTTCCAAAACAATAAATGGTAGTTAAAACTATTATTATTTGAAAAAAATATGCTAAAAAACCCGAATTTAGGTAATACGAATAATTGGTATATGGATTGGATAAAACATGATTTTCTAAATTAACAGGTTGGTAATTTACTATTGCTTGCTGAAAATGAACACCTTTTGCAAGTTGTTTTTTAATAAATATTTGTCCTGAAATTGTTCCAATAACTTTACTGAAAGCTTTAAATTCTAAGCCGCCAGGTAACAAGATATTGTTATTATATTGATTTAAAATAGTTACTTGTTTCCCTCTTTTTAAATCAATTTCAAAATCTTTTGGAATAGTAACTAATCCATAAACTTTTCCTTGTCGGATTAATGATTCTCCTTCTAGCTGATTAATTAATGTTTGATTAATTTGTAATTCAGGAGTAGCATCTAATTGAGAAATAATATTTCTTGATGTTGCCGAATTATCTAAATCAATTACTGCAAATGGTAAATCTCGAGCCACTCCAATTTTCAATAAATTAGAAAAAAACAGAAATGAAACAAACGGTAATATTACAGCAAAAATAAGTATCGTTTTACTATTTAAAAGTAATGCTACTTCTCTTTTTGCTATACGCAGCATTGGTTTCATATTATTTTTTAAATTGTGAATAGTCTATTAATACACTCATTCCAGGTCTAAGATACTCCTGTTTATTTACAGGAGAAGCTTTAATTTCAAATGTTCTAATATCAAATTCTCCAGTCGATTTTGTAGCATTCCATGTTGCATATTCTCCTAATGGAGCTATGTAATAAACTTTAAATTTTATTTTTTTGTTTTCTAGGGCAGGAATGGTGGCTTCAAATTCTGCATCTTTTTTAAATTTTGATAAATAGATTTCTTTTATGTTGATAACAGAATAACTATTAGTTAAATCTACCAAATGAGCAACAGGATAACCAGCCGGAATTAATTCGCCCACTTCAGGTAAAAAATTCATGATTTCAGCATCAATAGGAGCTGTTATCATGGTTTCATTTTTATAGTCTTTAACTTCATTTAATGCTCCAGTGGCTTGTTGCACTAATGCTTCTGCGGCTGCGATATCTTCTTTTCTAGCTCCTTTTGATGCCATTTGAAACATATTTAGAGCAGCTTCCTGATCATTTACTGCAGCCTTCATTTTTGCAAAGGCTTCATCTTTTTGTTGTTCTGATACTAACCCGTCTTTAAATAGATTATCAATTCTGCTATAGGTTTTTTTCAGTACGTTGGCTGCTGCAGTAGCTTTGTTATACTGACTTTTAGCGGCTTTTATTTCTTCAATTCTTGCTCCATTTGACGCTTTATTTTTTTGTGCGGTTGCTGCTTGCTGTGCTCCTAATGCTTGCTGTTCTTTAGCTATTATTTCAGGACTTTCTAATACCGCTAGTAATTGACCCTTTATAACACTAGCTCCTTCTTGAACTTCAAATGTTTTAATTCTTGTTGGTATTTTTGAAGAAAGGTATATTTCTTTTGCTTCAATTCTACCTTGTAGCACTATAGTCTTTGGTTTTAATAAAAGCCATACGCCAGTTAGTACTAAAATTGCAATAAGGATAATAGTTATAGCTGATTTTATGAGTTTTGGATTTTTCATTTTTAAAATTGATTTAAGAATAATTCTGTTTTCCCTATAAGTACCATAAGTTCGCCGTAAGCAATATTGTATTCATAAAGAGCTTTTATTTTATTCAGTTGTATTTCTGATAATTTTAATGTAGCATCAACTACCTCTATTGAGGTTCCTGTACCTTCTTCAAAGGCACGAGTACGCATAAATTTTAATTTTTTAGCGTAGGTTTCATTAGTTTCCAGGCTTTCAAATTGTTCTAATTCTTTTTGCATGGTATTGAATAATTTCTCAGAATAAGTAGTTAAATTTAGTTTTGCTTGTTTATCAATAGCACTAATTTGTTCTATTTTTAATTGTGAGGCTTTTATTTTATGTTCTCTTTGAAAACCATTAAATATTTCCCATTTTGCTCCAATACCAACAAACCATTTTGTGTTTTCCGCTAATGGCAAATTGTCGGTATAGGGTATATAATTACCAATAACACCTATACTTGGATAGTAATTGCTTTTTTCTAGATTTACTCCAATTTTTGCTAATTTTTTATTTTTTACTATTGTTTTAAGTTTAGTATTATCCAGTAGTAAATCTTTTTTAAAATCTTCAAAAGAAGGGAGAACCGTTGGCTTTTTAAAATTTGTTGAAGTTTGTGTGATGTCACGTATGCCTATTGTATTTTTTAAAGCGGTAGTTGCAAGAGTAACATCTTTTTGAGCTCCTTTTAATTCGGTTTCAGCATTTGAAAGAGCCACTTTTGCATTTAATGTTTCAACTTCTGCTATTATGCCATTTTCGTAAAACTTTAATGCCTGGTTGTAATGAAGTAAGACAGTTTCATAAACTTGTTGTCTTACCTTTTTAACTTCGTTGGCTAGTTTTAATTTAAAATAGTAATCTATTAATTTTACGGTTAATTCATCTTTTGTTAATTGAGAATGATTTTCAGCAATATCTACTTTAATTTTAGTGATTTTATTGTAGTTATTAATTTTTCCTCCAGCAAATAGGGGCATTGATATTCCTACGGTTGCAAATGCTAAATCTTTTTCTTGTAATGTAAAATTCCAATTTCCTAAAACGGCAGCAGGATCTGGAATACTTAACAAACCACCAACCATATTTCGTGTTGAGTTTAAATCTAGTTTAATATCGTTGTCTAATCTAAGGTAAGTTGCCGATGCATTTATAGTTGGATATCTTAATCCTTTAGCAGCATTATTTTCTTCTCTTTTTTCCTGTACTTCATAATTAGAAGCTTTTATATCTCCATTATTTTCTAACATCATGTTATGTGCCTCTTTTAATGTTATTTCTTGAGCACTAATTATGTTATTTGTAATAATAATTAGAAATATTAAAAAATTATATTTCGAGAAAAAACTATTAGTTTTAAATAGTGTATTCATTATTGAGCTTTTAATATTTTCATTATATTTTTTGTTAAGAAAGTAACATCTTCGTCTATAGATTCTTGCAAGTCGAAAATGTTTTTTCGCTTAAAATTTAGGTAGTTAATTGAATAAAGGAATAAGTGATAGTATAATTGGTACAAACTTATTGATTCTGATATTTCTCCTGATTTTAGGCCTATTTCATGAATTTTCGCAATAACATCTAACCCTTTTGTTTTCAGCTCTTCAGTAAGTGTAAAGTTTTCGTTGTGAAGTAATTGATAATAAAATTGTGAGGCAATGGGTTCATTAATGTAGTATATAATTCTATTTTGTATGAATGATTTAATAAGATATTCTATTTTGGTATGATTCAACGCAAGTAAAAACGAAATCTCATTATAAATAGAATCCATCTTTTCATAATACAATTCATTTATTAAATCCTGCTTACCATCATAGATACGATATAGATAGCCTCCGCTAACTTCTGCATTTTTAGCTATCATAGCTATTGTGGTCGATTCTATACCGTGTTGAACAATACAAAGCATGGTAGCATCCTTTATTCTTTTTATTTTATTTTGATCTATTTTTCTGGCCATACTATTCATTATTTTACACCACACAAATATATGAATAAATATTCATTCATTTATAAATTTTATTTTTTTCTTATGTTTTAATTGATATTTCAAATAATTTGATGTAAGAATTACATTCTTTTTAGACTAAGTAATAAATAGTTTTAAAACTCACATTATTTAGTTATTTTAGTTTTTATGCATATAATTATTCAGTCTACTTTAAAAACACTTGAAAAATCTAAGCATTTATTAGAAACACTCTCTGATAATAACTTTTGTGATTGTTCGGTATCTCCATATTATTCAAGTATAGGGTCACATATAAGACATATTTTAGATTTCTATGATTGTATATTAAATATGGATTCTGAAAAACGTATCGATTTAACAGCAAGAGATAGAAATAGGGATGTGGAAACTTGTTGTATTTTAGCAACAGAGTACTTAAATAAGATTGTTAATCAACTTACTAATATTGATTTTAATTTTGATGATGATATTGTTACCGTTATAGATGATTTGGGTATTGGAAAGATTGAAATGCCTTATACTTTGGCTGCAATATTATCTCAAGCAAATAGCCATACTATACATCATTATGCTATAATAAATTATATATTGAATGGATTAGAGATATCAATGGCTGATTCTGATTTTGGATATAATCCTACAACTCCAAAGCGGGCTAAATTGAATTAGAATTGGGATTATTTTTTTTAAATATACTGTCTAATATGGTATTGATTCCCTTAAAGGCTAGATAAATGGCAAGAATAGAAAGAATCCCAGCGACAATTAAAATTAGAATATAAAGAGGTTTGTCCTGATTAATGCCTGCTATATAAAAAAGGCTAGGACCCAAAAACATACAAATTAGTGATAGCCCCATTATTTTAATGCCTTTTACTAAAATATCCTTATCTGTTTTATCTGTATCCATTGCTGTAATTTTGAATAGCGGACCTTACATTTCCAAATATATCCAATAATTTTTTAGCTTCTTCTTCTGAAATTTGTAGTTCAGCCATTATCATTTTTGTACCTCTATTAACAAGTTTATTATTGCTAAGTTGCATATCTACCATTTTATTTCCTTTGATTCGTCCTAATTGAATCATGGTAGTAGTTGTTATCATGTTAAGCACTAATTTTTGTGCCGTACCTGCTTTCATTCTAGAACTACCAGTTACAACTTCTGGTCCAACAATAACTTCTATAGGAAATTGAGCGGTTTTTGATAGGGGACTATTCTGATTACTCGTGATGCAACCTGTAATAATATGGTTCTTATTGCAGGTGTCAAGGGCACCTATAACGTAAGGAGTAGTACCAGATGCAGCAATGCCAATAACAACATCCTTTTCATTGATATTATAAGATTTTAAATCTTCCCAGCCTAAGTCAATGGAATCTTCTGCAAATTCAACAGCTTTTCTGATAGCGCTATCTCCACCAGCAATAATTCCAATAACTAAATCATGCGGTACACCAAAAGTTGGAGGGCACTCCGAAGCATCTAAAATGCCTAAACGACCACTTGTTCCGGCTCCAATATAAAATAACCGGCCCCCTTGTTTAAGTTGATGGACTACTTTTTGAATTAATTTTTTAATTTGAGGTAACGCTTTTTCTACAGCTAAAGGAACCGTTTTATCTTCATTATTTATGCTAACTAATAACTCATCAATACTCTTCTTTTCAAGATGATTATATTTAGAATCTAGTTCAGTTGTCTTTATAAAATCCATAGCCCAAAAATACACTTTTTTTACTTTATGTATGTGAAATAATTGGTTGTTTGACCATTATTTTGTGAGGGAAAAAATAAAAAAGAGTAGTAGTTTAAATATAATTATTAAGTAAAAAGAAATCTAAATTTTATTGAACGGTATATATAAATTCATCTACTTGACATACTCTAAAATATCCTAGAGGAAAATTTGTAGGATCCGTTTGGTTAATGCAGTTGCCTCTAACCGTTGTAGGCTGTGTTTCAAAAAGGCCACTACCTTCTTCGCTATTTTGTTGTAGTAAAATAAACATGTAGTTGTAAAACTGTTTTGAAATCCCATAGTTACGGATGGTTACATTATCACCCGTGGTTAAATCTTCTTCCGTATAAAATCCAAACATTTCATTACCGTTTGTAAATTCATCTTTATAGACCTCTAAACTTGGTATTACAGGTATGTCACTTATAAATTCAAAAAAATAATAATTTTCCTCATTTTCTGGATCTTTATAAAAAACTTTTAGTTCGGTCTCATTACCAGAGAAACCTCCTTCAAGATTTTGCTCTACATAATCAATACTAGCAACAGGTTTAAGGGTTTCTGAAGCGGTATAAGTTTCTTCTTGATAAATGACTGTTAAGTTGTAAGTTTCATTTAAAACAGGAATAAAACTGTTATTTTTATAAATACCCGTAGTACCGTCTTCAACAAAATTAAATACATCATTATTTGAGTTTGTAATTTGAATTTGCGCACCATTAGCTGGTGGTACAGAATTATTAAAATAGGGAGCTGTTAAAGTAAGTTTTATGTCTTGCTCATTGCCGGTAGTTCCTTTAAACCAATTAATAGAGGCATCAATAACTAATCTTGGGTTTTCTGAGGGAACATTAACATCTATAACATCTTCACATGATATTATAAACAATGAAAGAAATGATATGTAGATAAGTTTTTTCATTTTTTAAAACTTAAAATTATAGGATACAGATGGAATAGCTCCAAAAATCGATAGTTGTATTGCTTCATTATTTCCTGTATTTCGGTTTTCTCTAAACGTGATAGATGAGGCATTTTTTCTGTTATAAACATTGTAAACACCAAACACCCAATAACTTTGATATCCTTTGTTTTTATTTGGTTTTGGTGTGTAATTAAATGAAAGGTCTAGACGATGGTAGGACGGAAGCCTACTTGAATTTCTATCATTAAAATTAGCAATACTAAGTCCGTTATATTCATATTGGCCAACAGGATACGTCGTTGGTTGTCCTGTTTGAAACAGGAAATTTGAGTTAAGTTCCCATTTATCGTTCAACTTATAATTAGCAGTCAACGAAATGTCATGGGTTTTATCATAAGGTGTGTAGTACCAATCGCCATTATTAATACCAATTTCATCAGGTGTTCTACCTTTAGTTTGTTGTTGAGATTTTGATAAGGTATAAGATAGCCACCCCTTTAAATTACCTTTATTTTTTCGAAATAATAATTCAAGACCATAAGCACGAGCTTTACCATTTAGTATAACTTGTTCAATAGCTTCGTTGGCAATTAAATCAGCTCCATCAATATAATCAATTCGGTTTTTTATAGTTTTATAAAAGCTTTCTAACTCTAATGAATACCTATCATTATCAAAATTTTTAAAATATCCTAAGGCTATTTGATCTAGTAATTGGGGTTTAATATATTTTCCACTGGGAGCCCAAACATCTAGAGGAGTTGGAGAACTAGTGTTAGATAATAAATGTAAATATTGACTCATTCTATTATAGCTAGCTTTGATTGAAGATTTGCTATCTAATTGATAAGCTAAAGAAATTCTAGGTTCTAAATTATAAAAAGCTTTAATAACCTTGCTGTGTTTAAAGGAGTCGGTACCAATAGGGTCAGCTTTTTCATAAATTTGTAAATCTTCATTAAAATTAACTGCTTGATTGTTTGTGTATCTATTGAGTTCATCTTGACCCAATCGTAAAAAAGAACTCAAACGTAAACCATAGGATAATTGCAATTTACTAGAGATTTCTTGTTCAATATCAAAATAAATAGCATTTTCAAAAGCATATTTATCGGTGAGTTTGTATGGATTTATGCCAGATGTCTCTGAAGAAGGTTGAATATTTCCTGGATTAAATTTGTAATAAATACTATTTAAACCATAAAATAATTTAAATTTATTATTAAGATAATGTTTAAAATCATATTTAATATTGAAATTTTGAATGCCTGAATCCCAGTTAAATTCTACAAAATTTAAATTTAAACCATAATAGTAATCTGAATAGATTAAAGAAAGATTTGAGAAAAGTTTATCAGAAAACAAATGGTTCCATCTAAAATTTAACACTGTATTACCATAGGTGTTTTTAAAACTATCATTAATATTAAATACATCTCTACCAAAATAACCAGACAGATAAATATTGTTATTATCATTCAGCTTATAGCTTAATTTAGTATTTAAATCATAAAAATAAGCTACATTTTTAATATCAAAAAGGGGCAAAAATAAATGGGCGTATGATGATCTGCCACCAAAAAGAAACGATCCTTTTTCTTTTTTAATAGGCCCTTCAAATAACAGTCTACTTGATACAAAACCAATACCGCCATTAGCATGAAATTCATTACTGTTTCCTTCTTTTTGGTAAATATCTAAAACAGAAGAAATGCGGCCTCCATATCTCGAAGGAATCCCACCTTTATATAATTTTAAATCTTTGATTGCATCTGGGTTAAAAACAGAAAAAAGACCAAATAAATGTGATGAATTATAAATAGTAGCTTCGTCTAATAAAATTAAATTCTGGTCTGCTGCACCACCACGCACATTAAATCCTGAAGAGCTTTCGCCAGCATTAGAAATACCCGGAAGCAATGTTATAGCTTTAACAACATCGGCCTCTCCTAATATAGAGGGTAATTGTTTAATTGTTTTAGCAGTTAGTGCATTTACACTCATTTGTGGGGTAGATATGTCTAGCTTTTCAACATTTTCAGTAATAACGACTTCATCTAAACTTTCTAAAGATTCTTGAAGTTGAAAGTTTTTGGTAATATTGTCAGACAGATTGATCGTTTCTTTAAACGTATTAAAACCTAAATAACTAACAACAACCGTATAGGTTCCTTTTGGAAGTGTGATAGAATAAAAACCATATTCATTAGTGGATGTCCCTGTTTTTAGTTCAGGAATAATGATATTAACACCAATAAGTGTTTCGTTACTTTCTTGGTTTGAAACAGTGCCACTTAAAGTAAATTTTTCTTGAGCGTATAATAATTGACCACTTAAAAATAAACCTAAAAAGAAATAGGGTAAAATATATTTCATTAATAGCACTTTTTTATAAAAGTATTAAAAAAAAGCTCCTATATAGGAGCTTTTTATAGATTATCTTACTAATTTTTAAGAAACTATACTATTAAATGTTTTACTAGGTCTCATACTTTCAGTGACTAGTTTTTCATTTGGAAGATAATACCCTCCAATATCAACTGGTGATCCTTGAGCCTCATTTAATTCCTTAATTATTTGATTTTCATTATCAGCTAATTGTTTAGCAACTTTACTGAAATTTTCTTTCAATTCAGTGTTATCATTTTGTGCAGCTAACGCTTCTGCCCAATACATGGCTAAATAAAAATGGCTTCCTCTATTATCTAATTCGCCAACAATACGGGATGGTGATTTTTTATTATCTAAAAATCTATCAGTTGCTTGGTCTAAAGTGTCTGCAAGAATAAGAGCCTTTTCGTTATTATGTTTTTCCCCTAAAAATTCAAGCGAGACAGCCAACGCTAAAAATTCACCAAGAGAATCCCAACGTAAGTGACCTTCATCTAAAAATTGGTCAACATGTTTAGGAGCAGAACCGCCAGCACCAGTTTCAAATAAACCACCTCCATTCATTAAAGGTACAATAGATAGCATTTTAGCACTGGTTCCAACCTCTAATATTGGGAATAAATCCGTTAAATAATCACGCAATACATTACCAGAAACTGAAATAGTATCTTTTCCTTCTTTAAGTCTTTGGCATGTATAAGTAGTTGCTTCTACAGGTGATAAAATTTTAATTTCTAAACCTTCTGTATCATGTTTAGGTAAATATTTGTTTACCTTTTTTATAAGTTCATTATCATGAGCTCTTTTGCTATCTAACCAAAAAACAGCAGGTGTGTCGGTAGCTCTAGCTCTACTTACTGCTAATTTTATCCAATCTTGAATAGGAGCATCTTTAACTTGACACATTCTCCAAATGTCTCCAGCTTCAACGGTATGTTCCATTAAAACTTTGCCTTTGTCATCAATGACTTTAACAACACCGTCTGATTTTATTTCAAAGGTTTTGTCATGCGAACCATACTCTTCAGCTTTTTGAGCCATTAGTCCCACGTTAGGTACAGTACCCATAGTAGTAGGATCGAAAGCACCATTTTCTTTACAAAAATCTATAGTTGCTTGATATATTCCTGCGTAACTACTATCTGGAATAACAGCTTTAGTATCTTGAAGTTTTCCTTGAGCGTTATACATTTGTCCTGAAGTACGAATCATTGCAGGCATAGAGGCATCAACAATAACATCACTAGGAATATTTAAATTAGTAATACCTTTATCTGAATTCACCATAGCTAAACTAGGGCCATTTTTAAGAGCTAATTCGATATCTGCTTCAATTTCCTGACGTTTAACTTCTGGTAATTCCTGAATTTTTGATAATAAATTTCCGAAACCATTGTTAGCATCTACATTTAAACTTTTTAAGACAGATGCATGTTTTTCAAATACTGAAGCAAAAAACACTTTCACGGCATATCCAAAAATAATAGGGTCTGATACCTTCATCATGGTTGCTTTCATATGTATAGAAAACAACACGTTTTTTTCTTTAGCGTCTGCTATTTGTTCTTTTAAAAATGCCAACAAAGCATTTTTACTCATAACGGTTGCATCAATAATTTCATCTTTTAGGATAGATAAATTATTTTTTAAAATGGTCTTGTTACCATTAGCGTCTTGATGTTCTATAGTTAAGTTGGTAGCCGCTTTTAATGTTAAAGATTTTTCGTTATGAGCGAAGTCTCCTTTTGACATTGTTGCAACATGTGTTTTTGAATCTTTGTTCCAGGCACCCATGCTATGAGGATTTTTTCTAGCATAATTTTTAATAGCTTTAGGAGCGCGTCTATCAGAATTTCCTTCGCGTATTACAGGGTTTACTGCACTACCTTTAACTTTGTCATAAGCTGATTTTATAGCTTGTTCTTCGTCGTTTTTTGGACTGTCTGGATAATCGGGTAGCGCATATCCTTTTGACTGTAATTCTTCAATAGCTTCTTTTAATTGAGGAATTGATGCACTAATATTTGGTAATTTGATGATGTTAGTATTAGGTTTTTTAACAAGTTCCCCTAATTCAGACAATGTATCAGAAACCTTTTGGTCTTCAGATAATAACTCAGGGAAATTAGCTAAAATTCTTGCGGTAAGAGAGATATCTTTGGTTTCAATAGTAATTCCAGAAGATTTCGTAAATGCTTTTACTATTGGTAAAAATGAATGTGTAGCTAAAGCAGGGGCTTCGTCAGTTTTTGTATAAATAATTTTAGGCATTGTTGTCTCTCTATTTATTTAATTATTGTTTGTTAAGAAAATAAGCAAAAAATGTTCATATTTTTTGCTTTGCGAATATACAAAATTTGACTTTTTAAAAAAGATTATTACTCAATGAAGTACAATAAAAGCAGTTGGATTATAAAAAAAGGATAAATAATATAGATATGAAGGATTATTTACAAAAAAAACGATTATTAATAAAAAAACAAAAGCCATATCACTGTAGAATTTAATCTACTTTGACATGGCTTTCTTTGAAATAACCCCACATGATCTATTAACATTTCTGCTAAATCAATTTAAACTTTCATTTAAATCTTTTCAATTCAAGTTTTGTTATTTCAATGAAACATTTTGTGATGTAATTTTCAATATGTATTGACCTATTACCAAAATGCTTCAGTTTAATTGTTTTTTTTGATATTAGTCGTCTTCCTTTCGTTTTCACGTTGGGTTAACTTCTAACATTGCCTTTATTACAACTTTTACTTTCGATTCTGTTGCTTTTATGGCTTTCAACCGCACTAGTTGCCAACTACTTTCGTGTCTGGGACTTTTTACAGTGTCATGGTTCTCTGCTCACACACGCTTACACGTGGCGCATCCAAACCTCAAAAAACAATTATTTATAAAGAACGTTACTTCATTTAGAACTTAATACAAATTCACTTTTGAAATGAAAACAACTTAAAGCTGTTATTAAATTCTTTAGCTAAGATAGGTTAACAAACTAAAAAAACAAATTTTATAAGGTGTTAGATATCAACTTTTTATAAACCACGGTTATTAACAATTGTTCATAAAAAAAGCCTTGATTAGTTTCAAGGCCTTTTTTGTGTCTGCAAAAGCAGTAATAACATTTATTAATGTCTACTTTCTTTAATTCTTGCTTTTTTACCAGTAAGATCTCTAAAGTAGAAAATACGTGCTCTACGCACTTTACCTCTTTTGTTTACTTCAATTTTTTGTAATGCTGGCAAGTTAATTGGGAAGATACGCTCTACACCAACAGTTCCAGACATTTTTCTAATAGTAAAAGTTTCAGTAGATCCTGATCCTCTTCGTTGTATAACTACTCCTCTAAAAAACTGAGTACGTACTTTTTCGCCCTCTCTAATTTCATAGTAAACAGTAATTGTGTCTCCAGCTCCAAACTCTGGAAAGTCTTTTTTTGCTACAAATTCGTCTTGTACAAATTTTACTAAAGATTCCATATCTTTAAATTTAAATGGTTGATTCAGAACAACATTCACGATTCTCGCCAGAGGTTAACCCGAAATTGGGTGCAAAGATAATTATTAATTAATAATTGGCAACTAAAATAATTATAATTTTAAATGTGGAAAATAAAGCTTTCCCTATTGATATTTATAATTTTAAGAATGTAGTTAAATAAAAGAAAAACGCATAAAATTAATCTTCCAACAAATCTGGGCGTACCTCTTTGGTGCGTTTGTAAGCTTGTTCTTCACGCCATTTTTCTATCTCAGGCAAATTGCCACTAAATAACAATTCTGGTACTTTCATACCTTTATACTCGCGAGGTTTTGTATAAATAGGAGGTGCTAATAAATTATCTTGAAAAGAATCGGTTAGGGCAGAGGTTTCGTTACCTAAAACACCAGGGATTAAACGGATAATAGCATCGCAAAGTACGGCAGCTGCCAATTCGCCACCAGACAATACATAATCGCCAATAGATATTTCTCGAGTTATAAAATGATCACGAACACGTTGGTCGACACCTTTATAGTGTCCGCATAAAATAATGATATTTTCTTTAAGTGAAATTTGATTGGCAATACCTTGTTTTAAAGTTTCTCCATCAGGAGTCATATAAATAATTTCATCATAATTGCGTTCTGCTTTTAAAGCAGAAATACATTTGTCAATGGGCTCAATCATCATAACCATTCCTGCTCCACCACCAAATTGTGTGTCGTCAACCGATTTGTAATTATCAGTTGTATAGTCTCGTAAATTATGAAAATGAACTTTTACTAAATCAGCTTCAATAGCGCGTTTTAAAATGGAAGCTTCAAACGGACTTTTAAGTAATTCGGGTAGAACAGTTATAATATCTATGCGCATGGTCTTATAAATAGATTGCAAAGATAATAGAATTGTTTCGGAGATTTTTATTGAATTTTTAAAAGTGTATTTTGATGAGATTTTTAAGATAAAAAAATGCGAATTAAAAAATCCGCGTTTCAAATAAAAAAAATATTTATCTTATTAGGGCATATGAACGGCATACTTGTTTTCATAAATTTCTTCAATTAGTTTAGCACAAAATGCCGGAATATCTTGCGGGTTTCTACTTGTAATCAGTCCTTGGTCAACAACTACTTCTTCATCCATCCAATGGGCTCCAGCATTTTCTAAATCTTTTTTTATGGAAATGTATGAGGTCACTTTATGGCCATTTAAAACGCCAGCCTCAGCTAGTAATGATGGACCATGGCAAATGGCGGCTAATGGTTTACCTTGATTAAAAAACGACCTAATAAACACAATTGCTTTTTTATTCTTTCTTAAAGTATCCGGGTTTAAAACACCACCGGGTAACATTAAGGCGTCATAGTGGTCTTGAGTAACTTGGTCTAAAGTTTTGTCGACAGCATAGGGTGTACTCCAGTTATTATCTGCCCAAGAATTTATGGAACCTTCTTGTTCTGAAATAATGTCAACTTTAATTCCAGCTTCTTCTAAAGCTTTTTTGGGGTCTCTCAATTCACTTTCTTCAAAGCCATTAGTTGCAAGAATAGCAATGCGTTTGTTACTTGATTTTTCCATTTTTTTAAGTTTTAAATTTATAATTTGTTTACTTGAAATTACTATAAATAGAGGTCTTAAAAGAATTTTAAAAACAGTTTAACTTGAGTTTAATATGAAGTGTTAAAGATGTGAAAAGTGAACGTTAAAAATTGTGTTAAATTAACATTTTTGATAAAAATAAATTAACGATTGATTTTTAAAATTAAATATGAGCATAAAAAAATCTGTAAGAGATCTTACAGATTTTAAGTATTGTTTATGAGAAAATCTTATTTGCTGTTTTTAGATGATTTTTGTTTATTAATTTCATCTTGCAATTGGCGTCTTACTTTTTGCTCACGTTCTAAAGCAGTTTTTCTGTGTTCTTCAAATTCTTCTTCCATTTCAGAAAGTGCTAATTTGGCACCTTTAGTAACTTTATTGCTATTATTAAACTTGTAAACAAACAAAAGGAATAACCCTAATAATCCTGCTATGATTGCCCACATGAGTCCGTTATAGCCTGTTTTACTCATTTGTATACCAAATAGTGACATGCTATTTTTTTCGGAATTAGTTTTGTCTAAAGCAATTTGAGTATTAGAAAGATTTGTTTTTAAATCGGCTATTTCTTTTTTTTGATTAGCAACAATTGTTTGCGTATCTAACAAGTCTTTATGAACAGCTTTTAACGAATCTAAAGTATGTGCTTTTAGCTCATTTAGCCAATGGCTTTTGGTAACTTTATACGATTGACCTCTTTCGTCTCTCCAGCTACTGGATTTTTTAATAACATATTCAAATTGATTATTTATAGTGCCGCTGTTTAATGAAAGTGGTTCCTCTTCTTCTTGCTCTGATTGTGAAAAAGCATTCAAAGTATTTAGGCATAAAAATACCAAGACAGCTAAAGTTTTTATATAATTCATGGTAGGTTTGATTTTTGTATTAAAAAATAATGTTACGAAGTTAAAAAATATAGTTAAGTATTTGGTTTAAAAATTAACAAAAAGCCTCACTATGTGAGGCTAAATTATATACGGTAGGTGTAAAAGTATGGATGTTTGTTTTTTAATAATAGGTATAACGTCTAACTTTTGAAATATATTTTGCAAGTCTGATAACTTGATGACTATAGCCATACTCGTTATCGTACCAAATATATAATAGTACATTTTTGCCATCAGCTCTTACTATAGTGGCTTTGCTATCGTAAATTGATGGAGCAGAACAGCCAACAATATCAGTTGAAACTAATTCATCGCTTAATTCGTATTTTATTTGTTCAACCAAATTACCTTCGAGAGCATATTTTTTAATAATGGTGTTGATTCCTGAAACAGAGGTTTTAGTTTCTAATTCTAAATTAAGAATTGCTAATGAACCGTTTGGAACAGGAACACGAATAGCATTCGAAGTTAATTTTCCTTTAAAACTCGGCAAAGCTTTAGCAACGGCACTACCTGCACCAGTTTCGGTAATAACCATGTTTAATGCTGCGGCACGCCCACGTCTGTACTTTTTATGAAAATTATCAACCAAATTCTGGTCGTTTGTATAGGCGTGAATAGTTTCTAAGTGTCCACTTTTAACACCAAGAGAATCTTCAACTACTTTTAAGATAGGGGTAATAGCATTTGTAGTACATGATGCAGCTGAAAAAATAGATATTTCATCAGGATTGTATTCTAAATGATTAACACCATGAACAATATTAGGAACACCTTTACCAGGGGCGGTTAATAAAACTTTATCAACACCTTTAGATTTTAAATGTCTACTCAACGCATCTTTATCTCTAAATGCTCCGGTATTGTCTATAACCAAAGCCTGATTAATTTGATAGTTTGTGTAATCAATATCTTCTGGATTGTTGGCCGAAATAATGTGAACCGTTGTACCATTAATAATGAGTGCGTTTTTAGTAGTATCAACAGAAACAGTTCCAGGAAAATCACCATGAACAGAATCATTTCGTAATAATGCAGCTCTTTTTTCTAAAGTTATTTCATCTAAAAGGCCACGAGTAACAATGGCTCTTAAACGTAGCTGACTTCCTTTTCCAGTTCGTGCCATAATTTCGCGAGCAACTAGACGTCCTATTCTTCCAAATCCATAAAGAACAACATCTTTAGGCTGTATGCTTCCGTTTTGAGAGGCTTCTTTTAATTTTTTTGAAACAAAAGCTAAGGCATTTGTGTATTTATTGTTTTCTAGATGAAATTCATAAGTTAATTTTCCAATATCGATTTTGGCAGGCGGGATATTAAGTGTTTTTATGGCTTGAGCTATTTCTACGGAATCGAAAACAGAAATAGGTTTTTGTACAAATTTGCCAGCATATTCGTGTAGATTTAATATTTGGCTAACATTTCTGTCTATTAATTGATTTCTAAAAAGTACTAGCTCTATAGATTTGTCATACCAAAGATCACTTACTGTATTAATAAATTCAACAGTTGCTTTTCTTCGGTCAGCTTGAAAGATCAATTCTTTTTCATAGGTTTTGTTAAAACTCATGGTGTGAAATGTTTAGTTTAGTTTTTGAAATTTTGACAAAAATACCATATTTCAAACGTTTTCGTAGAGTGTTTTTTATAAAAAAATACCCCTCTTTGGTTTTCTTCAAAGAGAGGTATTTAGAATTAGATTATTTACAGTTATTATCTAAAATTATAGCGTTCTTTTTCGCCATTTGTATTAATAAGTTCAATCCTTAAAGGTTCATAAGAGGATCTGTTTTTAATAATGTTTTTAGCGTCATCAACAGTTTCAATTTTTTCATCGTTAATAGCAGTGATAATAGAGCCTTCTTTTACACCATTATTTATCCAATACTCAGCGTATTTACGATCTAATTGAACAATTTTAATACCATTTGAGATTTTATACTTTTTTAAATCTTCTTTTTTAGCATTTTTTACTTGACCTACCATAGGTAAAGTAAACGTGTTGTTTTTAGTTAATACAACAGATAAGTTTTTTTTGTTTCCATCCCTTAGTAGCACAACATTTACAACATCATCAGGACGTTTAGTACTTAAATGACCAGTTAAATCTGAGAATTTTGAAATTTTTAAACCGTCAATTTCTTTAATAATATCTCCATTTTGAATACCAGCTTTTTCAGCTCCAGAGTCTTCCATGACACTTTGCACATAGAAGCCTTCTGTTTCATCGATACCAATTTCTTTAGCAAATGTACTGTTGAGAGCTCCTCCAGTAACACCTAAAACACCGTTTTGTACGTTACCATATTCCATAATATCTTCAATCACTTTTCTTGCTATATTACTTGGCACAGCAAAAGAATATCCTATATAAGATCCTGTTTGAGATGTAATAGCTGTATTGATACCTATTAGTTCTCCTTTGGTATTTACCAATGCACCACCAGAATTACCTGGGTTAACAGCTGCATCTGTTTGAATAAACGATTGGATGTGATTGCCCGAAGGATCTAAGTTTCTTGATTTAGCGCTAATAATACCTGCTGTAACAGTTGAAGTTAAATTAAAAGGGTTTCCAACGGCTAATACCCATTCTCCTATTTTTGCTTGGTCTGAATCACCAAATGTAGCATATGGTAAATCTTCATCTGCGTCAATTTTTATAAGGGCAATATCTGTTTTGGGGTCAGACCCTATAATTTTTGCCTCATATGTTTTGTTATTGTTTAAAGTAACCGATAATTCCTGTGAATTATCAATAACATGATTATTAGTAATAATGTATCCATCAGCCGTTATTATAACACCTGAGCCTGAACCAATTTGTGCTTGTTGTGGATGTCTTCCCATAAACAAATCCTGAATAGTCATTTGTCCATTACTAACCGCTAGATTCTTAACGTGTACTACTGTATTAATACTATTTTCTGCAGCAACTGATAGATCCGGAGCTTCATAAGCAGCTTTCGCGTTACTTACATTATTAGTTTGAACAAACGAAGGGTTTGATTCTGTTGTCGATAAAACAACATTTTTATTTCCTTCTAAAAAATACTTGTAAGCACCTAAGGTTAAAACACCTCCTAATGCAGAAACTAATACTAGAGTTAAAATCTTTTTCATTATATATGTTTTAAATTTATTGGTTTTAAAAATTAATTAACGATTAAAATTAAATATTTATTGAATCGCTTATTTTCTTTTAACGATTTTTAACGCCAACTTTAACGACTATTTAACAACATAAAAACCGGTTTAATATTTATATATTTGCCCTTAATTATGCAACAGACATTTTATAAATACCAAGGAACAGGAAACGATTTTGTGATGATAGATAATCGTCATGAAATGTTCAACAAAAAAGATACCAAACGTATCGCATATTTGTGCGACAGACGTTTTGGCATAGGTGCAGATGGGTTGATTTTACTTGAAAATCATCCGGAATTAGATTTCAAAATGGTCTATTACAATGCCGATGGCAATGAGAGCACTATGTGTGGAAATGGTGGTCGTTGTTTAGTAGCATTTGCAAAACAATTAGGAATTATAGTAGATAAAGCTACTTTCGAAGCAATTGATGGTTTGCATCATGCAGAGGTTGAAAAGGGTATTGTAAAGCTGCAAATGCAAGATGTAAGTGCTATTGAAAAGCATAAAAAGCATGTGTTTTTAAATACAGGTTCTCCACATCATGTCCAGTTTGAAGAACATATTGAAGATTTTGATATAAAAACCGAAGGGGCACAAATAAGATATGGATCACCCTATAATGAAGCAGGAAGCAATGTTAATTTTGTAAAAAAAATAACAGATGACACATTTGCTGTTAGAACTTATGAAAGAGGAGTTGAAGATGAAACCTTATCTTGTGGAACAGGTGTCACTGCTGTTGCTCTTGCCATGAGTTATTTAGGAGAAACCAATCAAAACTTGGTCACATTACAAACACAAGGCGGCAATTTACAAGTGTCCTTTATTAAAAAAGATGATTTGTATAGTAATGTATGGCTTATAGGTCCAGCAACATTTGTTTATAAAGGAATTATATGATTACTTTAAAAGGAGAGCATATTTATTTACGTGCCTTAGAGCCAGAAGATTTAGAGTTTATTCATACGATTGAAAACGATGAATCTATTTGGGAAATAAGTAATACAATAACACCTTATTCTAAATTTTTAATTAAGCAGTATATAGAGCATTCGCATAAAGATATTTTTGAAGTAAAGCAACTACGGTTGGTTATTTCAAACTATGACGATGCGGCTCTAGGTATGATAGACTTATTTGATTTTGATTTTAAAAATGGTAGAGCAGGTGTTGGTATTTTAGTAAAAGAATCAAAAGATAGGCAACTAGGTTATGGGCGAGAGGCACTAAAGCTATTGATTGATTATAGTTTTACACATTTAGCTTTGCATCAATTATATTGTAATATTTCAGAAGATAATATGGCTAGTATAAAATTGTTTGAAAGTCAGGGGTTTGTTAAAATTGGATTAAAAAAAGATTGGAATTATATTGATGGCGATTTTAAAAACGAATATTTGTATCAACTATTAAATAATTAAATGTACTTTAAAAAAATACTTCTTGCCATTGTGCTTTTAGGTTTAGTTGTGGCGGCTTACTTTGCATACTTTGTTTATAATGCTATGCTAAAACCCAATACGGCATTTAATAACGAACGTGCCTATGTTTACATTCCAACTAATTCATCTTATAACGATGTTAGAGAACAACTTAAACCTTTGCTGAAAGACATCGATATGTTTGATGCACTTGCAAAAAGAAAGCAGTATGTAACAAACGTAAAAGCTGGTAGGTATATCATCAAAAAAGGAATGAGTAATAATGATATTATTAACTCTATTCGAAGTAAAAATATACCTATAAATGTGTCATTTAATAATCAGGAGACCATTGAGAAATTAGCGATTCGAGTGAGCTCACAAATTGAGGCTGATAGTTTGGCATTAGTTCAGGCAATGTTTGATGAGTCATTTTTAACTAAAAATAAGTTTAATAAAGCCACTGCCTTGGGAATGTATATTCCTAATAGCTATGAATTTTTCTGGAATACATCTGCAGAACAGTTTAGAGATAGAATGCTCAAAGAGTATAAGCATTTTTGGAATGATTCACGAATAAAAAAGGCGCAAGCAATTGGTCTTAGCCCTTCACAAGTTATCACTTTGGCCTCTATCGTTTATGAAGAATCTAAAAAAGCAGATGAGCAACCAAGAATTGCAGGCGTATATATTAATAGATTAAAAGTAGGAATGCCTTTGCAAGCAGATCCTACGATAAAATTTGCAGCTTATCAATTACCAAAATATAAGAATACAATTATAAGACGAGTATTAAATGTTCACAAAGAGATTGATTCACCATACAATACCTATAAATATGCGGGATTACCTCCGGGTCTTATAACTATGCCAGATGTATCAGCTATTGATGCGGTTTTAAATTATGAAAAGCATTCGTATTATTATTTTGCTGCGGATGCTACTAGATTAGGATATCATAAGTTTGCTAAAACACTGTCACAGCATAATGTCAATGCAAGAGCTTATCAAAGACACTTATCTTCAGAAGGTATAAATAGATAGACTTTTTCGATTAATTAATATTCAAGATGAGGTACTTTTATTTCTATGTGATTCTTTGGTTACACATGGGTTAGAGTTATTATTTCTAAAATAAACAACAAGTTTCTTTCCTTTTTCAATAGTTATAAACTGGTTTTAATGTAGTGACATCCTAACAATGGATATAATAGGGGCTAGAGTTTTAAAAGAATTATTACCGTTTTAAGAAGAATTGTCCTCAAAACTTGCTTTTCGGTATGTAGAGTATGTGTCATAAAGTCGCGAAAAGATCAGAAAAAGTTTTGTGGAACAGTTATTGAAAGCTTGTAACAGTAAAATTTACTGGCTTAGTGCTAATCGGGATACGTTCTTTTAAAAAGGAAGGATACTAAAAACGGCTTTATATAATCAAAGTCTTTGGGGTAGAAGTCGTGCTTTGTGGAATGAAAGATATTGACAATCAGATGTTAACAAATAATTAGAGGTGTAGGTTATTCCTCTTGAGTTTTAATGTAAATTTGATTTCTATTGAGACAAAATCATATGTTTTGAAGTCGATTTTCAGTAATTTAAACATTGTAAAAGTTCCATTTTCTCCCCAAGAAACAAGTAAAAAAACAGGTGTATTTCATCCGTTATACTATTAAAAACAGCACATAAACGAGTAATTTTGAAATAATTAAAAAAAGGTGTAATTTTGCACGCTCAAATTTTGAGGGATGTTTTTTAAATCTCCCAAAGAAATTTAAAGGTTATGAAAAAAAATATTGCAAGTTATTTAACCCTCGTACTTACAATATGCATTTTATTGTACACATCGTTTTCATCAGATAAAGCGATTGATTCGAGTAAATACTCAACAGCCGGCTTAGTATTAAATTATACAGTAAGCCAAGATGCAGGAACTAACACTAGTGACTTAGCATTATTGAACTCAAACAAACCGTATTCTCCATACCTAGGGAAGTCGTTTGTAGGATTTAAAGAAGCCTTAGCTTTCAAAGAGTCTCGAGGAGACTATTTTACCGTTAATAGTTTAGGTTATTTAGGTAAATATCAATTTGGAAGAGGTACTTTAAAGTTGCTTGGAATTTATGATACCAAAGAGTTTTTAAATAATCCGGAACTTCAAGAAAAAGCGTTTATAGCTAATGCTGAACGTAATAAGTGGATTTTAAGACGAGATATTAAAAGATTTGTAGGTAAAAAAATTAATGGCACAACTATTACGGAATCTGGAATTTTGGCAGCAGCTCATTTAGCAGGACCAGGTAGCGTGAAACATTATTTAAGAAGCTATGGTGAACATACTTTTGCAGATGCTTATGGTACAACAATACAGTATTATATGAAAAAGTTTGCAGGGTACGACACCTCTTTTTTAAAGGCTAACAAAAAGGCAAAAGCAACATCGGTTTAAAAATTAATTTTTATGAATAATAAATATGGTAGGTCTCTTATGTAGGTCTACCATATTTTTATTCCACTCACTTACTGTTTTGGTTTTAATAAATTCAGTTGGTAATGTAATATCGCAGGCAACACAAACAAGAGTATTGTCTCCTAATACATTACAAATATCTTCTAACATTTTATTGTTCCTGTATGGTGTCTCAATGAATATTTGTGACTGATTTTGTTCAAATGATAGGCGTTCTAAGCGTTTTACTTCATTTTTTCGCTCATTTTTATCAATAGGTAGATAGCCATTAAAAGTAAAGCTTTGACCATTCATTCCAGAACTCATCATGGCCAGAAGTATTGAGGATGGCCCAACCAAAGGCACTACCTTTATATTGTTTTCGTGGGCTAATTTAACAATGTCTGCACCAGGATCTGCAATGCCGGGACAACCAGCTTCAGACAGCAAGCCAACATTAATACCATTTAAGCATGGTTGTAGAAACTCTGGTAAAATACTAGCGTTAGTAAATTTGTTCAGCAAAAAAATTTCTAAAGTAGATTGTTGCTTACCAGAACTAATTTTTTTTATAAAGCGCCTTGCTGTTTTTTCGTTTTCTACAATATATGTATTGGTTTGCTCAATAACTTTTTTAACAGATATTGGCAAAACTTCTAAAGGTTCGTTATTTCCTAAAGTTGTAGGTATGAGGTATAGCTTTCCTTTTGCAGGATTCATATATTTGATTTAGAAAATAAAAATAATAAATTTTTTAGTAGAAAAATAGTTTACATCAATCTATCTGCAATGAGAGTACAAGCTTCATTAAGCATATTGTATACATTTTCAAAACCTTGTTCACCGCCATAATAAGGGTCGGGTACATCAAAGTTTTCATTTGGATACACTTCGTTCAAAATTAATTTGACTTTAGATGAGTCCTGCTCATTTCTGGCAAGTGATAGAACGTTATTGTAGTTAGACTCATCCATAACATATATCATATCAAAATCATCAAAGTCTTTAACACTAAATTGTCTGCCTTTTAAGTTTGAAATATTAATGCCGTATTTCTTAGCGACTGCAATTGAACGTCTATCTGGAGTAGCTCCCACATGATAATTGGCAGTGCCAGCAGAATCAACAATGTATTTGTCATCTGGAAGCTTAGATTTTAAAATGCCTTCGGCTAATGGAGAACGGCAAATATTTCCCAAGCAAACCATTAAAATTTTAGTCATTTTAAATGAAATTTATAAGGATAGTTTTTTGCTTATATCCTCAACGTATTTTCTAAACTGCTTGTCTGTCGATGATAAATTATCAACGGTTTTACAAGCATGAAGTACAGTAGCATGATCTCTCTTTCCTATTTGAGATCCAATACTTGCCAAGGATGCTTTGGTGAATTTTTTTGCAAAAAACATAGCCAATTGCCTAGCTTGTACAATATGACGTTTTCTTGTTTTAGATTGTAAAGTGTCAATATCCATTTGAAAATAATCAGATACTATTTTTTGGATATAGTCAATAGATACTTCGCGCTTGGTGTTTTTTACAAATTTCTCAACAATTTGTCTAGCAAGATCAATAGTGATTTCCTTTTTATTGAAAGATGATTGAGCGATTAAAGATATAATAGCACCTTCAAGTTATCTTACATTGCTTTTAATATTTTTGGCAACAAATTCAACAATATCATCGGGCATTTCTACACCGTCACGATATAATTTGTTTTTTAATATAGATACTCTGGTTTCGAAATCTGGGTTTTGTAATTCAGCAGAAAGTCCCCATTTAAAGCGTGATAATAATCGTTGCTCGATATCTTGCATATCAACAGGTGCTTTATCACTTGTTAATATAACTTGTTTACCATTTTGGTGTAAGTGATTAAAAATATGAAAGAAAACATCTTGTGTTCCCGATTTACCTGATAGAAATTGAACATCGTCAATAATCAGGACATCAATAATTTGATAGAAATGAATAAAATCATTTCGGTTATTTTTTTTAACAGATTCAATATACTGCTGAGTAAACTTTTCGGCAGAGATATATAAAACTGTTTTTTCAGGATATTTATCTTTAATATCAACACCAATAGCGTGGGCTAAGTGGGTTTTTCCAAGCCCGACCCCACCAAAAATTAATAGCGGATTAAATGAAGTTCCACCAGGTTTGTTAGCAACTGCTAAGCCTGCGCTTCTTGCTAATCTATTTGAGTCGCCTTCAAGAAAATTTTCGAAACTGTAATTTGGGTTAAGTTGAGATTCAATTTTTACATTTCTAATTCCTGGGATAACAAATGGATTGCGTAATTCAGGATTTTTATTGTTTAAAGGAATATCAACTTCTTGAGATTTAACAGAAGACCTGTTTGAGCTAGGAATTTTTTCAGTAAATGGTTGTTTATTGCCGTAGGTGTTTTCCATTTTTATAATGTAAACAAGCTTGGCTTTATCTCCTAACTCTTTGGTTAACGATACTTTTAATATTTTAACATAATGCTCTTCAAGCCATTCATAAAAGAATTTACTAGGTACTTGAATGCTTAATGCATTATCAGCAAGTTTAACTGCTTTAATTGGTTCAAACCAAGTTTTGTAAGCTTGCGGTTGAATATTATCTTTTATAAATTCAAGACAATTATTCCAGACCGATTGCGCAGTTAAACTCATTAATTTTAATTTATGATTTGTTGGTTAGTTTTTTTAGAGAAGTTAATTATAAACCCCCTTATTCTTTGACAAAGATGTGAACAAAATTCTTAAAAAAAAAATCATTTACTATTGAATTTTAAGAAAATTTTTCGCATGTTTATTGTTTAGCCGAAGCTACAAAAAAATATTTAATTAACCCTATGAAATTCGATGAAATTCAAATAAGAGTGAGGTATGGTGAAACAGACCAGATGGGAGTTGTTTATCATGGCAACTATGCCCTATACCTAGAAATGGGGCGTATAGAGTGGTTAAGAAAAATGGGGATTTCCTATAAAAACATGGAAGAAAATGGTATAATGCTTCCGGTAATTTCTATGACACTAAACTATAAAAGGCCAGCTCATTATGATGATCTTATTAATGTAAAAACTCAACTAAAAAGTAGGCCGTCTGCTAGGATAGAATTTGAATACGAAATTACGAATGAACAAGGAGAAATTCTTACAACTGCAACAGTGGTTTTAGTATTTATAGATATGAAAACTAATAGACCTATTAGAGCACCTCAATATATTTTAGATATTATTGATGCTTAGTTTAAAGTTTTTATGGATACTTCAAAGATGTTTTGAAAGGTTTCGTAAACTAAATCTGCTTCTTTTTTTCTCACAGAAATAGTGATTTGACAGTCAAGTTCTAATTTTTGGTTAATAACATTTAAGTTTTTTTCCTTAATAACGCGCATAACCTTATTCATGTTTTTGTATTCAAATGTAATAAGGTAGTTAACATTAATAGTTTTTGTTTTTATTTTAGAATTTTCCAAAACTAATTGAGCGGTCGTTTTGTAGGCATTAATTAAGCCACCAACACCTAATTTAACACCTCCAAAGTAGCGGACAACGACAATTAAAATATTGGTAACTTCAAAAGATTGTATTTGACCATAAATAGGCATTCCAGCAGAATTATTGGGCTCGCCATCGTCGTTAGCTCGAAATTGAATGGTTTCAGTTCCTATTTGATAGGCGTAACACCAATGTCTTGCGGCGTGATGCGTTTTCTTTAAGTTTTCTAAATGGTTTTTAACATCATCTTCGGTAAAAACAGGAAATGCATAACCAAAAAATTTACTGTTCTTATCTTTAAATAGTACCTCTTCTGATGGTTTATCAATAGCTTTGTATGTGTCTCGAATTTCCAAATTATGCAAATGTAACTAATAGGATAAAAATAATTGTGGATGGTAGGATGCTTAATAATATGTCAAAACAATTCTTTTTTAGCGGTAAATAAATTGACAACATCTTCTAATGTCTCATCAATATTCCATACATGAAAGCCAATTTTGGATGCCGCTTCTGTGTTTTCTTTTTTATCATCTATAAATAAAGTGTCTTCAGCTTTAATATTGTTTTCTTTTAATACAAATTCATAAATATCAGCATTTGGTTTTCTTAATTGTATTTCATGAGATAAGTAAAATTTATCAAAACAGTTTTTGAAATCGTCAAAAAAGGAGATGTTCTCTTTTACCCAATCAATATGAAGTTCATTGGTGTTGCTTAAAAGAATGAGGTTGTATTTTGATGAGGCTTTGAGTTCTTTTAAAAAGTCTAATCGATGAGTGGGAAAGTCTTTAAGCATGAAATTCCAGATGGCAATAATCTCTTCTTCAGAAAGGGTGTTAAAATTATCTGTGTAAAACTCAATAAATTCATCGGTTGAAATAAGTCCTTGTTCATAAAGACAATTAATCGCAGTCATTTCTTCAGGGAATTCTTTAAGCTTAAATTTTTCAAGAGCTTTTTGCAAAGCGCCATCTATATCTATATTTAAGAATACGTTTCCAAAGTCAAAAACTAAAGTTTTAATCATTTATATATATTTTTAAGAGGTCATTTTTTATTGTTTTTTCAGAAATTAATTGTCCTGAAAGAATAGGTGCTTTAACACCTTCTTGGAAAGTTAAGTCTCCTATAAAAACTCTAGCTTCGTCCCATAAGTTTTCATTAATAAAGGTTTGAAGGGTTTTAGTGCCACCTTCAATGATTATAGAGGTTATTTCGTTTTTAAACAAAATGGCGCAGATTTGTTTAGCAACATTGTTTGAAAAATCTAAATCATTTTTTGATATTAATATAGTTGTGGCCTCATTATTAAAAATGGCATGGTTCTTAACGAGTTTACTATCTTTATCTATAACAATTCTAATAGGGTTTTCTCCAATCCAATCTCTAACAGTTAAACTAGGATTGTCCTGTAAAACGGTGTTGGTTCCTACTAAAATAGCTTGTTCTTCTCCTCGCCATTTATGAACGAGTTGTCTTGAATACTCGTTTGTAATCCAAATTGGCTTTTGATCGTTTTTGGTTTTTGGTGCTATAAAACCATCACTAGTTTCTGCCCATTTTAAAATGATATAGGGTCGCTTTTTATTATGAAATGTAAAAAATCGCTTGTGTAGTTGTTTGCATTCGTTTTCTAAAACCCCAACAGTAACATGACACCCCGCATTGATGAGCCTCTCGATTCCTTTTCCTGCTACTTTCTTATTGTCGTCAATACACCCAATTACAACTTTAGGTATCTTGTTGGCAATAATTAAATCGCTACAGGGTGGTGTTTTTCCGTAATGACTACAGGGTTCAAGCGTGACATATAATATAGCCTTTTTTAAAAGCGATTTATCTTTAACAGATTGAATAGCATTAACTTCGGCATGATTGCCGCCATAGGCACTTGTAAAGCCTTCTCCAATAATGGTGTCTTTGTAAACAATAACACAGCCTACCATTGGGTTAGGACGTGTGGTTCCTAAACCATTTTTAGCAATTTCTATACATCGGTTTATGTATTTTTCATGTATATTCACGTCACAAAAATAAGATTAAAAAATGGGTATAAATAATATCACTGTTAGAGAAATTCAACAACAAGATAATGAGCAATTAGAGCAAGTGATACGAGCATGTTTCCATGAATTTAAAATACCGCTAAAAGGTACGGCGTATGAAGATGAAGAAACCCCAAAAATGTTTGAATCATACCAAAAAGATAACGAGGTGTATTATGTTATTGATGCAGATGGAGAGATTCTTGGAGGTGGTGGTGTAAAGCCTTTAAAAGATTTTGAAGGCAGTGTATGCGAAATTCAAAAAATGTATTTTTCACCCAAAGTAAGAGGTAAAGGGTATGGGAATTTATTATTTGAAAAATGTATACTAGCTGCCAAAGAGCTAGGTTACAAACAGTGTTATATAGAATCTGCTCCACAATTAAAAGCAGCTATACATATTTATGAAACCCATGGTTTTAAACATTTAGATGGGGCTTTGGGAAATACGGGCCATTTTTCATGTGGAGTATGGATGATTAAAGATTTATGAGACTAAAGGATATTAAGAAGTTGTTCCAACTTGAGTTAAAGGGAATGTATGATAAAGAGGAAATTGATAATTTCTTTTTTATACTTATAGAGTCTCATTTAAACTTAAAGCGTATTGATTTAGCTTTAAACCCAGAGTTTTTATGCAGTAACAATCAAAGTCAATTTTTAAATGACGCTTTAGCTCGTTTAAAAAAGAAAATACCCATACAATATATATTAGGTGAGACAGAGTTTTATGGATTGCCTTTTATGGTAAATTCAAACGTGTTAATTCCCAGACCAGAAACAGAAGAGCTGGTTTTATGGATACTTAATCAAGTATCAAAAATCAGTAATCCACATCTACATATTTTAGATATTGGCACAGGTAGTGGTTGTATTGCTATTTCGTTAGCTAAAGAGTTGCCTAAGGCTAAAGTTTATGCGTTAGATGTTAGTAAAGAGGCCTTGAACATTGCCAGAAAAAATGCCTCATTAAATAATGTTACTATTGAGTTTCTTGAAGTAGATATTTTAAATTCAGAAACATGGAATGAAGAATTTAAAAATCTAACGTTTGATGTTATTGTGTCCAATCCACCTTATGTTCGTGAGTTAGAAAAGGATATGATGAAAGATAATGTTTTGAAAAACGAACCGCATTTGGCATTATTTGTTACTAATGACGACCCTCTGCAATTTTATAAAAGTATTACTCAATTTGCTGTTAATAATTTAACTAGTGAGGGTTGTTTGTTTTTTGAAATCAATGAGTATCTTGGGGAGCAAATGATTCAGTTAATCAAAAAAAGAGGATTTAATTCCGTTGAATTGAAACAAGATATCTTTAAAAAAGATAGAATGATTAAAGCTTTAAAATGAAATCAATATCAGTTTTTTGCGGAAGTAGTGAGGGTAATGATGATTACATCATTTCTCAAGCCTATCAATTAGGAGCAGAATTTGCTAAGAATAATATTACTTTGGTTTATGGTGCGGCAAAAATTGGTATTATGGGTCAAGTTGCCAAAGGTGTTATGGATAATAAAGGTCTGGTCATTGGTGTAATTCCGGAATTTCTCAAAATAAAAGAAGTCTATCATCCTAATCTTACTGAGCTAATAGTGACTGGTAATATGCACGAAAGAAAAGTGATTATGTATGAGAAAAGTGATGGTTTTATGATCCTACCTGGTGGATTTGGTACCATGGATGAGTTTTTTGAGATTACAACTTGGGAACAACTAGGTTTGCATACAAAACCTATTGGAATTTTAAACCTTAATGGGTTTTATGATGATTTGATACAACTGGCTAAAAATATGGTTGCAAAAGGCTTTTTAAAGCAAGCAAACTTAGATGCTGTGGTTGTAGATGAGTCTATAGAAGGTCTGTTAAAAAAAATGAATAATTATAAACCGTTGTCAACACCAAAATGGTTACATAAGAAGCAAATTTAAAAATGACTATACAACAACAAATAGAAGCGTTAAGAAATGAATTAAATGAACATAATTATAATTATTATGTGCTTGACAACCCCACTATTTCTGATTTTGAATTCGATAAAAAACTAAAAGAGCTCCAAGAATTAGAAGCTAAACATCCAGAGTTTTTTGATGCTAATTCACCTACACAACGTGTTGGAGGAGAAATTACTAAGAATTTTGAAACCATTCCTCACGACTTTCGTATGTATTCCTTGGATAATTCATATTCAAAAGAAGATTTAAAGGATTGGGAAACACGTATTGAAAAAATGCTTGATGGAGCTGTTGAATTTACCTGCGAATTAAAATATGATGGAGCTTCCATTAGTTTGACTTATGAAAATGGACTTTTGGTTAGGGCTTTAACGCGTGGAGACGGATTTCAAGGAGATAATGTAACAGCTAATGTAAAGACGATAAAATCAGTTCCTTTAAAACTAAAAGGAGATTTTCCACCAAAATTTGATATACGTGGAGAAATTGTATTGCCGTTTGAAGGGTTTAATAAAATGAATGAAGAGCGTATTGAAATAGGGGAAGAACCTTATAGAAACCCTAGAAACACAGCATCTGGAAGTTTAAAATTACAAGATAGTGCTGAGGTTGCTAAACGACCATTAGAGTGTTTGTTATATAATTTAACAGGAACAAATCTTGGCGTAAAAACACAATTTGAAAGTTTAACAAAGGCTAGAGAATGGGGGTTTAAAGTTCCAAAAGCTTCAAAATTAGTGAATAATCTAGACGAGGTTTTTGACTTTATAAACTATTGGGATGTACATCGTCATGAGTTGCCATACGAAACAGACGGTGTTGTTATTAAAGTAAATAGTTTACAGCAACAAGAAGAGTTGGGGTATACAGCTAAATCACCACGTTGGGCTATGGCTTATAAATTTAAGGCAGAACAGGTTTCAACAAGGCTCAATAGTATATCGTATCAAGTAGGAAGAACGGGCGCTATTACACCAGTGGCTAATTTAGAACCTGTTGAATTAGCAGGAACAACTGTTAAACGAGCCTCCTTGCATAATGCAGATCAAATTGAAAAACTAGATGTAAGAGTTGGTGATGAGGTATTTGTTGAAAAGGGTGGAGAAATTATTCCTAAAATTATTGCGGTAGATTTAAGTAAACGTTTATCAAATTCAAAACCCACAGAATATATTACACATTGTCCAGAATGTGAAACAGAGTTGGTTAGGCAAGAAGGGGAGGCACAACATTATTGTCCTAATTATAATGGGTGTAAGCCACAAATTATTGGTAGGATTCAACATTTTATTAGCAGAAAAGCTATGGATATTGATGGTCTGGGAGGAGAAACGGTGGCGTTACTTGTAAATGCTGGGCTTATAAATGATTATTCAGATTTATATGAATTGACCAAAGAGCAAGTTATTCCGCTAGAGCGCATGGCAGAAAAAAGTGCTGATAATTTAATTCAGGGTATTTCTCAATCTGTTAACATTCCATTTGAACGTGTTTTATATGCTTTAGGAATTCGTTATGTTGGAGAAACTGTAGCAAAAAAACTGGCTAAGCATTATAAAACTATTGATGCTATAGCTAATGCAACACAAGAAGAGTTGGTTAATGTTGATGAAATAGGCATTAAAATAGCAGAGAGTGTTCAAGAGTTTTTTGCTTCACAAAATAATTTAAATATTATTAATAGATTAAAACAATTTGGATTACAATTAGAAATTTCAGCAGAACAATTAGAGGGGTTAACCAATATTCTAGAAGGAGAAATAATTGTTGTTTCAGGTGTTTTTGAATCTGTATCTAGAGATGAACTAAAAAAACTTATTGAAAAAAATGGAGGAAAGGTGAGTAGTTCAATTTCATCAAAAACAAGTTTTATAGTTGCAGGAGATAATATGGGGCCAAGTAAAAAAGAAAAAGCAGAAAAGTTGAATATTTCAATAATAAACGAGTATCAATTCTTACAAAAAATTAACTAAAAATAAAATTATATCGATAAAAAGTATATTTTTAACGTTTAATTGTTATTTTTTTATATATTTGTTCGCAACTATTAATTTATAGTCATGAACAAATCAAATGTAGTTATTGGAGGTGTCTTATTAGTCTATTTGGCATTTGTTGTATCTCAATTTAGTAATCATTATTATTATGCTACTATTTTTGATGCTCTTATATTGCCTCTTATTACGGTAGCTTACTTTTTAAGTAATAATAAGAAAACCATATTTTTTATTATTTTCTTAGTGGCTTATTCAATTTCAGACCTCATGGTTTTTGTAGTTGATTACATTCCTTATGAGGTTTACTATTATGTAGGAAACGGACTTTATATTGTGGCTTATTTAGCTCTTTTAATTAAAGCCTTGAAAACATTGTCGTTTTCTAAAGTTATTAGGAATTTTAAATTGCACATACTCGTTTTAATTGCTTTAAATATATATATAGCTTATGTCTTGCAGGTTATTGTTAATCCGTATGTATCTATGTCTAATGAGTATTTTGTTGAAGTTGTATATAATATTATAATGTTGTTGTTACTATCGGTATCCTTATTGAGCTATTTTTATAAAGATGACAAAAAATCTTTGTTTATGTTTTTGGGATCTATGTCTATTGTTTTTTCTGAAGTTATAGGTGTTGCATACTTATATGTTGCCCAACAAAACTTACTAAATTTTTTATGTACCACACTAACTATTTTGGCTTTTTATTTCTTTTGTAAGCAAGCAAAATTTAGCTATGGAGAAGTTGGTCAATTAGTTGATTAATTGGTCATTTAATTCTTTTTGAAATAAGGAATATCATTCCTGTATATATAAAGTATAATAGCTGATAGGACGAATGTAATTAAAGCTGTTATAAACAAAAGCCCGCCATCATTATTTACTTCAATTCCAATCTTTGTAAGATGCATAATTAATGCACCGCTAATAATGCCTAAAGTTAATAGGGCGCCTGCCCATATTGTTTTTGGTATAAGTAGCAATATACTTGCTATTAATTCTAATATACCAATAATAATTCTTCCTATTGGTTCCATGCCAACTTTTGAAAAAATATAAACGCTATCTGGATGAGCGGTAAACTTAAAGCGAAGTGTTTGAAGTAATATAATAGCAACTACTATTCTTAAAACAATTGGTAGATGTTTTTTCATAGGTATATAAAACTAACTGGTTGAACTTTTTGGTCGGTTTATATTAAGATACATTTCTAAAACAATTTAAATTTTAAGAATCATGTATTTCATCGATAAAAAACATAATTACATCGATTGTTGAAATTTTTTTTCTATTTTTGATTAACCTAACTTATGTATATGTGTCATGAAAAATACATTCAACTTCAGTCTAAATAGCCAATTTATAGGTGCTTTATTAGTATTAATTTCTATAACAGTTTTTGGAGCTTTCAATGAAGATTCAAATTTTTTGCAAACCACAAAACTTTTATATATCCCTGTTTTTTTATTATTGTTTTTAATAAAGAATAGAGCTATTAAAGTGCCAATTGTTTTGTGTTTGTTGTATTCCTTTTTAGGGGATTCGGCATCTATGGTTTTTGATAATTATATCTTTTTAAAGGCATCAAGTATTATGTATTTTTTTAGTTATTTGTGCTTGATAAGTTTTGTTGCACCTACGTTTAAGTTTATGAACGTTAATAAATTAATAAGTGCATATTTAGTGCTAGTAGTGTTAATAAACATATATTTTCTGTATACTATTTGCAGTATATTAAAAACGATTGTGCCAGATAGCTTAGAAGTGTTTTTGTTTGGAATAAAAAGTGTGTCATTAGTTGTTTTACTTTTTATTTCTTTTGGGGTGTATTTAAATTCAGAAAATAAGATGTCAATTTTGTTTTTGTTAATGGCAGTGTGCTTTGTGTTTTCTGATAGCCTTAATTATGTGAGCCAATATTATGTTTACCATTGGATTTTTGTAATGCTAGATGGTGTGTTTCATGTAATTGGTCTTTTCTTCTTATTTAATTATTTAACTGAGTATAATAAATCAGTTGGTTATAGAAAACAGGAAGTTATAGAGGATAATAATCTGTCAGCAAAAAATGTTTTAGCTTAAACAATAATCGAGGTTCCGTTTGCAGTTTTGTTGTTTTCTGAGTCAAAATAGAAATCTATTTTACCTAAATTAATTCCGTAGCATCCAACTTGGTTTACAAGCATATTTTTATTTTCTGAATTTTTGACCACAGTGGGTTTTGGTAAAAAGGTATGTGTGTGACCTCCAATAATTAAATCAATATTTTTTGTAGAAGAAGCAAGTTTTAAATCTCCTATTTTTTTAGAATTTTTATAATTATATCCAAGATGCGATAAACAAATAATTAGGTCGCATTGTTCTTGTTCTTTAAGAACACCTGTCATTTCTTCTGAAATTTCAATAGGATCCAAATATTTGGTTTCTTTAAAGTTTAACGGATCTACTAAGCCTTCAAGTTCTATACCTAAACCAAAAACTCCTATTTTAATACCATTAAGATTAAATGTTTGATATGGTTTTACGTGTGTATCCATAATGGTATTAGAAAAATCGTAATTAGCCGAAAGAAAGCTAAACTTGGCGTGAGGTAATTGTGCATAAAGACCGTCTATTCCATTATCAAAATCATGGTTACCAATGGTAGCAGCATCATAGTTTAACATGCTCATCAATTTAAACTCAAGCTCTCCACCATAATAATTAAAATAAGGGGTGCCTTGAAAAATATCTCCAGCATCTAATAGCAGTGTGTTTGGGCTTTCGTTTCTAATAGATTCAATTAAACTAGCACGTCTTGCAACACCTCCTTTGTTGGCATTTCTTCCGTCTTCTGGACCAAAAGGCTCTATATGGCTGTGAACATCATTGGTATGCAGAATTGTTATTTTTTTTGTTTTTGAAGTTGTAAATGATGATAACCCTAAGCTTCCAATTGTTACGGCGGCAGCTCCAGCAGTTGTTTGTTGAATAAAATCTCTACGTTTCATGTTTCAGCAATTATTTAATTTGAACAAATCTATCATCAATGGTAGGATTGATGGTGTCTGTTTTTTTGAAATAATCTATCAGTATATTTCTTACTTTATAGTTTAAATTATATAAGCTATCATTAGGCTTAAAGAAAGTCATATTATCACCACCATTATACAAGTAATCATTAGTAGCAACATAATATGTTTTTGAAGTGTCAATGGACTTTCCCTTAACAGTTGCATTTAAAAGCTTAAAATTTTTGTCTATAGTAAGTTTTAATTTTGAAATAGGATGCGCTTTTTTACTTTTACATAAATAAGAAACTAAGTTGTCAAGTTGTTTTCCTTTAAGGGCAACAACAACCATGGAGTTTTCAAAAGGCATTAATTCAAAGGCAGTTTTAGTGGTTATATTTCCCTTTGGAAGAATGGAACGAATACCACCATAGTTTAATAAAACCATGTCAATATCTTTACCTGTTCTTGTTTTGAAGATAGGGTCTGCTTCATCGTAAACGGCATCAGCCATAAAATTTCCAATAGCCGTGTTAAAATCTCCATCGGTTTTTGAATATGTATCAACAGAATACGCTAAAACACTGTCTAAATCTTTGGTTACATGGTCTTTGTAAGGCTTCATAAATGCTTCAATTTCAACGTTAGATTGTAGACTATCTGTTATAGGAATTTGTTTTCCTTCTATTTTAGTTAAATGGGCTTTTTCCTGTTTGCAACCCAAAAAAATAAAAATATATAACAAAATAAATAAATGTGTAAACCTCATATATAAAACTTATAATTTGAAAGTACTTTTGTTACCTTTGCCGAAAGTGTAAAGATAAATGATTTTAAAGGGCTTTAAGGAAAGATCTAACAAAAAGTACTTAAACAAAATATTATCAACTCGTAATATAAATGTTAACGATAAGAAAATAAATAGTTTAGGCGTTATCATGCATATTGATGAAAGTGATGACTTTGAGATTTTTAGAACCTTAGCCGCAGATTTAAATATTCATCCTAATAAACTTAAAATAATAGCCTATTCAAATATCATAAAAGAGGATTATAACTCTTGGGAAATGTGTTTTAATGCTGAAGATTTTGGTTGGGGAGGCACTATAAAAAATGTTGAATTGAAAACGTTTTTAGACACCAAATTTGATGCCTTGATAAGTTATTATTCAAGTGATGAATTAAAATTGAAAATGCTAACAGCGATGTCTCAATCTGCTTTTAAAATAGGGGTTTTACAAACAGATAATCGTTTAAACGATTTAATAATAAAATCTAATTTGTCAGAATTTAGCGTATTTAAAAACGAACTTTTTAAATATTTAACCGTATTAAAGAAAATTAAAAATGAACAGTAAATTCCTAGGAACAGGAGTTGCATTGGTAACACCTTTTAAATCAGACTTAAGTGTTGATCATGATGCATTGGCTAATATTGTGAATTTCAATATAGAAAATGGGACAGATTATCTTGTTGTTTTTGGCACAACAGGGGAAAGTGTAACGGTTACTAAGCAAGAAAAGAAGGAAGTTATAGCAACTATTAAGAAAGCCAATAATGGTAGAGTTCCTATGGTTTTAGGAATTGGAGGCAATAACACTGCTCAAGTTGTTGAAGAATTAAAAGAAGCAGATTTAAGCGGTTTTGATGCTATTTTATCTGTGTCACCTTATTATACAAAGCCAACGCAAGAAGGACTTTATCAACATTTTAAAGCGATTTCAGAAGTGTCTCCAATAGATATTATTTTATACAATGTGCCTGGAAGAACTTCAAAGAATATAGAGCCTGAAACAACATTGAGATTAGCAAATGATTTTAAAAACATTATAGCTATTAAAGAAGCAGGAAATAATGTGGCACAATATTTAAAATTGCTAAAAGATAAACCCAAAGATTTTCTAGTTATTTCTGGAGATGATGATTTGGCTTTAGGAGTTGTATTGGCTGGAGGTGCTGGAGTTATTTCAGTAATAGGTCAGGCGTTTCCAAAAGAGTTTTCTAATATGGTACGATTGGGATTGCAAGGTGATGCTAAATCTTCATACGATATTCATTATAAATTAATGGATGTTGTAGGTTATATTTTTGAAGAAAATAATCCAGCAGGAATTAAAGCGGTTTTCGAAGCTTTAAATTTATGTCAGGATTCAGTGAGGTTGCCTTTGGTTCCAGCATCAAATAAGTTAAAAGAAAAGATAAAAAACTTCGTAGCAAACTTTTAAATTGGGTAAAAAGATTAAAGATCCTGGACTTGGAAATTCATCATCGGCACATGCTAAACGAATGATGAATTCAGATGGGTCTTTTAATCTAGAGCATTTAAATAAACCACGTCGGTTTTCAGAAGCATATCATTATTTAGTAAATATTTCTTGGTTTCATTTTTTTGTATTAACCTTTTTAGGAGGTTTTCTTATTAATGCTTTTTTTGCATTCATTTATTTAGCTATCGGAATTGAGCAAATAACTCCAAAAACAGGTTCTTTTTTTAATGATTTTTTGAATGCTTTTTTCTTTTCAACCCAAACCTTTACAACTTTGGGATATGGCTATATGTCACCTAATGGTATAGGAAGTGGCATTGTATCTTCTTTTGAAGCGTTTTTAGGTTTGCTGTTGTTTGCTTTTGTAACTGGGCTATTATATGGGCGTTTTTCTAAACCAAGAGCCTCTGTTCGGTTTAGTAAACATATAGTTCTAAAGGCATTTAATAAGCATAATGCCATTATGTTTAGACTTGTTAATAACAGAAGGAGTACCATGATTTTTCCTAAAATTTCAGTAACCTTGGCTCTTTCTAAAGCAAATAGTCACGGAGATTATGTTAATGAGTTTTATGCACTTGATTTGGAGCGAGATACCATAAATTATTTACCAACTACCTGGACTATAGTACATGAAATTGATGAAGAAAGTCCCTTGTTTGAGTTTTCAAAAGAAGATTTAATTAAGCAGCATGGTGAATTTATTATTATGATAAGTTATTACGATGAATCTTTTAATCAAGAGGTTCATCAGATGCATTCATATTTTCTTAATGAAATTCATTTCGATTACACGTTTGTTAAAGCCTATTATTATAACAATGACGGTAAAATGGTGCTAGATCATAAGCTTTTTGATACGATAGAACCTGTGAAAAGTTAAATATTACTTAAACACTCCCAAGGCTATAATTCATACCTTATTTTAGCATTAAAATTATATTTTTAAAATCCATATTAATAGCTTAATTTTGCATCCTGTTTTCAATTATGAAGAAATTTATTTACATATTACTAGTACTAGTTACGTTAAGCTCATGTAGTGAGTATCAAAAGGCATTAAAATCTGAAGATATTGCTACAAAGTTTAAATTAGGTGAAGACTTATATAACGAAGGTAAGTTTGAAAAAGCAAATAAGCTTTTTGCGCAAATAGTACCAAGTTATAGAGGAAAGCCACAAGCTGAAAAATTAATGTACTTGTACTCACAGTCCTTTTATAAAATGAAAGACTATTATGTAGCAGGATATCAGTTTGAGCGTTTTGCATCTAGTTATCCAAAAAGTGAAAAAGCTGAAGAGGCTAGCTTTTTAGCCGCAAAAAGTAGTTACATGTTGTCTCCAGTGTATTCAAAAGATCAGACAGAAACCTCTCAAGCTATTGAAAAGCTTCAAGAGTTTATTAATGTGTATCCAGAGTCAGAATACCTTCCTGAAGCCAATAAGCTCATTAAAGAATTGGTATATAAACTAGAAAAGAAAGCGTTTGAAATTGCTAAGCAGTACGACAAAATTTCTGATTATGAAGCATCAATAAAATCATTTGACAATTTTGTTTTTGATTTTCCAGGATCTACATTACGTGAAGACGCCTTGTTTTACAAATTAGATGCCTCTTTTAAACTTGCAATCAATAGTGTAAAATATAAGCAGGAAGCAAGGTTGAAAAATGCCAAGTCAGTTGCAGAAACATTTAATAAATCATACGCCGACTCAAAATATAAGGATCAGGTAAATGATATGCTTGAAAAAATAGAAGAACAATTAAAAGATTACAGCACTAAAGCTAATATATAATGAAAATAGATTTAAAAAAAACCACCGCTCCTGTTAATACAATTACGTATGATAGAAATCAAATTGATGAGCCAACAGAGAATATCTATGAGGCTATTTCAATTATTTCTAGACGTGCTGAACAAATTAATTCGGAAATTAAAAAAGAATTGATTGATAAGTTAGAAGAATTTGCTACTTACAACGATAGTCTTGAAGAAATTTTTGAAAATAAAGAACAAATTGAGGTGTCTAAGTTTTACGAAAAATTACCAAAACCTCATTCTTTAGCCGTTCAAGAATGGTTAACAGATAAAGTATACTACAGAAATACTGAGGAAGATTCTCAGGAATAATTTAACTATGTCAATATTAAGCGGCAAAAATATACTGTTAGGCATTAGTGCAGGTATAGCCGCTTATAAAACAGCTTCGTTAGTTAGGTTATTTGTTAAAGTTGGTGCCAATGTAAAGGTTGTTATGACGCCAACTTCAAAAGAATTTGTTACTCCGCTAACCTTATCAACCCTTTCAAAAAATCCGGTATATTCATCATTTACTTCAGATGAAGATGAAAATGCTGTTTGGAATAGTCACGTAGATTTAGGTCTATGGGCAGACTTAATATTAATTGCCCCAGCGACTGCAAATACACTATCAAAAATGTCAAATGGCATTTGCGATAACTTACTTTTAGCAGTCTATTTATCGGCTAAATGCCCTATATATTTTGCGCCAACGATGGATTTGGATATGTACAAGCATCCAAGTACACTTGAGTCTTGCAAAATTTTACAAAGCTATGGCAATATTATGATTCCAGCTACAAGTGGCGAGTTAGCTAGTGGTTTAGTAGGTGAGGGTAGAATGGCCGAACCTGAAGATATTGTTACTTTTATTGAAAATGATATATTAAAAAAATCACCTTTAAAAGGAAAAAAAGTTCTTATTACTGCTGGTCCAACCTATGAAGCTATTGATCCTGTTAGGTTTATAGGGAATCATTCCAGTGGAAAAATGGGATTTGAAATTGCTAAGGCATCAGCTAATTTAGGTGCTGAGGTTATTTTAATTTCAGGACCAACACATCAAACGTTATCCCACAGTTTTATCAAAGTAATTCCTGTTGTATCAGCACAAGATATGTATGATGCCGTTCATCAATATTTTGAAATAAGCGATATTGCTATTCTTTCGGCTGCTGTTGCCGATTTTACACCAAAAGAAGTAGCCTTACAAAAAATAAAAAAGAAGGAACGTACGTTAACATTAGAGTTAGAAAAGACTAAAGATATTTTAGCTTCTTTAGGAAGCATTAAAAAGCAACAATTTTTAGTCGGTTTTGCTTTAGAAACCAATAACGAACTAGAAAATGCAAAAGCAAAATTAAAAAGTAAGAATTTAAATTTAATTGTTTTAAATTCGTTAAATGATAAAGGAGCTGGTTTTAAAACAGAAACCAATAAAGTAACTTTTATTGATGATAAGGAAATTGTCAGCGAATTTCAATTAAAATCTAAAACAGACGTGGCAAAGGATTTATTGAATGAAATTATAAAACAAATTAATGCGTAAACTTTTATTTATTCTTCTTCTATCTATTGGTTTTACAGGGTTTTCTCAAGAACTTAATTGCAGTATTGTGGTTAATGCGCAGCAAACCGGTAATGAAAATTTATCAATTTTTAAAACCTTAGAAAAGCAATTAACGGAGTTTGTAAATAACACAAAGTGGACCAACAGAACATTTGCGCCTCAAGAACGTATAAATTGTAGCATGGTTATTACCATTAATGACTATAGTGGCGAATCTTTTCAAGGAACCATTCAAGTACAATCATCAAGACCTGTTTATGGTTCTTCTTATAGTACACCAATTTATAATTTTAATGATAAAGATTTAGCCTTTAGGTATTTAGAATTTCAGAACTTAAATTTTAGTGCTAATCAATTCCAATCTAATTTAATATCTATTTTATCATTTCATGTGTACATGGTTTTGGCTTTAGATGCTGATTCATTTGCCAAAAATGGAGGCGATGTTTATTATAAACAAGCCCAAACAATTGCAAATTATTCTCAACAACAAAACTATAAAGGCTGGAAATTAGAAGATGGTTTACAAAGTAGATTTGCGTTGATAGACAATGTTTTATCGCCGACCTTTAAGGGATTTAGAGATGTTATGTATAGCTATCACAGAGAAGGTTTAGATGTGATGAGCGATAATACTAAGCAAGGAAAAGAGACGATAGCTACTTCTTTAAAGCAATTTGAATCTATGAATAGCCGCAGACCTAACTCGTTTTTATTGCGTACATTTTTTGACGCAAAGGCAGATGAGATTGAACAAATTTTTAGTGATGGCCCAAATGTTAATATTGCCAGCGTAAAAGAGACCTTACAAAAAGTTGCTCCTACTTATGCAAGCAAATGGAGAAATATTAAGTTTTAAGTTGCATTAAAATTAAAACTCGCCTATATTTAGTTTCATAATTTTAAATACGTTTACAACCATTGTTAACTTCACTTTCAATACAGAATTACGCTTTAATTGATAATCTTCAAGTTAATTTTAATAATGGATTATCGATAATTACAGGTGAAACGGGAGCAGGAAAATCAATTTTACTTGGTGGGTTGTCCTTAATTCTTGGCAAGCGTGCAGATTTAAGTAGTTTAAAAGATACCTCAAAAAAATGTATTATAGAAGCTGTTTTCGATGTGTCTAACTATAATCTTAAGGCATTATTTGAAGCAGAAGATTTTGATTATGAAGAAAATACGATTATTCGTAGAGAAATTTTACCTTCAGGAAAGTCAAGAGCTTTTGTAAATGATTCGCCAGTTAATTTAAATAGCCTTCAAGTTTTAGGAGAACGGTTAATTGATATTCATTCGCAACATCAAACACTGCAATTGGTAAGTAATGAGTTTCAATTTCAAATTATTGATGCCTTAGCAAATAATGAAGCAAACCTTCAGGACTATAAATCAGAATTAAAAACCTACAAAACGCTTCAAAAAGAACTTAAAGAGTTACTTGCTTTTCAAGCTGAAGCTATAAAAGAGCATGATTATAATTCGTTTTTATTAAATGAATTAATTGAAGCCAATCTAGTTGAAGGTGAACTTGAATTACTTGAACAGGAGAATGAAACTTTGAGTAATATTGAAGAAATCAAAGAAAAGTTAGTAGCTTCTCATCAATTACTTAACGATGAACAAATAGGTATATTAACGACATTAAACGAGTTGAAAAATAATTTTCAGAAATTAAAAAACTATTCGTCAAAGTATGAAGATTTATTCAATAGGGTACAGAGTTGTGTTATTGAAATAGATGATGTTTTTAGGGAAGTTGATGGGATGCAAGACACACTAGATGCTGATCCAGGTAGGTTAGAAGAGGTAAACTCCAAATTATTACTAATCAATAATTTGTTGCAAAAACACGTTGCTACTGATATTTCTGAATTAATTAGCATAAAAAATGATTTAGAAGATAAAGTGGCTGTAACAGAAAACCTAGATGCTACAATCGAGAAGAAGAACAATGAAATTAGTAATAAGGCAACAGAGCTTAATACAATTTCGAAAGCTATTCACGATAGTAGAAAACAAGCCATTCCAAAGTTAATAAATCAGTTAGAAACCATTTTGAATGGCTTAGGTATGCAAAATGCACAATTTAAAATTGATTTAGTTTATGGTGACGGTTTTCAAACCAATGGAAAAGATGACATGTCATTTTTGTTTTCGGCTAATAAAGGCGGACAATTTAATGAGTTGAAAAAGGCAGCTTCTGGAGGTGAGTTATCCAGAATTATGCTGGCTATTAAATCAATTTTGTCAAATTATGTTCAATTGCCTACTATTATTTTTGATGAAATAGATTCTGGTGTTTCTGGTGAAATATCCAATAAAATGGGAGATATCATGTTGTTGATGAGCAAGACTATGCAAGTTATTTCAATAACTCATTTACCTCAAATAGCCGCTAAAGGTCACACGCATTTTAAAGTTTACAAAGAAGATGTCGACGAGGTTACGCAAACCAATCTCGTAAAGTTAAATCATGATGAACGTATTGTTGAAATTGCTCAAATGCTAGGAGGTACAGAAATGTCATCATCTGCTATTGCCCATGCAAAAGAATTACTTAATTAATTACTATATTTGAACCCAAAATAGAATAAATCATCCAAAATTATAAACTAGATAAGCATGTCATACAATTTACTAAAAGGAAAAAAAGGAATCATCTTTGGAGCGTTAGACTCAAATTCAATTGCTTGGAAAACGGCTGAACGTGTTCACGAAGAAGGTGGGCAATTTGTGCTAACTAATGCGCCAGTAGCTTTAAGAATGGGGCAATTGAATGAATTAGCTGAAAAAACAGGTTCTCAAATAATTCCAGCTGATGCAACTTCCGAAGAAGATTTGAAAAATTTAGTAGAGCAATCTATGGAAATTCTTGGTGGTAAAATTGACTTTGTTTTGCATTCTATTGGAATGTCAATCAACGTGAGAAAAGGAAATCACTATACCAATCAAAATTACGATTGGACACAAAAAGGAACAGATATTTCAGCCATGTCTTTTCATAAAGTAATGCAAATACTTTATAAAGCAGATGCGATGAACGAATGGGGAAGTATTGTTGCTTTAACCTATATGGCAGCTCAACGTGTGTTTCCAGATTATAATGATATGGCAGATAACAAAGCTTATTTAGAAAGTATTGCGCGTAGTTTTGGGTATTTCTTTGGAAGAGATAAAAAAGTTCGTGTAAATACGATTTCACAATCGCCTACACCAACAACAGCAGGGAGTGGTGTAAAAGGATTTGATGGATTTATTTCTTACGCCGATAAAATGTCGCCTTTAGGAAACGCAACGGCTTTAGATTGTGCTAACTATACAGTGAGTTTATTTAGCGATTTAACAAAACGTGTAACGTTACAAAACCTTTATAATGATGGAGGTTTTAGTAATATGGGTGTTAGTGATGCTGTTATGGAAACTTTCATGAAAAAATAATTTTTTTATTAAAATAACATAAACTAGCCACCTGTAAAACGGTGGCTTTTTTGATTGGATTGGTTACATTTGTAGTTGTTACTTTCTGTCGTGAAAAATGAGAAAACTAATTCATTTTGTGATTTTTTTATTTCTAACTGTTCTTACTCAAATTGGAGGGGTTATTTATTTAATATCGGTTTTTTTAATTAAATCAAGATCAAAACATAAAAGACTTAAACGATTAATACTATTTGCTTTTCTCTATATTTTTGCTACATTTTTAATAGTTCCTAATGTTGCAGAATTATTTGGAAGAGAAAAAGTTAAAGAAACTGAGATAATTAAGGCTAATAATTTTATAACAAAACTTTTAAATAGAAATTACGTAAAACCGGGTTTAAATAAAGTGCTTCTTAAAATTTCATCTGATTTTAAAAAAAAACAAAAAGGGGTTCAAATTATATTTTTGGATGCAAATTTTCCTTTTATTAATAAATTTCCATTGTTTCCTCATTTAAGTCATAATGATGGAAAAAAAATTGATTTATCTTTGATTTATGAATTAGAAAATGGAGACATTACCAATAAAAAGCCTTCGGTTAGTGGATATGGAGTTTATGAAAATCCAAAACAAAATGAAATAAACCAGTGTGAGATTTGTAAAGAAAATGGTTATTGGCAATATGACTTTCCAAAGTATTTAACGTTTGGAACTGTCAATAAGGAAATCAAGTTTTCTGAAATAGCAACAAAAGATTTAATATCCTCAATTTTAAAACAACAAGAAATAGGAAAAATATTTATAGAGCCTCATCTAAAAAGTAGAATGAAGTTAGTAAATGATAGAATTAGATTTCAAGGTTGTAGAGCAGTTAGGCATGATGACCATATTCATATTCAATTAAAATAGGAGATGTTAAAAGACAATATAGGTAGTATGCAATTACAGTTTTCATTTATTATTCCTGTTTATAATCGTCCTGACGAAATACAAGAACTTTTACAGAGTTTCATAGAATTAGATACTAATGAAGACTATGAAATTGTGATTGTTGAAGACGGCTCAACTATCCCTTCAAAAGAAGTCGTAGAAAGGTTCAATACTAAACTTAATATCTCTTATTTTTTAAAAGAAAATTCAGGGCCAGGGGATTCGAGAAACTTTGGAATGCAGCATGCTAAAGGTAACTACTTTATTATTTTAGATTCTGATTGTATTTTACCTAAAAATTATTTGCTTGAAGTTTCTAAAAGCCTACAATTAGAGTATGTTGATTGTTTTGGAGGTCCAGATGCGGCACATGAATCGTTTTCAAACCTTCAAAAAGCTATTAATTTTTCAATGACCTCGTTTATTACTACAGGAGGTATTCGTGGAAATAAAAATAGTGTAGGTACATTTCAACCCAGAAGTTTTAATATGGGACTTTCTAAAAAAGCCTTTGAAGATTCAAAAGGGTTTGGTACAATTCACCCCGGAGAAGATCCAGATTTATCAATTCGTCTTTGGAGTTTAGGATATAAAACAAAATTGATTTCAGAAGCTTATGTATTTCATAAGCGTCGTATTTCATGGCAAAAATTTTATAAGCAAGTTTATAAATTTGGTATGGTAAGGCCTATTTTAAATAATTGGCATCCTAGTACTAAAAAAATCACTTATTGGTTTCCAACTGTTTTTTGTTTAGGCTTTATAGTGGCAGTTTTTTTATTATTTTTTAATATAATTTGGGGATTAGTGGCTTATATATTGTATTTTATACTAGCTTTTGTAATAGCCTTAGCAAGTACTAAAAGTGTTTTTGTATCGGTGCTTTCAATACCAGCTATTGTTGTTCAGTTTGTTGGATATGGCTATGGGTTTTTTAAGTCAACTTTGGCATTACAGTGGTCTAATAATGATCCAGAAACGGTGTTTCCTGAATTATTTTTTAAATTAAAATGATAAAGAATATAAAATCAAAGATTCTTGCTGGCATCAGAAATAAAAAAATAAATGTGTTTTTTTTATTTCTGTTAATGTCATTTATTATTTTAATTTTCTCAAAACTTTCTAAAGAGTATACCAACACACTTACTTTTGAAATTAAAAAAGTCAGTATTCCTCAAAAATATGTTATTTTAAGTGATACAAGCGCTAAGCTAGAAATAACCTTAAAAGCCTATGGGTTTAATTGGCTGAAATATTACTTTTCAAAGCCTAAAGTAACGATTGATTTTGAAAAAGATGTTCAAAAGCAGAAAGGTTTTTTTGTGTGGGACAAGTCTAAAATATTTTTACATAGCAATGCCGAATTTGGTAGTCAAGTATCTTTAATTAATGTATCTCCAGATAAATTAATTTTTAAATATGACACTAATTTGGTAAAGAAAGTTCCCGTTATTTTAAACGCAGACATTAGTTTTAAGCCCGGTTATAATATATTTAAAAACTACACAATAGAGCCAGATTCAGTTAATGTGATTGGTCCAAATGATTTGGTTTCTCAAATTAAACAAATAAACACAGAAGAGGTTATATTAAAAAATGTGAACTCTAATATTTTAAAATCTATAAAATTAAAACTTCCAAAAAATAGTAAGGACTTAATATTTTCTAAGTCACAAGTAACTTTAAAGGGAACGGTAGAGCGCTTTACAGAAGGTACTTTAAAAGTACCTATTAATATTATTAATGTGCCTGATGGTGTGCGTATTAAATACTTTCCAAAAGTGATTAATGTTATATATTATACAAGCTTGAAAAATTATAAAGATATAACAGCCAAAGATTTTAAAGTTGTTTGTGATTATCAAAAGAGTTCTAACACGCAGTCTTTTTTATTACCAGAACTCATAAAAATTACGGACAAGGTGAAAACTGCAAAAATTAATCCACAACATGTTGAATTTATTATTGAAGAATGATTGTAGTTGGTCTTACAGGAGGAATAGGTAGTGGCAAAACAACAGTAGCCAAAGAGTTTGCTGCCTTAGGAATTCCAATTTATATAGCTGATGAAGAGGCAAAAAAGTTAATGATTACTTCAAAAACTTTAAAGAGAAAACTTATTGAATTGTTTGGAGAAGAAGCGTATCTTGATGGTAAACTAAACAAACCATTTATTGCGGGTATTATTTTTAATGATAAAACCTATTTGGAACGGATGAACGCCATTGTTCACCCGCAAATAGCTAGTCATTTTAAAAAATGGAAGCAAAAACAACATGCTCCATATGTTATTAAAGAAGCAGCTATTCTGTTTGAAAACGGCAGTTACAAAAAAGTAGATGTTATTATAACAGTTACAGCTCCAAAAGAATTAAAAATAAAACGCTTGCTAAAACGAGATGATACAACTGAAGAAAAGATTGAATCAATTATGAAAAATCAATGGAGTGACGATGAGAAAATAAAACAATCTCAATATGTGATTAATAATGTTGAATTAGCAAAAACTAAACAAGAAGTGCTTAAGATTCATCGACAAATCCTTAAAAATCAATAATGAGCTATAAATTTTAACATTTTTGTTAATGTAAGGTTAAAACCTAAGAGCACTAAATGTTAAAATGTTAATTTTGAATGATGAGCAAGAGAATATTCGTCTTATTGGTTCTATTAATGAGTCTGTCTCTAATAGGAATTATTTTCGTTCAGGCATATTATATTAAAGATTCAGTAAGAAACGAAAAAGATCGATTTACATTTAATGTAAAAAAAACATTAAGTTACGTTTCTAATGCTATCGAGAAAAAGGAATTAGATGACTACTTTGAAGAGTATCAGAATCTTCCTAAGGAAAAGAAGACAGATTCTGCTGCAGTTTCAAAATTATTTATTTATCAGCAAGATAATAATACAAAAGACATGCTGGTTTATAAAAGTGGTATATTAGAAGAAAACTATAAGTTGACTTCGTCGCTCTTTGACATGGGTTTAGATAGTGTTACGGTTAAGAATATTTTAGGTAATTCTAGTCTGAAGGTGTTTAAAAATGAGGATTTTAAAGATAAAGATTTAGATAAAAATAAAAATCCTGCCTTCATTAATAGCAGCTTATTTGAGGCCTCGCGTAATTATTTTGATAAAAGTTATAAAGCATATGCTAAAACAATACCAATTTATAAGCGAGTTTCTGAAAAACAGATTTCAGAATTATTAACTAGAAAACTTAAAGAGGATAATATTGATATAGATTATGAATTTGCTATTTACAGCAATGGTTTGGCAACCAAAGTACATAGCGATGGGTTTGAAAACAATGCAGAATCTACATTTAGTATTCCTGTTTTTTACGATGAAAACAATCAAAGTAATTATAAGCTATTGGTAAATTTCCCTGATGATAATAAATTTATTTTATCATCAATAATAGGAATGATTTTATTATCAATAATTTTTACATTAATTATTATTATAGCATATTCAAGTGCTTTATATCAGTTAGTCAAGCAACGTAAAATCTCTGAAATAAAAACAGATTTTATCAATAACATGACACACGAATTTAAAACACCTATTGCAACTATAAATCTAGCATTAGATGCGATAAGAAACCCTAAAATTATTGACGATAAAGAAAAAGTAGTGCGTTACCTGGGGATGATAAAAGAAGAAAATAAACGTATGCATGCGCAGGTTGAAAACGTGTTGAGAATATCTAAACTAGAGAAGAATGAACTGAATATAAGTAAGGATAGAGTAAGGTTGCACGACCTAATAGAAGAAGCTATTACACATGTAGAACTTATTGTAGAAGATAGACAAGGCTTTATAAAAACTTTTCTTGATGCCGATAAGTCTTCTGTTTTAGCCAATGAAACTCACTTTACAAATGTTATTGTCAATATTTTAGACAATGCCATAAAGTATTCTCCCAATGCACCAAAAATTGAAGTGTATACAGAGAATGTTGGAACAAATATTTTATTAAAAATAAAAGACCATGGTAGCGGAATGAGTAAAGCTGCCCAAAAGAAAGTGTTCGATAAATTTTATAGAGAACACACTGGAAACATACATAACGTTAAAGGCCACGGTCTAGGTTTGGCGTATGTGAAACGAATTGTTGAAGACCATCAAGGTCATATTAAAGTTGAAAGTGAAAAGGATAAAGGAAGTACATTTATTATTAAGCTTCCTCTAATAACATAATTATGGAAGAATTAAACAAGAAAATTTTATTGGTAGAAGACGATCCAAATTTTGGAACTGTTCTTAAGGATTATTTAATGATGAATGATTATGATGTTGTTCATGCCAAAAATGGTATGGAAGGATTTGAAAAGTTCAAAAAAGATGATTTTGATTTATGCATTCTAGATGTCATGATGCCTTACAAAGACGGTTTTACACTGGCTAAAGAAATACGAGAAAAAAATAAAGATGTTCCTATTGTGTTCTTAACAGCAAAGGCGATGAAAGAGGATGTGTTAAAAGGTTATAAAGTTGGGGCAGATGATTATTTAAACAAACCTTTTGATAGCGAAGTCTTGCTAATGAAGATAAAAGCTATCATGCAGCGTAAAGCAACTGAAACTATTTCAGATAGTAAACAATTTGAGTTTAAAATTGGTGAATTCGATTTAAACTCTAAATTACGTTTCTTACGCTACAAAGGAGGAGAACCGGTCAAATTATCACCAAAAGAAAATGAGTTATTACGTTTGTTAGCACTTCATGAAAATGACTTAATGCCTCGTCAATTAGCACTTACCAAAATATGGAGAGACGATAATTACTTTACATCTCGTAGTATGGACGTTTACATTGCCAAACTACGTAAGTATTTAAAATTAGATGAAAAAGTAGAGATTTTAAACATTCACGGTGAAGGCTTTAGATTAGTTGTGAATAATTAAGAATTGATAAAAAACAGATTATAGTAAAGTGAAAAATCCAGTTAATAGCTGGATTTTTTTATTAGATTCGTTTTAATAACCAATTTTTAAATTCATAAAAATTTTGAGGTGCAACACCATGTCCAACAGGAAATTCAGAATAGTGATGTTTAATGTTTAAATCGCTTAAAAAAGGTGGTGTTTGTCTAGCCCAATCAACTGGAATCACTTGGTCTACACTTCCATGGGAACAATAAAAGTCTAAATGCGAATAGTCTTTACTTTCTAAATTTTCAGGCAAAATATCTTTGTTAATATAGCCACTTAAAGCAATAATGTTTTTAACTTTTTCAGGATAAGTTAAAGCAACGGCATAGCTTAATATCGTGCCTTGGCTAAAGCCTAAAAGTGTTACATTATGTTTGTCTACCGGGTACGTATTTATAGCTTCATCAATAAATGTAGCAATTAAATCTCGAGATTCAATAGCTTGCTCATTATCACTCCATTTTCCTTTTTCAGCATCAAAATTAATAGCGTACCAAGCGTTTCCGTAAGGTTGCATAGCATAAGGAGCCTTTACTGAAATTATAAATAACTCTTCAGGTAATTCATTAGCAAACGAAAACAAATCGTTTTCATCACTCCCGTAACCATGAAACATGATTACTAAGGGTGCATTTTCATTTAAGCTAGATTTTCGAATAATATGCTGTAGGGAAAGAGATTTGCTGACCATTTATTTACCAATATTTGTAAACCAATCTTGAAATAATTTTCCAAAAAATGGAACAAGTTTTGTTTCTCCTTTAATAGCTGTAATTAGTCCAAATAGCCAATAGATAAATACTGCAAACCATAAAACTGTTCCAAACAAGCTATTAACATACTTTTCAACAGCATTTGAAAAAATTAAAAGCAGAATTAACCCAAGCATTTGTCTGGTATGGAACGCTATAAAAGGATTTTTTTTATCAAGATTTTTAATAATAGAAATTATTAGCCCTACAAATGTAAAGTATGCAACTATGCCTAATGTTTTTCCTTCTTCTATATCTTTTTGTGTCATGATTATGAATCTAAAGAAATCTTATTATTTGAAATTATTCCGTAGACTTTTCCTTTTAAATCCTGATTATCAAAAATAGCATTTTTGGATTTAGAAATAATATTCTTAGTTGAAAATGTGAATTTTGTATCAGGATTAAATAGAGTTATATTTAATTTGTTTCCAATATTTATTGGGGTTGGCTCTAAACCAAATCTTGTTTTTCCTTTGGTTAAAATATCTACAGTTTTCTTTAAGGTGAATAGCGTTTGCAAGGCTCCAAAAGCACTTTCTAAACCAATGGTTCCATAAGCAGCGTGATCAAACTCTACCTTTTTATGCTCTATATCTAAGGGATTATGGTCGCTAGTTACCATATCAATAGTACCATCTTTAATACCTTCAATTAAAGCATCAATATCGTGTTGTGTTCGTAATGGAGGCAATACTTTATAAAGGGTATTGAAATCGGTTAAAACCTCATCAGTAAAAAATAAATTATGGATGGCAACACTACAGGTAACATCTAATTTTTTCTTTTTGGCCTCTCTGATTAAAGCGACAGACTTAGCAGTCGATATGGTTGGTATATGGAGTTTTCCATTGGTGTATTCCAACAAAAACAAATCTCTTGCTACTTGTAACTCTTCAGATAGGGTAGGGTTTCCTTTTAACCCTAAAGAGGTGCTTGTAATATTTTCATTCATAACACCTAATCCAGAAATCTTATTGTCTTGAGGAAACGAGCAAACAAGTCCGTTAAAATTGCTGGTATATTGCAATGCTAACTTCATAAGATTAGGGTTAGCAATAGACTTTTTGTAATCATAAAAGGCGACTGCACCAGCACTTTTCATATCATACAATTCGGCTAAATCTTCTCCATTACTATCTTTAGTTAAAGCACCAACAGGAAGTAATTTTACCGCATGATGCTCTGCTTTAGAATTTACAAAGGTTATATCTGAATTGGAATCTATAATAGGGTGCGTGTTAGCATTCATGGCAACAGCAGTAAAGCCAGAGGCTGCCGCTGTTTTAAGTCCATTTTTAATAGTTTCTCGATCTTCAAAACCAGGTTCTCCAAAACACACACTACTATCAAACCAGCCTTGAGAAATGTGTAGATTTTCAAACGAAATTTCTTGATATTTTTTTGGGTTTTTTAGTTGATTTCCAATTTGTGATATAACTCCCTTTTCAATTAAAATATCTTGAGTTAAGTTATGAAACTCACTTTTAGGATCTATTATTGTAGCCGATTTAATTAGTATGTTCATTTGAAATATTTTAATAAGAGCATTTCAATAATCAAGAACGCTAATGCAAAAATAACAAACCATTTCCATAGCTCATTAACTTTTGTATCACTTTTTAGTGTATTAAAAATATCGGTTATTGAATCACTGGTTTTTATATTTTTTATACTTGAAATATCTTGATAAACTAAATTACTTTCACTTCTGTTATAATTAAAGCTTACGTTTTTAATTGTTTTGTTTTTGTCCTTAATAGTGTAAATGCCAGATTTAGAAGGCTCATCAACAGTTGTTAACACTACTTTGTTATTGTAGTACTGTTGTTTAGGAATCATATTTATATCCTTGCTTTCAAGCGATAAAATATCATCTTGATGGAGCTGTACGGAAACATCAAAGCTGTTTTCTTGACCTATAGTAAAATATAAAGGAGGGATTTTAAAACTAAATTTCCCGATATTGTATAAGGTTGGTACAATTAAAGGTGAATTTATAAAGTTTGAATTTACTTTATTTAAAGGTGCTGTAAATATAAAAGCGTGTTTACTTTGAAATAAAAAGGGCTTAGAATTGTCGTATTCTAGAATGGGAGAACTCACATTAGCCGATAGGTTATAAAAACCGTTTACTTCTGGATATTGAAAATTAGATACTCGATTTTCAAAAACACCCGTTGCATATAAGGGGTGGGAAAAATTAATTGTTGTTACGCGTTTTTTATTTTCTATAAAGTCACTAAACGAGGTGTTATAATTTTGCAATAAAGCATTGTATGAATCGATAGTACCATTTGTTGATGGAATTACAATTATAGAGCCGCCTTGATTGCTAAAAGATTTTAAAGCAGTTTGTAGTGTATTTGGTATAGAACTTAGTTCGTTTAAAACAATAAGGTTTTGTTGTGCTAATATGTTATAATCTAACTCATTAATAGTTGTTGACTTATAATTAAATTCATCTGTTGTATAAATGCGTTTTAAAAACGAATCATCCGCATTATTGATGCATAAAACATTAATTTTTGGTGTATTACTTATATTAAAAAATAAACTGTTATCATATTGTAAATCAGAATCATTAATAGTGATTTCTCCGTTGATAGGCTGATTTGAGGGTAGTGAAAAAGTAGCGGTCGTATCTTTACTAAATGCTACAGATGTTTTAGCTATTAATTGGTTATTATTAAATAGAGAAATAGGTAGATTATTAATAAAATCTCCTTGGTTTTTTAAGGTAACATTAAGTTCTATAGTATTACCAGTAGTTTTTGAGATATAAGCCGAGTCAATTGCTATATTTTTGGTGTTAACGGGTTGTAACTTTACAGCAAAAATTCTAAATAGGGAATCAATATCTGGTTTAAATGGGGATTTTTCTTCTTGAAAATCTGAAATAAACAAAATATTTTTTATTGAGTTAGGTTGCTTAAACAGCTTTTTACATTTTAATAAAGCAGCATTATAGCTGAGGAATTTTGAAGAGTAGTCAATTTCCAGTAACTCATTTTTAATGGTTTTTATCGTGGTGTTTTTATAAGTGTTGTCATTTGTTACTAAAGAGATTGTTTCATCTTCTGGGATATTGGTAATAACATCTTGTAAGGCACGTTTTAACAGATCTCCTTGATTCCCTTTGGCTTGCATACTAAAGGAGTTGTCTAAATAGACGACCGTTTCTGTTGCGGTATTAAAGGCTTTCTTTTTAGAAAAAAAAGGTTGAGCAAAAGCAATGATTATACATGCTAAAAGCAGTAAACGTGTTAATAAGGTCAGCCATTTTTTTAATTGAGAACTTTTACGAGTTTGTATGGTAACTTCTTTTAAAAAAGAGACATTGGTAAACGCTTCTTTTTGAAATTTTCTAAATTGAAATAAATGTACAATGATTGGGATTAGCAGAAAAAATAGAGCGTAAAGAAGTTCGGGGTGTTTAAACTGCATGTCGTATTTAGATTTTTCAAACGTACATAAATTTTTTTATTTTTCTATTGTAGAAAGAGAAATTTAAATTAACAGAAAAACAGATAATCTTCAACAGGCTGCATTTCTAATTTCGTTAAATAGGCTCTTATGTCTTTCTGGGCTTTTTTATTGGCAACAGTAACAATGCTTTGTGGGTTTTTAATTTGTGCCAATGTTTCAAAGTCCTTTAAAGTTTTTCCATAAATATCTTTTCCAATTTTGTTTGGGTTATCGCAAATCCATTCAAAGTCAATATGCTTGTCAACGAGTGTTTTAGCGATTATTTTCCCTTTTGTTCCAGCTCCCCAAAGAGTTAATGTTTTACGAGTATCATAATCAATGTCTAAAAAATGATTGATTTTGAGCGATGTAAAATGATTTTGAGCATAGTGGATATGTGTTCTGGATGTTCTCGTGCTATAATCACGCCAGTTATGTAACACAGTATCACAAGGAATACATTTTAGCCCATGTTTGTAAAACCGAAACGTTAAATCATAATCTTCTGGATATATGTTTGGGTTAAACGCATCACAAGCTAATAAGTCTGTTTTATAAACCATCCAACACGGAGAAGGAATTACGCATTCTTTATAAATTTCGGTATAATTAGTCCCCAATTTGGTTAGGGTGTTTAGCCAATCCTCATAGCTTTTATAGCCAGGTTTTACACCATCTTTAGCAAAATATTTAACTAAACCAACGGCTACATGTTTTTTGCCATGTTTCGTAAGGTTGTTTGAGAGCACCTCTAATTTGTGAGGTTCCATTATATCATCGCTATCCATTCGGGTAATTAATTCGCCTTTGCTTTTAGATAAGGCAAGTTGTAAAGCATCAATAATACCATTGCCAGAATTTTTAAAAAGCTTTATTCTTGAATCATTTTCGGCAAAGTTTTTAACGATGCTGTAACTTGCGTCTGTTGAAGCATCATCAATTATTAAAACTTCCCAATGTGTATAGGTCTGATTTAAAATAGAACGTAAACAATCTGATAAATAGTCTTCGGTATTTTTAAAAGGAATTAAAATGCTTATTAAGGGTGAATGCATAATGCGAATTTAACTAAACATTAAGAATAAAGAAAGTAACATAATCTTATTTTTATTGATTAAAACAGAAGATAAAACTAATAGTAAATGAATACAAGATTTTTAATTACAGTAGTATCTGTAATATTGTTGTCTAGTTGTAGCACAACGAAAACTATAGGAAATGATTTAGCTACTACAACCCCTATTGTGTCTCAAATAAATTTAACCAAAGTAAAAGATGATAAAGTGCCTGTGACTATCGATCCAGGACGATTTCTGATAGATACCGTTACGTATTATATACCAAAGACAGTGCCTGGAACCTATCAATTAGATGATTACGGACAGTACATTGAAGGGTTTAAAGCTTACGATTATAAAGGGAATGAAATGAAAGTAGAAAAACCAGATGTTAATTCTTGGAGAATAGTTAATGGTAAACAACTTGACAGAATAAGCTATTTAGTAAATGATACCTACGATATTGAACAAACTGGAGGTATAGGGGGCGATGCACCTTTTTCACCATCAGGAACTAATATTGAACCCAATAATTATGTGCTTAACCTGCACGGTTTTATAGGATACTTTAATTCATTAAAGAACAATCAATATAAAGTAGATGTTACTGCTCCAACAGACTTTGTAAAATCAACAGCATTGCAACAAACAGGAAGTGTAACTAGTCCAGATGGTAAAAGTACGACAACAAGTTATGTTGCCCCACGATATTTCGATATTACAGATAACCCAATGATGTATGGTAAAATGACTGTTGAAGAATTTCCGGTAGGTGATATTAAAATTGTTTTAAGTGTGTATTCCCCAAATAACTTACATTCTGCAGCTTCTTTAAAAGAAGCTATGTATAAAATGATGAAAGCTCAAAAGGCATTTTTAGGAGATATTAATACAACCTCACGTTATGATATATTTTTGTATTTATCAGAAGGTAAAAAGGATTCACCAAAAGGTTATGGAGCACTAGAACATAACAAATCTACTATGGTAGTTTTTCCAGAAGAAATGTCTGATGAAGAGCTGGCAGATAGCATGATTGAGACTGTTGCACATGAATTTTTTCATATTGTGACGCCGTTAACGGTTCATTCTGAAGACATTCAATATTTCGACTATAATAAGCCTACATTTTCAAAACATTTATGGATGTATGAAGGGATTACGGAGTATTTTGCCAATTTATTTCAAGTTAATCAGGGTTTAATATCAGAAGATGAGTTTTATAAAAAGATCATGGATAAAATCGAGATGTCTTTAAGCAGGTATAATGATACCATGAGTTTTACCAAAATGAGTGAGCATGTTGATGAAGAACCTTATAAGAGCCAATATGCTAATGTCTATCAAAAAGGAGCTTTAATAGGTATGTGTATTGATATTTTAATGCGGCAAGAAAGTCATGGACAACGTGGTATTTTATCATTAATGAAAGAGCTATCACATAAATATGGTGCTAATAAACCTTTTGATGATGATAAACTAATAGATGAAATTACTGCTATGACATATCCTTCAATTGGAGAATTTTTAAAAACTTATGTTGTAGGAACAACACCAATACCTTATGAAGATTTCTTTAAGAAGGTAGGTTTAGAAATGGTGAACTCTAAAGTGGAGACTAATTTTATTTTAAATGGATCTGATATCATTGTAGGAGGAAATCAGCAATACGGTACTATTTTCTTTAATGATTTAGTTAAAGATAATAGCTTTTGGAACGATTTAGGTGTGCAACCTAGAGATATTATTAAAAGCATTAATGGTACTAAGTTGACTATGAAAAATGCAGATTCTGTGATGCAAGATGTTTTTTCATGGGAACCAGGACAAGATATAGAGGTTGTGCTTAATAGAAAAGGAGAGGATGTGGTTATAAAAGCAAAAACAGTACAATCATATACTACAGGTAAAGTTTTAAAGGCAGATCCAAATGCAACTCAAGCACAAATTAAGTTGCGTGAAGCTTGGTTAAAAGGCTAAAAATTAAATTTATTACATAGAAAAACGACTGGTAATTTTTTTACTGGTCGTTTTTTTATTAATAATAATCGTTTATGTTTAGTTGGTTTATAAAAGTAATATGACTTCTTCATATTTTGGCAAATGGATTCATTTTAATGAACGAGATCATTTACTTTTTTAATCGAATGCTATGATTAGCAGTTATGGGATATGTTAAAATCCTTCAAAAACTCCCAAACCAAATAAAGCATAATCATATTTTACAGGATCAATTGGGTCTAATTTTCTTAAAGCAGTATCTAATTCAGCTAATGCTTTAGCATCATTTTGTTTACGACTTAAAAGACCTAATTTTCTTGCTACATTACCAGAGTGTACATCCAATGGACATGAAAGCTCACTAGGGGAGATGCTTTTCCAAATACCAAAGTCAACACCAGTTTTATCGTTTCTAACCATCCATCTTAAAAACATATTAAGTCGTTTTGCAGCCGAATTTTTTAAAGGATCACTTATGTGTTTTTGAGTTCGTTGCAAGTGTTCTATCTCAAAAAAAACAGTTTTAAATTTTGAAATAGAAGTTTGTAATGATTGATTTTTAGCGTGTTTTGAAAACACAGATTCTAAGCCGTTATGGGTTTTATAAATATGTTGAAGAGAAACTATAAATTGAATAAAATCATGACCATTAAATGTTCTGTGAACAAACTGCTGGAGTTTTTCTAAATCGGTCTCTTGATGGTTCATTACAAAATCATGTGGAGAATTATCTAATAAACTCATCATGCGTTTAGCATTATTTATAATGCTTTTTCTGTTTCCCCAAGCTATGGTTGCTGTTAAAAAACCTGCAATTTCAATATCTTCTTTTATAGTAAATTGATGAGGAATTTGAATAGGGTCGCTTTCAATAAACTCGGGATGGTTGTATTGCTTAACTTTCGAGTCAAGAAATTCTTTAAGCTCAGATTTGGTAAGCTTTTTGGGCACTAGTTGTTTGTTATTTTACCATCTACCATTACAAGTTTTCTATCGGCTAAATTGGCGAGTTCTTCATTATGAGTTACAATTACAAAGGTTTGTCCAAATTCGTCACGTAGCTTAAAAAAGAGACTATGTAAATTTTCGGCAGATTCGCTGTCCAAATTTCCAGAAGGTTCATCGGCAAAAATTAAATCGGGATTATTAATTAAAGCTCTGGCTACAGCCACTCGTTGTTGTTCACCTCCAGATAGTTCGTTGGGTTTATGGTGGTAACGGCTTGATAAACCTAAGAAATCTAAAAGTTCAATAGCTCTCTTTTCTGCCTCAGCTTTTTTGGAGCCTTTAATAAACGCTGGGATGCAGACATTCTCTAAAGCCGTAAATTCTGGTAATAATTGATGGAATTGAAATATAAAGCCAATGTGTTCATTTCTAAATTTGGCTAAGCCTTTATCATTAAGAGAACTAATATCGATACCGTTAATAGTAAGCTCAAATTTTTCTTTTTTTGAAGCTTGATCAAGAGTTCCTAATATTTGTAGTAAGGTTGTTTTTCCAGCTCCAGAAGCACCAACAATAGAGATAACTTCACTTTTTTTTACATGAATATCGACACCTTTTAAAACATGTAAATCATTATAATATTTATGGATGTTTTTTGCTTGAATCATAAAAGATAAATCTAGGTGTGAATTTACTACTTTAATGTTTTATGTACAATTAAGAGATAGGTTTCTTAAAAATATTTTTAATACTCGCATAATCAATAAAATACTGAATACGTATAGAGAATGTATTTTGAATAGGTTGATTAAACAATGTTTTTAAGCTACGCCCAAAAGTATCTGTTGAAGCATTATCGTAATTAAATAACTGATTTCTGTATAAAGCTGTTAAAAAACTACCTGGAGCAAATTGCCACGAGTAACTAAAATCTAAATTCCAGGTATTATAATTAATGTTTGGATTGTCTTCTAAATCCTTAATTTGATATCCAGAGTTCGAATTTAAACGACCGTTTTCCTGTAAAGAAAACAGATTGTTTTTATAGTCTACTGTAGACCAATAATTCCTAAATGTTAACGATAATGCGTTAAACGAATTGAATGTGTAATTGGCAGAGATACTGTTTTCTATAGTTTTTCTATTGCGTTCTCCAAAAATAATATCGTCGTTAACTGTTGCTGTATAGCCTCTATCATTAAAATCTTTACTAAAATCAAAAGAATAAATAATTAGAAAGTTTTGATTAAGTCGTGCTCTTGGGCTTAATCCAAACCAAAGTTCATTCGTGTTTCTGTTTGTTTCAAAATAGGTAGCACCTCCTATATTAGCATCAAAAGCAAACTTTTTGTTATAACTTGATGAAAACCAAAGGTTACTATTTAATCTATTTTCATAGATAAAAAAACGGCCTTCTGTTCTTGGTTCAAAATAATCATACTGTTTACCAGCTTGAAAGTTAATATTTCCGCCATAGTTATTAATTTTTTTAGTTTGTGCATTAAAATTACAGCCAAAACTAGTACCGGTATAAGTTCCTGGATTAGCTAGTCGTTTGTAGTTTACATAAGTGCCAATGTAATAATTGTTTAATTTTTTAGTAGGCTCAAAAATTCTATAGGTAAAATCTACTCCGAAATTATTGTAATTGTTTCTGTATAATAAACCTAAGTCATTAATGTCAAATTTGGTGTCTGCATAACTATGGTCAAAACTGTACCGGAATTTTCCATGAGATTTTCCAGCTCTAAAAAACGAACTAAACCCTGTAGAATTACCTGTATCTAAATTAAGATTACTCATTTTAGTCTCTCCATAAACATTGTAGGTATTTCTTTTGTTAGAAATGTCAAAAACTAATCCTGTAACATTGGCATCTCTAAAATTACCGTCACGAGTTACATTGGTATTTATTAAACTTATAGATGAATTTTTATTGAATTGCTGATCTAAAACAAGAATATTATAGTTGGTAACAGGCTCCACAACTTCCTCTCTTGTCTCTCCAGAAATAGTATCTTTTATTGTGGCATTTGTTTTTTCAGTAATAGCATTAAAAATACCGATACCTAGTCCTTTTTTTGTTCTTCCAGAAACTTTTATGGCATTTAAAACCTTTACGCTGTTAGGATAGTCTATTACTTCTTCGTTGTCATTTAATTCTGCTTCTTTACTTGGGCTACTGCCAATACGCCTTGAAAAGAATAAATCATCTCCCTTATTAAACAAATCGACTCCTTCTGTAAAAAATTGGCGTTGTTCTGAATAGGTTTGTTCAAAAGGTCCTAAATTTAATTCTAAATCATCAAATCCAGCTTGACTAAAATCTGGAACCAAGGTAGCGTCTAGAGTAAAATTTTCAGTAATTCCATACTTAACATCTAAACCGAAGTTTAAATCTGTACTGGTTTTTCCGTCATAGCTATTGACTAAACCAGAAGTAAACGGATAAAAGCTTAGCCTAGTAGGAGGCTCTATGTGTTCCATTGATTTAAGTTCACCGTTGTAAAGACCAATATTTCCTTTTGTTCTATCAATAGGACTCCATGTATATTGAGATCGGTCTCTTCTAAACTGTCTATGAAACTGTATGCCCCAAATTTGAACGTCTTCATTTGAAAAACGTAACGCTCGATAAGGTATTTTTATTTCAACAATCCATCCGTCATCTACTATATTTACCTTGCTTTCCCATACAGCATTCCAACCAAAATCCTCTCCGTTACTGGGGCTTGAAATCGCATCAGCTTGCGTACCAGAACTAAATACAAAAAATTCGGAATCGTTTTGTGCATCGTTATTGGGGTTGATAACAATTCCAAAAAAATCAGACTGTCCAAAATTATCTCTTGTAGTTATTTGACGCATTATTTTTGAAGGATCATCGTGCAGATAAGCTCCAAAATAAATAGCATTGTCATCATAGGTAACTTTTACTATCGTTTTAATACCCATGGTATCTTTTATTCCCATTTCTGGTCTAAACTGGGTAAAATCTTTAGCCTCTTCAGATTCTTGCCAAATGTCATCATCTAAAATGCCGTCTATTTTAGGTGCTTTGTGAGTACGTTTAATGTGATACGTTTTTTTGTTTTGTGAGAATCCAGATAAATTAATGGCAAATAGTAATGCCATGAAAAGAAAGAATTTCATGAAAGATTTGATTGATGTTTTTTTATGTCTTTTATAAAGACAATGAAAAACTAAATTAGTTACAGTCTGTAACACAAATTTATTATTGAATGCAGTTGAAAGTCATAATTAAACGTTAAAATATTGTTTTCATGTAAGGCGTTAACGGTTTAAACAACAAAAAATTACTTAATTTTAATTTTTATGAATAATACGTTACAAGTAGCCACATTTGCTGGTGGATGTTTTTGGTGTACAGAAGCTGTTTTTTTAAAACTCGAAGGTGTTGAAAAGGTTGTTTCTGGGTACACAGGGGGACATATAAAAAATCCAGCTTACAGAGAGATTTGTACAGGAAGAACTGGACATGCTGAAGCCATTCAAATTACATTTGATAATTCGAAAGTGTCGTTTACAGAATTACTTGAAATCTTTTTTGCGACGCACGATCCAACAACGTTGAATAGACAAGGGAATGATGTTGGTACCCAATATCGATCCGCTATTTTTTATAGTGATGAAAATCAAAAAAAGAATGCTGAAGAATTTATAGCATTACTTGAAAAAGAGCATATTTTTGAAAACCCAATTGTTACAGAAATTACGGCTTTAGGCTCCTTTTATTTAGCTGAAGAAGACCACCAAAATTATTATAATTTAAATAAAGAACAACCTTATTGCCAGTATATAATTCAACCAAAATTGAAGAAATTATCTCAATATTATAATCAGAAATTAAAAAAAGACTAAGATGCCATACAGAAAATACGAAGAATATAATATTCAAGTTACCGATGATGTTAAAGACAGATATAAAAACATTATTACAGATTTGGGTGAAGACGTTACGCGAGATGGATTGCAAAAGACACCAGAGCGCGCTGCAAAAGCTATGCAGTTTTTAACGCAAGGTTATAGCCAAGACCCCGTTGAGATTCTTAAAAGCGCCATGTTTAAAGAGTCTTATAACGAAATGGTTCTTGTAAAAGATATTGAGTTGTATTCGCTTTGTGAGCATCATATTTTACCTTTTTTTGGTAAGGCACATATAGCTTATATCCCTAATGGGCAAATTGTGGGGTTGAGCAAATTACCTAGAATAGTTGATGTGTTTGCTAGAAGACTTCAAGTACAAGAACGTTTAACAGAACAAATATTAGATTGTATCAATGATACCTTACAACCCCAAGGAGTTGCTGTGGTTATTGAGGCATCTCATATGTGTATGATGATGCGAGGAGTGCAAAAACAAAATTCAATTACAACCACGTCTGGATTTAGAGGCCAGTTTGAAAAGATTGAGACCAGAAACGAGTTTTTAAAACTCATAGGGAAATAAGTTTTTTGGTATATTTCTTGTTATTTAGTCAATATTAAAGTTTAAATATGGGTAAATACAAAAAACTAATTATAGGAATACTACTTGACGTTATAGGCTATGTATCATTTTTAATTCCTGGAGTAGGGGAGTTTTCAGATATTGTTTGGGCACCTATTTCAGCATGGTTAATGACTAAACTATATAAAGGTAAACCAGGTAAAGTGGCAGCAGTTATAAACTTTGTTGAAGAAGCATTACCAGGTGTAGATGTGGTGCCAACGTTTACTCTTATGTGGTTGTATACCTATGTGTTTAATAAGAAAAAATAATTTATAAAAATTTAAATAAAAAGAGGCTGTCTTAAATTTTTAGACAGCCTCTTTTTATTTTTTAAAGTTTATAAGTAACTCCAAAAGTTATATTTCTTCCCATATTGTAAATTCCTTCTGATTTAAAACGAGATAAATGATTTATATAAGTCTTATCTGTTAAATTAGTGCCTGCTATACTTACAATGGCTTCTTTATTAAACAGTTTAAAACTTCCTCCCAAGCCTGCACTTAGTAAATTGTATCCGCTAGTAGGTGTTTCAAAAGCTCCTGTGTTATTTTGGGCAAATGTGCTTTTTAATGCTACAAAAGCATAGCCTTTTTTAAACCAAGATTTTTCAAATTCAACACGTAAGGTATTTTTTATTGAATTTGCAGGAATTAAAGGTAAATAAGCATCACTCGTTAGTTTTCCTGTAACCGTTTCAAAACTAGACTCAATATGTAACCAATCTAATGGATGAGGATGTAGGTGGAATCCAACTTCGCCACCATAAAGATTCGCATTGTTTTGAGAATAAACATATACATCGTTACCATCTATGGTTTGTCCATTTGGAGCTATAAAAATATAGTCGTTAATTTTATTATAGAACCCATTTGCATAAAATTCTATATGCTGGTTTTTATATTCCAAAGCGACATCTGTTTGAAAATTTTGCTCAATTTTCAAGTCAATATTTCCTTTTTCATACCTATTGGTTCCTTCATGTACTCCATCAACTGTTAATTCAGCTAAATTAGGGGCTCTAAAGCCTGATGCTAAATTTACTCTGGCAGTTAAATTTTTAGCAATATCGGTTTTTACACCAGCAGCTCCGTTAAAGCTGTTAAATTTTCTTTTTTCTCCCGTATCTGTATTGTCAACATTTCTATTGTCAAATCTGGCACCAAGTTGAACATCTGCTTTTTCAAAATGAATATGAGATACAGCTAATACACCAATGTCATTTACTCTGGCATTTGGAATTAAAAACTCTTCCCCATAAGTGCCATTGGTTTGATCCATTCCTTGTACGCCTACAATAGTTTCAAACTTACCTAATTTTGGCAGGTTATATTTTACGTCATAATTAAAGGTTTTTAATTTTAAATGCAAGCCAGCTTCGTTATAACCTAGCTCTTCCCCAAATTCTTTTCTATCGTTATAAATATACCCTAAGTTAACATCTAAACTAGAGTTATTGAAAAACATAGTAGATTTTGAGCTAAAAACATGATTGCCAATTTCCTGAAAGCCTAATAAAGGAGTTCTTTTTTTAGATTGAACACCTATTTCTTCTGTAAGTCCTGGTTTTAAAAAGTTTAAATTATATCTAAATTCTGTTTTAAATTTAGTTCCAAGATAACCTATCCCTGCTTTAAAATCTTGTTCTCTAAAACGGGAATTTGTAACACGGTAATCTTTAGTTTTATAATCAGAATGTTCGGCAAGATTTCCTCTAAACAAGAATTGCCAATGATCGTCAGACGACTTATATCCAGCATTGGTGCTATAGCCTAGTGTATTACTATAGTATTTTCCGCCAAAATCTCCAGCTGATGTATTGGCATTTGCAAATTTTTCAGGATTTAAATAGAGTACACCACCTAGCGCATCACTTCCGTAAAGTAAAGATGCAGGACCTTTAATAACTTCAACACTTTCAATTCCAGAATCGTTGATGCCAAGACCATGCTCATCACCAAATTGTTGATTTTCTAAACGAACTCCTTGTGTGTAAACTAAAACTCTGTTGTAACTTAAGCCACGAATAACTGGTTTGCCTATACTTAAACCTGTTGTAACACTTTCAACACCAGGAATTTGTGTTATGCCTTCTGATAAGTTTACAGCTCCTTTTTGTTGTAATTCATTAACCGTTTGTCGCTCAACTTTCATAACATTTTCGCTTTGTAATTTATGAAATGGAGTGGAAACAATTACTTCTTCCATTTCAAGAGCCGAAGGTTTCATTAGGATACTTAAAGGTTCTTTGGTTGGAATTGTAATATTTAACGATTGTGTTTCATAACCAATAAAAGAGACTACTATTTTGTAGGTTCCGGTTGGTATATTTTCAATAGTAAAAGAACCGTCATCATTGGTGCTAACTCCTTTTTCAAGGGTTGGAAAATAAACATTAGCAAAAGCTATTGGTTCTTTTGTGTCATTATCAATTACGGTCCCTTCTAAAGTGTTTTGAGAGTATAAAAGTGTTGTTGCCATAAGCAACATCAGGTTTATTATGTGTTTCATGTAAATATTTTTTAATTATAATAAAGTGTTAGTTAATACATTATAAATATTAATGTTATAACTATTTTAATTGTGTTTTTTTGATTATCTGAATAATATCAGAATAAATGCGAAGTTTAAACGAGCGCTGGTGGACCGCGAAGTGAAAAATGTAGTTGCTGGTAACTATTTAAAAAATAATACTGAGAAGTAATTTCAAGTTGTTCTTCAAAAGGAGAAAACAGTTTTACATTAAAAACAGGAGGCGTAATATGAGGAATGTAAACTTTAAATTTATAAAAATCACAATTCATATTTACCTCATGTAAATGTGAACTATTTTTATCAACTCCTAAACAAATATCGTCTTTATGATTCGTGAAAAGGTGATCGAACTTATGTACATATGGATATGATACTGATAAAGCTAATAGCAGGGATAGTATTCTGAATGTGATATGTTCTCTAATAAATCGCATTAATCTACAAATCTTTTTAATCCAAGTCTACGAATCATTTTCTTTTCAAAATTCCAGAAAAATTTGAATTGACCAAAAAGCCAACCAATTAAAACGAGTAGTATTTGATAAAAAATAAATCCAATGATAATATATAAAACCCAATAAGCAAAAGGATTTAAGTTTTCTTTAGTAATTCCAATAAACTTGATAATGGGTTTGGCGACATAAACAGAAGACGATCCGGTAGTGGCAAACACCAAAAATATACTTATCATTTCCCATTTATGTGAAACTTTCCATTTGGTTTCTAGTTTTTTAAAAAGAAACAAAATAAATTTTAGCAGTATTATGAATATCAGTATTGTTGCAAAAGTAGTAATAGTAATGTGGACGTTTTTAAGAAACGAATAAGCAAGCTTAAAGGATAAATACCCAAGAATAAGTGTTCCTAATAATGGAAAAAGGAGTTGCCAATTTTGTTTAATCTCCCATTGGTCTTTAAATTTATCCACACATTATAAATTTGTGGCAAAACTATTAAATTCTTGGAACAAAACCAGCTAGTTGTTGCTTGTATTTTAATTGAAAGTATATAAAATAGTTGTATAATTTATAATTTACCTCATAACCGTAGTCAATTCCTTGACGGTAGTCTATTTGCATTTCGTACAGATTTGGATTGTATCTAAACGGTTGAAGAACTCTATTATTCCATTCAGAGACATATATAAGGTTCTTATTTTCTAAATACCCTTGCGAATAATACCCTTCGGGTTTTGCTCTGCTAGATAACCAAAAATTAAAACCAGGCTCAATAATGATAATTTCATATTCTAAATCTTCATTTACAATGCTCACCGTATCATTGGCGACGGTTTTATCGATTTCCGTTGTGTCATTATAAGTTTGTAGGTTCTTGTTTGTATGAACAATTTTTGTAGTGTTACAACCAACAAGTAAGCCAAAGACTATAAGGATATAAATGCTAGTTTTCATGTGACAAATTTTTCTATTCAATTTACAAAAAGGATTGTGGAAATCCTTGTTTTTAATATATTTTAACAAAAAACGCCAATTATTTTAATTGGCGTAATTACATATATTATTTGAGTGAAGTATTATTTTCCTCCAAAAAGACCTCCTATTAGCCCACCAAGACCATTTTTCTTTTTAGAACCTCCTAAAACCATACCTGCAACATCATCAACGACACTGCCATCTCCATCAGCATCAAGTATAGATTCTAAGAAACTTTGTTCTTGATTTGCAGAATTTCCGCTAAGTAAACCACCTAATAAATTTTCTACACCATTAGAACTGTTAACGTTTTGTTGTTTGGCTTGCTTTCCTAAATACCCCATTATTATTGGTGCTGCTACTTTTAATATTTGGGCTACGGTTCCAGCATCCATACCAGATTTTTGACTAAGCGCATTTTCTACATGTTGTTGTTTGCCACCTAAAACGTGACCCAAAATTTTAGAACCATCGTCTATAACACTTGAATCAACACCGCCTTCAAATAAACCACCAAGATTATCTAAGATGCTACCATCATGTTTATTACCAATGGCACCTAATAATCCTTCGGCACCTTGAGGGGTGGCTGCGTTACGTTTCATGGCAGCCATTAAAACGGGTAAGGCCATTGTTAAAACATCTTGTGTTTTGTTTTGAGGTTGATTGGTTTGATTAGAAACCCCACTAATAATTGTTTTACCTAGGTCGCTATTTAATAAGTCTAATATTCCTGACATAAATTTTATTTTAAAGAGTTTAAAATTTTTTGGATTAATTTACAAAAAAAGTCCTATACATTATGTATAGGACCCAAATATAACCTTTTGGTCACATTATTTTTTCTATCCTAGAATACTAATTATTTGTGATGCTAATTCAGTACCTATTCTATCTTGAGCTTCATTAGTAGCAGCTCCAGTATGTGGTGTTAATGATAATGCAGGATTCATCAATAATTGCATTTCTGGTTTTGGTTCTTTTTCAAAAACATCTAAAGCAGCTCTAGCTACTTTGCCATTTTCAATAGCTTTTACTAATGCTACTTCATTAATAACTCCGCCACGTGCAGCATTTACTATAATAACACCATCTTTCATCATATTAAATTCAGCTTCATCAATGACATACTCTTTTTGAGCTGGTACGTGTAAGGTGATAAAATCTGCTTGTTTTAAAACGTCTTCTTTAGAAATGGTTTCAATTTCAAAATTGACTTTTTGCCCATCAAAAAATTCTAATTCTAAATTAGCTTTTTCTAAAAACGGATCAAAAGCAATCACTTTCATGCCGGCTCCTAGAGCAACTTTAGCTGTGGCTTGTCCTATACGACCAAACCCTAAAACTCCTAAAGTTTTTCCTTTTAATTCAGTTCCCTTTGCATAGGCTTTTTTCAAACCTTTAAAATTAGTATCACCTTCTAAAGGCATATCGCGGTTAGAGTTATGTAAAAAACGAGATAAGCCGTATAGATGACCAAATACTAATTCGGCCACGGAGTGAGATGAAGCTGCTGGTGTATTGATTACATGAAGACCTTTGCTTTTTGCATATTCCACATCAATATTATCCATACCAACACCACCACGTCCGATAATTTTTAAACTTGGGCAGGCATCGATAAGGTCTTTACGAACAGTTGTAGCACTACGAACTAGCAATACACTTATTTGGTGTTTGTTAATGTAATTTATCAATTGTTCTTGTGCTACTGTTGTAGTTATCACTTCATAACCACCTTTTTCAAGGGAATCAATTCCGCTTTTTGAAATACCGTCGTTTGCTAATACTTTCATTATTAAAGTTTAAAGTTTAAAGTTAAAAAGTTAAAAGTTCAGTGAACGATTAACAATTCAACTTAAAATTAATTTCAGTTTTTTGTCATTGCGAGGAAGTATGACGTGGCAATCTATTAATGAGATTCCTTCACTTCACTCGGAATGACGGTTTTATGCTTTTAATTAAGCTTTACTTTCTAATTCACTCATCACCTCTACCAATACTTTTACACTTTCTATTGGTAATGCATTATACATAGATGCTCTATAGCCTCCAACACTTCTGTGACCATTTAAACCGCTAATACCAGCTTCTTTTAACATAGTTTCAAACGTTTCTTTTAAGTTTTCGTTTTGAAGAGTAAAGGTCGCATTCATATTCGATCTGTCTTCTTTAGTAGAAAATCCTTTGAATAATGGATTTAAATCTATTTCAGAATACATCAAAGTGGCCTTCTTCTCATTGACTTCTTCAATTTTAGAAATACCACCTGATTTTTTAATCCATTCTAATGTTAGCATAGATGTATAAACAGCAAAAACTGGAGGTGTGTTAAACATACTGCCAGCACCTATGTGTAATTTATAATCCATCATTGATGGAATTTTACGAGATACTTTACCTAATATATCTTCTTTTACTACAACTAAAGTTGTTCCTGCTGGTCCCATATTTTTTTGAGCACCGGCATAGATTAAGTCGAATTTTGAAAAATCTAACACACGTGAAAAGATATCACTACTCATATCGCATACCATTGGTATTGGAGAGTTTGGAAATGATTTCATTTGTGTTCCAAAAATAGTATTGTTTGATGTGCAGTGGAAATAATCATAATCTTCAGGGATATCGTAGCCTTTAGGGATATAGTTAAAGTTAGCACTTTCAGAAGACGCTACTTCGTATATATCATCTAATATTTTTGCTTCTTTAATGGCTTTTTTGCTCCAGGTACCTGTGTTTAAATATCCAGCTCTTTTTTCTAAAAGATTCATGGCAACCATTAAAAATTGAGTGCTTGCACCACCTTGTAAAAACAAGGCTTTGTATCCTTTTCCTTCTAATCCTAAAAGTTCTAAAACCAAAGATCTAGCATTTTCCATAACGTCAACAAAAGCTTTGCTTCGGTGTGAAATTTCTAATAAAGATAAACCATCATTATTAAAGTCAATGACAGCATGAGACGCTTTTAATAAGACTTCTTGAGGTAAAATACTTGGTCCAGCACTAAAATTATGTTTTTTCATTTTTTGATAATTATTTGTGATAATTAATTGTTGCAAAGTTCCTAATTAATTGATGATTTTATGTTGTTAATTCAATAATTTTTTCGTCAAATTGATAATAAAAATTCAATAGAATCGACGTCATCCGCATAATCCCAAAGTTGAGGTTTCTGTGTGTTGCCAAAAGCAACTTCTTTTTTAGTAAATCCGTTGGAGACAATACATTGAATAGACTCTTTTTCGTTTTCCAATTTTTCTTTCAATTGCTCTTTAGAATCATAAAATTCATAAAAAACAGTGGCAATAGGTGAGGAGTAGCTGGTATCTTCCTTAATCATTAAAAACCCATTTTCTAGCATGTCAAACTCACTCATCAAATACACCGCTTTATTATAGTCGTAATTATTAGCGTATTTAGTTTGCTCAATGATGGGATGCCAGTGGTAAACACCTTGAAAAAACAAATCAAAATTATAGTTTTTGGGAACATATAATTTAGACACATTTCTACAGCCTAATCCATAATATCTAAAGATGTCTTCTGAAAGTGCTTGAAGCTCTTCCAAGGTTTCATTACCGTTTAAAATGGCGACTGAGTTTCTATTGTTTCTTATGATGGATGGTTTGCCTTTAAAATAGTATTCAAAGTAGCGAGCAGTGTTATTGCTTCCTGTGGCTATTACAGCATCAAAACCTTCTAGTTTATCTTCGGTAAATGTCATGGTGCCTTTAAATCCTGGCTCAACATGTTCTAAGTATTTTGCTAAATACGGAAGTAGGTGTTTGTCGTTGGATGACTGCTTAACCAACGTATGATGACCACATAGTAAAACAGATAAAAAATCATGAAAACCTACTAGCGGAATATTTCCAGCCATCACAATAGCTACTTGTTTTGGGGCTTTAGCGGTAATTTTATAGGGAGATAGCCATTGGTTTATATGTTCATCTGTTAAAGATTCTGTCCAACCTTTAAGCGCAAATGCCATATTTTCTTTGGTAAACCAGCCATTGTGCTCTTCGGCTAATGTTAATTGATGTTTAAAGCCATCAAAAAACAACTCGTTGTATTGTACAGTTTCTTTTTTTTGAATTATTTCATTAGAAAACTGACTTAAAAAATCTCCTAATTTTACAAAAGCATTAATTCTTTGCTGTAAATTCATTCTGTATTTGGTTATGAATGGTTTTGGCTTTATTTTTGTCATTGCAAATTTAGAAAAAGAAAATGCTATGGCAATTATAATAACAGATGAATGTATAAATTGTGGTGCTTGTGAACCAGAATGTCCAAATACTGCAATATATGAAGCAGCTGATGACTGGCGCTATAATGATGGAACCAGTTTAAAAGGAAAAGTTGTTTTAACCAATGGAAATGAGGTTGATGCTGATGAAGCTCAAGAACCGGTAAGTGATGAGGTGTACTACATTGTACCTGATAAATGTACCGAATGTAAAGGATTTCATGATGAGCCACAATGTGCAGCGGTATGTCCTGTAGATTGTTGTGTCCCTGATGATAATCATGTAGAAACCGAAGAAGAGTTGCTGGCAAAACAGCGTTTTATGCATCCAGAAGAGTAACAATTGATAATTAACAATTGATAATTAAATCCTGAGCGTTATGCTTGGGATTTTTTTTAAACTGTTTCAAGTTTATGTTTTAAAATTTTGAGATTTGGGTTACCTTCGTTGTTACTTATTGATATGAATCAACAAAATAGTTTAAGATGAAAAATAATTACGTTATTTTCTGTTTGCTGCTCTTCTTTGGGTGTCGAACAACGTTACCAGAACAAGCAAATCAAAGTGACCTACAATCAAATAGTAACATAGCAAAGCGAGAGTATTCGGTGCAATCTGTTTTATGGGTTCAGCATGCAGCAGAGTATAAAGCCTTATGTTACCAAGCCTTTAATGTGGCCAAATTTCAATTGGACAAGGTGCTTTCAGAAGACCATAACACAGGTAAACCCTTAGCTATTGTGACCGATATTGATGAGACTATTTTTAACAACAGCCCTTATGAGGCGAAATTGATAACAGACAATGCGGAATATTCTCATGAGTCTTGGGTGGAATGGGAACAGTTAAAAAATGCAAAGCCTATACCAGGATCTTTAGAGTTTTTAAACTATGCACAATCCAAAGGCGTTCAGGTGTTTTACATTTCCAATATTTCAATACTTCAAGAAGATTTAACCATGGATCATCTTAAGAATCTTGGATTCCCTAATGTCGATAAACAGCATATCTTATTTAGAGATAAAACCAGTGGAAAAGAGGAGAGAAGGCAAACAGTGTCAAAAGATCATACCATAGTTATGTTGCTTGGTGATACGCTCTCAGATTTTTCAGATGTTTTTGATAACAAGTCCACAGCCGAAAGAAACAGTGCGGTCCAAAGTTTAAAAGAAAAATTCGGCAAGGAGTTTATCATCATACCAAACCCAACATATGGCGATTGGGAAAACAAAGGTATCTATGAAAAAAGCTATAAATGGACGCCAGTACAAAAAGACTCCATTAGAAAAGCCAAGTTGATTACGTATTAATATGTAAGATTTAAACGTAAAATAATAAATATATAAGGATAAGAAATGTTTCACTTATTTGAAAATATTTCAAGTTTATATGGGATATGATTAAGATTATTAAAAAAATGCCTAAGCTAATAGCTGTTCTCTTCGTCTTATTAATACTTGGTTGTTTAGGTGAAAAAAACCTTTTGGTACGGTATTCAAATCCAGAAATAGAATATTGGGGAAGAATAGATTCCACAGGAGTTGATGGAGTCAATTTATATTGGTCAGGAACTTCAATCAAGATGAATTTTCAAGGGAAGTCAATTAAAGCCTTGTTAAAAGATGAAACGGGAAATAATTATTATAATGTTCTTGTTGACAATGATAGTGCGGTTTTACTAAGACCAGATACTACTAAAACGTATTACCAATTGGCGACACAGTTGCCCAAAGGGAAACATTCCGTTGAGATTTTTAAAAGGACCGAGTGGGATAGAGGTAAAACTACTTTTTACGGATTTGAAATTGAAACCGATGCAAAATTATTACCCAAGCCAGCACCCAAAAAGAGACGTATAGAATTTTATGGGAACTCCATAACTGCTGGTTACGCTGTTGAAGATTATTCAGGAGGAGACTCACCAGACAGTACTTATACCAATAACTATTTAAGTTATTCGGCAATTACCGCAAGACACTATAATGCCAAATACCAATGTATCTGTAAAAGTGGCATTGGTATAACTATTAGTTGGTTTCCTTTAATAATGCCAGACATCTATGATAGATTGAATCCTGCGGATTCTACAAGTACATGGGATTTTTCATTGTATAAACCCGATATTGTTGTCATTAATCTGCTTCAGAATGATTCGTGGTTGGTTAATCTACCTGAAAGAGAAGAGTTTAAGACGAATTTTGGAACCAAGGCACCCGATGATGACTATTTGATAGATGCCTATCAACAATTTGTAGCGAACATACGGAAACGCTATCCAGAAGCAAACATTATATGTATGTTGGGAAATATGGAAATTACTAAAGAAGGCTCAAAATGGATCGACTTTGTAAAAACAGCGGTGGCTAATTTAAAGGATGACAAAATGTACACTTGCATTGTGCCCTTTAAAGGAACGCCTGGACACCCTTCAATAAAAGAACAAGAAGATTTGGCAAATAGCCTTATTCAATGTATTGATAGCCATATAAAATGGTAATGTTGTCTCTTCGAGTGGATTTGTAAAGTGAAAAGAAGCAAATTTGTATCGAACTGATATGTATTGTTTGATGTATATTGATTTTCTTATAAATAAAAATTAACTTAGCTTATCGTCTGATTATAAAACATTGAAACGATTTCATATCGTTACCTGCCATTTAAACAAACCTCAATCTTATCAAGAAACAGTTTCTGAAAAAGAAAAGTAAATTTGATTATTATAAGTTTACTTATTATATTTGCACATATTTTTAATCTAAACACAAAATGTGGACAAGAACTCACTCAATTGTAACAGATAAAGTTACTAAAGAGCAAATATGGAAACTCTTTGCAGATGTCAACAAATGGCATACTTGGGACGAAGGAATTGAATTTGCAAAATTAGAAGGCAAATTTGAAAAAGGTAATCACTTTAAATTAAGACCAAAAGGTGGTCCAGATGTAAAGGTAGAACTTCTTAAAACTGTTGAAAATGTAATGTTTTTAGACGTAACAAGTTTTCCTTTGGCTAAAATGTACGACAAACACGAATTCAAAGAAACTCCAGAAGGACTAGAAATTACGAATACAATTACAGTAAAGGGACTTTTAAGTTTTTTATGGGTAAAACTTGTTGCAAAGAAAATTGCAGAGTCATTGCCTTCAGATATGGAGAAACAGATAGAAACCGCAAGTCTGTTATGAAAAACCAAAAATACTGGATAGCTGTAATTTCCAAAGAACACGCAATGTGTGGCGTTAATGGCAACTTTATTCAGGTCTGTCACGGAAAACAGGCACCACTAAAACGAATGAAAAATAACGATTGGATAATTGTTTATTCGCCAAAACTGAAAATGGAAGAAACTAAAAAACTACAATCATTTACTGCAATTGGACAGGTTAATGACGAAGACGTTTATCAGTTTAAAATGACCGAAAATTTTGAACCGTTTAGACGAAATATAAACTTTCATAAATGCAAAGAAATTTCAATTTTACCATTAATTGAAAATCTCGAATTCATCAAAAATAAAAAGTCTTGGGGCTTTCCTTTTCGTTCTGGTTTTTTTGAGATAAAAGAAGACGATTTTAATTTAATTATGTCAAAAATGTTAAGCAATGAAAACGGACAATAATACTTTCAGTGTAGAAAAACCCGAAGATAGTTCAGGGTTTTTATTATGGCAAGTGACAAACTTATGGCAAAGAGAGATTAAAAAAGCATTGAAAAAATATGGATTGACACATTCCCAATTCGTATTAATGGCAAGTATTCATTGGCTATCGTTAAAAGGAGAAGAGGTAACCCAAATACTACTTTCAACTCATACTAAAATAGACCCAATGACAACTTCAATGGTTTTAAGGACTTTGCAAAAAAAACAATTCTTGCAAAGACAAGAACATTCAACTGATACAAGAGCAAAAACGGTTGAATTAACAAACAACGGAATTGAAATTATAAAACAAGCAGTTGTAACGGTAGAAAATTTTGATACGGAATTTTTCGCAACTCTTGGAATCGGAGCAGAAGAATTCAATAGACAATTATTAACTTTGTTAAAACGTGAGAAATAAAGACGGTTATTACTAGGTGTGTCCATTTAGGAATAATAGAAAATGGAACAACGAAGTAATTTATTTAAAATAAAATAGATTGCCACAACTTTTTTCAAAAGTTTCGCAATGACCAAGCATATTTAATCCTCACCCTTAAACTCCTTCATTTCAGTGGAAGGTTCCAATGTTTGGTCTTGTTTCCAAATACTGGCGTCATAGCTATGTAGTATTACATAAGGGACTTTTTTGTCTTCGGTTACCTTTTTAAAATCATCTATGCTTATTTTGGTATTGCCAGTAAGTAATAATTCTTGCTTGGTTAAAATGTCTCCTTCAATGGTAAAGTCAAAACTGGTTTTATTTCTCTCGGGGCTGTTTTCAATAAATTTTAATGGTCTACTAACATAAAAATAGCGTCCTTCTTCAAATTTAATATACTGTGGTTGGTATTTGTCTACAGAGTCTTTTTGGTAAATAATGGTACCTCTTCTCTTGTTTTCAATATACTTAATTCCTAAAATTAATTTTAAATTCAGTTTTTTACCGCGTTTGCCATCGGCATATTTAAAATCTATTTTTGTAATGGCAAAGGTACTATCTGCAATAAAAAGCTTACCTGTGTATTTAGCTTTGGAGCGTCTTGGTTTGTAGTTAATAACGTAAATCAAGTTATCATTAAAGTACGAGATGTCTTGAAAACTATACTCGTACAAGTCGGCATCTAAAATTTTAGAAGCAAAAGAGGTATCGTAAAACTGAGCACGTTTTAATAACGAAGTTGTTTGGTTTTTTAAGTTGTTTATATCGTATTCGTTTGTTGGTGTTTCTTTATCTTCTTTCTCATTAAGCGATAAAGAATCTTCAATTTTAAACAAACCTGTTTTAAGCTTATAGGTTAAGGTGGTGTCTAAATATTTAAGAATCACGTTTTGTGCTCTTTTTTGAACTTCTTCAATGGAGAGGTTATTTTTCTGATCAATGAGTTCGGTAGCTTTTTGGACGACTAATTTTGTTTTAAGCGAGTCATCCATATACAAATCTGCCTTAAAGTCTTTAAAATGCTTGGTTTTACTATTGATAATAGCTTTCGATAGGGAGTCTAAACTCTTGTTAGCCGATTCTAAATGTTGCTTTTTAACATGCGATGTTTTTTCAATATCAAAATTTAAGGTATTAAAATCCATATAAGTGGTTTCTCTTGAAAATACCTTGTGTTTATAGAGTTTGCTATCGTAATTTTTGGAAAGGTTTTGTCTCGCTTTTGAAACAATATCATCGGCATTTGGTTTTTCAGCACTAATGTAAACAGTGTTGAGTTTGTTGATAGATTCTTCAAGTGAAATGATAAAATTTAAGGATTTTATATCTTGAATGCTTAAGGTTTTGTTTTTATATCCTAAACACGAAATGGTTATTTGGGAGTCATTTTGAATATCGTGCAGTGTAAAATAACCTTCTTCATTAGAAATGACACCACTATAAACACCTGTTTTTATATTGGCATATGGTATAGGTTTTTTGGTGTTTGCGTCTATTAATTTAACCGTTATATTTTGTGAAAAAACGGATATGCTGACTAAGACTATAAATAGTAAGGAAATTAAATGTTTCATAATTGATGGGTTCAACGTATCGACGAACAAGCCCACAATTTGTTACAAATATAAATGAATAGATAGTATACAGTTTTACTTTAAATAAAAGAGGAATTAATTACATTTGCATTCGCAAAAAAACCATCCTCAATCCTTACCTAAAGGGAAGGAGACCAGATGGAAAAAATATGTATAATTTAAAATTGCCCAAAAATCCCCTTTCCTAAGGAAAGGGCTAGGGATAGGAATATGAAAGCAGGAATTGTAGGATTGCCAAACGTAGGAAAATCAACGTTGTTTAATTGTTTATCAAATGCGAAAGCGCAAAGTGCAAACTTTCCGTTTTGTACTATTGAACCTAATATTGGGGTGGTTAATGTTCCAGATCCACGTTTAGAAAAATTGGAAGAACTGGTAAAACCAGTTAGAGTACAACCTGCTACTGTGGAGATTGTAGATATTGCTGGCTTAGTAAAAGGAGCTAGTAAAGGAGAAGGTTTAGGAAATCAGTTTTTAGCAAATATTAGAGAAACCGATGCTATTTTGCATGTATTACGTTGTTTTGATAATGATAATATTGTACATGTTGATGGGAAAGTAGATCCTATTAGAGATAAGGAAACCATTGATATGGAATTACAGCTAAAGGATTTAGAAACCGTTGATAAAAAACTTGATAAAGTTAAGCGTGCAGCTAAAACGGGTAATAAAGATGCCCAAAAGGAAGAAGCTATTTTGTTGAAAATTAAAGCAGGTCTTGAGGCAGGAACATCTGTTAGAGCGCTTGAGTTTAGTGAAGATGATTATAACGATTTTGTGAAGCCATCTCAGTTTATTACAGATAAACCTGTTATGTATGTGTGTAATGTAGATGAAGGTTCTGCCGTGTCTGGGAATGCTTATGTTGATTTGGTTAGAGAAGCTGTAAAAAATGAAGATGCTGAGGTATTAGTTTTAGCCGTTGGAACGGAAGCCGATATTAATGAATTGGATGATTACGAAGAACGCCAAATGTTTCTTCAAGATATAGGATTAGATGAAGCAGGTTCTGCTAAATTGATTCGCTCTGCATATAAACTTTTAAAACAACAAACCTATTTTACTGCAGGTGTTAAAGAAGTGAGGGCTTGGACTATTGATGTTGGAGCCACAGCACCACAGGCGGCAGGCGTAATTCATACCGATTTTGAAAAAGGTTTTATTAGAGCAGAGGTTATTGCTTACAATGATTTTGAATCGTATGGTAGTGAAGCTAAAGTAAAGAAGCTGGTAAAATGCGCGTTGAGGGGAAAAATTACATTGTTAAAGATGGCGATGTGATGCATTTCTTATTTAATGTATAGATTTTTAAAATTTAAATCAACTGAATTTTAATTGGTTGAATTTGTTTTGAAAAAAAATAATATTGAGGAGTAAAGTCCAAAACTAGTTTTCATTCGTATTTAATTTTGTATAAAATTAAACCCCAAATTTATGAATGCAAGACAACCAATTTTAATAGCTTTATTAGTTATTTTTTCAACCATTTCGTATTCTCAAGTATTACCTCGTGAGTCTAATTTTGCCTTAGGTTTTTCTACGGGCTACAATAGAGGACTAGGTTTTCAAATATCTGCCACTGCATTACATCCTTTAGAAAATCTTCCTGTTCAAATAAGATTAGGTATTGGACTTACTAGCATGGATCCTGGAAATTCGGCAGATGCACGACGTATTTTTATTAACAATGCTACCAATGGTGTTCCTGAAGAAAAAGCACGATCATTTGATTATCGTATAGATTTTATGTTAGATTCGGACTTTATAAATTCAGATGATTCTAAAATTGTTTTTGGTCCAAGGTACTCCAGCTTTAAAGCAAATTTTAAATATGTAGGTGGTAATGAAAATTTTGATGTAACCTCGAAACAAGTCGGATTGGGTTTAGGCTACGAAAGTCAGTTTAAAATGAGCGATAAATTAAATTTGTTAGCGGCAGTTGGGTTAGATTACTTTTTTAATAGCAAACTAACTGGCCATGATACATCGTATAGTCCAGATAACGACAATGTAAACCCTAGAAATGACAATACTAATGATAATGCTCAGTTTACTTATAAGGATGCTAATGATGCCATAAAACAACCTAGTTTGATGCCAAGAGTTTTAATAGGTGTTGTATATATGTTGTAAAAGCAAAAAAATAAATTTTAAGAGGCTGTTTAAAAAGCATGATGTGTTTTGTTTGTCAGGTAGAGCCTGTCGAAACCGATATTGATGATCGGTAAGTTGAAATATTTCGACAGGCTCAATATGACATGGAACTCTACTTTTTAGACAGTCTCTTTCTTTTTAATCATTTTTTTATAAGACCAAAATAGCTTTCAAATGCTTGAACTATAAAGTTTTATACGATTTATGTTTTCTTGAACGTCGTAAATCATCAACAATTGGATAGCACATTATTTTTGCCAGATTTATTTTAGCAATATGAAATCCAATAAATCTTTTATAAAAGGCATCATTTTAGGGGTATTAGGTATCATTTTGTTTTCTTCAAAAGCAGTAATGGTTAAATTAGCCTATCAATATCAGGTGGATGCGGTTAGTGTTTTGTTTTTTAGAATGCTATTCTCGTTTCCATTTTATGTGGGTATTGCCTTTTTATATCGTAAAAACACCAATGGCGTTACACTTGTAAAGAATGATTATTTATGGGTAGCTTTTTTTGGATTTGTAGGCTATTATTTGTCTAGTTATTTTGATTTTGTAGGATTGGTTTATATCAAAGCCAGTTTAGAGCGAATTATTCTGTTTTTATACCCAACTATTGTCCTTCTATTCAATAAAATCTTTTTAAAGCAAGTAATCTCAAAAAATCAAGTATATGCTATTATTTTAACCTACGTAGGCATTATTATTGCTTTTTGGAACGAAGTTGCTATTTCGGGTAGCAATACGTATCTAGGAGGGTTTTTTATCTTACTTTGTGCCATTACTTATGCTGCGTATTTGTCAGGAAGCGGCTGGTTAATTCCAAAATTTGGTGTGGTTAAGTTTACTGCTTATGCTATGATTGTATCCTGTATTTGTGTATTTGTCCATTACGGAATTGCGAATCCAATAGATGTATTTAATTATCCTTGGCAAGTGTATTTATTAGGCTTTTTAATAGCTATATTTGCAACGGTTATTCCGTCTTTTTTGGTGTCAACTTCCATCAAATTAATAAGTTCGTCAAATTTTGCCGTGATTGCTGCTGTAGGTCCAATTTCTACAATTATTTTGGCGGCCATCTTTTTAAATGAACAATTAACGTTATTACAATTATTAGGGGCATTTGCAGTAATAATTGGAATTTCATTAGTATCTTTAAGCAAGAAAAAATAAGTAATTATTCCATATTGATAACTTAAAAATAAGGTTCTCAACAAGATTAATCGTTTATTGTTAATTATTTTGTTGAATGTCTATTTTATTTTTTATCCTTTAATATTATATTAGCAACCATCATTAAAATTTTGCTCAAAATCTATGGCTGAAAAATCCAATTATACCGAAGACAATATACGCTCACTGGATTGGAAAGAACATATTCGTATGCGCCCAGGGATGTATATTGGTAAGTTGGGTGATGGCTCATCTCCAGATGATGGTATTTATATTCTTTTAAAAGAGGTTTTAGACAACTCTATTGATGAATATGTCATGGGAGCAGGGAAAACCATTGAAGTGTCTATTCAGGGAGAAAAAGTAATCGTTAGAGATTATGGACGTGGGATTCCGCTTGGAAAAGTTGTAGACGTGGTTTCTAAGATGAATACGGGTGGTAAATACGATTCTAAGGCATTTAAAAAATCAGTTGGTCTAAATGGTGTTGGAACAAAAGCTGTTAATGCCTTATCTTCTTATTTTAGAGTAGAATCTACCCGAGATAGTAAGTCGGCTTCTGCAGAGTTTGAACAAGGAAATCTTACTAATCAAGATCTTTTAGATGATACCTCAAGACGAAAAGGGACTAAGGTATCATTTATTCCTGATGAAGTTATTTTCAAAAATTATAAATATCGGAGTGAGTATGTTATAAGAATGCTTAAAAACTACGTATATCTTAATACGGGGTTAACTATTGTTTTTAATGGTGAAAAGTATTTTAGTGAACATGGCTTAAAAGATTTGCTAGCTGAAAATATTAGTGAGTCAGATATGATATATCCAATTATACATTTAAAAAGTGATGATATAGAAGTTGCACTCACCCATAGTAAAACACAATACAGTGAAGAATATCATTCATTTGTAAATGGACAAAATACTACACAAGGCGGTACACATTTATCTGCTTTTAGAGAAGCCTTAGTTAAAACGTTAAGAGAATTTTACGGTAAGAATTATGATGCAGCCGATGTTAGAAAATCTGTAGTAAGTGCCATTGCTATCAAGGTTATGGAGCCTGTTTTTGAAAGTCAAACAAAAACAAAATTAGGGTCTACCGATATGGGAGGCGACTTGCCAACCGTAAGAACGTTTATTAATGATTTTGTAAAAACACATCTCGATAATTATTTACATAAAAATCCAGAATCGGCAGAGAAAATTCAGCGTAAAATTCTTCAGGCAGAACGAGAGCGTAAGGAACTTTCAGGAATTCGTAAATTAGCCAAAGACCGGGCTAAAAAAGCAAGTTTACATAATAAAAAACTTAGAGATTGCCGAGTGCATTTTGGAGATACTAAAAATGAGCGAAATTTAGAAACAACGTTATTCATTACAGAGGGTGATTCAGCCTCTGGAAGTATCACGAAATCTCGTGATGTCAATACACAAGCTGTCTTCAGTTTAAAAGGAAAACCCTTAAACTCATATGGGTTAAGTAAAAAAATTGTTTATGAAAATGAAGAATTCAATTTATTGCAAGCGGCTTTAAATATTGAAGAATCTATTGAAGACTTACGTTATAATAATATCGTTATTGCAACCGATGCCGATGTTGATGGAATGCACATTAGATTGTTATTAATAACCTTCTTTTTACAGTTTTTTCCAGAAGTCATTAAAGAAGGACATTTGTACATATTGCAAACACCATTGTTTAGGGTGCGTAACAAAAAAGAAACCATTTATTGTTATTCTGAACAAGAACGAAAAGATGCCATTGAAAAATTAAAACCCAAACCAGAAATTACTAGGTTTAAAGGGTTAGGTGAAATTTCACCAGATGAGTTTAGAAACTTTATAGGAGACAGTATCCGTTTGGATCCAATTATGTTAGATAAAGGTTTATCTATAGAAGAATTGCTCGGATTTTACATGGGGAAAAATACGCCAGATAGACAAGAATTTATTATTGATAATCTTAAAGTTGAACTTGATTTAATTGCAGAAGATACCTAAATTTGTAGAGTCTAAAAGTGTTAATTTTGAATGCCTAAAAAGACTAGCTATTTAACTAGTTGAAAAGCATACATATTACATGTTTTAGATAAACAAATTAAAAGTATTTATTATGTTATATTCTAAAGAGAAAACAGGTTTTAAAAAACGTTCTTATGAGCATTTATATATTCATACGAGTAAAGAGCAAATGAACAGATTGAAATCTGTGGGACGTGTAATGCTTAATGGTACACCAAAAAAGTAAAAATTTTTAATGACAGAAGATAGCGACGATTTAATTAACGAACAAGACGAGCCTAAGGAGACCATTACCCGTATTACGGGTATGTATAAAGAGTGGTTTTTAGATTATGCATCGTATGTTATTTTAGAGCGTGCTGTTCCTGCTATTGAAGACGGTTTTAAACCCGTACAACGTCGTATCATGCATTCTATGAAAGATTTAGATGATGGACGTTATAATAAAGTCGCCAATATTGTTGGTCATACCATGCAATACCATCCCCATGGAGATGCGAGTATTGCTGATGCCATGGTGCAAATTGGGCAAAAAGATTTACTAATTGATACACAGGGAAACTGGGGTAATATATTAACAGGAGATAGTGCTGCTGCATCAAGATATATAGAAGCGCGCCTTTCTAAATTTGCTTTAGACGTTGTTTACAATCCTAAGATTACCGAATGGCAGGCATCTTACGACGGTCGTAGAAAAGAGCCTGTAAATCTGCCCGTTATGTTTCCGTTGCTTTTAGCCCAAGGCGGAGAAGGTATTGCAGTAGGATTATCAACAAAAATATTACCACATAATTTTATTGAACTTATAGATGCTTCCATAAAGCATTTAAAAGGCAAAAATTTTACAATATATCCAGATTTTCCAACGGCTGGTATTATTGATGTTAGTGATTATAAAGACGGATTACGTGGCGGAAAAGTTCGCGTTAGAGCCCAAATTTCACAACTGGACAAAAATACCTTAGTTATTAATGAAATTCCGTTTGGTACCAATACCACATCACTTATCGATTCTATTTTAAAAGCCAATGATAAAGGCAAAATTAAAATTAAGAAAATAGAAGATAATACTGCGGCAGAAGTTGAAATTTTAGTGCATCTGCCTTCAGGAATTTCACCAGATAAAACCATTGATGCACTTTACGCATTTACCAATTGTGAAACTTCAATTTCTCCCTTAGGTTGTGTTATTGAAGATAATAAACCGTTATTTGTTGGTGTCACAGAAATGCTGCGTCGTTCAACAGATAACACAGTTTTATTACTTAAGAGCGATTTAGAAATTAAATTAGATGAGTTTGAAGAGCAATGGCATTTTGCTTCGTTAGAACGTATTTTTATAGAGAATAGAATTTATCGCGATATAGAAGAAGAAGAAACCTGGGAAGGGGTTATTAATGCGATTGATAAAGGCCTAAAGCCACATATTAAACATTTAAAACGAGCCATTACTCAAGAGGATATTGAGCGTTTAACAGAAATTCGTATCAAGCGTATTTCAAAATTTGATATTGATAAAGCACAACAAAAAATTGATGCCTTAGAAGATCAGATAGCACAAGTAAAACACCATCTTGAAAACCTTGTTGATTATGCGATTGCTTATTTTACCAGATTAAAAAAGGACTATGGTAAAGGGCGAGAACGTAAAACAGAAATTAGAACCTTTGACGATGTTGATGTTACCAAAGTAGTGATTCGTAACACTAAACTTTATGTAAATAGACAGGAAGGATTTATTGGAACCTCTTTAAAAAGAGATGAATACGTATGTGATTGTAGTGATATTGATGATATTATCGTGTTTACCAAAGACGGTAAAATGGTGATTACTAAAGTAGACTCCAAAACATTTATAGGTAAAGATATTATTCATCTTGAAGTTTTTGATAAAAAAGATAATCGTACCATTTATAACATGATTTATAAAGATGGAACCAAAGGACCTTCTTATATAAAACGTTTTGCAGTAACCAGTATTACCAGAGATAAGGAGTATGATTTAACCAATGGAAGTAAAGGGTCAACAGTTTTATATTTTTCAGCAAACCCCAATGGTGAAGCAGAAGTGGTAACCGTATTTTTAAGACAAGTAGGAAGTATTAAAAAATTAAAATGGGATCTAGATTTTGCTGATATTTTAATTAAAGGAAGAAACTCTAAAGGAAATTTAGTTACCAAATATCCAGTTAAAAAAATTGAGCTTAAAGAAAAAGGGATATCTACTTTAAAACCAAGAAAAATTTGGTTTGATGATACTGTTCAGCGTCTTAATGTTGATAACAGAGGTGAATTGCTTGGTGAATTTAGAGGCGAAGACAGATTACTTATTATATCTCAATCGGGCACTGTAAAAACCATTTTACCCGAATTGACAACCCATTTTGATAATGATATGATTGTGCTTGAAAAATGGATTCCTAAAAAACCTATTTCAGCCATATATTTTGATGGAGAAAAAGAACGCTATTACGTTAAGCGGTTTTTAATAGAAAATGAAAATAAGGAGGAAATATTTATTTCTGAGCATGAGAAATCGCAATTAGAAATTGTTTCAACTGATTGGATACCGAGAGCAGAAGTTATTTTTGGTAAAGAGCGTGGTAAAGATAAAAAAGATGATTTAGAAGTAAATCTTGAAGAGTTTATCGCTATTAAAGGCATTAAAGCACTTGGAAACCAATTAACGACCGATAAGGTTAAACAAATAAATTTACTGGATCCTTTGCCATATGAAGCTCCAGAGGAAGTACACGCCGATGATCTTGAGGTTGTTGATGAAGAAACAGTTGACTCGCAAGAAAGTGATAGTGGAACAAAATCAAAAGATTCTGGAGATTCTAATGATTCTGAAAAAGGAACTCAAGGTCAAGTAACTTTATTTTAACAAAAAACAGAAACCCTTAAAAAAGGGTTTCTATAAACTTCCATAAATACATATTTTTTATTCATATTTTAATGAATTAACAGGATTTGAATTGGCTGCAATATAAGCTTGAGTACTAACTGTTAAAATAGCAATAATAAGTGCCAATAAAGTAGCAAAAACATACGGTAAAATAGGCATATCAATTTGGTACGAAAAATTGGATAACCAATTTTTTGCCAATATAAAAGTAATAGGCCAAGCAAAAATATTTGAGATAAGTACCAGTTTAATAAAGTCTTTGGTTAGCATGTTCATGATTTGAGATACAGAAGCACCCAAAACTTTTCGTATACCAATTTCTTTAGTTCTCTGTTCTGCAGTATAAGAAGCTAGTCCGTATAAGCCCATAGCCGATATGATAATCGCAAGAATAGTTAAGAATAAAAACATGGTTCCAAAATTTTCTTGTTGCCTTAAAAGTGTACCAAATTTTTTATCTAAATAGGTATATCTAAAAGGATGGGTTGGTTCTAATTTATTCCATTCGTCTTCAATAAAACTTATTGTAGAGTTTGCATTTTCTGGTGAAATTTTAAAAGCGGCAAACCATGTATAGTTACTAATTCGTAATACCATGGGTCTTATAGGTTGATTGAACCCTTCAATATGAAAATCTTTTACAATACCTACAATATTTCCATATTTCAAATCTCCATCGTTATTTATAAATGTTCCCATTCGTTTTCCTATTGGATTTTTTAAATTTAAACTCTTAACGGCTGTTTCATTTATAATATAACTATAGATTGAGTCTGAATCCATTTCTCTGTTAAACAATCTACCTTCTAATAATTTTATATCAAGTGTCTTGAAAAAATCATAATCTACTTCCATATTCCAAAATGGATATTGTTCAGAGCTTCCTTCTATTGCAAACATATTTTGGTTAGGAAGGTCACCAGGGAAATAAGAGGCTCTAGAAACGCTTTGAACGTTACTGTTTTTTAAGAAAATGCTTTTGTAGTCTCTAAAATTATTAGCCATTTGGTCGGTTTGTATAGGTACTACTATAACCTGGTCTCCTTTAAAGCCAATATCTTTTTTATGTAAAAAATCTATTTGCTTAAATATGATAATCATACCAATAATTAAAATGGTTGAAGCAGTAAACTGAGTTATTACCAACGCTTTTCTCAATAAAGCTCCTTTTTTTGATTTGGTAAAATCTCCTTTTAAAACAGAAATGGGTTTGAATGATGATAAGAAGAAGGCAGGATAACTACCAGCAAATAAACCATAGAAAAAGGTTATTATAATTGAAAAAAGTAAAGTTTGATTAAAATAGCCATTAAACAAACTAATGTTTGTTTCTAATACATTGTTAAATCCTGGCAATAATAATTCAACTAAAATGTAGGCTAGAAATAAAGCAATAAAACTTTGAATTATTGATTCTATTAAAAATTGAAAAATAAGCATGTTTCTTGAAGCACCAGAAACTTTTCTTATACCTACTTCTTTTGCTCGTTTCCCTGAACGAGCTGTTGATAGGTTCATAAAATTAATACCAGCTATTATAATCACTAAAATAGCAATACCTAAAAATACGTAGATGTACATAATGTTTCCATTTTGCTGAATTTCAAAATCTTTATGGGAATATAAGTGAATATCTTTTATAGGCATTAATTGATATTCAAAGGTGTTTCCTTGTTTTTTGAAATCTTCAATACTTGTTTGAAGAAAACGCTCTACATCTGGCTCTATTTTTTTTAAAAAGTTGGCCTTCATCTGTTCTTGAAAGGCATCAAAATTAGTGCCTTCTTTTAGTTTAACATACGTGCTATTATTGTTCTGTATCCAGATATTCCTTATCTCATTATCAGAAACAAATAAATCAAAATTAAAATGAGCATGTCCTTTAGGTTTTTTTACAATTCCTGTGACAATGAGGTCACGTCTGTTATCCATATTAACAACTTCACCCATAGCACTTTTGTCTCCAAATAATTTCAGTTTGGTCTCTTCTGTTAATACAATTGAGTTTGCTTCCTTTAGAGCTGTTTTTGGATCTCCATGAACAAATTCATAGTTAAAGACCTTAAAGAAAGAGCTATCAGCTTGAACAAGATGCTTGATATAGACTTTAGTTTGATCATGACGCATTAATATTTCCTGTCTTCCAGCTTGAAGTCTTGTTGCAGTTTCAACATCTGTAAATTCAGTTCGTAAAGCTTGAGCCATAGGACTGCATGATATAGGTGCATCCATTTTTTGCCCCATCATATCTGCTTTGATGCCAGTTCTGTAGATACGGTCATAACCATTCCAATGTTTTTCATAACTTGTTTCATCTTTTATAAATAAAAAGACAAGTATTGTAATAGCTAATCCTAAGGCTAATCCTAATATGTTTATGAAAGCATAAACCCTATTTTTATTTAAGCTTCTTAATGCTACTTTTAAATAATTTTTAAACATGTTTTCTGATTTTAAAATTAAATAGTAGCTTGATTTAACTTGCTTTTCTTTTCAGAAACTATTTGTCCGTCTAACAAATTAATGGTTCTATTTGAGTAGCTTGCATCATGTGCAGAATGTGTAACCATTACAATGGTAGTTCCTGCTTCATTGAGTTCGCATAATAATTCCATAACCTCATTACCATGGGAGCTATCTAAATTTCCTGTAGGCTCACCAGCTAAAATTAAAGCTGGTTTGGTTATTAAAGCTCTGGCAACTGCTACACGTTGTTGTTGTCCACCAGACAACTGTTGTGGGTAATGATTTGAACGATGAGAGATTCCAATTTTTTGAATAATCTCATCGACTCTTTTTTTGCGTTCAGAACTATTAATTTTATTATAGATAAGAGGTAATTCAATATTTTCGAAAACAGTTAATTCGTCAATAAGGTTAAAGTTTTGAAAAATAAATCCAATATTTTTTTTACGTATATCAGATCGTTGCTTTTCATTATATTGAGCAATTTCTTTTTCAAGAAATTTATAACTTCCACTTTCTGGTTTATCTAACATTCCTAAAATATTTAGTAGCGTTGATTTTCCGCAACCCGAAGGTCCCATAATAGATACAAACTCACTTGGGTTAATTTCAAAAGAAACTTGGTTTAATGCGGTAGACTCTAACTCTTCTGTTCTGTATACTTTAGTAAGGTTTTTTACTTTAATCATTTGTTCGTTTTTTTATTGATTAATTTTGATTGTTTCATAGTTTTTAAAGTCATCATAAGATGATGAAATAAATTCTTCATTAGCATCAAGCCCTTCCAAAACTTGATAATAACTTGGGTTTTGGTTTCCCAATTTTATATAGCGTTTGTGGGCTTCACCTTTTCCATCCAACACAAAGACATATTGACCACCTGATGCTTGAAAATAATTTCCTCTTGGGATCATAACGGATTTTTTAGACTTAGATAATTCTAAACGTACTTGAACAGATTGTCCGATAGTAATGTCTTTTGGTAACTTATCTAGAAAAATTAATTCTATTTCAAATTTTCTGTTTTTTACTTCTGGGAATACTTTTTTGACTTGTAGGTTAATAAGTTTACCATTAAAAGAAAAATTGGCTAATTGACCTGGCTTCACTGAGCTTAAATAATACTCATCCACAAGACCTTTAATTTTAAAGCCTAACTGTACATCTATTTTTGCTACGGTTTGATTTCTTACGTAAGATTCACCCATATCAGGATCAAAACTTGATAGTAAGCCAGCAACAGGTGCTCTCACAAGTAATTTTTCAATATTTTCTCTTATTAAATTTAAATTTCTCTGCATTAAAGAAATTGAGGTATTAATTTGGCGAATCTGTATTAAATTATCTTGTGTGCTTTTTATAACATTCGTATTCATAAAATCACGCTTAGTTTTTTGATAATTATATGATTCTTTTTTTTCTACAAAATCATTTCTTGCAATAATATCTTTTGAGTATAAAACAGAATCGACCTTATAACTTCGTTCAACCTCTGCCAAACTATTTTCACTATCAATTAACGATTCATTTAAGTTTCTTTGATCTTGTTCTAAAGATAGTTTTAGGCTTCTTAGATTATTAATTTGCTCTATTATTGCTGTTTCTTGATTCATATAGCCTAAGGTTACAGAAGGGTTGCTTAAGCGCAATAACGGCGTTCCTTTTTCAACATGAGCACCATTTTCAGTAAAAATTTCTTCTACTGTTCCGCCTTCTAGTGTATTTACCAATACTAGGTTTATAGGCTCTACATCGCCTTCTATAAGAATAACATCTTGAAAATCTCCTTCAAATGCTTTTTTTACAGAAATTTTTGATGCATCAACTTTGTATATTTTTTTATTAACGACCTGTAATCCAAAAAAAGATAAAATCAAAAGTAAAATTATACCAGCAACGGTAATAATTCTTTTTTGGCTCCATTTCTTCTTTTCAATTTTTCTATCCATTCCTATTTGGTTCATGGTACTTTAATTTGATTGATTTAATTATAGCAAGATGGTTTCAATAATTTTAATTATGAGTTCGATAAGGGTTGCGATTAATGATATCATGATTATTTAATATTAGTTTAAAAGTTGTTCCAATTTGTTTTGTGAAGTCTTCTACTAAAATCTAAGTATAAAGAATTTCTATGTTTTATGCTTTCCTTTGAATTATCTATAATTAATGTTGTCATAATGTTCGATTTTTTTGTTGATTGATGATTTTTAAATTGATTTTAACGATAGCGTCTTCTACTATTCCAGTAGTTTAATTTTGAATTACTGTTTTCAGAGAATTGCGTGTTGTTTAATGTATTCATGATTTCTATATTTTATTTATTTTTAATTTTGATTCCTTTAGTTCAATGCTTGTGCCACACATTTAATAATTATTAAGTATTTGTAAATCAGTATTTTAATGTTTTAAACAAAATTTTAAAGTGTTCGTTTTCGAACATTTTATTGTTCGTTAATGAACATTTTGTACATTACAATAAATTTTGATTTTTTAATTATAATGGCAAAAATAAATGCAACCATATTAGTAATTGATGATGATGATGATATATTATTATCGGCTAAATTATTGTTGAAAAAACATTATCAGAATGTTATTACGAGAAACAGTCCTAAAGAAATAAATCAACTCATTACAACTGAAGAAATTGATTTAATTGTTTTAGATATGAATTATCGTATTGGGTTCAATGATGGTAAGGAAGGTATGTACTGGTTGAAGCATATTTTGAGTATTAACCCAAAGATGATAGTGATTTTAATGACTGCTTATGGAGAAGTAGAGCTCGCAGTTAATGCCATTAAGATTGGTGCTTTTGATTTTATTCTTAAACCATGGACCAATGAAAAATTTTTAGCAACGATACATGCGGGTTTAGAACTTAATAAATCTAATAAACAAGTAACTATTTTAAAGCAAACTAACGCTTCGCTTTTAAAGAGTAGTGATGCTAAGTTTGGACCTGTTATAGGAAAATCTCAGTCTATGCTTAATATATTAAACACTATAGATAAGGTAAGTACTACTGATGCTAATATTTTAATATTGGGTGCAAATGGCACAGGAAAGCAGCATATTGCTAGAGAAATACATAAGCAATCGGATAGGGCAAATGGTCCTTTTATTCATGTTGATTTAGGATCGCTATCTGAAACCCTTTTTGAAAGCGAATTGTTTGGGCACAAAAAAGGAGCTTTTACAGATGCACATGAAGATAAGCCAGGACGTTTTGAAATGGCTGAAAATGGTACCTTGTTTTTAGATGAAATAGGTAATTTACCTATCAACCTTCAATCAAAATTACTAACTGTTCTTCAAGACAAAAAAGTTTCAAGGCTTGGTGAAGGTATAGAACGACCATTCAATGCCAGACTTCTATTTGCCACTAATGCTCCTCTTAATCAATGGGTAGTTGATGGACGATTTAGGCAGGATTTATTGTTTAGAATAAATACGGTTGAAATAGAAATTCCACCCCTCAAAGATCGACCAGAAGATATTATTGATTTTGTTGATTTTTATTTAGATAGATTTAAAACTAAATATAAAAAGCCAAACTTAACTATTACAAAGGACGCTATAAAAGTTTTAAAATCCCATAATTGGCCTGGTAATGTGCGTGAGGTACAACATACTTTAGAGCGAGGAGTTATAATGGCGGAAAGCAATGAAATAAATGCTTCCGACTTTAATTTAACCAAGTTTTCAGATAAGCCTAATAAAAAAGGGATGGATATTGATAATTTAAACTTAATGGATATTGAAAAGCTAATAGTTCAAAAAGCGATAGATAAGTATCAAGGTAATATATCAAAAGCAGCTAAAGAATTAGGATTAACGCGTGCTGCTTTATATAGAAGAATAGAGAAGTTCAATATTTAAATTGTAATAAATTGATAAAAAGATTTACAATACAAGTTGTAGTTAGAATCTTAGTTATATTAGTTTGCTGTGTAGCTATGTCTTTTTTTATAACAAACAGACAATGGTTTACAAGTTCTGGTTTTTTCCTTTTAATAGTTATTCAAGTGGTTTACTTAATAAAGTATGTAAACAATACAAATTATTCTTTGGTTAGGTTTCTTAATGCTTTAAAAAGCGAAGACTATTCGGTTTATTTTTCACCATCAAAAAAAGGAGATTCTTTTGCTAAAGTATTTGAAGATTTTAATTTAATCATCAAATTATTTAAGAATAATAAAATAGAAAAAGAAGCACAGTTTAAGTATTTTAAATATATCTTAGAGCATGTTAGTTTAGGCATCATTTCTATTAAAAAGGAAGATCTTTTTAAAGAACATTCTGATGAAGAAATTTTATTTTTAAACAAAGCAGCAAGTAATATTCTTCAACAACCACAGCATAAATATTGGCATCGTTTAGCAGCTCACATACCTTGGTTAGACAAAGAAATTAAGAAATTACAAAGTGGAGGCAAAACCTTAATAGATATTGGTGATGAAACCCAGAAGAAACAATTATCATTAGAAGTTATTGAGGTAAGTATATTAAATGTTCCTTATTTAATTATTACGTTTCAAGATATACGTTCTGAAATTGAGCAAAAAGAAATTGAGGCTTGGCATAATGTTATCCGTATTTTAGCGCATGAAATGTTGAATTCGTTTACACCTGTAAGTTCTTTGGCTTCTACTATAAAATCTCTTACTGAGGATGATGAAGGAAATAAAATTGGTGCTGGAAGCTTAGATGATGAAGATATTCAAGATATTAATATGGCAGCATCAACAATTAAGAAGCGATCAGATGGCTTGTTGGCATTTGTAAAAGATTATAGAACCATTTCTAATGTTCCGGTTCCTCAATTAAAACAACTAAATATAAAAGAGTTTTTATTGACTATTGAGTTATTGATGAGACCATTAATTGAAGAGGCAAAAATTAATTTAAAAATTTTACCAATACCTGCAAATGCTTCTGTTAATGCAGATAGTAAACTTATAGAACAGGTACTAATTAATTTAATAAATAATAGTATATATGCTTTAAAAGGGATTGAAAACCCAATTATTAGTTTGAGTTGTATTGTAGAGTCTGATAAAACAATCATTATTGTTAATGATAACGGAAAAGGGATTGAAGATGAAATTATGAATCAAATTTTTATTCCATTCTATACGACAAAAAAAGAAGGGTCTGGAATTGGTTTAAGTTTATCTAAAAATATCCTTAAAAAACATGGAGGGAACTTATTAGTTAATTCTGAATTAGGAAAATACACTACATTTTCTTTAATTTTTAAAAATTAATTAAAATTTATTTTTTCTTATTTACCTTAAAACTTAAAAATTCTACAAATAGAGAAAATGCAATAGCGAAATATAAGTAGCCTTTTGGAATAGCACCAACCACATTTCCAAATAATTTGGTGTGCGATAAATGAGCGGCTTCAGTGATAAGCATAAACCCAATTAAAATTAAAAATGCCAGACCTAGTAGTTGCATACTTGGATGCATATCAATAAACTTGCGAATAGGATTTGCAAATCCAATCATGATTCCGATGGAAATTATGACGGCAATAATCATTAAAACTAAATTGTAATTATGATTTTTATGTAAACCATTAGTCATGCCAACGGCCGTTAAAATGGAATCTATAGAGAAAATAAAATCAATAATTAAAATTTGAACAATGGCTTGCGACAAGGTTTTTATTTTTTTTCCTTTTAATTCGTTTTCATCATTTTTGGGAGATTCCACTTTTTCATGAATTTCAGAAGTGCTTTTATAAATTAAAAACAAACCACCACCAAATAAAATGATAGATTGCCAACTTACTGCAATATGTAACCAACTGAATTCTATTGTATAAAAAGGGTCTTTTAAACCCACTAAAAATGAAACAAAAAACAATAAAATAATACGCTGAACCATTGCTAATAAAAGTCCGATGTTAGTGGCTTTGCTGCGTTGGTTTTCTGGTAATTTATTAGCAGCTATGGAGATAAAAACAATATTGTCAATTCCTAAGATAATCTCTAAAAACGTTAAAGTTATTAGCGCCATAATGGCATCACTAGTGAATAGAAAATCTAACATGGAAGTGTATTACAAGTTATTTTTCAAAATTAATTAAATTTAAGATGTTTTAAGGACTGGAACAGCAGAATTATTACTTGTTTATCTTTTTATCTAGTTCAGTAATAATAGTATCCAAAGGAGTTTCATAATCAAACCATAAAACCTGCTTATCTTTTCTAAACCATGTTAATTGCCGTTTTGCAAAACGACGTGTATTTTTTTTAATTTCTGAAATAGCAAAATCTAATGTCCAATTACCGTCTAAATAATTAAACAACTCTTTATAGCCAACAGTGTTTAATGCGTTTAATGATTGATAAGGAATAAGATTTTTTACTTCATCAAGTAAACCATCCTGAATCATTATATCTACTCGTTGGTTAATTCGGTTATAAATAATGTCTCTATCGGCAGTTAAACCAATAGTGATCGTTTTAAATGGTCGTTCGATTTTGTCTTTATTTAAAAAAGAGGAATACGGTTTTCCTGTGCCAATACAAATTTCCAAAGCACGAATAACGCGATGCGGATTATCAATAGCTATGGAGTTATAACTTTTAATATCTAAAGATCTAAGTTGTTCTTGTAAAAATGAAAGCCCTTTTGTTTCCAGATCGATATTTAATTGGTCTCTTATGCTGCTATCAACTTTAGGAAAATTATCCAATCCTTTCGTAACGGCATCTACATAAAGGCCGGAGCCTCCAACCATAACAGCAATAGTATTGGTTTCAAAAATAGAATTTAATCTTAGTAAGGCTTCTTTTTCAAACGCACCAACATTATAATGATCTTGTATGGATTTATGATGGATAAAATGGTGTTTAGCTGCTTTTAATTCTTCTTTTGATGGAGCTGCTGTACCAATGGACATTTCTTTAAAAAACTGTCTAGAATCTGCCGAGATAATCTCTGTATTAAAATGCTTAGCTAGTTTAATGCTTAAGGCGGTTTTACCGATAGCTGTTGGCCCAACAATAGAAATAAGGTAGTTATGCATGGTTTAATTTATGGCCACAATTATAACAAAATTCGGCATTATCTTTATGGTTTTCTGCCGAACAGCTAGGGCACGATTGGGTATTAAGACTCACTAAGTCTTTTTCTGAAATTGGTTTTGCTTTGCTTTGACTGGTATATTCTGCGGATACAATACCCGTTGGGACAGCAATGATGCCATAACCCAAAATCATAATACAAGTGGCTATTAATTGTCCTAAAGGTGTTTGGGGGGCAATATCACCAAAACCTACGGTAGTAAGGGTGACGATACACCAATAAACACTTTTTGGGATATTTGTAAATCCATTTTCTTCGCCTTCAACCAGATACATTATAGTCCCGAAAATAATAGACAAGATAAGAACAGCGAATAAAAACACAAATATTTTAGCCCGACTAGCTTTTAAGGCTGATACTAAATTATTTGAAGCACCTAGATAACGTGCTAATTTTAAAATCCTGAAAACCCTTAATAAGCGCAATGCTCGTAATGCTGCTAGAGCATGTATGCCACCAAAAATTAATGATATGTATTTAGGAACGGTTGATAAAAAATCGATAACACCATAAAAACTGAAAATATATTTAAGAGGTTTTTTTACGGTAATAATTCTAGCAATATACTCTAAGCTAAATAAGATTGTAATAATCCATTCTGAAATGTTAAGTATGTTATGATAATTTGCATCAATACTTTTAACGCTTTCCAGCATAACTAAAATAATGCTGGCAATAATGGTAATGAGCAACACAACATCAAATAACTTACCGGCAGGTGTATCAGCTTCATAAATAATTTCATGAAGTTTTGTTTTCCAATTGCTTTTATCGGGATTGCTCATTTAGTAAAAATAAAAAAAGATACGTTAAATCTTCTTTATAAGGATAAGTGAATTTTTTTGAATATCAACAATTTTACTTATAAATTCTTTTAAATACGGATAATATTCAGGAGGGTAAATAGATTCTTTAAAATCAACTCTCATAATAAAGTTTATATAATTATTTAAAACCTTGGTTGATAAGGTAACTTGTCCAGCTTTATTTGGCAGTGCAATATATATGTCTTTAGGTTGTTCTAAAACAGTATGAAATTTCCCTAAGTTTAATTTAAGCATGTACAGGTATGTGTTTTTGTAACCAAAATCAATAGGGTAGGTTCTTTCTTGTAGTTTGAATGGATTTTCATTAAAGAATTTAATAAAAAAAGGATTTAAATATAACTTGTCTCCCGTACTTTCAGGATTATACTCTATATCATAAGACTCGAAAAAATCGGGACTTGTTTTACCGTTGCTAGAAACATTATGGTCAAAGACGTCTACAAATGGCGAATTGTTATCTAGTTTTTCTATATAAGCATCTTTGTTAGAATAATAACTTTTTTTTGCCTTTAGAGCATGATATCCTGTGTATTTGACATCAACTTTTCCAATAAAGTTTTGATTCTCATCTATACTTATTTCTGCTTTAAAAAGAGTACTTGAAGGTTCTTTTATATCAATATCAATCCATTCACTACCATTTTTAAAATCTAACAAACGGGCATATCGATTTAGGCATCTAAGAGGAATTTCGCCAAAACTTAAATAATCATCGGTTGCATCCAATAAATACGTTTTATTGTTTATGTTGGCTTGAACAATTAAATAGTTAAATTCAGAAATAACAGGAAATATTTTTGTGGCAAACCCATTGCTTCTGGTAGATAATAAGATTGGTTTTACTGTAATTCCAGCTTCTTCCAATAAATTGTGCAATAAAATATTTATGGAAGAAACATTACCAGATTTATTTTTGATTAAGTCTTTAACAGAAACATCTTTAAAAATTTTATAGTCCTTATTCCAAGCGTAGTTTTCTTGTACATATTTATAAATTGCTTCTGCTTTTTTTAAAGTGTCAGGCTCAGTAAGAATGTCGTTGCTTAATAATTCATCAGCTTTAACAGATTTTGATAATTGTCTACCTATATTGGGGTCTGTTTTTAATTCTCTATCAACTGTTTCCCATGTTTTAGCATAGTTGTGTACTAATCCTTGAAAATCTCTAAATGTTTTTAATTCATATTCTATTCTAGCTAGATAATTGCTTTTTGTAGTCATGTAATCTTCTTCAATAAAAGCAGGTATATCTTTCATTACGTAAATAGAATTACTGCAATCTGCGCTTCCTCCGTTAAAAGCAGTTAAGCAATTTTTTTCAAGTTTTGATTCGGCAACCGAAAGTTTCTTGCCACCAATTAGCTTAATATGATAATCCCAATTTCCAGGGATACTAGTTACATACTCACTGTATAATTTTGGAATGTCATCTTGAAAATTCCAGCTTTTGTAGTTAAACATAAAAGGAGATATAATGGTATAACTATAGGTAATTACAGAGCCAACTTTGATGTTAGGAAGCGTAAACTTTACAAGTGTGTGATTTTCATCATACTTTTCTTTATATATATTAGATTCCTTTAATTGTGTTTTGATAACCTTTCCATCAACTAAATTATAGGTAGTTGCAATAATCTTTTTTACTTCTTCTTTTCGGCTTTCATTGTTATATAAGTGAATGGTAATATTGGCTTTATTAAACCCGTCTCTGTTTAATATTTTTATTTTTTTTTGAACTTCTGTTCTTAAATCATATTCGTTTTTATCAACATAACTGTTGCCATGTTCATATATAACAAGGGCATTGGCAGTTGAATCTTTTTCGAAAGTTGTAGCAGAAATATCATTTAAAGTAACTCGGTAGCTTTCGGCACTATAATTTTCTTGTGAATAACTTGTTAGGTTAATAATTAGAAAAAGGAGGGGTAATACTATTCTTTTCATGGGTTTTAATCAAATTGTAACACTTTAAGACGTTTATTTCGTCTCATATAACTTTGAATAATATGTTGAGTATCTCTATTATTTTCCATAGGAGTAATAAAAGATTTTAATACATCAATATTATTAATTTGATAGTTTAAGTTAAAAAATCCTATACCTTTAAAAATACCATTTTCAATGTAAATGGCACTTCGTTCGTCAATTTCACGACCTCTATCAATAATAACCATATTTTTTTGTCTGTAACTATTTTTGTTAATTAAAGACATGACTCGTTTGTTGTAATCTTCTGATGATTCTTTTCCAATGCAAGCACCATTACACTCCTTAATGTCGTATTTAAAGCAACTGGTTTTAGTTTTATAAAGACCAGTTAGTTTTTGACATAAATTATATTCTTCAATGGCTTTATTTATAAAACTTTTACCACTATCTCTGTTACTAAAGGTTGTAATGGGCTTTTTTCTTCCGTCAACGGTATCAATTTTTAAATTGATATAATTGTTATCATCAACAAAGCTGTAAAGTGCATGTGTAAAAATGGTTCGTCTTAGGGCGCGATTATAAATAGGCTTATTTCGTTTTATTTCTTCACTTTCTTTAAGTAAAGCAACTAATTCGCTACCTGTTGCTTCATAAGTTACAGCGGCAGCATGGAGTTGTATTTTTTTTGATTTATGATTAGAATTGGTGAAATGCTGATTGATACGTTTTTTAATATTATTACTTTTTCCAATATAAATAATTTCACCATCTGCTTTGTGGATGTAATAAACACCAGTTATTGAGGGTAATTGCTCAATAATATCAATATGTCTGGGTTCTAATTGTAACTTGGGGTTCTTCCGTATGGATTCTTGGATTATTTTTTTTGAAGAATCTTTATCCAATAACATTTTGAATAATTTGACTGTTGCAATAGCATCACCAGATGCTCGGTGTCTGTCGGTTACCGGAATACCTAATGAACGCACTAATTTACCTAAGCTATAAGAAGGCTGATTTGGAATAAGCGTTTTAGCTAATTCAACGGTGCAAAGAGATTCTCTTATATAATCAAACCCTAGGCGTCTAAATTCTGTAACGAGTATTCTGTAATCAAATTGCGCATTATGGGCAACCAAAATACAATCTTCTGTAATTTCAACAATACGTTTGGCAACTTCATAAAACTTAGGGGCATTTCGTAACATATTACTGTTAATTCCTGTAAGGTTTACTACAAATGGTTGTATGTCTCTTTCAGGATTTACTAAACTAATAAACTGGTCTACTACCTGATGCCCATCATATTTATAGATAGCAATTTCAGTAATGCCTTCTTCATTATACTTTCCGCCCGTTGTTTCTATGCCTAATATTGCGTACAAAAAATGTTATTGCGTTTATTTGCTTTTTGTTGTGTCATTGCGAGACTTTTTTAAGTCGTGGCAATCTATTTAATTTATTCCAAATATTCTTTTAAAGACCTAGTTGTAATTTCGACTTCCAAAAATACTACTTCCAACTCGAACCATTGTGCTACCACAATCTATAGCAATTTTATAATCACCACTCATGCCCATGGAGATAATTTTAGGTTTAAAGTTAAAAATTTCAAGTGTTTTTAAGGTGTCAAATGTATGCTTTAAAACGTTAAACTCTTTTTTTATTTGATTGGTGTCTTCGGTGAATGTTGCCATCCCCATAAGTCCCGTAATTCGTATATTCTTTAATTCTGAGACTGTTTCAGATTGAAGCAATGCGTTGGCATCATCAGGTGTCATTCCAAATTTTGAGTCTTCAGAAGCTATTTTTATTTGAAGCAAACAATCAATGATTCTATCGTGTTTTAAAGCTTGTTTATTAATTTCTTTTAAAAGCTTGATGTTATCGACACCATGAATTAATGACACAAAAGGAGCCATATATTTTACCTTGTTTTTTTGAACATGACCAATCATATGCCACTCAATGTCTTTGGGCATAGCTTCATATTTGTCTGCCATTTCCTGAATTTTGTTTTCCCCAAATATTCGTTGTCCAGTATGGTAGGCTTCCATTAAATCCGGAATAGGCTTTGTTTTTGAAACGGCAACAAGAATTACATGTTCTGGTAAAGTTGATTTTATATGTTTAAGGTTTTCTTGTATTGAAGACATAGTTAATTTTAAAATTCGTAAATCGTAATTCCGCTTCGTAGCTTTGGTAAAATATAGGTGCTTTTAGGAGGCATTTTTAAACCATCATCTGCAATTTGTTTCATTTGTTCTATAGTTGTAGCTCGCATGCCAAATCCTACTTTAAATTCGCCACTATCAACACAGCCTTTAATGTTTATCATTTCTTTGTTACCGTGTGTATGCATGTAAGAAATACGATCATCATTGCGTAAATCTTGAATTCCCAAAATTGGTTTTAAAATAGTTTTGTAGAGTATTTGAGTATCTAAACTATCTAAAGATGTTTTAAAATCATAAGATGTTTTTCTAAGATATAAAGAATAGAAGTCACCATCTAAATACATACTAAAATGGTGGTGTTGTGAAGGCGTATAAGGTGCGTTCCCTCTGTTTTGTATTCTGAAATAAGCATCTAATTTAATTAAAAAATCTTCTTTTGATAAACCATTAAGATCTTTAACCAATCTATTAAATTCGTGTATTACCAAATCTGATTCAGGAATTAAATAGGACATGAAGAAATTGTATGATTCAGTCCCGTTGTGGTTTGGATTGTTTGCTTTTTCTTCTTGATATAATAAATGAGACGATGCAGATCTGTGGTGTCCATCTGCAATATAAATGGTATTCATTTTTTTAAACTCATCCTGAATGGTTTTAATGACGCTCTCATCATCAATTTTCCATAAGTAATGCGTGTCTTTATAAGTCATGGTAAACTCATATTCGGCATGCCTTTTTTGAGTTTCTTTGATAATGGTTTCAATGTTACTATTGTCTGGATAGGTTAGCAAAACCGGTTCAGCATTAAAGCCAACTGTTTTTAAGTAACTTTTAAAAGTTTCTTCACGTAATTCAATCGTGTCTTCATGTTTTTTAATGATATCTTTTTCATAGTCTTCTGCACTTACTGCTGCTATAATACCATTAAACGTTTGATGATGTCTGTTTACAATTTTATAAACGTAAAATGAGGGTTTGTCATCTTGAATAAAAACCTGTTCTTCTTTAAACTCTAAATATCTGTTTTTTACTAGTTTATAACGTTCTTCACCAGTAATCACTTGATCATATTTATAACCAGGATTGACAATATGAAGAAAGGTATAAGGATTATAGTCCATTCGAGCTTCTCTCTCGTCTATAGTATAACTTTGATAAGAGCGAGATGCTACTAATCCTACTATGGCTCTGGTAGGACGAACTGCTTTAAACGGAATTATTTTTGCCATGAAATTTTTTCTCGTCATTAAGAGGAGTAAAACGATGCGGTAATCTTTTTAAAGTAAAGAGATTATCACAGCTTTTTTTAAAAGTTTCTCAACGACATTTTTATATTACTTAATAAATTGCTTCGCAATTTTTTCTGCTTTTCTGCTTTCAGAATAATCATAAAATCCTTCACCAGATTTTATACCTAATTTGCCAGCATTTACCATATTAACTAATAAGGGGCAAGGTGCATATTTTGGATTTTTAAAGCCATCATACATCACATTTAAAATAGACAGACAAACATCTAAACCAATAAAATCTGCTAATTGTAGTGGCCCCATTGGGTGTGCCATACCAAGTTTCATAACGGTATCAATTTCATGAATACCTGCCACGCCATTATATAAGGTTTCAATAGATTCGTTAAGCATAGGCATTAAAATTCTATTGGCTACAAAACCAGAATAATCATTCACTTCAACAGGAGTTTTTCCTAAAGTTTTAGATAAATCCATAATGGTTTTAGTTACATCATCACTGGTATTATAACCTCTTATGATTTCAACCAATTTCATGATAGGTACAGGATTCATAAAGTGCATCCCAATAACATGGCTTGCTCTTGAAGTTACCGAAGCAATTTGTGTAATTGAAATGGATGAGGTGTTAGTTGCCAGAATTGTATCTTCTGGACACGCTTCATCCAATTGTTTGAAAATTTTAAGCTTTAAATCAATATTTTCAGTAGCGGCTTCAACAACTAAACTAGCATATTCAACGCCTTCATTAATGTTTGTAAATGTGCTGATATTTGATAATGTTTCTGCTTTTTGAGATTCAGTAATACTTTCTTTAGAGACCATTCTATCCAGATTTCTGGTAATGGTTTCAATCCCTTTTTTTAAGGCATTGTCGCTTACATCAATCAGTTGTACTTTAAATCCGCTTTGAGCAAAAGTATGTGCAATACCATTTCCCATGGTTCCCGCACCAATAACAGCAACATTTTTCATCTGTTTAAATTTTTATTAAAAACAATTTATTATTTGTGTTGCAACACGTAAGGCTTCAGTTCCGTCATGAAGTGTTACAATAGGCTTTGTGTTATTATTAATAGCATCAGCAAAAGATTCTAATTCATCCAGAATGGCATTATTGCTAGTAATATTAGGATTATCAAAATAAATCTGTTTTTTAATACCTTCTGCATTTTGAAGTACCATATCAAAATCACCCGGTTGTTCAGGAGCATCTTTCATTTTAACAACTTCGCATTTCTTCTCTAAAAAATCTACCGAGATATAGGCGTCTTTCTGAAAGAAACGTGTTTTACGCATGTTTTTTAATGAAATTCTACTAGCTGTTAAATTGGCTACACAACCATTTTCAAATTCAACACGAGCATTGGCAATATCTGGTGTGTCGCTTATCACCGAAACACCACTTGCCGACACATGTTTTACTTTTGATTTAACTACACTTAAAATAATATCAATATCATGAATCATTAAATCTAAAACTACAGGTACATCTGTACCACGAGGATTAAATTCAGCCAATCGGTGTGTTTCAATAAACATAGGCGTATGAATATCATTTTTAACCGCAGTAAACGCTGGGTTAAAACGTTCTACATGACCAACTTGACCTTTTACATGGTTTTTAGCTAATAAAGCCCTTATTTTTTCGGCCTCTTCAACCGTATTCGTAATCGGTTTTTCAATAAAAATATGCTTGCCTTTTTCAATAGCTTGTATGGCACAATCGTAGTGCGAAAGGGTAGGTGTAACAATATCTACAACATCTACTGCATTAATTAAATCTTCTATGGTATGAAAGAATTTATAACCAAATTCGGCTTCTACTTTCTTACCGTTTTCTGTATCGGCATCATAAAATCCAACAAGGTTATATTTTTCAGATTGATTTAGGAGTCTTAAATGAATTTTTCCAAGGTGACCAGCACCTAGAACACCAGCTTTTAGCATTTTCTTTAGGTTTTCAACAAAAATAACATATTTAACGAATGAATTTCATAATATTCTTGTAAAATTTTATCTATTAATTGTGAAAAATAAATTAAAAATAAATTGTTTTTAGCTAAAATGTTTGACTAATTTTAGACTTGAAAAGAATACGATAATTGAAAGACACATTTAAGCATAAAGGGTTACGACAGCAGTTGGTTAATATTTTAAAAACCAAGGGTATAAAAGATGAAAACGTTTTAAAAGCCATAGGAAGTATACCAAGACATTTGTTTATGGATTCTGGTTTTTTAGACCATGCCTACCAAGACAAAGCATTTCCTATTGCAGCAGATCAAACAATTTCGCAGCCTTATACGGTAGCTTTTCAAACAGAATTACTGGAGGTTGAAAAGGAGCATAAAATTCTTGAAATAGGTACGGGAAGTGGCTATCAAACTGCTGTTTTATGCAAATTGGGAGCCAAAGTATATAGTATTGAACGCCAATTGGAACTGTTTAAAAAGACCAGTAAATTTTTGCCAAAATTAGGCTATCGCGCTAAAAAACTCATTTTTGGTGATGGTTATAAAGGTTTGCCAGAAGAAGCTCCTTTTGATAGTATTATAGTGACAGCAGGTGCGCCTTTTGTGCCTAAACCATTGTTAGACCAATTAAAAATAGGAGGTAGGCTGGTTATTCCTGTGGGGGATGATGTTCAGGTTATGACTTTATTTATAAGAAATGATAAAAAGGAATTTGAACAACACGAATTTGGTGAATTTCGTTTTGTGCCTTTGTTAGAAGATAAGAATTAATTGCGGTTAAATTAATTAAGCGGTAAATATTCAATTGGAATAGGAAATTCTTTGCTTTCTTGAGACCAATAGATGTTAACAATCCACCAACGGATACCATCATAAAGTAATTGAATACTATTAATACCTCGCATAAAAGGATATTTATCTGCTTCGCTAGTAAAAGACTCATAGGTACTAAACACTTGCGTAATATTACCAAAGGTATTGACAGTTCTATGGATTTCTTTTTCAAAGAATCCATTTTCAACGAGCCAAGAACTTGAATTTTTAATATACTCATCTGGTTTTAAATAACGAACTTTAACCTCACCGTTATTATTTTTTCCTGTAGGAATTAATTTTGCATCTGGTTTAAATAAATATTTGAACAGTTTCCAGTTTCTTTCTTTTCCTTTTTCTCCAGAAATAACACCGTATAAAGTATTAATGGTACTATCAAGTGTAACAACATGTTTCAGATAAAGTTCGTCTTCACTTGTTTTTGCATTGGCAAGTATTGAAATGTCAATAGGTTGCATCCATTTAGCTCTTAATTTTAGTTGAGATTCTGTTGGGTTATCTTCAAGTGAAAAGGTGTTAGTTTCTTCATCAAAATCAACTCCAACTTTATCATAATACGCTTTTAAAGGCAATGGTTTTGAACCTATAACATAGTCCTCGAAAAAGGATCTGATTTCAGGATATGTTTCTTTGGTAAAATCATCAAAAAAACTAGTTTCATTAAATGGTTTGTTGGGACCGTATTCTTTTGCCAATTTTTTTATAACATCAATTAATCCCATTTTTCCATCAGAAAGCTCTATTAACCTAATATCTAAAAGTCCCGCTACCAGAGCACCTTTCATGTAGATGTCACCATATAATCGGTGACCCATTGGTGTATAAGATGTTTTTGATAATTGTACTAAACTAATATCTGGGTTGAAATAATTTGTACTTATATCAACCTTTCTCTTAAGCGTTTTAAAATAATCATTTAATGATTTTTGACCAGATCTCATAAGCATCATATGGGCAGCCCATTCGGTGGTCCCTTCGTAAAGCCATAAATGTTCGGAAGGTACAGGTTTAACAAAATTAAAATGGGCAATAATTTCACTGTGAATATTTAAAGGTGTTACGACATGAAAAAACTCATGGGCAGCGACTTCTAAAACACTTTTTTCTAATCGGTTCCATACATCTTCCTTATAAATATATTCAGAACTATACGAATGTTCCCAAGCTCCAGCTGTTGAGTCTTCAAAAAGAAATAAAAAGGTGTAATGTTTAACAGGAAGACCATTTAAAAATCCACTAGCAGAAAGCAACATGTTTTTCATGGACTTTAAAATTTCAGGAGAGGTTACTAGACCGGTTTTTGAATAGGTGTAAATATCAATAGACGTCCCTTGAACCGTCATAGATGCTTTGGTCAATTTTCCAAGTAGGATGGGTGAGTCAACAACTTGGTCGTAATCTTTGGCTACATAATACCCTTTTTCCGTTTTGTTTAATGCTGTAGCAATTTGCCATTCTTCGGGAGCTTCTATTTTAATTTTTATAGGACTAGTTTGCTTTCCTTTAAAGTAACCAAAAACAGCCTGACCATTAATCAAGGCATGGTCATTTTCTATAGAGGTGCCACACATTAAATAAATTTTGTTTTCTTTTACAGGAGTGTCCCAAGTATCTGCTATTTGGTATTCTATTTTAGCAATCTTTTCAGGCGTTGCTAATTCATATTGATTGGTAGAAATTTTATTAGTTTCTAATTCATCACCGTTTTTGTCATACGCTTTAAAATTAGAAACATAACGGCCTATATCCATAACTTCGTAGGTTCCTGGAGCAGTTGACGCAAATTGAAAAATATTGTTATCAGCAGTTAGTGTTGGAGGTATAACTTGAACTTTAAAGGTGTCGTTTGATCGGTCTAATAAATTCACATTAAAACTAACGTCTTTTACTTCTTCAGCTATTTTGTCTTTTCCACTTCCGCAGGAAATGATAATAAATGCAAAAATTGAGGCAGCTATTTTTAATAAGTATTTCATGTTGTTTAAGGTGATTTTTTTGGAACAAAAATTTGAAATGCGTTCCTTTTGAAGTGTTAATTATTTGTATATCTTTTTAATGCGATCAAGATTACGTTTGTTATCACGATCTTTGATGGTTTCTCGTTTATCGTATAATTTTTTTCCTTTGGCCAAGGCAATATTTAATTTAGCATAGCCTTTATCATTTATAAATAATTTTAAAGGTATGATGGTGAGTCCTTTATTCTGAACCTCTTTTTGTAGTTTTTTTAGTTCCTTTTTGTTTAAAAGTAACTTACGTTCTGCTTTTGGTCTATGGTTATAATACGTGCCATAAGCATATTCTTCAATAGTCATATTAATAACAAAAAGCTCACCTTGCTCATTAAATTCACAAAAGCTTTCGGCTATAGAAGCCTTACTGGACCTTATAGATTTAATTTCTGTTCCTGTTAATACAATACCAGCGGTATATTTATCCAGTATTTCATAAAGGAATCGTGCTTTTTTATTTAGTATGTTGATGTTTTTTTGCATGGGGAACAAAATTACATAATTTTATTTTTAGAGTATGATTTGTTACTATTGAAAAGTTAAATAAAATAAACACTTATTGAATTAAAGCAAATACATGTATTTTAGCTTTGCCTCTATGAATAGTATAATGTTTTACATAAAGAAATTACTATGGTCTACTCTGGTAGTAATTCTTATAGCGTCGTGTAGTAGCGTTAAAAAATATAATGAACAAATTACCGCACTACATTCAGTTGAGAGTATGCATGCCGATATCGATCAATTATACGCTCAGTTACAAAAAAACCATCCTAAATTATATCAGTATACACCCAAGGAAGTTTTAGATTTTAAATTTGACAGTCTTAAAGCAACCATAACAAGCCCAATAACATCCCGTGAACTTTATAAAAAATTAGCTCCTGTTGTAGCCAACGTTAGGCAAGGTCATATTTCTGTAGGATCGGCTAACAAGCACTACACAAAAAAAGAGAGGAAGGTATTGAAACAACAAAAGTTTGAGTTTTATGATTTAGATTTTGAGTATGTTGACAATAAATTATGGGTCGAAAAATCCTTAGGAAAAGATTCGTTGATAGTAGGGAGTGAAGTGATTAAAATAGCTGATGAACCTGCTAAAGATCTCGTAAAGCTTTATAAAACTCGTTTTTCATCAGATGGGTATAATAAGACGTTGTATGATAGGTATGTGGGCAGGGTGTTTCCTGCATTATACTATAAAGACAAAGGGTTTGTAGATAGTTTAGCTGTTACTTTTAAGTTAAAAGATTCTGTGTTTAACAAAACGTTTAGACGGGTTAAAAAAGATAAAAACATAGAAGCTTTTGGTAATGATAGCATACCGTCTGTAAAAAAAACAAAACCAAGTAAAGAAGATAAGAAGCTACAAAGGCATATAGCCAAAAATAAAAAAAGGTATAATAAAATTCACGGTTTTATTAGTAGAGAAAAAAATTATACTCGAAACTTTAATTTTCTTGAGGCAGATAGTTCTGTGGCATATATGAAGATTAGAGCTTTTGGAAATGGAAATTATAGAAAATTTTACAAAGAAAGTTTTACCAAATTAGATTCGGCTAAAACTAAAAACCTAATTATCGATTTAAGAGATAATGGAGGAGGAAGAGTTTCAGAAATAGATTATTTGTACTCCTTTTTAGCAAATAAAGATTATCAACTTGTAAAGGAAAGTCAAGTAAATAGTCGGTTACCCTATTTCAATTATTTAATGAGTAATTTCCAGCCCAATTTGCTCAAAGTTGCAACAGGAATCTTATCACCTTTTATTGTGATTCATGATTTGATTAAAACCAGAAAGCACGACGGCAATATTTATTACAAGCTCAGGTTTTCAAAAGAAAAGGAACCCAGAACCACATTACATTATAACGGAAATTTGTATGTAATAATTAACGGAAATTCTTTTTCAGCATCTTCTTTATTAGCCACACATCTAAAAGCTACTAACCGAGCTATTTTTGTTGGAGAAGAAACGGGTGGTGCTTATAACGGTTGTGTAGCTGGGATTTATAAAATATATGAATTACCAACATCAAAGCTCAACATACGAATGGGTTTAATGCAGATGGAAACACCTTATAAACAAAGTCCAGATGGATATGGTGTAAAGCCAGATGTAAAAATAACACCAACTAGTGATGATGTAACCTCTAAAAGAGATCCTGAGTTAGCATGGATATTAACTACTATTAAAAATAATGGGAGTCCATAATCTTTCTAGAAACTGTTATTTATTTGCTTTTATTCCATTTTTATAAACGTAATTCTGAAATATCTTTAATTCTCATAAATTGACTTCATAAAGCGTTGTTTTTTATTGTCTTCCAGTAAAACATTTGTATTTTTGAGGCTACTTTTGCTTTATTGTGCTAAGCGCTTTATACGCATTTTTATTTATAAATTAAATTATTACATATAATATGAACTCATACGATGTAGCCGTTATTGGCTCTGGACCTGGCGGATATGTTGCAGCGATACGTTGCGCTCAATTAGGCATGAAAACTGCCATTATAGAAAAATATTCGACTCTTGGAGGAACCTGTTTAAATGTGGGATGTATTCCAAGTAAAGCCCTTTTAGATTCGTCTCACCATTACGAAGATGCTATCAAGCATTTTGAAGAGCATGGTATTGAAATTCCTGGAGAAGTTAAGGTGAATTTAAAACAAATGATTGACCGTAAACAAGCGGTTGTAGACCAAACTACTGGTGGTATTGACTTCTTAATGAAGAAAAATAAGATTGATGTGTACGAAGGTTTAGGTAGTTTTAAAGATGCGACTCATATTACCATTGCTGGGAAAGAAACAATAGAGATTGAAGCAAAAAATGCGATTATAGCAACAGGAAGTAAACCATCAAGTTTGTCTTTCATATCTATTGATAAAGAACGTATTATTACTTCTACAGAGGCTTTGAAGCTTACTGAAATACCAAAACATTTAATTGTTATTGGTGGCGGTGTAATTGGGTTAGAACTTGGCCAGGTTTATAAACGTTTAGGAGCTGAGGTGTCTGTTATTGAATATATGGACAGAATTATTCCAACAATGGACTCTGGACTTTCAAAAGAACTTAACAAGGTTTTGAAAAAGCAAAAATTTAAAATCAATATCTCACATAAAGTAAAATCTGTTGAGCGAAAAGGTGATGAGGTAATTGTAAAAGCAGATAACAAAAAAGGAGAAGAGGTCGAGTTTAAAGGTGATTATTGTTTGGTATCTGTAGGTCGTCGTCCGTATACAGACGGTTTAAATGCTGAGGCTGCTGGTGTTAAAATAACAGATAGAGGACAAGTGGAAGTTAATGAGCACTTACAAACATCGGCTAGTAATATTTACGCTATTGGCGATGTGGTTAAAGGAGCTATGTTAGCCCATAAAGCTGAGGAAGAAGGTGTGTTTGTTGCAGAAACTATTGCTGGTCAAAAACCACATATCGATTATAATTTAATTCCGGGTGTTGTTTACACATGGCCAGAAGTTGCTAGTGTTGGTAAAACGGAAGAACAATTAAAAGAAGCTGGGGTTGAATACAAAGCAGGGTCGTTTCCAATGCGTGCTTTAGGTAGAAGTAGAGCGAGTATGGATTTAGATGGTTTTGTTAAAATACTAGCAGATAAAACCACCGATGAAATTTTAGGTGTTCATATGATTGGGGCTCGTGCTGCAGATATGATTGCAGAAGCGGTAGTAGCTATGGAATTTAGAGCAAGTGCTGAAGATGTATCTAGAATGTCTCATGCGCATCCAACCTTTACTGAAGCTATTAAAGAAGCGGCGTTAGCAGCGACAGAAGATAGAGCATTACATATTTAATTAATTCTTGTAAAATCAGGAATCTTGATAGAAACAAAAAAGCAACCAGACAGGTTGCTTTTTTGTTTAGCATACTATTATAATTTAAAATAAATCATTCAATATTTTAGCAAGTCTGATTCCTCCTTTTTGAAGTTGTGTTCTCACAGTTTCAAAATTGTCATACATGTAACGGTAACGTAAATTCTCATCAGGTTTTACATGAGCATACACCTCTCTTGTTATTTTATGTGTATCATTTATCCAATCGATAATACTGCCTTCTTGAATAGCTTTTACTTGATCTTTACTTAGCTTTTCATCGTTGCAAGCAAGTTCACTGTAACTCATACCAAAGCTGTCAATCATTTCTCTATCCCAAACAGAATGTAGGTTTGTGTCTTTGTTAAACCATTGTAGTTTAAAGTCGTTACCACCTTTGTCTTCAGCAAGGCCAACATGCATAGGCTGGTGCATATCACCTATAAAATGAATCAACAATTTAAGATAAAAGGCCTTATCAGCATCACTAGAGGTTTTATCTTTAATTACTTTAATGCAATAGTTTATACCTGTTACTAAATCCCCATTTTTATTAGCATCTGATGCTTTATAATCTGAATCTAGCGGAATATTTACATAATGCCATGTATAAAATTTATTAAAACGTTTATCAGATTTTATATCGTCTGCATAGGTCGATACTAATGCTAATGATTCATTATGGAGTAACTTTTTTAGTTTTCTTTTGGTACTTCTTTTTAGATATTGATTAGCGATTTGACCAACTACTCTATGACCAGTTGCACTCCAATCATCGGAAGCATGAGATTGATAGGAAATAAAAAAAGTTAAGGCCAATAAATAGGTAAATAATGATTTCATGTTTTTTTATTGTTTTTAAAAAGCTAAAAAATTTAGGCTAAATTATGAATATAAATAGAAAAAAGCTCTTAAAGTTATCATAACAAAAATCCTAAAGGCAGTTATATATTAATTGTCTAGATGTTTTACGGTACTTTTTTTCATTAAAAGCATAGGTAACGCTACTCCTACTGTAAGTGCTATTAATATGAAAACCATGGTAAATCCATTGGAAAAAATGGCATCAATTAATTGTAAACGTTTTTGAGAATCATCAACCATAAAAGTAAAATTCATAACAGATAATACGGTTTTATAGGCAAAATAACCAGGAATCATAGGGATTACTGGAGGAATTGAAAAAACCACGGGTGGCTGATGTATTTTATGAGCCAAAGGAACACTTATAACTCCAACAAACGAAGCAGCTATAAAGCTTGCAAGAACTACATGAATATCAAAGTGGATTAATAAAAATTTTATAAACCCAGCACCTGCACCCAATAAAAATACCGTTAAAATAGAGTTTTTTGGAATGTTAAATAAAAGACCAAAACCAAGAGCTGCAATTCCAGACCAAAAGGATACTTCTAACAATTTTAATATAACTTCTAACATCATCTTAAATTTATTTGAAAAATATACATAGCTAAAAATAATCCAATTGCCATCGCAAAAACAATCATAGCTCCTGTTGTAAATCGTACCATGCCGTTAATTATTTTACTATCCATTAAGTCGGTAAAAGAGTTGATTAAAGGAACTCCCGGAACTAAAAACAAGATGGATGTTGCTAATGCTGTAGAAGGGTTAGAACCAATATTATAAATAACTGCTAAAGATGCTAATGATGATGCTACAAAGGATCCTATGAATATTCTAATGTACAGATTGTATTTTAGTTTATGTGTTTCTTGAAAAATATATAACCCTATAAAGGTGCTAACAAAAGCTACCAACATATTTAAATAATCTCCTTTAAATATGTTACAAAAACCAGCACCAGCCAAACTTACGGCTATAAGGATAAGCCATCTGGGATATCTTTTTAAGGTTTGAATTCTTTTAATTTCTTCCGCAATTTGCTCTAAACTCCATTCTTCACTTAAGGCGTTCCAACTAGCTTTACTAATAGCAGAAATAAAAGTAAAATTGATGATATAGGGCGGAATTTTTTTTACTCGTGTACAACTTAATTTTGTTTTTTTATCATACAACGTCATCACTATGGTTTTATGACTAATAAAACTAGAGGCTTTAGTATTCAAAGCAGAGGCAAATCTGCCAACACTTAAATTTATTCTAGTTGTATTAGCACCTGAAACCATTAAAAGTGACGAAATGTCTAAAAGTAAATCGGCTGTTTTTATAAGTTTTGATGAATCATTCATACGAAAAAGAGATGCTAAAATCTGTGCAAATTTAAGGTTTTCATTTCTTCTTAGGTGATGAAATAATAATATTTTACATAAAGAACTGAGAAGGAAAGAATCCGTTTTTTAAAACTTCTCTAAAATGGACAAAACTTCTTTTTTGTAACTTCTACTAATGGGGAATGATTTTTTATTAATGGTAATCTCTTCATTAGTAAACGAGGTAATATGAGCTAAAGAGATGATGAAGGATCTATGGATTCTCATAAAATTGTTGTTAGGCAATTTTGCTTCAATAGCACTAATAGTTTCTCTTGTTGTAATGGTTTCGCCTGCTAAATGAATTTTTATATAGTCACTATAACTTTCAACGTAAATAATGTTATTAAAATCAATTTTTATCATGCGTCTGTCTGCCCGTACAAACATGAATTCACTTGTTTCTTCCTGTTGTAAACTTGTTTTTTTGGAATGATTATAAACTTCAAAATACGTGTTTACCGCTTTAAGCAAGCGCTCAAAAGAGATCGGTTTTAATAGATAATCTACGGCTTGAAGTTCAAAACCTTCAACGGCATAATCACGATAAGCGGTCGTGAAAATAATTTTGATGTCTTTATGAATAGATTTCGCAAAGGAGATACCAGAAATCTCAGGCATATTAATATCTAAAAACACTAAATCTACAGAGTTGTTTATTAAAAAGTTAAACGCTTCAATAGCATTATTACAGCTATTAATTGTTTTGATGGTTGGTATTTTAGCTAAATGAGTTTCTATAATTTCTATAGCCATAGCTTCATCATCTACAATTAGGCACGATATGTTTCTGTTGATGTTCAAAAATTATAGGGTGTTTAATTCTAAGTTTACTTTAAAAGTATCATTTTTAGTTTCAATTTTCAAGTTGTAATGATCTTTATACAACAAATCTAAACGTTTTTGCATGTTCTCTAAACCAATACCTTTTGTAGAGGTCTCTGATTTTTTATAGGTATTTTCAATATAAAAATGAATGTTTTTGTTTGAACAAGTAATTGAAATTTTAATAACTAAAACACCATTTACTAAAGCACCATGTTTAAAACTATTTTCAATAAAAGGCAAAAATAGCATGGGAGCTATTTTAATATTTTCAGAAATAGTATTGCACTTTAAATCAATATTTAAGGTGTTGTTGAATCGTAGTTTTTCTAATTCAATATAATCTTTAATATGATTGATTTCGTCTGTTAATAGTACAAATGGCTTATCAACTTTATAAAGTAAATAATCTAATAAATTAGATAGTTTTAAGATCATTTCTGGAGCTTCATCTGCTTTTTTTAATGCAAAACCATACATGGTATTTAAGGTGTTGAATAAGAAATGTGGATGAATTTGCATTTTTAAATAATTGAGCTCCTGTTCTTTTAATTTGAGCTGAGTTTCTAAAATTTTCTTTTCGAGATTATTGGCCTTTGAAGTGTTTTTAAAGTTAAGTTTTAGTAGCTTAAAGGCACTTACAATAATGGTTACTAAATAAACCGCTGTGGTTACCAGTATAATGTTTCTGGTAATTGGGTTCATGCTAGTATATTCAAAATTTGAAATATAAATCAAGCTAAAAAATATAGATAACATAATTAAATATCCAGAGATAATAATGGTATATAGGCTATATAAAGCAAATAAAAAATATCGTTTTTTAATTAAATAATCAGGAATTAATTTATAGATTGAAACATATGTAGTTGCAATGGTTATAGGCATTAAAAACAATGAGAATAGTAGAGTTTCACTATAATTCTTGTTTTCTGCGCCAAAGAAATATGTGAAAAACAAAAGTACAATACACCAAAACAAAAGATGCAATAGCAATCGTCCTATTAATTTTAAAATAATATTCCTTTTTGGCATTTCAACTATAATATGAAATACAATATTACTATATTTTTAAAATTGATTTGTATTTTGTAGATAAATAACGGATTTAATAAGGGTTTTTGCATATTGTAATATCCGTACCCAATTGGGTTATTCGTCGCATTTTATTTTTTTTATAAGGAATCAACACTAAGTTTGAAACATATTAATCATAAAAACCATCAGTTATGTATGCATTACTCACATCATTATCACCAAAATTATTAGTTGTTTCAAACCCATTTGTAGACAGATTCAATGAAGGAGGCGTTTTTTTTATGTCTCTTATTCTTATCTGTTTGTTATTGTCTGTTTTTTTTATAATTAGAGGCATTGTTGTAAACAAATCAAATAATGCACTTTCTAAAAAGATGCTTAAACTAGCTATTGATAGTAGTTTGTTGGGGCTGGTTATTGGTTTTTTTGCATCTGTTATTGGCTTAATTACTGCTTTTGATACAATAGAAGCCATGGGAGATGCAGAACCTGCTGTTTTTGCAGGAGGACTAAAAGTGTCTTTACTAACTGCTGTTTTCGGGCTATTTACGTTTGCTATATCTAGATTCGGTATCCTAATCTTGCGATGGATACAAAAAGAAGATTAATGAAAATGACAACAACATCATCAAAAAACAAAATCATGAGAACGGTTTTTATTATAATTTTGGTCATAATTGGCCAGCAAATTTCAAATGCCCAAAACAATACATTTTTGTATAGTGTAGGCGTTGCCGACAGCTTATTTTCAAAAACCTTGAATGAATCAAGAGACATTTATATTCAGGTTCCTGAAAGCTATCATAACGATTTGACCAAACAATATCCAGTAGTTTATGTTTTAGATGGAGAAGTTTTTCTTCCAACGGTCTCTAATGTATTCAACTTTTATAGTGGTGGATTTATGCCAGAAATGGTAATTGTTGGAATCTCAAATGCTAAGCATAGAACGAGAGATTTAACACCTTCAAAAATAATCACAAAATATGGGATGCCATTTAATGAAGAAAATGGTGAAGCACCCAACTTTTTAAAATTTATTAAGGACGAATTAATTCCTTACGTTGAGAGCAACTATAGAGTTACAGATTATAGAACCTTAATAGGGCATTCTTATGGAGGCTTATTTGCTATGTATTCATTAGTTAATGACCCAGATATATTTGATAATTACTTATGTGTAGATCCAAGTTTAGATTGGGATAATCAAAAATTATTAAAGCAAACAAAAGATGTTTTATCGAAGCAAGATTTTTCAAAAAAATCATTATATGTTTCGTTAAGTGGTCAATTACATATGCAAAATCCCGAAATAACCATTAACAATGTCATGCAAGATACCACGGATTTTACCATCTTTTCTCGCTCTAATTTGATGCTTTCAGACATAGTAAAGGATAATAAACAAAGTGGATTAACTTTTAAATGGCAGTTTTATCCAAACGATTTACATGGTACCATACCGTTACCCTCTATAAAAGACGGGTTGTTATCAACGTTTGAATGGTTTCAATGGGAAAATACAGATAAGATTAATGATCCTGAAACCTCAAAAGACGAACTATTGCGTATTGTACAACATAGAGAGGAGAAACTTTTTAATCATTTTGGTTATAGCGTCTCTCCCTATCCGGAAGAACTTTTAAACATGTCTGGATATATGAATTTAGATATGCAACAGCCCGAAAAATCTAAAATGTATTTTGAATTAGCACTTAAATATTTTCCCAAAAGTGCTAATGCATATGATTCTATGGCCGATTATTATGAGTCGCAAAACGATACCCAAAATGCTTTAGTTTTTGTAACAAAAGCCTATGAGTTGAGTGGTAGCGATTATCATAAAAAAAGAATGGAAGATTTAAAAAAACAAAACTAGCTTAGTGTATTAATTATTTAGCAAGTATTTAGCAAGTCCCTTTTTATTTATTTGGAAAGGGATTTTTTATAAATGGCAATAAAAATATTTAAGAATTAATACTCAAAAAGGTATCTTTGATTTTGCAAAATTTTTAAAATGAATACAAAATTATTCTTACCATTTATTGTTCTTATTCTTTTAGTATCATCTTGTAAGTCAAAAGAAATAGATAAAAATGCAACTATAGAAGTTTTAGATCAATTTGAAGAGCTTCAATCCATTATTGATGCTCAAGGAAATGACGTATTAGTTTTAAATTTTTGGTCTACCTATTGTCCACCTTGCATAAAAGAGTTGCCTCATTTTAAAAGATTAGAATCAGAGTATCAAGATAAAAAAGTTAGAGTTTTACTCATTAGTTTAGACGATGTTAAACAGCTTGACTCAAGGGTGTATCCTTTTGTTAAGAAAAATAAAATTAAGCAGGAAATTATGGTTCTTAAAGATCAAAACTATTCGAAATGGACTGATGATATTGATGAATCCTGGTATGGAGCCTTACCTGCAACCATTATAATTAAAGGAAAAAAGAGGCATTTTAGATTTGGCAGTTATGAAACTTATGATGATTTAAAAGAAGATGTAGATTTGATGTTACTTAAATAATTAGTTTTAGTGTTTATACAGATGAAAACAAAAAAAGAGCTTAAAGAAGCGTACAAGCAAATGAAAATACCAATGGGTGTTTTTCAAGTAAAAAACATAAAGAATAATAAAGTTCTAATTGATAATAGTATCGATATGGAGTCTAAATGGAACAGACATAAAATGGAACTTAAATTTGGAAATCACAGAAATAGACAGCTTCAAAAAGATTGGAATGCATATGGGGAAACTAACTTTGTTTTCGAAGTCGTATCTGAATTAAAGGAAAATGATGGACAAAATATTAATTACATTAAAGAATTAAAAGATCTTCAAGATATAATAGTTGAGGAACTTCATATTGATAGCAGATATTGATACAATATGATGTCAATTTCTATAAGTATTTATAAGCTTAAAACTTACTTTCTTTTATTCCGTTTATTATAGTTTTTATCACCTCGGGTTTTAGGCTTTTTATACTTTTCTGCAATTTTAAATTTATATGAACCCCCTAAATTTTCTTTTAGATTGCTTTCCTTCTTTTTATGAAAAGCAGGGCCTACAGTCTCTTTTTTAATGGGGTTGTTGCGTTCTTTTATCTTAGGGCGTTCTTCTTCTATAAGCTCATCCGATATGTCTACAGTTTCAGGAAAAGCTATTAAATTAATTTCCTTGTTCATCAATGTTTCAATCTTTTCAACATTTTCAAGTTCTTTTTCTGTTGAAAATAATATTGAAATACCTTCACGTTCTGCACGACCGGTTCTACCAATTCTGTGCATATAGTTTTCAGGATAATCGGGCGTGTCAAAATTAATAACATGACTAATATTGTCAATATCTAAACCACGTGCCATCACATCGGTGGCGACTAAAATTCGGTTATCACCATTTCTAAATTGCTCAATACTTCTAAGTCGGTAATTTTGAGTTTTGTTAGAGTGAATAATGCAACACTCTCCATGAAATGATTCTTCTAATTTTTCAAACAATAAATCGGCTAACTTTTTATGACTAACAAAAATCAATACTTTACTAAACTCATCGGTATCTTGTAATAAATAACTAACTAAATTGACTTTAGTGTGAAAATTAGCAACGGTATACCGATGTTGCGAAATATTTTCTAAAGGTGTTCCAGAAACAGCAATAGAAACACGTTCTGGACTTTTAAAAAATTCAGAAATCATTATATCTACATCATGAGTCATGGTTGCCGAAAACATGATGTTTTGTCTTTTTTCTGGTAATAAATCAAAAATATTAATAAGCTGATGTCTAAATCCTAAATCAAGCATAACATCTACTTCATCAATCACTAATTTTTGGATGGTTTTTACTTGCAACACACGGCTTAATGCTAAATCATAAAAACGTCCTGGAGTCGCTACTAAAATATCCAAACCTTCTGCGATGGCTTGTTT
>JBNKYB010000027.1:0-9013 GCA_050300615.1 Flavobacteriaceae bacterium | reverse complement strand
CTATTGACTATTGACTATTGACTATTGACTATTGACTATTGACTATTGACTATTGACTATTGACTATTGACTAATTAGTATTGTTCCGAATCACTAGGAAAGTCCTTGGTTTTCACATCGGTTACGTATTGTGAGATAGCATCGGTCATTTCTTCATATAAATTCATATAACGTCTTAAAAAACGTGGATTAAATTCATGTGTCATACCCAACATATCATGAAGTACTAAAACTTGCCCATCAACACCATTGCCAGCACCTATGCCAATAATTGGAATACTCACACTTTCTGCAACTTCTTTTGCCAGTTTTGCAGGAATTTTTTCAAGAACAATGGCAAAACAACCAATACGTTCTAACATTTTAGCATCTTTAATTAAATCTTTTGCTTCCTGTTCTTCTTTAGCACGAACTGTGTAGGTGCCAAATTTATAAATGGATTGTGGGGTTAATCCTAAATGTCCCATCACGGGAATACCTGCATTTAAAATACGTTTTATAGATTCTTTTATTTCTTTTCCACCTTCCATCTTAACCGAATGCGCTCTACTTTCTTTCATGATTCTTATTGCAGAACGCAAGGCTTCTTTCGGGTCGCTTTGGTAACTTCCAAAAGGTAAATCAACCACTACTAACGCACGGTCTATAGCACGTACAACAGAAGACGCATGATATATCATTTGGTCTAATGTGATAGGTAAGGTCGTTTCATGGCCGGCCATAACGTTACTAGCAGAATCTCCTACTAGAATGACATCAATTCCAGCACCATCAACAATTTTTGCCATGGAATAATCATAGGCCGTTAACATAGATATTTTTTCACCATTGGCTTTCATATCGACCAATGTTTTTACGGTAATTCGTTTGTATTCTTTTTTAGCTACAGACATAATTTGTTATTATAAGGTTGTAAAAGTACTAAATTATATGAAGGTATAAATAATGTTAAAGGTTTCTTTAACGCTATTAGAAAGATAAAAAAATCATTTACATTTAATGCTTGTAAAGTACTGATATGACAAGATTTATTTTTTACGTATGCCTTTTAATAACCGTTCAGGCATTTGCTCAACAAGATGAACAGGTTGAAGTTAAAGCTGCCATAGATACATTTTTCGAAGGATTTCATAAGGGTGATACTACACTGATGAAATCGGTGATGATGGACAAAATAGTATTGCAAACAACGTATACGAATAAGAAAGGAAATAATGTTTTAGTAACCGAATCACCTGAAAAACTTATTAATGCGATTGCGACTAGAACGGAGGACCAAAAATGGGATGAGCGGCTATTGGATTATAACATTCAAATAGATGGAACTATGGCTAATGTTTGGACGCCTTATGAGTTTTGGTTTAATGATGCTTTTAGTCATTGTGGGGTGAATAATTTTCAGTTATTTAATGATAACGGACAATGGAAAATTATTTATTTAATTGACACAAGGCGGAGAGAAGGCTGTAATCAAGAGTAAAACTGACTAACAATCTGATAAATTTACGCCAATAGCCAATCCGCCCTCAGAGGTTTCTTTGTATTTAGAGTTCATGTCTTTAGCGGTTTCCCACATGGTAGCAATCACTTTATCTAAAGGCACTTTTACATTTTCTGGATTTGTATCTAGGGCTAATTCGGCGGCATGAATTGCCTTAATAGCTCCCATAGAATTACGCTCGATACAAGGAACTTGAACCAATCCGCCAATAGGATCGCAGGTTAAACCTAAATGATGTTCCATTGCAATTTCGGCAGCCATTAATACTTGTTCTGTAGTACCGCCAAGTAATTCGGTTAAAGCCCCAGCAGCCATGGCGGACGATACACCAATTTCTGCTTGGCAACCACCCATGGCAGCCGATATGGTAGCTCCTTTTTTAAAGATACTACCAATTTCGCCAGCAACTAGTAAGAATTTTTTAATGTGACTAAAATCGGCTTCGTGATTTTCAATAACCATATAATACATTAACACGGCAGGAATTACACCAGCACTTCCGTTTGTTGGAGCTGTGACAACGCGACCTAAAGAGGCGTTAACTTCGTTAACACTTAGCGCAAAACAACTTACCCATTTTAATATTTGTCTGAATTTTACTTCGGTGTTTCTAATGCTTTGTAACCATTCTTGGGGATTACTATAAGGTAAATCGCTAATTAAGTTTTTATGAATATCGTTAGCACGTCGCCTTACGTTTAATCCTCCAGGAAGGTTTCCTTCGGTGTGGCAACCAATGTACATACATTCCAGCATAGTGCTCCAAATACGTTGTAATTCGTAGTCTATGATTTCGCTGGAGCGAATCGATTTTTCGTTTTCTAAAACAACATCAGAAATAGATAAACCAAGGTTTTTACAATAGGCTAAAAGTTCAGTGCCAAGTTTGATAGGATATGGAAAGGTATTATTAAAAATCTGTTTATTTCGTTTGGAATTTTTTCGTTCTTCTTTAACCACAAAACCGCCCCCGATAGAGTAGAAGGTTGATTTTTTATTTTTCCCATTTACCAAAGCTGTAAACACTAAGCCATTGGCATGAAAAGGTAAAAATTTTCTATGGAAAATAATGTCTTTTTCGGGATTAAAATCAATTGATTTCTCGTTATTAAAACTAAGTGTTTTACTGATTTTAATGGTGTTAATTATGTTGTTTATAGAGTCAACAGGAACTGTTTCGGGATCGGCACCACTTAGTCCTAATAGTACGGCTAAATCTGTAGCATGTCCTTTTCCGGTTAACGAGAGCGACCCATATAAATCTACTTTTATGCTTTCAACATCATTAAAAATATGGCCTTTTTTTAATTCATTTATCCATCGTTCTGCGGCACGCCACGGTCCTAATGTATGGGAGCTAGAAGGTCCAATACCTATTTTTAGCATGTCGAAAACAGAAATACACTCCATAAATGAAACTTAAAATTTGAAACAAATATAGAGTGTTTTTTGTCTATTTTTAATTCATTTGGTTTAATAGTTTATTGAATTTTCTATGCGTTACGCCTCTGCGCAAGGGATAGCAGTGGAAAGCCCACAGCAACTCTGATTGTTATCGGGGTTGCGAGGACTTGTAGCGTATAGCCCGACCCGATAGGGTTGCGCCATAATTTGTTTTAATTATATAGAAATTTTAATGATAATATGACACTGTGTCAGGCTTTTTGGGTTGGCATAATCATTGACTTTAACACCATGAATTTTAAAACGAAACATTCAACACAATAAAAAATAAATTATGAGTAAAATTATTGGAATAGATTTAGGAACAACCAACTCTTGCGTTTCTGTAATGGAAGGTAATGAACCTGTTGTTATCCCAAATGCAGAAGGTAAACGTACCACGCCATCTGTTATCGCTTTTGTAGAAGGTGGCGAAATTAAAGTTGGTGATCCAGCAAAACGTCAAGCAGTAACAAACCCAACAAAAACGGTTTCATCTATTAAACGTTTTATGGGAAATAAATATTCTGAATCGAAAAACGAAGCAGAACGTGTACCATATAAAGTTGTAAAAGGAGATAACGATACGCCAAGAGTTGATATTGATGGTCGTTTATATACACCACAAGAATTATCGGCTATGATTCTTCAAAAAATGAAGAAAACAGCTGAAGATTATTTAGGAACCACAGTAAGCGAAGCGGTTATTACTGTACCAGCTTACTTTAACGATAGTCAGCGTCAAGCAACAAAAGAAGCTGGAGAAATTGCTGGTTTAAAAGTAAGAAGAATTATAAACGAGCCTACTGCGGCAGCATTGGCTTATGGTTTAGATAAAAAAGGAAAAGACCAAAAAATTGTGGTATTTGACTTTGGTGGAGGAACACATGATGTATCTATACTTGAATTAGGTGATGGTGTATTTGAAGTATTGTCTACCGATGGTGATACACACTTAGGTGGTGATGATGTTGATGAAAAAATCATCAATTGGTTAGCAGATGAGTTTAAAGCTGAAGAAGATATGGATTTACGTAAAGATCCTATGTCTTTACAACGTTTAAAAGAAGCAGCTGAAAAAGCTAAGATTGAGTTATCATCTTCTAGTCAAACAGAAATTAACTTACCATATATTACAGCAACTGCTAGTGGACCAAAACACTTGGTGAGAACTTTAACAAAAGCTAAGTTTGAGCAATTAATTGACGATTTAGTAAGAAGAACAATTGCACCATGTGAGTCTGCTTTAAAATCAGCAGGATTATCAAAAAGTGATATAGATGAGATTATACTAGTTGGAGGTTCAACACGTATCCCAGCTGTACAAGCAGCAGTAGAGAAATTCTTTGGAAAAGCACCAAGCAAAGGTGTAAACCCTGATGAAGTAGTTTCTTTAGGCGCTGGAATTCAAGGTGGTGTATTAACAGGAGATGTTAAAGATGTATTGTTATTAGACGTAACACCATTATCTCTTGGTATTGAAACTATGGGTAATGTAATGACGAAGCTTATTGAGGCAAATACAACGATTCCTACTAAAAAATCGCAAGTATTCTCAACAGCAGCCGATAATCAGCCATCAGTAGAAATTCACGTATTACAAGGTGAGCGTGCTATGGCAGGTGACAACAAAACAATTGGACGTTTCCATTTAGATGGTATTCCACCAGCAAGACGTGGAACTCCACAAATTGAAGTAACGTTTGATATTGATGCTAATGGTATCATTAAAGTATCAGCTGAAGATAAGGCTACAGGTAAGAAACAAGATATCAGAATAGAAGCATCTTCTGGTTTAACTGAAGAAGAAATTCAAAAGATGAAAGCAGATGCTGAAGCGAATGCAGAATCTGATAAGCAAGCTAAAGAAAAAGCTGAAAAATTGAATGCTGCTGATGCGATGATTTTCCAAACAGAAAGTCAGTTAAAAGAATTTGGTGATAAATTATCTGATGATAAAAAGAAACCAGTTGAAGAAGCATTAGAAGAATTGAAAAAAGCTTACGAAACGAAAGATGTTGCTGTTATTGAGCCAGCTTTAGAGAAAATAAACGAAGCTTGGAAAGTCGCTTCAGAAGAAATGTATAAAGCACAAGCCGAAGCACAGCAAGGTGGAGCAGAAGCTGGACCAGATGCAAGTCAAAATGGACAATCAACAGATGAAAGCAGTGATGTAGAAGACGTAGACTTCGAAGAAGTTAAATAATAGTTTGGTTGTTCTGAATGTACATTTTCAGAATTTAAAAAAAACGCAACTATAATTAGTTGCGTTTTTTTATGTTTGAGTTTTTATAATTTTATAGGAACAGACCTTTTTCGTCTGTTTTTATATTCAACACTTTATCTTCGTTTTGTAACGTAATTTTATAAAGTCTCTTAACAGAACTTTTATCGCAATGAAAACTAACAAGGTAGGTGTTTCCAGTAATTGACCAATTTGGATAATTAGTTGCAATATTTTGTAATACTTCTAACGGTAATCTAATATTTTTATATTTTTCAAAGGTTCTTAGTATTTTACCTTCGTTATTAAAAGCAGCAACAATTTGTCCTTCAGGAATATAGAAAGACACACAATATTCACCATTATCATCAACATACAAATCGGTATTCTCCTCGTTACAAGCTAGAAGTTTGTCGACTAACTTTTTAACCGGAACAGCAGCATCTTCAGATTCGGTAGTATTTAAATATTTGTAATTAACTGAAAGCTCAACTTCTGATAGTTCTATTGTTTGAGCGTTGACTTGAGTGGTTAATCCCAAAAGAAATAAACCTAAAAGTATTTTTTTCATTTTAAAGTTTGTTGTTTAATAGGTATAAAATTAACTATGCATGCATAATAAAAAAATGATAAAAGTCATAAAATCAGTAATTTAAGTATTTTTAAGATGTGTTTTTATCTAACTAACTGACTTTTAGATGTTATGCATGCATAATATTTTGTTATATTTGAGAAACTTAATTTTTACATAATGACAACCAAACTTTCTCAGCTTCTTAAAATAAAACACCCAATCATTCAAGCTCCTATGTTTTTAGTTTCCAATACAGCGATGGTAATAGAAGCGATGAAAGGAGGTATTGCAGGTTGTATTCCTGCATTAAACTATAGAACACTTGAAGAATTACGAGCTGCATTGAAAGAATTAAAAGCAGCTAAGGTTGGAGGAGGTGCTTTTGGTTTTAATTTAATTGTCAATAAGTCAAACCTTAAATATAAAGGACAATTAGAAATTATTTGTGAAGAAGGCTGTGATTTTATTATTACTTCTTTAGGGAGTCCAGAAGAAACAATAAAGCAAGCTCATATAGCAGGTATTAAAGTATTTTGTGATGTGGTAGATTTAAAATATGCTCAAAAAGTTGAACATCTTGGAGCAGATGCTATAATAGCTGTTAATAATGAAGCTGGAGGGCACAGAGGTAATAAAAATCCAAAAGAACTTATAAAAGACCTAGTTTCTAACTGTAAAGTTCCTGTTATATCTGCTGGTGGTGTTGGGTGTAAAGCCGATATTGATAAAATGTTAAGCTATGGAGCAGCAGGGGTTTCTGTAGGAAGTCCTTTTATAGCTTCTGTTGAAGCTAATGTTACAGATGAATACAAACAGGCTTGTGTTGATTATGGCTCAAAAGACATTGTGGTTACCGAGCGAATTTCGGGAACACCATGTACCGTTATAAATACACCTTATGTTCAAAAAGTTGGAACTAAACAAACTTGGTTAGAAACTGTTTTAAACAAAAATAAAAAGCTTAAAAAGTGGGTGAAAATGATTCGATTTTCTATAGGTATGAAAGCCACTCAAAATGCAGCAACCAAAGTAACTTATAAAACCGTCTGGGTAGCTGGCCCTAGTATTGAACATACACATGCTGTATTGCCAACCAAAGATATTATCAAAAATCTTACTGAGTGAAATCCATTACGTTAATAGTCTTAATTTTTTCTGAGTAGTTTAAAAATGTTGAAATAAGTATACCTTTTTGAAGGTTTCTTTAAGGATTTATTTCTATTCAATCCTTAATGCAAATAATCATATAATTTTTAAAAATAACCTTGAAAAAATATTTATATCTCCCATATAAAAAATATATTTACTGTTTTTAATCCAAAAAAATATATTTCTAACTAAACTATTCTATAAATTAAGATTATGAATTCTGAAAATTCACCTACCAAATGGGGCCAATTTATTCCTTTAGCCACTGTTTTCTTTTTTTGGGGATTTGTTGCTGCAAGTAATGATATTCTTATCCCTGTATTTAAAAAAGCATTTGATTTAACCCAAGGAGAAAGCCAATTAGTTTCTTTTGCATTTTATATTGCATATACCGTTGGATCCCTTATTTATATGGGGATTTCTATTTTAATTAAAAAGGATATTGTCAATACAATAGGGTATAAAAATGGTTTGGTGTTAGGACTCGGTATTTCAGCTCTAGGAACCTTATTGTTTTATCCAGCAGCCAATACAGGCTCTTTTGCGCTTATGTTGTCAGGTTTGTTTATAGTAGCCTTAGGGTTTTCATTACAGCAAACAGTAGCTAATCCATTAGCAATTGCGCTTGGTCCAATTTCAACTGGGTCTCAACGTTTAACGTTAGCTGGAGGTATTAATAATTTTGGAACAACCATAGGACCTCTTATTGTGAGTTTCGCCATTTTTGGAACACCTCTTGCAGGTGCCGCTTCCAATATGAGTATTGAGAGTGTAAAAGTTCCTTATTTGGTACTTGGTTTAGCCTTTTTACTTGTTGCTGTTTTATTAAAGTTTTCATCTTTGCCAGATAAACCCAAAATGATTGCAGAAGAGGAGGGCAGTACTAAAGAAAAAGCTAGAACATCAGCATTAAAATACCCACAATTGGTTTTAGGAATGATAGGTATTTTTGTATATGTAGGTGTTGAAGTTTCTACGGCTAGTAATTTACCTGCCTATATGGAACATAACTTGAATTTTGCAATTTCTGATATTGCACCTTATATTTCATTGTACTGGGCTAGTTTAATGATTGGTCGTTGGACAGGTGCTGTTGAAGCCTTTACCGGTGATATCAATCTTCGAAAAATATTACGCTTTGTAGCACCGTATCTTGCCTTTGGAGTATTTTTAGCGGTAAATGCTATAGCAAAACACGACTTAACTCCTTTTTATATTTATGCTCTAGTAATTTTAGTGTTAATTGCCGCGGACATTGCAAGTAAAGGGAATCCTGCTCGTATGCTATTGATATTTTCTCTTTTAGGAATTCTAGCTTTGGCAATAGGAATGACTACTGACGGGATGGTTAGTGTGTATGCTTTTACAAGTGTTGGTTTATTCTGTAGTACCTTATGGCCTTGTATTTTTACGTTAGCCGTTAGTGGTTTGGGTAATAATACAAGTCAAGGAAGTAGTTTTTTAATTATGATGATTATGGGTGGTGGTATTATAAGTGTATTACAAGGCTTAGTTTCAGAAAGTATAGGAATCCAAGCAAGTTATATAGTAGGAGTACTTTGTTTTGCTTATTTAGCTTTTTATGCATGGAGAGTTAAAGGTATTTTAAAAGCACAAGGTATTAGTTTTGACGAAAGAATAACTGGTGGCCATTAATACTATATAAGCATATTTATTGTATTGGTTTTGATATATAAATAATATAGATGAAATAATCATAATTATGAAAAACAAAAAATCAGTACTTAGCCTTATTGTTATCTGTTTTTTAGTTCAATTTCTTAATGCTCAAGATTGGGGTAATTTAGAACGATTTCAACGAGAAAATGCAGAAGTGATGACTAATAAATTGTTTGAAAAGCCCATAGTATTTATGGGAAACTCGATTACTGAAGGGTGGCTAAAGCACCACCCTGAGTTTTTTAAAGGGAAACCATATATTAACAGAGGGATTAGTGGGCAAACCACCCCTCAAATGTTGTTGCGCTTTAGACAAGATGTTATTGATTTAAAACCTTCTGCAGTTGTTATTTTGGCAGGCATCAATGATATAGCTCAAAACACGGGACCAATTACTTTAGAAATGATTTTAGGTAATATTAAATCTATGGTAGAACTCTCT
>JBNKYB010000026.1:0-45376 GCA_050300615.1 Flavobacteriaceae bacterium | reverse complement strand
ACAAAAAGCAGAAATGAAATGCGTTTACTTTTTTTGGCATGTTATATGCATGTGTCTAAAAAAAACCTTAGTATATTATAAGTATTTTTGTAAGGCTACACCTAAACCATTAAAAAAATAGATTACATGATTAAATTCTTTTCCGTTGTATGTTTAGCAATTCTTTTTAGCATAAATACCGCTAACGCACAAAACTACAAGACCCATAAAGTTAAAGAAGGAGAGACTATTGAAAGTATTTCTAAACAATATTTGGTTACTCCTTTCGATATTTATAAATTAAATCCTGATGCTAAAAAAGGATTGAAGCCTAATTCGCTTTTAATAATTCCTAAATCTAAAGTGCCTGAACCTACAGTAACTATTACTAAAGAGTTACAAGGCTTTAAAACACATAAAACTAGAAGAAAAGAAACGCTTTATAGTTTAGCCAAAGAATATAATATTACAGAAGACGATATTAAAAAATATAATACGTTTTTGTACTCGAATGCTTTAAGAAAAGGAGATAAACTTCAAATTCCCATATTCAAAACTACCAGAACTGTTGAAACAGTTGATTTAACTATCCCTTATACGGTACTGCCAAAAGAAGGTAAATGGCGTATTGCTTATAAGTTTGGTATTTCGGTAGCTGAATTAGAAGCATTAAACCCTGAAATGAACGAAGTTTTAAAGGAAGGCGAAGTAATTAATGTACCTAATATCCATAAAGACGACCAAAATCAATTTGATGATCAATACAGCTATTATAAGGTATTGCCTAAAGAGGGGTTTTATCGCTTAAAACTTAAGTTAGGTTTAGATCAAGAGCAACTTGAAGCATTAAATCCAGGGTTGAAAGAAAGTGGTTTAAAAATGGGCATGATTTTAAAAATTCCATATAATGAAGCCATTGGGGCTGGCGAAAAACTTTCAAATGTCATTGATTTAACAGACAGTATCAGCGATTTTAAAACAAAGCATATTGCTGTCATGTTGCCATTTCGTTTAAATCGTGTTAATTACGATTCTATTTCTGGTACTAAGCTAAGTATAAAAACAGATCCTTATTTAAATGTGTCTTTAGATTTTTATTCAGGAATTTTAATGGCTATTGATTCGTTAAAAACACTAGGTATTTCTCTAAAGGTTGATGTTTACGATACTAAATATCAAGTAAGTGAAGTAGCTGATATTATTAGAAATCATGATTTCGAGCATATGGACGCTGTGATTGGGCCATTAACACCAAATAATTTTGAAAAAGCCTCATCAGAATTACGATTGTACAATGTTCCAATTATTTCTCCAATTGGAGAAAACCTTCAATTATACGATAATGTATTTGAATCGAGACCTTCCGCAGCTTTATTAAAAGATAAAACTGTAGCTTATATAAAAACGGTGCCAGATGTAAATAATACCATTATTATTTCCGATAGTAAAAATGCTACCATAGCCAATCAACTTCAGCAAGATTTTCCTCATGCAAGACATTTATATTCAAAACAGAATAAGGAAGGGGTAGATGAAAATTATGTATTGATTGATGATGTAGCTAATATGTTAAAACCAGGGCTAAATATGGTGTTTTTAGAAACCCAAGATGACGGTTTTGTTTCTAATGTAACTAGTATTTTAAATTCATTAATTCAAAAGGAAGACTTACAAGAGAACAAACCGGAGATAAAAATTATGCTGACAACAACTAACGAAAATTCAGCTTTTAAAGGAGATGAGGTGTCTAATGAGCATTTGTCAAATTTACAGTTTACATATGCTTCTATGTCAAAAACTCAAAATGAAGATGATAAGAATTCGTTTGTTGAAAAATATAAAAAACTATATAATACACCACCAAACAAATACGCCATTCGTGGGTTTGATTTAACAATGGATGTTGTGTTGCGTATGGTATCCTCAGAGAATTTATATAAGTCTGTAAACGAAAGTCCTCTAACAGAATATGTAGAAAACAAATTCGAATACAAAAAGAAATTATTTGGAGGTTATTTTAATGATTCTGTTTATTTGGTAAAATATCAAGATTTGAGAATTGTTGAAGTTGACCCGGTGAATGAAAGTGTTTTAGATCACATAGGAGGCTTTTAATTATGTGTTATTGATGACATATATTTTCTTGTGATTTTTTAGATCACTTAAATAATTATATTTTTTAAATTGATGCACCAACTAACTCCCGATAAAAATTTCTTGATTACTTTGGCGCATACCAAAATGCCTTTTGGTAAATATAAAGACAGATACTTAATTGATTTGCCTGAATACTATGTGGTTTGGTATCATAACAAAGGGTTTCCTAAAGGTAAATTGGGAGATATGTTGAAAATGGTTTATGAACTTAAACTAAATGGGTTAGAGGATTTAATTAGGAATATTAAAAAACGATATCCTAAATAGTTTTTTTTGGTTTTTGTTTAACTTAATAACTAGCAATCGGTTTAATAAGTTATATCATAAGTGAAACGAATTTAAAAATATTCTTCCTAAGTTAATATGAGTCAGGTCTTTTTAATTAAAAAGTGTTGTTTATAAAACATTTTTAAATAACCAAAACAATGCTTTAATTACTGGTTTAATTTTGTAAATTTGCCTGCGTTTATAGACGCAATATGGTAAAAAAAACAAAATATATATTTGTAACAGGTGGTGTTACCTCATCTCTTGGAAAAGGGATTATAGGAGCATCTCTAGCAAAATTACTTCAAGCACAAGGTTATCGAGTAACCATTCAAAAATTAGACCCTTACATTAACGTCGATCCAGGAACTTTAAATCCGTACGAACATGGTGAATGTTATGTGACAGCTGATGGTGCTGAAACTGACTTAGATTTAGGACATTATGAACGGTTTTTAAACGTACCTACAAGTCAAGCAAACAATGTAACGACTGGAAGAATTTATCAAAGCGTAATTGAAAAGGAACGTCGTGGTGAGTTTTTAGGTAAAACTGTACAAGTAGTACCCCATATTACCGATGAAATAAAAAACAGGATTCAAATTTTAGGTAATTCTGGAGACTATGATATTGTAATTACCGAAATTGGTGGAACAGTTGGTGATATCGAGTCCTTACCATATATTGAAGCAGTGAGACAATTGCGTTGGGATCTTGGTGAGCACAACGGAATTGTTATACACTTAACTTTAGTACCATATTTATCAGCTGCTGGAGAGCTAAAAACAAAACCAACACAACACAGTGTAAAAACATTGATGGAAAGCGGAATACAGGCTGATGTATTAGTTTGTAGAACCGAACATGATTTACCTGCTGATTTGAGAAAAAAATTAGCGTTGTTTTGCAATGTTCGTGAAGAGGCTGTCATTCAATCTATTGATGCTTCTACAATTTATGATGTGCCAAATTTAATGTTACAACAAGGTTTAGATAAGGTTGTTCTTAAAAAATTAGATTTGCCAAGTGCGACACCAGAGATGACAAAATGGAATCAGTTTTTAGGCAAACTTAAAAATCCGAAAACTGAAGTTACCATTGGCTTAATTGGAAAATATGTTGAATTACAAGATTCATATAAGTCAATTTTAGAATCCTTTATTCATGCAGGTGCAGAAAATGAAGTTAAAGTTAATTTAGAATCGATACACTCTGAATATTTAAATGACGATAACATTAAATTAAAATTATCTCATTTAGATGGTGTTTTAGTGGCACCAGGTTTTGGTGAGCGAGGTATCGAGGGTAAAATTGTGGCGGTACGCTATGTTCGTGAAAACAATATGCCATTTTTCGGGATTTGTTTAGGAATGCAAATGGCAGTTATTGAATTTGCCCGTAACATATTAAATATACCTGATGCAGATTCTACCGAAATGAACCCTAATACAAAAAATCCGGTAATTGATTTGATGGAAGAACAAAAGTCTATTACAGATAAAGGAGGAACCATGCGTTTAGGTGCTTGGGATTGCGATTTAAAACTAGGTAGTAAGGTTAGTGAAATTTATAAAGCAAAAACTATTAAAGAACGCCATAGGCATCGTTACGAATTTAATAGTGATTATAAAGAACAAATAGAAGAGGCAGGAATGCTTGCTACTGGATTAAACCCAGATACAGGATTAGTAGAAATTATTGAAATACCAACACATCCATTTTTTGTAGGTGTTCAATATCACCCAGAATATAGTAGTACTGTTGCAAATCCACATCCGTTGTTTGTGGCATTTGTAAAAGCGGCTTTAAAATTTAAAAACAATAAATAAGGTGCCAGTGTGTCATAAAACCAAAATTGGATAGTTTTTTGATTAGCACAGTTCTCCTCGCCAATAAGTAGGAATAATTTATAACAGATGGAAGAAAAAAAATTAGATATTAATTCGGTAATAGGATTTGTTCTTATTTTCGGAATATTAATGTATATGCTTTGGCAAAATCAACCAACGCCAGAGGAACTTAAAGCTCAAGAAAAAGCAAAACAAGAAGAGGTTGTTAAAGAACAAAACACAGCAGAAAAAGCTCAGGCAAAAGAAACTACTGCTGAAGATTTTTCGGCCACATCTACAGATTCTGTTCAAATGGCAGGACTTAAAAACAAGTTAGGAGCTTTTGCATATTCATCTACATTGCCATCAGCTTCAGATAAAGAAACGGTTGTTGAAAGTGATCTTTTAAAATTAACATTCAGTAATAAAGGAGGTTTTTTATCAGAAGTAAAACTGAAAAAATTTGTTGATTACGATTCTATTCCTATTTACTTAATAAAAGATAACAATAGTGGTTTCAATATTAATTTTGGAACTACCGATAGCAGAATATTAAACACTAAAGATTTATATTTTGAGCCAACGGTTACTAAAAATGGAGATAATACAATAGTTTCAATGAAGCTAAAAGTATCAGATGCCAAGTTTTTAGAATATCGATATGAGATTAAGAAAGATGATTATATGCTTGGGTTTTCTATTAAATCTCAAGGCTTAAACGATGTTATTAATAGTTCACAAGACATTAATTTAGACTGGAAAATAAAGACCTATCGTCATGCAAAAAGTATTTCGTATGAAAATAGATATACAGATTTAATTTATGAGTATGAGGGAGGGAAAGACAATAATCTTGGTCAACGTTCCGATTCTGATAAAGAGGTTGATGATGTAACATATGTTGCTTTTAAACAACACTTTTTTACATCTATTTTATTAGCTGATACACCTTTTAAAACGGCATTTTTAAAATCTAAGAACCTTGTTAAAGATGAGGAAGTAGATACGGTTTTCACAAAGTCGTTTGAGGCGAAATTACCATTAGAGTTTAAAGGCGGAGAGATTGATAAAAATATGGATTGGTATTTTGGACCAACAGATTATAAAGTATTAAATGCTTACGGTAGAAATTTGGATGAGGTTGTTCCATTAGGTTGGGGTATTTTTGGTTGGATAAACCGTTATGTGTTTATTCCTCTTTTCGGATTTTTAAGTTCATTTTTACCTTATGGATTTGCTATTATTTTTATGACCATTATGGTGAGAATTGTAATGTCGCCTGTTACTTATAAATCTTATGTGTCTCAGGCTAAGATGAAGGTGCTGAAACCAGAGATTGCAGAGATTAATGAAAAGTATAAAGATAATGCCATGAAAAAGCAACAGGAAACTATGGCACTGTATAGCAAAGCAGGAGCGAGCCCTATGGCTGGTTGTTTGCCGGCATTGGTGCAGTTGCCAGTGTTTTATGCGCTGTTTCAGTTTTTCCCGTCGGCATTTGATTTACGTCAGAAAAGTTTCTTGTGGGCAGATGATTTATCGTCTTATGATGTGATAGCAAAATTACCATTTCATGTGCCACTTTACGGCGATCACGTAAGTTTGTTTCCAATATTGGCATCTGTAGCTATTTTCTTTTATATGCAGATGACTACGGGACAGCAAATGGCGTCTCAGCCTACACAAGAAGGAATGCCAGATATGAGCAAAATGATGAAATACATGATGTATTTCTCACCATTGATGATGTTATTCTTCTTTAATAATTATGCATCAGGTTTGAGTTTGTATTATTTTGTTTCTAACTTGATTACCATTGGTATTATGTTAGTTATTAAAAAGTATATTATTGATGAGGATAAGATTCATGCCAAAATTCAAGAGAATAAAAAGAAACCTAAAAAGCAAAATAAATTTCAGAAAAAAATGAAAGAGATGATGGAAGAAGCTGAAAAACAAAAACGGGCAAAGAAGTAAATAAATAAAAAAGCCGCCATAATTGGTGGCTTTTTTATTATATGCAATTTCAAATTGAAGAATACGTTATTGCATTATCAAATATCTAACATGAGTTTCTAAAAAATATTAAAATGAAGACAACTATTGTAACCTTTTTTATGTTTATAGCCCATTTAGTTTTAGGGCAAAACATAAATCAATTTGATGCTAACGGCAAGCGAGATGGTGTGTGGAAAAAATATTTTGATAATACCAAGGTGTTGAGGTACGAAGGAGAGTTTAGTCACGGTAAAGAAATAGGATTGTTTAAATTTTATAAAAACATTGATAATAAGGCTTCTTTAACAGCTACAAAACAATTTAACAGTACAGATAATAAAGCTTATGTAACCTTTTATACCTCAATGGGAAAGGTGATTAGCGAAGGTGAAATGGATGGAAAAACTCATATAGGTGAATGGAAGTATTATCAAAAAACATCAAAAAACTTATTAACTCTTGAGAATTATGATGAGGCTGGCAATCTTGATGGTAATCGGTTTGTATATTATAATAATGGTCAAATTGCCGAGAAACAAGACTATAAACATGGAAAATTAAATGGAACATCGGTTTGGTATTCACCTAATAATACCGTTTTAAAAGAATTTATATATGTTGATGGAGAATTGGCTGGAGTTTCAAAATATTACGACTCAAAAGGTAATTTAATTATTGAAGGTAGTTATAAGAATGGTAAAAAGCACGGTATATGGAACTATTATGAAGATGGTAAGCTGGTAGAAAAGAAAGACTTTACTCATATACAAAGAGGCTCTAGAAAAGATTAAATAAACTAAAATTAAAAAGACTCTTTAAATTTTAAAGAGCCTTTTGTTATTTAGACTATTATTGTCTAAACCAAACAAACCAAACAAAAACTAAACTTTAAATTTGAGGTAATAATACTTTATTAATTACGTGTATAACACCATTGCCAGCTTGAACATCAACAGCAATTATTCCTATATCAGAATTTCCAGCACCATCTGTCATGTCAGCAATATTTCCGTTTGTACCTGGTAGAGTAATTGTTATATCATCTCCTTGTAATGTTGGTACAGTTGTGTCACCAGGTGAATTTAAATCAGCAGATTGATAATTTCCAGAAACGACATGGTGTAATAATACTTGAGTTAAAACAGACTCTTCAGGAACTGATTCTAAGGCATCAAAAGCAGCATTAATTGGAGCAAAAACTGTAAAAGGACCGTCTCCGTTTAATGTTGATACAAAGTCTGTACTAGGGGTTAATGTTGTTAATGCTGAAACAAGTGTTGAAAAATTAGAATCTGCCGTAGCAAAAGTAACGACTGTTGGAATTGGGATTACAGCATCAATAGCATGAATAATTCCGTTAGATGTTACAATATCTGCTTTGCTTACTGACGATACTCCATTAAACTTAACACCATCAGTTGTGTTGTAGTATAAACTTAATTTGTTATCATTAGGATCAACAGCAAGTGTATTTGTGTATCCTGCTTCTTCAGAAACTAAATCAGTAGAAGTTACAACACCACTAATAACATGATTTAATAAGATGTTTGCTAAGGCATCAGTAGGAACATCTCCTAAAGCAGCACCATCTAAAAATGTTGTAAAGGCATCGTTATCGGGAGCTAATACCGTAAATGGACCTTCACCATCTAATACAGTTACTAAATCTCCATCAGCTGCACCTAAGGCAGCAACAAGACTGCTAAAATCAGGATTAGCTACTGCTAGATCTACAACAGTTGGTAAATCAATCACTTTGTCAACTATATGAATAACACCATTTGTGGCATCGATATCTGCTTGACTTACTTTGGATTTACCATTGATGGTTACACTTGAAGACACATCTAAGTACATACTTAATTTAGTACCATCTACAGGACCATCTGCTAAGGTCTTAACGTAACCAGTTGCAATTTGGTTAGATTTTACTTCACCCTGGATGACATGGTTTAAGAGTATTTGTGTGAGGGCATCTACAGGAACATCATCTAACGAACTGTAACCATTATCAGCTAAAAAGGTTGTGAAAGCAGTATTTGTTGGAGCAAATACGGTAAAGGAACCTGATCCGTTTAATGTAGTCGCTAAATCTGCTTTTTGTAATGCTGCTACAAGATTACTTAAATCTGGAGTAGCCACGGCTAGTTCAGTAATAGTTTCTGGTTGTTCAACCACCGGTTTAGGGTCGTCATCCTTACTACACGAGAAGGTGACAAAAGCAATCAATGCTAAAATTGTAAATTTTTTTAAATGTGACATAATTTTTGATTTAAGTTATTTAATTTGTTTAACAAATATATTAATTAATTAAACAAAATAATATAAATGTTTAATAGATTTAGTTAATGGTTAAACATTATTTTTCTATGGAGAGTAATTTATGTGTGTATCTTTTTGAATCATTACTGTCATTAATTGTATCTTTGTCCTCTTAAAATAAATTATGAAACGTGTTATTGTTGGACTCTCAGGAGGTGTAGATTCTAGTGTTGCTGCTTATTTGTTAAAGCAACAAGGTTTCGAGGTTATTGGTTTGTTTATGAAAAATTGGCATGATGATTCTGTGACAATTTCAGATGAATGCCCTTGGTTAGACGATAGTAATGATGCTATGTTGGTTGCAGATAAGCTTGGTATTCCTTTTCAAACGGTTGATTTAAGCGAACAATATAAAGAACGTATTGTTGATTACATGTTTAAAGAATATGAAAACGGAAGAACTCCAAATCCAGATGTCCTTTGTAATAGAGAGATAAAGTTCGATGTATTTATGAAAATCGCTATGGAACTTGGAGCAGATTATGTAGCTACGGGACATTATTGTAGAAAAAATGTTATTAATAAAGACGGAAAAGAGATTTATCAATTACTTGCAGGAGTAGACCCTAATAAGGATCAATCTTATTTTTTATGTCAATTATCGCAATCACAATTAGCAAAATCTTTGTTTCCTATCGGTGAACTGACCAAGCCTGAAGTTAGAAAAATAGCTTTAGAATTAGATTTGGTAACTGCAGAAAAGAAAGATTCTCAAGGATTATGTTTCATAGGAAAAGTAAAGTTGCCAGATTTTTTACAACAACAATTAAAGCCTAAGGAAGGTCAAATAGTTGAAGTTTCCAAAGACAATGAAAAGTATAACAGACAAATGCCTAATTTTACAAATGATGAGGAGCGACTAGAATTTTTATCTAAAAAATTAGACTATCATTTAAAAGACGGTAAAGTTATAGGTAAGCACCAAGGTGCTCATTATTTTACCAAAGGACAGCGCAAAGGATTGGCTGTAGGCGGTCATGTAGAACCTTTATTTGTAATTGATACCGATGTTGTTGAGAATGTAATTTATACAGGTGAAGGAAAACAACACCCAGGATTATACAAAAAAGCATTGTTTGTAAAAAACGATGAATTGCACTGGATTCGTGAAGATTTGGCTTTGCATACCAATGAGACCATGCAGGTTATGGCTAGAATCAGATATCGTCAACCATTACAAAACGCAACACTGTATAAAGTTGATTCAGGACTTTATGTTGAGTTTGAAAGCCCACAGTCTGCTATTACAGAAGGTCAGTTTGTTGCTTGGTATATTAAAGATGAATTAGTAGGTTCGGGAGTAATTTGCTAAATTGCAATACCTTATTGTATTGCTATGAAACTAAATCTGTTATTATGTATAGGTCTTTGTCTCTCACTTTCTTGTTTTTCTCAAGAACAAGATGCTTGGGTATATTTTGCAGATAAGCAAACCAATGTCTATTCAGTAACAAATCCCATTACATTTCTCACACAAAAAGCTATTGATAGAAAAATTGCGCATGGAGTTAGTATAGACGAGAGTGATATACCTGTTAATGAAAGCTATATTTCTCAGCTAAAAACAGAAACAGGAATTACTGTTTTGGCAAAATCAAAATGGTTTAATGCGGTTCATGTTAGGGGAACAGAATCTAATATCAATTCCCTTTCAGGATTAACCTTTGTAAGTTCTATAGAATTTGCTGATAAAAGTTTAAATACATTATTAAAGACACAACAGATAAGGAAGAGTTCAAAATTTCAAGAAACGTTTACAACATACAATTATGGCAGTGCTGCTAATCAAATTCAAATGTTTAAGGGAGACCAATTACATTTAGCAGATTATACAGGTGCAGGTATGACCGTGGCCGTTCTTGATGCCGGATTTCCAAATGTTAATACGATGTCGTCATTTCAGCATTTAAGAGTAACAGGACAAATTTTAGGTAATTACGATTTTGTAAATAGAGATACAGATGTCTATACCAATACAACCAGTAATCATGGAACTTTGGTATTGAGCACGATGGCTGGTTATGTTGAAAATCAATATGTTGGTACGGCTCCTGATGCATCTTATTATTTGTTTATTACAGAAGATACAAGGCTGACTGGAGGAATAGAAAACGAGAACCCTTTAGAAGAAAGTTTATGGGTAGAAGCAGCAGAAAGAGCAGATAGTTTGGGAGTTGATGTTATTAATACCTCGCTAGGTTATAAAGACTTTAATAATACAAATTACAGCTATTCAAATTCAGATTTAGATGGCTATACAGCCTATATAACCAAAGGAGCTAATATTGCTTTTCAAAAAGGGATGCTTTTAGTAAATTCAGCTGGGAATGAAGGAAACAATGGTGTAAATGCACCAGCAGATTCACCTAACGTTTTTTCAATTGGTGCTGTTGATTCAAATGGCGATTATGCCTATTTCAGTTCTATAGGAAGTGTTTATCAGCCTACTCAAAAGCCAGATGTTGTAGCGCAAGGATTGGCAAGTGCTGTTATTAATGAATTTGATACTATAGGAACGGCCAATGGAACGTCTTTTAGTTCGCCCATTATGGCTGGTGGAATTGTTTGTTTATGGCAAGCATTGCCAAACAAAACAAATGCAGAAATTATGCAGTTGGTAAGAGAATCTGCGTCTCAATATGCCAATCCAGATTATAAATTAGGATATGGAATACCTAATTTACAACTTACACTTAATAATGCCTTATCAACTAATACTTTTCAAGTAGACAATGATTTAAAAATATATCCAAACCCCACAAGGAGTATGATATATTTTGAGTTACCTTCAAGCGAAACAGAACTAAAAGTTCAACTTTATACAATTTTAGGAAAACACGTCAATGACTTTTACGTAAATCATTCAAAAAAAGGAATTGATATTTCACATCTTTCTAGTGGCATGTATATTGCCAAGTTTCAATCAAAAGGAGTTTCAAAATCACTTAAAATCATAAAAGCCTAAATGCAAAATAAAATAACATCGCTTTTTAACATCAAATACCCTATTGTACAAGCAGGTATGGTTTGGAATAGTGGTTGGAAATTAGCTTCAGCCAGTAGTAATGCAGGAATTTTAGGTTTGATTGGTGCTGGGTCTATGTATCCTGAAGTGTTGCGTGAACATATTCAGAAATGTAAAAAAGCCACCAATAAGCCTTTTGGGGTAAACGTGCCCATGTTGTATCCAAACATTCAAGAAATTATGGATATTATTGTTGAAGAGGGGGTTAAAATTGTATTTACCTCTGCTGGTAATCCTAAAACATGGACATCATGGCTAAAAGAACAAGGAGTTACTGTTGTTCATGTTGTTAGTAGTTTAAAGTTTGCAATCAAAGCTCAAGAAGCAGGTGTAGATGCTATTGTTGCCGAAGGTTTTGAAGCAGGAGGACATAACGGTAGAGATGAAACCACTACGTTAACACTCATTCCAATGGTTAAAGAGCATATTAAAATTCCGTTAATAGCAGCTGGAGGTATTGCTACCGGTAATGCCATGTTAGCGGCTATGGTTTTAGGAGCCGATGGTGCTCAAGTGGGAAGTCGTTTTGTCGCTAGTGATGAGTCTTCTGCTCATGAAGCATTTAAAAGAGTAGTGGTTAATGCTAATGAAGGAGATACTCAATTAACCTTAAAAGAGTTAGCTCCAGTTCGATTGATTAAGAATAAATTTTATACAGAAGTTCAAGAGTTATATAAAACAACACCTACAGTTGAAGAACTAAAAGCATTATTAGGAAGAGGAAGAGCTAAAAAAGGGATGTTTGAAGGCGATTTAGAAGAAGGCGAATTGGAAATAGGACAAATATCAGGGTTAATTCATGAGATAAAACCAGTCCATCAAATAGTGAAGGATATGATTCACGAGTTTGAAGAGGCTAAAAAGGCAGTTTCTAATTATAGTATATAAGAATAAGTAAGAAAGATGAAGTATAAAAAAGGGGGAAATAATATTTCCCCCTTTTAATATTGAAACCTTATGCTTGTAATTATTTTTAATCCCTTAAAATAACAGCTAAATGTTTCTATAGTATCTTGATGCTATTAAGATAAATTCTAAGGGTATACCAAAAATAATGAAAATTGATTTCCAGAGCTTTAAAAGTTATTCTTACTTACTAACAATTAATTTTTTGGCTTTTTTAAGTAGTTGGTAATTCTATATTCTAAAATTCGTAAAAACAATAGCTAAAGATTACTTTTGCCTGATGCAATTAAAAAACTACACTAAAGAATTTAAATATAATTGGCAATTAGCAGCACCAGTAATGTTAGGCATGTTGGGACATTCATTTGTAGGATTTGCCGATAATGTTATGGTTGGTCAGCTAGGAACTGCAGAGTTGGCAGCCGTGTCTTTAGGAAATAGTTTTATGTTTATAGCAATGTCTCTGGGTATAGGGTTTTCAACAGCTATTACACCTTTAACAGCAGAAGCAGATGCTGAACAAAATTTTATTAAAGGGAAATCTGCATTTAAACACGGACTATTTTTATGTACGGTTTTAGGAGTCTCACTCTTTTTATTGGTGTTTTTTGCAAAACCATTGATGCATTTAATGAAACAACCTGCTGAAGTAGTAGATTTAGCATCTCCTTATTTGGACTTAGTTGCATTTTCATTAATTCCTCTAATTGTTTTTCAAGCATTTAAACAATTTAGCGATGGGTTGTCAATGACAAGATTTCCTATGTATGCGACGTTATTAGGAAATGTTGTTAATATAGGTTTAAACTATTTGCTGATTTTTGGAAAATTCGGGTTTCCAGAATTGGGCATTGTTGGGGCAGCTTATGGTACGCTAGCTTCCAGGTTTATCATGGTAGCTTATCTTTGGTATTTACTAAAAGGAAAAGAAAAATCAAAAGCTTTTGTAACTAATATCAAGTTTTTTGTTTTAGATACATTGATGCTAAAAAAAATAATAAACTTAGGAGCTCCAAGTGCAATGCAAATGTTTTTTGAAGTTGCTATTTTTACAGCAGCCATTTGGTTAAGTGGTACTCTAGGTAAAAATCCTCAAGCTGCTAACCAAATTGCATTAAACTTATCGTCTATGACTTTTATGGTAGCAACAGGGCTAAGTGTTGCAGCGATGGTAAGGGTAGGAAACCAAAAAGGACAGAAAAATTTTTTGGAATTAAGACGAATTGCCTTCTCAATATTTTTATTTGGTCTTTTATTTGCTATAAGTTTTGCCTTTATTTTCTTTATATTTAATAATCAGTTGCCAAAATTATATGTAGACTTTAATGATGCCAAAAACCTATTGGATAATACAGAGGTTATTAAAATAGCATCAAAACTTCTAATAGCTGCAGCAATATTTCAAATAAGTGATAGTATACAAGTTATTTTTTTAGGAGCATTAAGAGGCCTTCAAGACGTTAAGATTCCAACATTAATAACTTTTGTGTCCTATTGGATAGTGGGCTTTCCAGTAAGTTGGTTTTTAGGAAATGAAACCATTTATGGTAGTTTTGGTATCTGGTTGGGTTTGCTTTCTGGATTATCAACAGCCGCAATTTTATTGTATCTTCGATTTAATTATCTAACGAAAAGGTTAATTTTGTCTAACAATTAAAGAAGACATATCATGCAACTACCAAAATTTATATTGGGCGATAATACAGATTATCCGAATGCTATTTTTGTAATTCATACAGAATTCCCCAGATTTATTATTAACCTTGAAGATGATGAGGTAGAATGGTTTGAAGATTTTGATGCGGAAGATGAGAAAGAATTAGAGGCTGAAACCGAGACCATGATAAAGCTAGCTACCGAATTTTACGATAGAGAAATCTCTTTATACGAAGAATAATGATTGACCAGTTATTACAATACGATACATCACTTTTTTTATTTTTAAATAATTTAGGGTCTCCTACTTGGGATGGGTTGTGGTTACTAATAACAAACAAGTTAACTTTTATTCCATTATATGCCATTTTACTGTTTTTATTATATAAAAAATACGGCTTAAAGTCTCTTTTGGTTTTTGTAGTAATAGTTGCTTTAATGATTACATTTACCGATCAAATTACCAATATGTTTAAAAGAGGTTTTGAAAGAACAAGACCTTGTGGAGAAGATGCTCTGGTTAATCAGATACGATTTATTGCAGTTCGTTGTGGCAAGTATGGTTTTTTCTCTGGCCATGCAGCAAACTCTATGGCAGCGGCTATTTTTTCAGGATTATTACTTAGACCTTATTATAAAAATTTAATTTTTTTATTAATATTCTGGAGTGTTATTGTGGGTTTTAGTAGAATTTATGTAGGAGTTCACTATCCTTTAGATGTTGTCTGTGGAATGACTTTTGGTGCACTTTCTGGTTTGTTATTTTATAAAATAGCAACCTATATTATTAAGCGATACGTTAAAAACTGAAACGCTTCAGTTTTTAAGATATTATTTTTAAAGCTTTCTCTTTAATAGAAAATTCAATGTTCGAGTTGTTTATAGCTCTGTGTTCCCCATCAATTTGCATATTAAAATGATTACTTCCTTTTTGATGGATTGATAGGTTTTTAGTTTGATAACTTTTCACTTCTTTTAATAGATGGTGTTTTTTAAAAAGCATTAACAAACAAAATAAACCAACTTTAAAGAAATTTAATCTTGAAACAATAAGGACATCTAGCAGACCATCTTGTAAGGAAGCCTTTGGAGTTAAACTTACTTTATAACCCAAGACATTTGAGTTTGAAACAAAAATCATGAATGGTTTTAAAACTAAATTATCCTCGTTTATACTAATGTTATATTCGTTATCGTATTTTATATCTTTTAGCGATTTAATGGTAGCTTTAATGTAACTTAAAAGTTTACGGTTATTAGACTCTTCATAGTTTTTAATAACCATGGCGTCAAATCCAATTCCAGAATTACTAAAAAAATAGTTATTGTTTAAGCATCCAACATCTATTGTTTTTACATCGTGTTTTTTTATTATTGAAATGGCCTCTTCAATATTTTTAGATATTTTAAGATTTGAAGCTAAACCATTTCCTGAACCTAATGGGATAATGCCAAAAAGAATTGGGGTGTCAATAATGCAAGAAGCTACTTCATTAATTGTACCATCACCACCACAAGCCACAATAATATGCGCCTTTTCTTTGATAGATTCTTTTGTAAGTTCAACGGCATGTTTTTTATAGACTGAGTTTTTTACAACCAGAACATACTTGTCTTTACTAAAATACCTTTCAAGGAATTTAATGTTGATTTTATTATCGCCAGATCCAGCAATAGGGTTAACTATAAAATGTATGTGTATCAATATTATTTCTTTATTTTAAGACCGTTATTTCTGTATAAATAATCTGCAACTTGATAATATGAAATGGTTTCGTCTAAAAAGTTAACATCATTAGGTATTTCTTTTAGGCTATTATCATCTTCACTCCATTGATAAAAATCAGATCCGTTTTGTTCGTTTAAAACCATTAATTTACCGTCTTTTAGTAAACCAAGCTTCCTATAATTACCGATAAGGGCTCTTTCATCTGTGGCGTTCATTTTTAAAATATCTTTGCCAAAAAAGTTTGAAGTGTAATCCCAATTCATCAAGCCAAATATAGTAGGAAATAAATCAATTTGGGAGCACAGTTTATCTACGTTTTGAGGAGCAATTAGTTTTGGATTATACACAATAGCTGGAATATGGTAGTTTTTTACATCTAATTCCCAACGACCAGCACTACTGGCACAATGATCTGCCATAATTATAAATATGGTATTATCAAACCACGGTTTCGATTTAGCATTTTTTAAAAATTCACCAATAGCATAATCTGTGTATTGTACAGCACCTTCTCGCCCTGTCCCTGAGGGGATTTCTACTTTTCCTTCAGGATACGTATAAGGGCGATGGTTTGATGTTGTCATTACAAAATTAAAAAACGGTTTTCCGTCTTGATAGGTTTTATCAGCCTCCTTTAGCACTTTGTTATAAATATCTTCATCACAAACACCCCAAGCATTTTCAAAAGTTACTTCATCATCTTCAATATTGGTTCGTTTGGTTGTAATGCTAGCATCTAATAAAAAGCCTCGACCTCTATCAACAATATCAAAACCATTACCTCCAAAATAGGTGTTCATATTGTCAAAATAACCATCACCTCCGTAAAAAAAGGTTTTGTTATAGCCTTCTTTTTTAAAAACTTCTCCAATAGTAAACAATCCTTGATTATTTTTACGTTTAACAATGCTTCTGCCGGGCGTAGGAGAAATGGATAACGTTATAGCTTCCATGCCTCTTACAGTTCTGGTACCAGTCGCAAATAAATTATTAAAGAACAATCCGTTTTGGGCCAGTGAATCAAGATGAGGTGTGATATTTAAGGTGCTACCCAATGAGTTTAAATATTTACCACTTAAACTTTCTACACATATAAATATAATATTAGGCTTTATAGGTTTTTTTATAGAATCTGAATTAACAACCGTTCTTAAAATTTCATTTTTATCAGGATGGATAAAGTGTTCTCCATCAGATTTTATTTTGTTTTTTACAATTGAGAAGGCCTTGTTTTCATCAATGCTTTTGTAAAATTTTAAATAAGACAGCTCATTATTTCTAAAGGCTGCAAAAAACGAATAAATACCGGTTTTTGATAGTTCGTTATTATATCGATTGTTAAATTGTTCTGAATCTTGGTTTTGAACAAATAAAGTAAAAACAGCAACAATACACCCAATAACTAGCGTAGGAATAAGTTTGTCTTTAAAGGGGGTTGTACTTTTAAAAGTATCTTTAAAAGCACCACGTTTTTTGGTGATAAATAATATAATTAAAAAAGCAATTAAAATAATGCTAACAAGTAACGGAATTGGATAGGATTCATTAATGTTTTGAACGACTTCATTCGTATAAATTAAATAATCAACAGCTATAAAGTTAAAACGACGTTTAAATTCTTCCCAGAATGTGATTTCGGCAAAAAATGAAAATAGGAAAATAATAAGCCCTAATGAATATCCGAAAAATGTAAAAACTCTATCTACAATGCTACCATAAAACCTTTTTGGAAACAGCAATAAATATAAAGCGTATGGTAGAGCAAAAAATGATACTGTACCTATATCAAACAAAAATCCTAATAAGAATGTGAAAAGTAAATTTAAAACAGATGTATCAGTTTCAGAAAAACTCCAAATAAATAAAATAAGCCTTACAGCAAATGAAAGTATTAAGAAAATTAAAACAAATGTTTTTAGTAATGAAAATCTGGTTGGAAATAACTTACGCCACATGAGAATATCTGTTTTTTTTATTTAGTTTACAAATGTAAGTTGAATTGTTAAACTATAATTGCCTTGTTTCTTAATTTTATCTAAATTATAACTTTTTTGAAGCATTTAAGGCTTGTTACAACGTGCACATCAAAGCCAAAAAAGATTTTTTGGCTTATAACAAACAATTCTAATGTAAGTTTAGAATAAAATATGTGCTAAATCCAGTATTGATTTTTGATATACTCTGTAATAATAATATAGCTAAAGTGCACAAAAATTTTAATCACTCTTTTTATGTAAAAAAAAGTGGATGTTGTGTGATTAGAGTCTAAAAACACCAGCTGATTTTTAGCTGTTTTTGGGAGTTCCTTTATTCTTTTTTATGTAAACTTAAAGGTACAGCAATTTCAGTTTTATCCCAAGCCATGGTAAAATCTATTTTATCAGATTTATCATCAAATCCAATGGTAAACTGTTCAACAACAGAGTCTAGTTTTTTAACAGGAACATCAATTTCTAAAAGATCATAATTAGGATCCCACATCGGTCTCATTTCTGCATCTACTCCCCAAGGATATTTTTTAGTGTTAAACATAACTTGCCACACACTATCTTTTGGTACGGTCCAAATAGTATATTCTCCAACAGGTATTTTGAAACCCTTTATGTATAATGGCTCATTGGTAGAAAATGTGGTAGCCTCATTAGCTCCTGTTCTCCATACTTTGTTAAAAGGCACTAACCCGCCAAAAATTTTACGTCCTTTTTTATAGGGTCTATTGTAAATAACTTTAAGCTTTAAATTCTTTGATTCATATTCAACAGTGTCTTTCGGACTTAGTCTTGTTTCAAATATGTTTTCAACAAAATAAGAGTATAAAAAAAGTCCTAACGCTATAATTGATAGTATTATAAGTAATCGTTTTAAAAACGTATTCATAAGTGGAAAAAAGTTTTTTAAAATTAGTGTAAATATAATTTAAATGCCTAGATATGGAAAATACTTAACGTTGTTTTATTAAATTTTGGTATGAATTGAAAAAAATAAATTAAATTTTGCAACACTCGAAATTTTTTATCGTCTTTTAAAAAGAACTAATCAAAACCAAAAGTACCAGTAGCATGTTTAAAGTTGACATTATTGAACAATGTAAACAAAACAATCGTAAGGCACAATTGCAGTTATACAACCAGTACTGCGACGGGATGTATATTGTTGCTAAACGATTTTTAAAAGACGCTCATGATGCTGAAGATGTAGTACAAGAAGCTTTTATAAAGGCTTTTGCAAAACTACATCAATATAAGGCTGAGGTTACTTTTGGAGCTTGGTTAAAACGTATTGTTGTTAATAAAAGTATTGATTTCTTAAAATCTAGAAAACAACGTTTAGTTGATTTAGAAGAGGTGCACCTAAAAGTAGTTGATACACCAGTTGATGACAAATGGTTAGTCGATGATGCTATTACAATAAATGATGTAAAAAAAGCTATTGAATCCTTACCAGATAAATATCAGTATGTTTTGATGTTATATTTAATAGAAGGTTATGATCATCAAGAAATTTCTGAGATTTTAAATATTTCAGAAATAGCATCACGAACACAATTATCACGAGGAAAAGTAAAATTACAAGAATTGTTAACCCTTAAAAAAGATGGCACGAGATATTAGAGAGTTATTAAAATCTGAACAAAAAATAATGACTCAAGAAAAGATGCCTGCTAATCATCAAGACAGGTTTCTAGAAAAGTTAGAGCAAGAATTACCTGTTAAGCGTAAATCAAATTTCAATTGGTTGCGTATTGCAGCAAGCTTAGTTTTAATGCTAGGATTATGTTATGGAGGTTATAAATATTTTGAACCTGCAGCTCTTGTTAAGCCCGCAAATACTGTAGCAACAACAAAACCAGAGGCTACGAAAACCTTGGGCGATGTATCTCCTGGACTTAAAAAAGTTGAAGATTACTATTTAGCAAGTATTAATTTGGAGTTGTCTAAAATAACGTATACGCCAGAAACGAAAGATTTGTTTGATGGCTATGTAGATCAGTTAAGTGTACTCAATAAAGAGTATCAAAAATTATCAGTTGAATTAACTGAAAACGGACCGAGTGAATTAACTATAAATGCTTTAATTGATAATTTAAAATTCCGATTAAATCTTTTATATCGATTACGAGAACAATTAAAAGAATTTAGTGCTTCATCAGATACTCAAAATAATGATGAAGCTTCAAAATCAATCTAAAAAATCAAAAAATGAAACAGTTTTCTATATTAAAACAAAAACTATTACTACTCGTAGTTTTAATAGCCACAAGTGTATCAGCACAACAAAAATTAACCAAAGTATCTCAAAGTATTAAAGTTGACAAAGATGTTACAATAGATTTAAACACGAGCCATTGCAATATTGTATTTGATACTTGGAATAAAGATGTTATAGAGGTAGAAGCCTATATTGAAGGTGATAACCTTTCAAATGAAGAATTGCAAAAAGCTTTAAAAAACTGGAATGTAGATGTTGATGCCACAAAAAGTTCGGTTTCTATTTCAACCAAAGGAAATTCACCAGTTTCTTGGGCCTATTCGTATAATGTTGGTGATAATGATGCAATTACTGCAGTTTTAGAAGAATTAAAGTTTGAATTAGCAGATATTGAAGTGCCAGAAATCGATATTGACATACCTGAGCTTCCCGAGATTCCCGATATGCCAGAATTACCTGAGTTGCCAGATGGGATACACCAAATGCAATTTGATTACGATGCTTATAAAAAAGATGGTGATGCCTATATGGAAAAATGGACCAAAAAATTTGATTCAAAGTTTGGAAAAGATTACCAAAAAAGGATGGAAGAATGGGGTGAAAAGTTTGGTAAAGAATGGGGAGAGAAGTATGGTAAACAAATGGAAGCTTGGGGAGAGAAATTTGGAAAGGAATGGGAAGAAAAATATGGTGAAGAGATGGCACAATGGGGGGAAAGATATGCCAAACAAATTGAAGAGCGAGGCAAACGTTTAGAAGAAAGACAAGAGCTTTATGAAAAACGTGCTGAAGAAAGAGAAAAAATGGCAGACGAAAGAGCTAAGGTAGCGGATGAGAGAGCTAAGCTAGCAGACAAGAGACGGGTTAAAATTGAAAAAATGATTCATAATAACACGGATTCTAAAGTAAAGAAAACAATAAAAATAAAAATGCCTAAAGACGCTAAATTAAAGGTTAATGTTAGATATGGCGAGCTTAAATTTGCCAATAATATTGATAATTTAAAAGCAGATTTATCGCATACTAAATTCACAGCACCCAGCATTAATGGAAGTTTTACTTCCATTAATGCTTCTTATTCTCCAGTTTATGTAACTAATTGGAATTTAGGAACTCTTAATTTAAATTATGCAAAACAAGTTGAATTGGATAATGTTAAGCGTTTAATGTTAACATCTAATGCATCAAACATTGTAATTAAAAATTTAATTAATAGTGCTATTATTGATGGGGGTATAGGTGACTTAAAAGTTTTAAAGATTGATGATGCCTTTACAAATTTAAATGTTACACTTCAAAATACTGATGCTGTAATAACACTACCTAAATCAGATTATAGTTTGCAATACAAAGGAACGCGTTCTCGTTTTTCTCACCCTAAACTAACATCAAAAGAAAATATATCGAATTTTTCAGTTGGCGATTTAACTAGTGCCAAAACAATTGTTGTAAATGCTAAGTACAGTAATATTACTATGAAATAACAAGAGTCAATTCAATATATCCACCTATTTCTCCTTTATTTAAATTATTTTAAAAATAATTTCTTTCCAATATACCTCTGGCTGACTAAAAGTTGGCATTTTTTTTTCTTAAAAATTAATATTCAGAACTTTTTATAAGTTCTTTTTTAGTTTTAAGCTTAAAATTTTATAAAAAAAAGTTAATGACATTTTGACATTTTTATAATAATGGCAGTACTTTTGCCAACTACATTTTGTATTTGTAAAATTTAAGTACGACAATGAGCAAAAAAGACAAACAAAAAGATATAGAAAAAGAGCAGGTTGAAAATGTTCAGAATGAAACTGAAACTGTTGAATCTGATAAGCAACAACAAGAAGAGTTAACCGCTGAAGAAAAATTGCAGAACGAATTGAAGCAAGAAAAAGACAAGTTTTTAAGGTTATTTGCAGAGTTTGAAAACTATAAAAGACGTACAGCAAAAGAACGAATAGACTTGTTTAAAACTGCAAATCAAGATCTTATGGTGGCTTTGTTACCCGTTCTAGATGATTTTGATAGAGCCTATGTAGAAATATCAAAAACGGCAGATAAAGACCTTTTAAAAGGTGTTGAGTTGATTAGTAATAAACTAAAATCTACTTTAGAGCAAAAGGGATTATCTCATATTAAAATTGAGAGTGGTGATGCATTTAACGCAGATAATCATGAAGCTATCACACAAATACCTGCTCCTTCAGAAGATTTAAAAGGAAAAATTATAGACGTTGTTGAAAAGGGATACGCTTTAGGTGATAAAGTGATTCGTTTTCCTAAAGTTGTTATTGGACAATAAATATTTTAATATAAAAAACTCCTTTCTTAAAGAAAGGTTTTGGATGGGAATATGGCAAAAAGAGACTATTACGAAATTTTAGGAATAAGTAAAGGAGCGACAGCTGAAGAGATAAAAAAAGCCTATCGTAAAATGGCTATCAAATATCATCCGGATAAAAATCCAGATGATAAAGACGCAGAAACCAAGTTTAAAGAAGCGGCTGAGGCTTATGAAGTGTTAAGCAATGCCGATAAGAAAGCACGTTACGACCAGTTTGGGCATCAAGCCTTTGAAAATGGTGGAGGATATGGAGGCCACCACATGAATATGGATGATATCTTCAGTCAGTTTGGTGATATCTTTGGAGGTGCTTTTGGCGGAGGTGGTTTTTCTGGTTTTGGTGGAGGCGGAGGCGGTCAACGTCGCGTTAAAGGAAGTAATCTTCGTATACGAGTTAAGCTAACTTTAGAAGAAGTCGCTAATGGTGTTGAGAAAAAAATTAAGGTAAGACGTAAAGTACAAGCCAAAGGTACAACTTATAAAACTTGTTCTACGTGTCATGGAAGCGGGCAAGTAACTAGAATTACCAATACTATTTTAGGAAGAATGCAAACAGCCACAACTTGTAATGTGTGTGGTGGAGCAGGTCAGACAATAGATAAAAAACCTGCTGATGCTGATGCTCAAGGATTAAAAGTAGCAGAAGAAACCGTATCAATTAAAATTCCCGCAGGTGTAGTTGATGGTATGCAACTTAAGGTCGCAGGAAAAGGTAATGATGCCCCAGGAAATGGTATTGCTGGAGATCTTTTAGTAGCTATTGAAGAAGCACCTCATCAAACATTACAACGAGAGGGAGATAATTTACATTACGATTTATATGTAAGTTTACCAGACGCTATTTTAGGAAATTCTAAAGAAATTGATACCGTTACAGGTAAAGTAAGAATAAAAATAGAGCCAGGTGTTCAATCAGGAAAAATTTTAAGATTACGTGGAAAAGGAATTCCAAGTATTAATGGGTATGGTAAAGGAGATTTATTAGTTCATGTAAATGTATGGACACCAAAAACCTTGAGTAAACAACAAAAAGAATTTTTTGAATCCATGCGAGAAGATGAACATTTTACGCCTAAACCTGAAAGTACAGACAAATCCTTTTTTGAGAAAGTTAAAGATATGTTTTCTTAAATCATGATTTTTTAAGAAGATTTTTTGTTACTCTTTAATTCTCATTTATATAAAAGTTATAGTATTCTTTTATTAATTATTTAATAAAAAATACTATATTTGAATATCACTAATATATTAGTGATATTTTCTTTTTCATAGCAATTTTTTTCCCATCCTTAATTTTTTTAAGGGTGGGTTTTGTTTTTTAGCATACTTATTATAATTCCATAGCATATAATGGGGCAATTTTTTTAAAAACATTTATCATTTTATTATAAATGTTACTTACTAACATTTAATATCTTTACGCAACCAACAATAAAAAATAATAATGAGTAATATTTTAGAAGTCCAAAATGTTTCTAAAAATTTTGGATCATTTACTGCTCTAAACAGCGTATCTATAGCTGTTCCAAAGGGAAGTATATTTGGTTTGTTAGGCCCCAATGGCGCTGGAAAAACAACACTAATTAGAGTTATAAATCAAATAACAATGCCCGATTCGGGTCACGTAATTTTAGATGGAGAACCCTTAAACCCAATACATATAAAGGATATTGGTTATTTGCCCGAAGAACGTGGATTATATAAATCTATGAAAGTTGGCGAGCAAGCCTTATACTTGGCTCAATTAAAAGGATTAAGCCATAAAGAAGCGAAAAAGCGTTTAAAATATTGGTTTGATAGGTTAGAAATAGGAGATTGGTGGAACAAAAAAATTCAAGAGTTATCAAAAGGGATGGCTCAAAAAATACAGTTTGTTGTAACGGTGTTGCATGAGCCCAAGTTGTTGATTTTTGATGAACCATTTTCGGGATTCGATCCTATAAATGCCAATTTAATAAAAGATGAAATTTTAAAGTTACGAGAGGATGGAGCTACTATTATTTTTTCTACCCACCGTATGGAGTCTGTTGAAGAAATGTGTGATGAAATTACGTTGATTCACAAATCAAATAAGATACTTGAGGGAACATTAGTTGATATAAAAAAGCAGTTTAAAACCAATACGTTTGAGATAGGTATTGATACGAAGCAACATCTTATTTTGGAAAAAGAATTGTCTGAAAAATTTGAAGTATCTCCAGCAAATTTTAAATCGCTAGGTGATGAGTTGAAGCTTAATGTTAAATTGTCTGAACATGATAGTCCAAACGATTTATTAAGTTATTTATGTAATTATGGAATGGTATCTCATTTTGTTGAGCTTATACCTAGTGTTAACGATATTTTTATCCAATCAGTAAAGAATAATTGATTATGAATCATTTACCGCTTATAATAAAACGTGAATACTTAACGAAGGTTAAAAACAAATCGTTCATAGTTATGACTTTTTTAAGTCCAATTATTATGATTGGTTTGGCATCTTTAGTAGCTTATTTGTCACAAATAAATAATGATAAAGAACGAACCATTTTAGTTTTAGATGAATCTAGTATGGTACAAGACGTTTTTACAAACGAGGATCATGTTACCTATAATATATTAGAGAATATGTCTTTAAAAGATGCTGAAGAATTGGCAAAACAGTCAGAGGCATATGGTTTGTTATATATTAATAAACTTAATGATATTGATTCCATTTCAGGACAGATTAAGTTTTTTTCAAAAGAATCTCCTTCTTTATCGGTTATCTCAAATTTGGAATCTAAAATTGATAAAAAAATAGAGTACTTAAAACTTCAGAAAAAGGGTGTTGATGTTAAAATGATTGATGCCGCAAAAACAAACGTAAGCATTTTACAAGAAAGTTTTAAAGGAGAAAAAACCTCTAAAACAGATAGTGTAGTTAAACTTATTTTTGGAGGATTAGCAGGTTATTTATTATTCATGTTTATCATTATTTATGGAAACATGATTATGCGCAGTGTTATCGAAGAGAAAACTAGCAGAATTATTGAAGTTATTATATCCTCTGTTAAACCTATTCAATTAATGTTGGGTAAAATTATAGGCACTTCTTTAGCGGGTATTACACAGTTTGTAGCTTGGCTCTTAATAGGAGGCGTGTTACTTTTTGTTATTTCAACCGTTTTTGGTTTTGATGTGGGACAAATGCAATCTGCAAATCAAGAAATGATGCATAGTGCCATGAATAATTCAGAAATGACTATGCAAATACATGATCTATTAACGTCTTTCTATCATTTACCTATTGCTAATTTAATTATTGCATTTATATTGTTTTTTATTGGTGGCTATTTATTATATAGTTCATTATATGCAGCTATTGGAGCCGCAGTTGATAATGAGACAGATACACAACAATTCATTTTTCCTATTTTAATGCCTTTAATGTTGGCGGTATATGTTGGGTTTTTTACGGTTATTGAAGATCCTCATGGCACGGTATCAACAGTATTTTCATTTATCCCATTCACTTCGCCTATTGTAATGCTTATGCGCATACCTTTTGGAGTTCCTTTGTGGCAGCAAATATTGTCTTTATTAATATTATTGGGTACATTTATGCTTACTGTTTGGTTTGCAGCTAAAATTTATAGAGTAGGTATTTTAATGTATGGTAAAAAACCAACCTATAAAGAGATAATAAAATGGATAAAATATTAACATGGATCAGGATTTAGATAAAATTGAAAAGGTTATTTCAAAAAGTTCTATTTGGGAAAAATTTGTTGACTTTCTAGATTTTGTAGTATATCATAATGCTAAGAATACTATAGAAATTACTATAGGATATATTCTTTTAATAATCATTATATTATTAGCAACATCTTTTTTGTTGCGATGGAGTAGAAAGCTTTTAACAAGAAATATGCCTCATGAAGATAAGGTTAAATTCATTACCGTTTTTTCATTTGCAAGATGGCTTATCTATCTCATAGTTTTACTAATAGCGTTAAATTCTATAGGTATAGATTTAACAGCTGTTTTTGCAGCCTCTGCAGCCTTATTAATAGGTATTGGTTTAGCACTTCAAACCTTATTTCAAGATATTATTTCTGGAGTTTTTATTCTGGTCGATCAAACAGTTCATGTGGGAGATATTATTGAGCTAGATGGGAAAGTAGGTCGAGTTGAAGAAATAAAACTTAGAACAACCAGAGCCGTTACAATTGATAATAGAGTTTTGGTTATTCCAAATCACTTATATCTTACTAATAGTTTATTTAACTGGACACAAAATGGCACAACCACAAGAGAGAATGTTACTGTAGGAGTTGCCTATGGAAGCGATGTACAATTAGTAAAAAAGTTGTTGTTAGAAGCCGCTAATTCGCACCCAGAAGTTATAGATACATCAGAGACCATTGTTCAGTTTACAGACTTTGGAGATAGTTCATTAAATTTTAAAGTTGTTTTTACCTTAGGAGATAGTTTTAATGCCAATAATCCTAAAAGTGATGTGCGTTTTGAGATAGATAGATTGTTTAGAGAAAACAATATAACTATTCCTTTTCCTCAAAGAGATGTTCACATTTTTCAAAATAAAAGTTAAAAGAATATGCCAAAAATTTTAATAATAGAAGATGAAGCTGCCATAAGACGCGTACTTGTAAAAATTCTTTCAGAAGAAAATGATACGTATCATGTTGAGGAGGCTGGCGATGGATTGGAAGGAATTGAAAAAATAAAAAAAGATGATTACGATTTAGTGCTTTGTGACATTAAAATGCCTAAAATGGATGGGGTTGAAGTGTTGGAGGCCGTAAAAAAAATAAAGCCAGAAATACCGATTGTAATGATTTCTGGACATGGAGATTTAGATACTGCCGTAAACACGATGCGTTTAGGCGCTTTTGATTACATATCAAAACCGCCAGATTTAAATAGGCTTCTTAACACCGTTAGAAATGCTTTAGACAGGAAAGAACTGGTTGTAGAAAACAAACGGCTTAAAAAGAAAGTCAGTAAAAACTTTGAAATGATAGGGGAGAGCAGTGCTATTTCCCATATTAAAGATATTATTGAAAAAGTAGCTCCAACCGATGCTAGAGTGCTTATTACGGGTTCTAATGGAACAGGTAAAGAACTTGTTGCACATTGGTTACATCAAAAGAGCGATCGTTCTAGTGGGCCAATGGTAGAAGTAAACTGTGCAGCGATACCAAGTGAACTTATTGAAAGCGAATTGTTTGGACATGTAAAAGGAGCATTTACAAGTGCCGTTAAAGATCGTGCAGGTAAGTTTGAAGCAGCTAATGGAGGAACTATTTTCCTTGATGAAATAGGCGATATGAGTTTATCTGCTCAAGCAAAAGTGCTTCGTGCTCTTCAAGAAAGTAGAATTTCACGCGTTGGTAGCGATAAAGATATTAAAGTTAATGTTCGTGTTGTTGCAGCAACCAATAAGGATTTAAAAAAGGAAATTGAAGACGGCAAATTTAGAGAAGATTTATATCATAGATTGGCCGTTATTTTAATTCAAGTTCCTGCTTTAAATGATAGACGTGACGATATTCCATTACTAATAAATCATTTTGCAGATAAAATAGCAAGTGAGCATGGAACAGCAAAAAAAGTTTTTACCAATAAAGCTATCAAGTTATTACAAGATTATGATTGGACAGGTAATATAAGGGAATTGAGAAATGTAGTTGAACGATTAATTATATTAGGAGACAAAGAGGTCTCAGAAGAAGATGTAAAAATGTTCGCATCAAAATAGAAATATTTTAAAATTTAAAAGGCCGGAACTATATTTACATGAGTTCCGGCCTTTTTATATATAAATATTAATTAGTATTCTAGTCTTCGCAGTCATTTAAATAAGACATATATGTTGAAGCTAGTCCTTTAAGGCTTTTTAAATAATGGGTTTTTATTTCATTAATACTTTTAGAGCTTAAAGAATCTGGGTTCTCATTAGGAACTGCTATGGTATTCTTACTGTTACTAATTTTTAAAATATCATTATAGTTTTTAACACTTACAGAAATAGCAGATTTGTATTCAGTAATCATCTGTTCCTTTTTCAGCATTAAGGCTTTTTCTTTTTGCTGTGCCAATTTCATTCTAATCTCTTTTTCTTTTTGTTGCAGTTCAAGTTGTTGTTGTTTTAGCATTTCTTGCTCATCCTTTAGTTGAGAAAGGCTATTATCTTTTTGTGCTGCAGCTGTACATTTATCTAATTCAATAATACTTTTTTTAGCAATGTCTCTTGCTCTTTTAACATAAAAACGACCATCCTCGTAGGTTTCAGTGGGCTCAACTTTTTCTAATAACTCTATAGCGTCAAAAGCATTATTATAGGATGTTTCACAACCACAATTTTTTAATTTTGGTAAAGCACGCTTAAAGGCCATTAAAGATTTGTATGCGTATTCTTTTAAATGAGAAATGTTATTAGCCTCATATGAGGTCTTTACATCTGAGTAAGCATATATGACATCAGAGTCGGCTTCAGAACAATTTGTCTGGCCCTGAAACTTTAAGCATATAAGAATAAACAGAAAAAATAAGTAGTTCTTTTTCATGGTATTGGGTTTTAAATTTAATAAGTAGGTGCTCAAAAATATTAAAAACATAACAAAGTAGGGTGCATTTCATCGAATTTATTCTTTTACTATCTTTATGAAAAATTTAAAAAATGAATTAATGAAAAATATATCTCCAAAAGATTTTATTGTATCATCATCAATTAATTTAAAAGAAAATACAACAACTTATGATTTAGATACTTCTGAAAAAAAAATAGAAAAAGAGTTAAAATCCGTTAGAAAAAAACTGGGTAAACTTCAAGATACTATGTATGCTCATGGTAAATACGCTGTTTTGGTATGCTTACAAGGTATGGATACGGCAGGCAAGGATAGTTTAATTAGAGAAGTTTTTAAAGATTTTAATACACGAGGTATTGTAGTTCATAGTTTTAAAGTTCCTACAGAGTTAGAGTTAAAGCATGATTATTTATGGAGACATTATTTAGAACTACCTGCTAGAGGTAAATTTGGAGTTTTTAATAGAACACATTACGAAAATGTATTAGTAACAAGGGTGCATCCTAGTTATATTCTTTCTGAGAATATTCCTGGAATAAATTCGGTTGATGATATTAATGATACATTTTGGGATAAGCGTTTTGAACAGATAAATAATTTTGAAAAGCATATTGCAGATAATGGTACCATCATTTTTAAATTCTTTTTAAATCTATCTAAAGAAGAACAAAAACACAGATTACTTCGTAGATTGGACAAGCAAGAGAAAAATTGGAAATTTTCACCAGGCGATTTAAAAGAGCGCAAACTTTGGGATGCGTATCAAGATTGTTATCAAGATGCCATTAATAAAACCACAAAGCCACATGCACCGTGGTATAATATTCCAGCAGACGATAAGGCAACAGCACGTTATATTGTTGCTAAAATTATGTACGATACCTTAAAAACCTATACAGATATTAAAGAACCGGAACTGGACGATGATATTAAAGCAAATTTAGAAATGTATAAAAAACAGTTAGAAAGTGAATAATCGAATATTTTTAACTATTAATTTTTATGATTTACTTCACATAAAAGTGTGGATAGAATAATATCTTTAAAATCTAAAAAGTTACTTCATGATCGTATTGAAAAAAGTCATTTTTATCATATCATTTTTAATGATACTTCCTGTATACTCTCAGTCGGACGAAGAAGTTATTAAGGATATATACAAACAGTCATTAACAAACGGTAAAAGTTATGATTGGTTGAATTATTTGTCCAATCAAATAGGAAGTCGATTGTCAGGATCATTAGGAGCAGAAAGAGCAGTCGCTTGGGCCAAAGAAGAGTTAGATAAGTTAGGATTAGATAAAGTTTGGTTGCAACCAGTTATGGTTCCAAAATGGGTTCGTGGTGCCAAAGAATATGCTTATATAAAAAGTTCAGATGGAAAATCTATAACAGTTAATATTTGTGCATTAGGCAGCTCAGTTGCAACACCAGCATTAGGTATTAAAGCTTCTATTGTTGAAGTTCATGATTTTGATGAATTAGCTGTTTTGGGAAAGGCAGGCGTAGAAGGAAAGATTGTATTTTTCAATAGACCCATGCAACCCGATTTGATAAACACTTTTGAGGCTTACTCTAAAGCAAATGACCAACGTACAAAAGGCGCTTACGAAGCTTCAAAATATGGTGCCGTTGGGGTTATTGTAAGATCTTTAAATTTAAGATTAGACGATTTACCACATGCAGGAAACATGACCTATGGCGACTTGCCAGAAGACAAGCGTATTCCAGCTGCAGCCATAAGTACTAATGATGCTGAGTTATTGAGTACTATGCTTAAACTGGATAAGACGATACAATTTTATTTTAAACAAAATTGTAAGCAACTTAAAGATGTTCAGTCTTATAATGTAATTGGAGAAATTACAGGAAGTCAATTTCCTAATCAATATATGGTTGTTGGCGGTCATTTAGATTCATGGGATTTAGGAGATGGAGCTCAAGATGATGGCGCAGGTGTGGTACAGTCCATGGATGTGTTAAGGTTACTTAAAAAATCTGGTATTAAACCCAAACATACTATTAGAGTGGTGTTGTTTATGAATGAAGAAAACGGATCAAGAGGAGGAGCAAAGTATGCAGAAGTGGCTAAACTCAAAAATGAAAACCATGTATTTGCTCTAGAGAGTGACTCTGGCGGTTTTACACCGAGAGGGTTTTCATTTGATTGTAATGACTCACAATTTAATAAAATTATTCAATGGAAGTCATTGTTTGAACCTTATCTGGCAGATAATTTTAAAAAAGGTGAACCAGAAGTAGATGTTAGGTATTTAAAAAACGATTCAATAGTATTAGCTGGGTTATTTCCAGATTCACAATGTTATTTTGATTATCACCACGCAAGTAATGATACGTTTGATGCCGTTAATAAGCGTGAACTTGAATTAGGAACAGCTACCATGACAGCTTTAATATATTTAGTTGATAAATACGGAATTTAAATAGTTTTATATGAAACGGTTTCTTGTAGTCATTTTTTTAATTACTTATCAAATACAATCTCAAAATAATATGGAATCTAAATTGCCTTATTACGAAATTCCCGATACCACAGAATCTTACACAGCAGGAACCGTTGCAGCTAGAATGCTTGATGGTTTAGGGTTTAGATATTATTGGGCTACTGAAGGATTACGACCAGAAGATTTAAGTTTTAAGCCTAGTGATGATGCTCGAACAAGTGCAGAAACTATTGACCATATTTATATCTTATCAAAAGTGATTCTAAATGCAACGATGCAACAATCAAATGAAGGAGTGAATGATATACCTGATTTGACATTTAACGAGAAAAGACGGCAAACTCTGGTAAACATAAAAACTGCGGCTGATATTTTAAGAGCTTCAGATGATATATCTCAATTCAAATTAATTTTTGTCGAGCGTGAATTTCCGTTTTGGAATAGTATTAACGGCCCCATAGAAGATGCTGTTTGGCATTGTGGTCAAATTGTATCGTTTAGACGGAGCTCTGGAAACCCTTATAATTCAAAAGCTAATGTTTTTACAGGTAAGGTGAGAGAGTGATACCTTTTTACACGTAAAAATCTGCCTGTTATTTATTTAAACTTTTTAATATCAATATTTTAATAAAAGAAGACCTAACATTATGTTAGGTCTTTTATACTTAAGAAATTTTGACTAAGGTTAATTAGTTAAAACTTTTTCTTTTTTTAAATCAATTTCCACCTGATTTTTCACGATATCATCAAAGGTTTCACGTTTTCTAATAAGATGTGCTTTTTTATTATACCATAGTACTTCTGCTGGACGAAATCTTGAATTGTAATTACTGGCCATTGAAAAACAATAGGCTCCAGCATTTTTAAAACATAAAATATCTCCTTCATTAATTTCATTAATGCGGCGATTATTTCCAAATGTATCCGTTTCACAAATATAACCCACAACTGTATAAAAACGTTCTCTTCCGTTTGGGTTAGATATATTGATAATTTCATGGTGCGAACCATAAAACATAGGTCTTATTAAATGATTGAAGCCAGAGTCTATTTGAGCAAAAACTGTCGAGGTTGTTTGTTTTACAGCATTTACTTTGGTTAAAAAATTACCAGACTCACTTACTAAAAATTTACCAGGTTCAAAGGCTAAGATTAAATCTTTACCATAATCTTTACAAAAAGCATTGAATTTTTTGGTAAGTTTTTTTCCTAATTCTTCAATGTTTGTTTCAATGTCTCCTTGTTTGTAAGGAACTTTAAAACCAGAACCGAAATCGATAAACTCTAAATTTTTAAATTGTTTAGCGGTTTCAAACAGTATTTCACTAGCATATAAAAACACATCAATATCTAAAATATCACTTCCGGTATGCATATGGATACCGTTGATTGTCATTTTAGTGTTTTCAATTATTCTAAGCAAATGTGGGATTTGATGAATGGAAATTCCAAATTTAGAATCTATATGACCAACAGAAATATTACTGTTTCCACCAGCCATAACATGCGGATTAATTCTAATACAAACAGGAACGTTAGGGTGTTTTGTACCGAATTGCTCTAAAATAGACAGATTATCAATATTAATTTGTACACCTAGTTTTGTGGCTTCTTCTATTTCTGCCAATGAAACACCATTAGGTGTAAAAATAATTTGTTCTGGTAAAAAGCCTGCAGCCAAACCTAATTGAACTTCTTGTATAGAAACTGTATCAATACCAGAACCTAAGGTTTTAAATAGCTTTAATATTGAAATATTTGAAAGCGCCTTGACAGCATAATTTATTTTAAGGTGTTTAACATCCTTAAATGCATCAGTTAATCTTTTATACTGCGATACAATCTTTTCGGCATCATACACATACACAGGACTTCCGTAGTCTTCTGTTATTTTAAGCAATTGACTTTTCAACATATTAAATACTTTTTGGCAAAGGTAATTTTTTTAAGAATATTAAAAATAAATAATTTAATTATTATTAAAATTAAACAAAATGTTATATAATTAACAATTTGAAATATATTTATAGTGAAACTAAGAGTATTCGTAAATAAAACATTAGTGTAATTAATAGGTATTCTATACATTTGTCCTTATTAATACTATCAAGCAAATTATGAATTTACACGAATATCAAGGTAAAGAAATATTAAGCAGTTTTGGTGTGCGTATTCAACGTGGTATTGTAGCTCAAAATGCTCAAGAAGCTGTTACAGCAGCAAAACAATTAACAACAGAAACAGGAACAAGTTGGTATGTTATAAAAGCTCAAGTTCATGCTGGTGGCCGTGGTAAAGGAGGCGGTGTAAAGCTTGCTAAAAATTTAAAAGAAGTAGAAGATATTGCAGGTCAAATTATTGGAATGAATTTAATTACGCCTCAAACCTCTGCCGAAGGAAAGAAAGTTCATCAAGTGTTAGTAGCTGAAGATGTTTATTATCCAGGTGAAACCGAAACAGATGAATTTTATATGTCGGTTTTGTTAAATCGTGCCAAAGGAAGAAACATGATTATGTATTCTACCGAAGGAGGGATGGATATTGAAACTGTTGCAGAGAAAACGCCTCATTTAATTTTTAAAGAAGAAGTAGATCCAAGTGTTGGTTTAATGCCGTTTCAAGCTAGACGCATTGCTTTCAATTTAGGACTATCAGGAACGGCTTTTAAAGAAATGACGAAGTTTGTTACTAGTTTATATACAGCTTATGTAAAGTCAGATTCATCACTATTTGAAATTAATCCGGTTTTAAAAACCAGTGACAATAAAATTATGGCTGTTGATGCCAAAGTAACTATTGATGATAATGCTCTTTATAGACATAAAGATTATGTTGATTTACGTGACTTAAGAGAAGAAAATCCTATTGAGGTTGAAGCTAAAAAAGTAGGTTTAAACTATGTAGATTTAGATGGTAATGTTGGATGTATGGTTAATGGAGCTGGTTTAGCTATGGCAACCATGGATTTGATTAAGCAAGCAGGAGGAGAGCCAGCAAACTTTTTAGATGTAGGAGGAACAGCTGATGCAGCTCGTGTTGAGGCAGCATTTAAAATTATTTTAAAAGATCCAGCTGTAAAAGCAATTCTGATTAATATATTTGGTGGTATTGTACGTTGTGATCGTGTAGCACAAGGTGTTATTGATGCATATAAAAATATGGGAACCATTAGTGTGCCTATTATTGTTCGTTTGCAAGGAACAAATGCTGATATTGCTAAAGAATTAATAGATAATTCTGGTTTGGATGTACAAAGTGCTGTAGAGTTTCAAGAAGCAGCAGATAAGGTACAAGCAGTATTATCTTAAAAAGAATAAGAATATTCAATTTAATAAAAAGGGCATTACTATTTAGTAATGCCCTTTTTATTTTAAATGTTATGATTTTTTAGTGGCTGATTTACTATCATTCTTTTTAGGCATTGGCCCACGCAGATGAATAACTAACCCATTAAGAAAATTGCGTAAAATTTGGTCGCCACATTCCATGTATTTCGGGTGATCTTCTCTTCTAAAAAAAGCTCCAAGTTCACTTTTAGAAATTCTGAAATCAACAAGTTCTAAAATCTTTACAATATCATCATCTCTTAGTTTCAGAGCCACTCTTAATTTTTTTAAAATATCATTATTTGTCATATTAATAATCTGTCTTAGTGTTTTAACCAATTTATGCAAAATTAGTTGAATAGTTTTCCTTTTCTAGCGTTTTTAGAATTTTTAGAATTATTTCAGAAAATTTTTTAAATTTTTTAAAATTTACTATTTTAAAAAATCAACACAAAAAATTGTTAATCAGTATTTTAACTCTTATATTTTTTGATATTTTAGAGATTGTGTTTTATGTTATTTTCTCAATTTTTTAAATAGATTTTAAAAATATGTGATGAAATAAATAAAAATATCGACGAATTAACCCAGTGTTTTCGATAACCTACATAATATCAACGATTAGAAAAGTAGGCTTGTGTTGTAACTTTATGGTGTAATTATTTAACCATATCCCTTATGATTAATAGAGTAGAAAAACTAAGTCTTTTGTCGGAAATGATAGCTTTTGCTAAGTACGATAAGGATATAAGAAATATAGAATATAATTTTTTATTAGGTGTCGCAAAGCAATTAGGCATTAGCCGTGAAGATTTTGACTATTTGATAGATAATCCTATTAACTATATTCATTTAAAATCTCATAGTGAGCGAATTGTTCAATTTCATCGCTTAGTTTTGTTAATGAATATAGAAAATAATAATGGTGAAAACAATTCCGCAGGAGTTATTAAATTATATAATTTTGGTCTTAGAATGGGACTAAGTCATGAATCAATAACTAAGGTGCTTTATTTAATGGAAAGTTTTCCAAATAAAATTGTTCCACCAGATGTCTTGATTGATATTTTTAAAACACAATACAATTAAAAGTTAAGATTTTTTTAGTGTGTTAATAAAACCTTTCTGTTAGGTTCATAATGAAAGCTAAACGTTTTTAAACGTTTAGCTTTTCTAGTTTTTGCTGATATGCTTTTATTTCGTCACGTAATTTAGCCGCTACAATAAAATCTAAAGCTTTGGCGGCTTCTTCCATAAGTTTACGTTTTTCACGAATTTTCTTTTCTAATTCAGGCTTGCTTAAATACTCACTTTCTGGTTCTGCTGCTTTTAATGCTTCCAATTCATAACTGTAGCTACTTACCGAGTTTTTACTTAAAGCATTGTCTAAATTTTTATTTAAAGCTTTAGGAATAAGGTTGTGTTTTGTGTTATAGGCTATTTGTTTCTCTCTTCTATAATTAGTTTCGTCTATAGTTTTTTGCATGCTATTTGTAATCTTATCAGCATACATAATGGCTTTACCATTTAAGTTTCTTGCGGCTCTACCAACTGTTTGAGTTAATGATCTTGCTGAACGTAAAAAACCTTCTTTATCCGCATCTAAAATGGCCACTAAGGAGACTTCAGGTAAATCCAATCCTTCACGTAGCAAGTTGACACCAATTAATACATCAAATAAACCTTTTCGTAAATCCTGCATAATCTCCACACGTTCTAGGGTGTCCACATCGCTATGAATGTATCTACATCTAATCTGAATTCTATCTAAGTATTTGGTCAATTCTTCAGCCATACGTTTAGTAAGCGTCGTTACCAATGTGCGTTCATCTTTTTCAACACGTTGCTGAATTTCCTCAATTAAGTCATCAATTTGATTTAAACTTGGGCGTACTTCAATAACAGGATCTAATAAGCCTGTTGGACGAATAACCTGCTCAACATACACACCATCAGTTTTTTGTAATTCATAATCTGCAGGTGTTGCACTTACATAAATAACTTGATTTTGCAGGGATTCAAACTCTTCGAACTTTAAAGGTCTGTTATCCATAGCGGCCGGTAATCTAAACCCATACTCAACCAAATTTTCCTTACGGCTCCTATCTCCACCGTACATAGCATGAACTTGTGAAATGGTAACATGACTTTCATCAATTACCATTAAAAAATCATCTGGAAAATAGTCTAATAAACAAAATGGACGAGAACCTGGTTGTCTGCCGTCTAAATATCGTGAGTAATTTTCAATACCCGAGCAATAACCTAATTCGCGAATCATTTCTAGATCAAATTCGGTACGTTCCTTAAGTCGTTTAGCTTCTAGATGTTTGCCAATTTCTTTAAAATAATCATACTGTTTTACCAGATCATCTTGAATATCTTTAATGGCATTTTGTAATATGTCAGGTGAGGTCACAAACATATTGGCTGGATAAATATTTAACCTATCGTACTTTTCAACAATTTGATTGGTTTGAATATTGAATGATTCTATATCTTCTATTTCATCACCAAAAAAATGTATTCTAAAAGCATCATCGGCATAACTTGGAAAAATATCAACAGTATCTCCTTTTATTCTGAAATTTCCATGATTAAACTCGCCTTCGGTTCTGGAATACAGACTTTGAACCAAACGATGTAATAATTTGGTTCGAGAAATGACTTGGTCGCGTTCTAATGAAATCACATTTTTTTGAAACTCAACAGGATTTCCAATACCATACAAACAAGATACAGAGGCAACCACCAAAACATCGCGACGGCCAGAGAGTAAAGAAGACGTAGTACTTAACCGCATCTTTTCTATTTCCTCATTAATCGATAAATCTTTTTCAATATAAACACCAGAAACAGGAATGTAGGCTTCGGGCTGATAGTAATCATAATACGATACAAAGTATTCTACTGCGTTATTTGGGAAGAATTGTTTGAATTCTGAATATAACTGTGCAGCCAAGGTTTTGTTATGAGCCAGAACCAAGGTAGGACGCTGTACTTCTTGTATTACATTGGCAACAGTAAACGTTTTACCAGAACCTGTTACACCGAGTAAGGTTTGATATGTTTCGTTGGAGTTAATGCCTTTTACAAGTTCTGAAATGGCTTGTGGTTGATCTCCTGTAGGACTAAATTCTGATTCAATTTTGAATTTCATTTAGCAAAATTACATAAAAAATATGTGTTAACGTTTTAAAGCGAAATGCCCTTTAAATTCTGATCCATCTGGCATAATAACAAAATACCAATAGTCATCGTTAGAAAGAAGTTTGCCATTAAAAGTACCATTCCAACCAGTTTTTAGCGGACTGATTTGCTTTAGGAATTTGCCGTAACGATCAAAAATTTTGATATCAATATTAGAGTTAAATTGTTCATTAACTCCTAAGGGTTTCCATGTGTCGTTAACACCGTCATTATTTGGTGTGAAAAACTTTGGAAATCCTAAGATCGAAATTTCTTTTTTAACTATTCCACAGCCATTAGTATCTAATATATAAACTGTATGAAAGCCAGGTTTAACATTGTTAAAAGAATTATCATCTTGAAATATTGGAGTATCAAGACCATATTGATAATTGCCTTCTCCCGAAACTGCGATAGTAACAGTGCTATTTTTAGATGTTTGTTGTACATCTATAGCACTAACGACAGCGCGATTAGATGGGTTAACTATGATATCTTTACTTGATGAACAGCCATTGGAAAAGGAAACAACGACCGAATAGGTTCCTGTTTCGTTTATTTCAATGCTTGGAGTAGTTTTTGAAAGAGAAACATTGTTTAAAAACCATTTATAAATAGGAGTATTACCAGAACTACTTATTAAAAGACCAGAATCTATACTAATGGTTTCAGGATAGTTATCTAAACAATATGAGACGGTTTCATTTGCAGAAAGTCGGGGTGAATCATTTACAATTAAATTTATTGTGGTAAATAGTTCGCAATAGACTACTTGTGCTTTAACGTAAATTTTTTGCGAAAATGCCGTTGTATTTTTATACGAATCACTTAATTGATTAACATGATTGGCAGCATCTTGATAGGTGCTATAAAATGTAATATCTGCACCTTGTGACACTTCGGGTTGAATTAGGGCACGTAATTCATTTAAATCAAATGTCGTAAATCCATTACCGTCATCATCACAAGAGACAAAAGACTTAACGTTTGAACTCGTGTAGTTTGCTTCAAGTGTCAATGGTTCAACAGCAAAACAGCCATATTCATTTTCAAGTCTCGCATATACAACTTGCAATGGAGTTGTATTAATAAAACTATTTGGATTATCGATTGGATCTATATTTTGAATAGCATCATTTTTAGATAAATAATAATCTATAACTGGTAAAACCGGATATCCAGAAATTGAAAAGAAGGGATCTGCTAAATGTAAATCAAAGAAGGTTATACCATCATTATCATTATCGCAAAGGGACAGGTAGTTTTGAGTTGTATTAAGTTTTTTTGCATATTCTATCTTAATTTCACCAAAAGCTATACAATTGTTATTTAAAGTTACTTCAACATTGTAGACTCCAGGAGTTGTAACGGTATAAGTGTCGTTGGTTTCGTTTAAAATTTCTACGCCATTTTTAAACCATTTGTAAGTGCTGTTTCCAACTTGACTAGCATTAAGCGGTAATGTTTCATTTTCGCAGAGCGGATTGTTTGTTACTAATAATCTATCAACGCCTAAATCTGTACTTAATTTAAAACTTCCAGCTTCTAAAAATACAGCAGAATCATAGCGATAGTTTTGTTCATCCGCTATAACTAATTTTACATGGTAGGTTTCGTTAGGAATTGTATTTGCCGTGGCTGTTAATACAGCTGTTTGGCCGTTAAAATTTATAGGTGCATTTAAATCATTCCAGCTGCCAAAATAAGTTTCATTTTGAGATGAACAGCCATTAGGAATATTTGGATGAACCGTTGTTACTTTTACAGGTGTTTGCGTGTTGGGAATGAGCGCAATATTGGTGTATTGTGTATCATTAACATTACGAATTAAAAACCCAAACAAATCAGAATATTGACAAGTGTTGGGATTGTCTTGTTGGTATTCTTCTGAGGCGAATAAGTACCTAAAACTAATCTGAGATGCAATGGCTGTAAAATCAAATTCAATACTAGTTGCATTAATTGTATTACTTTCATTTAAGTTAGTTTCTAAATCAGTATCACCAATCCAATTTAAAGCATTATCATCACTCAAAGAATTGTTAGGACCTTCTACATTAGTTAATCTTCCAGTGCTTAATACAATACCGTTTTGAAACGGAAACGAAGTTCCAGTAGCATCAAAATAGCCATAACTTTGGTCAGTGCCATTAAAGTTTCCTCCAACTACATTAGTAACTACCACATTGGTAATGCAACTGCTATTAATTAAAATATCTTCAATAAGTTGTTGAGGTGTATAGGTTTGAGTATTTACTTGAATATTTTGCCCAAATGACGATATACTTAGTAGAAGAAAATATATAAAAGAAAGATATTTCATCAAATAATTGTGTTTTAACGTTTCAATGCAAAATGCCCTTTAACATCAAAGTTAACACCATCTTTTTTGACTTTGGCTACAAACCAATAATCATCTGATGGCATATTGTGTCCATTGAATGTTCCATCCCAACCAGATGAGGATGAGGATAGTGTTTTAAGCAGTTTTCCATATCTGTCATAAATGTAAACCACGGTACCGGGAAGTTGTTCAATACCTATAACGTGCCAAGTATCAAAATTACCATCGTTATTAGGTGTCATAAATTTTGGTGTGTCAAAAACAATAACTTCTTTAGATACGTCTTGGCATCCATTAATATCTTTTATAGTTACAGTATGCAAACCAAAAGTAACATTATCAAAAACATTTGATTGTTGTGGTTCTCCGTCATCTAAAATATAAACATAGTTACCTATACCACTAACATCAACAGTGATGCTGTTTGGGTCAGCAAAATCTACCGTAGTTGTAAAATTTATGGTGGCTTCTTCAGACTCTATAACAGAAAAGGATTTAGTTGTTTTACATTTATTAGGTGTTGTTATGGTTAGCCAATAATTACCTATGTCTTCTGGTTGAATTGTGATTTGAGATGTTGTTTCGCCTGTAGACCATAAATAAGTGTCTCCAGAATTTCCTGTATCGACATCAATAGTTAAAGGTGTATTATTACATAAAGGAACCATGTCTCCAATAGTTATTATTGGTTTTGGATTTACAATGGTACTAAAAGAGGTTATATCATAACAACCCGTTGAAATTCGCTCCATTCTCGCATAAATAATTTCACCATTATAAGCAGCATGTAAACTGTTTAACGCATTTTCTTTGTTTTTAGCATCGTCAGAGCTTGTATAATAGGTAACTGAAAAATCATTTGGATTTTCTGAACCAATGATTGTGTTTTTTTGTTGTGATAAATCAAATACTAAAAAACCATCATAATCATCATCACAGTCTTCTAAGTTGGGTGGTTGTATGGCAATTGGGTTTGGATTGATTTGTAAATTAAATGATGGTATGGTAACGCAACCTGTATCGATATCTTCAACTCTTACAAAAAATGTATGAAAACTAGTGGTATAGTTATATGTGTTTGGTAATATGCTTGTGTTGTTTTGTGCTTCTATTAAAGAGTTATGGTAACTTATAATTACATTACTTGGGTTATCAACGATCATACTGTTAACTAGAGACAAATCATAAGTTTTGGTTTCATTGTCGCAAATTTCAATAGTCCCGATAGAATTTGTAGGATACGGTGTGTTCACAATTAAATCTAATGGAACAACACTATAGCAACCAGTGAGTATATTGGTAACTTTGATAAACACCGTTTGAGGATTGCTTACGTTAGTATAATTAGTAGGGTTGGTTATTTCTTTAGAAATATCTTCAACGTCTTCTTCATTTTCAAAATAGGTTATGGCAAGGTCTGTAGTAATTCTATCTAAAAGTTGAAAATCTGCATTTTCTAAATTAAAAGTGGTAAGCCCATCATAATCATCATCACAAAGAACAGAAGGGTTCGCTTCAGATACCTCTGGTGCGGCTATAATATTAATGCCCAACTCATCAATAGCATAACATACTGAATTGTCACTTTCAATTCTCACAAAAATAGTTTGTGGGTTAGATGCATTGGTATATTGCATTGGCAACGGACTTATCTTATCTTCTGCATTTTGCTTAGTTAAATAGAACGAAATGTTTAATTGATTGGTTGCTCCTTGTGAAATTTCGGCTGCTTTTTCATTTAAATCAAATACGTTTTTACCATCATTACTTATATCATCACAAACTGAATAAGGTGTAAAATTTGTGTTGTAATCAGGTTTTTGAGAGACTTTTATTGTGAACGAAGAATCTCCATAACAATTTGGGTTTACTGTATTTTGAACCCTAATATAAATAGTCTTTGAATTTGAAATGGTTTGCGGTGTGTTCTTGTCTATTGGTATGCTATGTTTGGAATCCTCAAAATAGAATACTTCTTTTCCTGCCTGACCGTTTAAAATTTCATTATCTTTTTCAGATAATAAAAACTCTGCTTTTCCACCTTCTTTACATATTTCGTAGTCAAGATTAGTAGGAAATAGAGGTTTAGTACTTACAATAATGTTTTGGGTAGTTATATTGTAACAGTTTGAATTAGAAACTTTAACAAAGACTTTTTGTGTGTTGGAATTATATGAGGTAGGGTCTAGTATTGGGCTAGTGCCTGATTCAGCATTGCTTAAAGAGGAAAAATAACTAAAAGTTAATCCCGTAGTATCTGTAACTATTTCTGGTATTTTATCTTCTAGATTTATAGTAGTAAACCCATCTTGATCATCATCACAAATTATAAAATCACTTGGTGGTGAAATCACAGGAGCTGGAACAATTGTAATATCAAATGAATTTATGGTACTGCAACCTGAGTCCATATTAACAATTCTTGCAAATAATGAGGAGCTTCCAGAAATGGGGTATAAAGGAGGTAATTCGTTGTTGTTATCTTTAGCATCTTGTTGTGTTAGGAAATAATGAACTTCAAAGTTAGGGTTTCCACTATTGACTGTTTCATCTAATGAATGTAAATCGACGTCTACTGTTCCATCATCATCGTCATCGCAATATTGAAGAGGTGTTACGGGTTCAAATAGTAAAATGGGGTTTACCAATAATTTTATTTCAGCTTGCTCACTACAGCCAGTAGCCGTGTTTTCTATATTTATATATAGTGTTTGCGGGCTTGTGGCAGTATAAGGAACACCAGGATCTAAAGCATTTGCTGTATTGTTATTGATGAGGTCATTTTTATCTTCATAATACGTAACAGCTATATTGGGTAATTCGTTTGCAATGAAGGTTGAAATTGTATTGAGATAAAAATCGGCAATACCATCATTAGCAGCATCATCACATAATGCAAAGTCTTCAATATTTGTGCCAGTTAGCAATAAGTTGGTATGAACCTCAATTGGCACAATAGTTGGGCATAAAGTTGAATTATCTTGAACTCTTATAAAAACGGTTTGAACATCTGGGGCTGTATTTAGATAATTTGTTGGATTAAGGATGGGGTTATTTCCTGACTCTGCATCATCAAAAGTTTCATGAAACGTAATGGTAAGCCCTGTTGGCGATAAACCATCTAACACACTAGGTATAACATCGGTTAGATCAAAATTAGCAAAACCATCATGATCGGTGTCACAGGCATCAATATATTGGGTGTCTCTATTAATTATGGGGCTATTGGTAATATTAACATCTAGTGTTGTAACATTAAAGCAGCTTGTTAGCGTATCAGTAGCTCTAACAAAAAAAGATTCTGAATTTGGAGAACTAGTATTTACATAGGGCGAAATTATAGGATTATCACCAGTAAGTGCATCAGCTTGCGAAAAATGGTAGGATATAGATAAATTTGCTTGTCCATTTGCTATTTGATTATCTTTTTGAGTTAAGTTGATATCTGTTATTCCGTTAGGTGTAGCATCATTATCACAAATCTCCAAAGCGGATGGAGTAGCAATATTTGGTATTAAGTTTACAACTAAATTAATGGGAGCATACGAAAAACAGCCTGTATCTAAATTTTCTATGGCAACATATACTTTTTGTGGGTTTGATGTATTTGGTATAGGAGCAGTTATTGGAGCTATATTGCTTCTTGCATCAGATTCACTAAAATAGTATTTTAAATTGTTATAATTACCAGGAGGAAGATTGCTTAAAATTTCAGCATCTTTAGTTTGAAGATCAAAAATTTCAGTAGCATCCCCACTTAAATCATCACATAATTGATAATCTGAAATTGGATCTACAGGAGGTTCAGAGTTTAAAGTAACTTGAATTTCGTCTTCTTGAGTACAAATTTTACTGTTTAATGGTACAGAAACTTCTACTCTATACGTTCCACTTTGGGTAGCATTTAAAGAAGAACTTGTTTGTCCACTTATTGGATTGCCATTTAAAAACCATGTATAGGAGGCTTGTGAATTTTGTATATCCGCATCTAACGTGGTTGAATTTAAACAGGTTACAATATCATCACCTAAGTTTAAATTATTAAAACTGATACCTTCAATAAAAACAGCAGAATCATAATTTAAATCTGTTTGGTCCGCAATAATTAGTTTAATATGATATTGGACGTAAGGCACAATATTAGCAGAGGCTATTAGTGGAACTGTTCTTCCATTAAAGTTAGTATCACCAATATTATAGCCGTCAAAATATTGTTCATTATCAGCAGGACAAATACTACCATTATTACCATAAATTTCATTATGAACTGTTGTGGTACTAACAGGCGTAGATGTGCCGGGTACTAGAGCAATATTTTGATATGGTCCTGTATTACCAGTTTCCTTGATTAAAAAAGCAAACCCATCAGAAAACTGACACGGATTGATGCCAAAATATTCTTCTGATGCTAATAGGTAATTAAACTGTACTAGATTTGATGAGGATACCAAATCAAATTCTATGGAGGTAGCATTTAGTGTATTTGTAATACCTAAAGCTGTTTCTAAATCGGTATCAGTTCCCCATATAGTTGATCCCTCACTAAGTGTAGGTGTTTGCACGCCGTTTCCACCAGACTCTGCATTACCAGTAGACAACATAACCCCATCTTGAAATGGGAAATTAGAACTCGCTTTATTAAAATAAGCATAACTGGGCAAACCGTAAGTATTTCCGTTTACTGAAGATGTGATATTTGAAATTTGAACACACCCCTTAATAAGATTATTTAAAATAAGCTGGTCTAAAGGAATAGATGCGTCTACCGTAATTTGTTGAGAAAGTATAGTACTATTGGTACAAAATAAGAGTACAAATAAAACATAATATTGTAGGTGCCTATTTACTTTCATTTATTTGGAAAAAACAGCATTCTGTTTTTTGAATTAATTTAGGTTGAAAATTAGATATATTTAGAGGAAACTCAAAATATATCGTTCAAACCGCAGTTTTGTTAGTTTTAGGTATAACCATCTTAATATTTAAGCGTAAAATGGTTTTTAAAGATTCTCCCATCTTGCAGTTTAACAGAGAACCAATAATCATCAGTTGGAAG
>JBNKYB010000025.1:0-27763 GCA_050300615.1 Flavobacteriaceae bacterium | reverse complement strand
TTTCTCCTATTAAAAGTACTTTTTTATAAAACCTCGGTGAGGCAATAAAGGTGATATAGGACCAACGCCATATAAAGACCGCTATTAAAATGGAAAAATAGAAGAATAAAATCTGCAACCGATTATCAGGTAAAACAGGCGTAAAAAATGGTGTTAAAAAATAAAATAGCACGGTTACGGATACCGTGAGGATAACACTTGGGATAATCTTATCTAACTTACTGGATTTCTGCAAGTCATATAATTCAAACACAGTTCCAAAAATTGACAAATATGCAACCAATACAAAAACCCACGCCCAATGTTCTTTGTTAATAGTGAAATAATCAAAAGCAAAAATGGTACTCACCAAATACAATAAAGTAAGGGGGAATAAAACATCAAAAATACGTAACAGGACCTTACGCTCGGAAATATTGAAACTAATGTTTTGATTTGACATCTTAAAAACAGATTGAGAGACTATAAATATACTAAGTTAATTTTTAAACCAATCAAAATTATTGCAGCAGTGAAATCCATTGTTGTTTTACAACATTCCAATCAAACTGCTCTACCTTTTTTCTAGCATTGTAAGTTAATACCTTTGCAGTTTCTGGTTTGCTAAGTATTTTTTTAATGACTTTTACAAATTCGATGTCTGAATTAGGAGGAACTAAAATTCCATGTTCATTATTTGTAATTAAATAAGACATACCACCCACATTGGTTGAAATTACAAGCAATCCCAATGCCATTGCTTCAATAACACTTACTGGCATATTATCAAAATCTGTAGTATTTAAAAATATATTATAGTTTGTAGATAACTCTATCCACTTCGTTTTTGATAATTTCCCTGTAAATACAACATCAATACCTAAAGAATCTGCATACGTTTTGGCTTCTTGTAGAGTCCCATCATTATCAGGACCAACCATACAAAGTGTTGCTGGTATATCTTTATCTTTTAAGTTTTTTAAAACTTTTATAGCTAATAATGGATTATAGATTTTTGAAAACGATCGTACCCAAAGCAGGTTTATAGAATGATACGTTTTAGACTGAAACGGGTAATTTTTAATTTCAATCGTATTAGGGATAAATATTAAATTAGAGTATCCTTGTTTTTTAAATTCGGAAACTATATAAATTGAAGGTCCTACATTTTTATAGGCATTTTTAAAAATAAGTCGACTTAATTTTGGGCTGTCTTTTAACCTTTTGGGCAAACTGCCACCATGGAGAATAGGTATATATTTTAAATTTAAAACTCTACATAATTGGCTTACCAAAAAAGCATACAGAAAATTTAAAGTACTATAGGTATCGATTAATACATAGTCTGCTTGCTTTGAATATTTAATAACATGATACAACATATCAAGCAACCTAAACCATTGATTCCTTTTTTTAGAAGCACAGGTAACATGAAACTGCTCTAAACGCAACAACTGGCTTAAAGTATCTATGGTAGTCTGGGTTTTACCGTTTTGTGATAATTGATTTCCTATGTATAGGAGGTGTTTCATCTGTCAACTTTAATGTTTTAAAGATATGAAGTTATATGTTTTAACCACTAAGGATCGTCTTGTTAACTTTATTTTGAGGCTTTTTATAGGTAATATTTAATAAACATAAAGCGTATATAAAACCTGGTGCTGCAATACGCATAGCTGAATGATTGATGGTCAATAACCAAAATAAATAAAATGAATAAAAAAGTAGATTCGATTTATTATGCAACCTAAAAACTAATGGAGTAATCAATAAAATTAGAAAAGCAAATACCCCCAACAAACCATGTTCTGCAACAATTCGACTCATTTCACTATGTGATGCAGCTTCTACTCCTGTTTCAACTAAGCGTTCCTCTTTTACTTTACCAACTCCAATCCCTAAAAACGGATGGTTTACAAACTCATTAAACTCAAAAGCAATTAAATCTGTACGTCCTGTTGTTATATCTTCCTTTTCTCGTCCTGCCGCATCTTCATTAGAGTAACGTTTATCTATAAAACCTCCTGTTTGAATGGAGCTAAATATCCATGTAAAAAGCATCAAACCTAAAAAAAACAACAGATACTTTTTTAAACGAAGCTTTGTTTTAAAATTCACTTTCCAATAATACAAGGCCACAAAACATATAATCATAATTATAGCTGTAATCACACCTCCCCTACTAAACGTAATAATGGCTCTAAATGTGAAAAGACCCAATAACGCTAAATCTAATAATCTCATCCAAAAGGAGGTCTTGTACATAAAAAACTTTACCGTTAAAACAAAAATACCGATTCCTAAAACCGTAGCTACTTGGTTAGGTCCGAACCCTCCTGAGGTAGCAAAATTTGATTCAGTACTTGTAATTACAGACTCTAAGTCTGGTGTATATAAAAACAAATACACCAACATACTAATTAAGGGAAATAAAAAAGCCAACAACACAATTTTTAGTTGCTTAAAACTAATAGATCGCTTATAACAAAAAATAGCAGAAATACCTAAACAAACAGGACCACTTAAATTAAAGGCTATCTCTCTTCTAATATTAGTTTCAAATCCCATTTCGGTAACTGCCACAAAAATTCCCGGAATCAATAATAGAAGATAAACAACATATATGAGAGCTTGATTTTTAAAACTATTACTTATCAAGCCCATAATAATAAATACAATTACAACATATTTACTTGCTTCGTAAAAAACAGTGCCTCCATTCATTCTTAAAAAAACCTCAACCCCAACTATATAGGCACAGGCTTTTAATATTTCAATGGTTCTATATTTTTTTGTCGATTTAAGTATTTTATGCATAAAATAAAATACTGTCAAAAGAAAATAAACCGTTGCTAATATTTCATTAAAATAAATAAGCACTCCAATTATTGCATGAAGCATTATGTTAATAATATATCTATCTCTAATACCCAATATTGTTGTCTACTAAAAATACAAATATAACTTCTTTTAAACTCTAGGCCTTGATTAAAAAGAATAACTGTTAAATGTTATTCTTTTAAGATTTCCTTCAAAATTCTATCATTATAATGCGAATAAGAAAACTGTTTATAAAACTCCTCTGATTGAAAAATAAATTGCTGATATTTTTTAGGCTCCATAGATAAAGATTTCTGTATTTTTTCAACCAAATCTTCTTTGTTCAGCTCCTCTAACAAAATGCCTTGAAGCCCATCCTTTATATACTGCTCAATAGCAGACACATTAGATAGAATAGGAACACATCCATAATTTAAGGCTTCTGAGATCACTTTAGGAAAACCTTCTGATTTTGATGGTAAAACTATAAAATGACTTTTCTTATAAATTTCATGTAGTTTTGAACGTTCCAAAGTACCGTGGTATATGGTCGACACATCTAAAGACTTTAAAGTTTGCTGAAAAAATTCTCCATTAGCACTATGACCTATAAAATGCACGGTATCAATTAAATCTTTAAATGTTTTAGGCAAAGCCTTTAGACTATCTATAAATAAATCGATTCCTTTAGATGGCTCTAGTCTTCCCACAAAACAAAAAGTTTTATGCTCTGGTAATTTTTTTAAATTACGACACATTTTGCCTGATTGAAGTTCATCTTCTGTAAGACAAGGGTTTTCAAATGACAGACAATGATTGGACTGATTATTCCAACTACCATTGATTGTAACCAATCGGTTTTGATGCTTTAACAACCAACGTTGAAATCGATAAGCTAAAGGTGCTTGCTCTTGTTTCCAATTCCCTGCATACTTAAACCACCCCTTTTTAGTACAAAAAAACATCAAATAAGGAATAACATAAACCCCTATACCAGTGGGTGCTCTAAACTGGAAATACGTACTTTCCTTTAAACTTTTATGGATAATACTAAGAACTTTAGGGCCATTCCAAAGCACATCTAATTTATTAGCTAAACCTTTACCTCCAATAACAGGTAGAGGAACAAAACTAATAGCTTTCGAATTATAGGGTATGGCACTTGGCGGTGGAGAACTATCATATAGTACAGCTACATGTATAATTTTATCAAATATTTCCAATAAACGATTAATCTCTGTAACTGTTGATCCAAAACCAACCAACTCTCCATTAGCTGCCTTATAATGCTCTGTATGGGAGATAATAGTTAACTGCTTCATGATAACAAGTCGATATACTGGTTAACAATAACATTCCAATCATGATCTTTTGCCCAACGTTTAGCGCCTTGTTTATAGAGCGGTTGATTATCTAAAATATTAATTATGGCTTGTCTTAACCCTTCGGTATCACCTAAAGATACTAAACTTCCCGATTCCCCCATATTAATTGCGTCTTCAACACCACTTCCTAAAGCACCTATTGCCGGAATTCCCATAGCATTGGCTTCTAATATAGCTATTCCAAAGCCTTCCACATCACCTTTCATTCCAGGTTTACTTAACATAATAAAAATATCACTCTGTTTTAAACACTTTTTTAATTGATCTTGTTCCAATACTCCGTGAAAACTAATATGTGAACTAACTCTTAAATTTTGAGAAAGTTGTTTTAATGAACCCGATTCTGTATCCATGCCAACACAATGGTAATGAAGCTTGGGAAATGTCTTTAATAACTCTGGCAACAACGCCACTACTTCTTCTTGGCCTTTTCTAGCACTAATACGGCCTACCGTGATTAGTTTTGGATTCCCCTCTAATTTAATATCATCAAAACTCAGATTACTATCTTTCCAATTTGTTAACGATATTCCATTAGGTATAATATGCACATGAATGTCCAAATGATTCAAAAGTGCTTTCGTATATTTTGAAACAGCGACCACTTTATCAAATCGCTTTAAAGATAGTTCAGTCAACTTTCTAAAAAATTTAGAAGACAAATTCACTTCTGTTCCATGCACAACAGCCATTGTAAAACGTTTTCTAAAAAATCTACAAAAAGCAACGTTCCATAACGAAAACTTTCCCGAAGCTATAAGATAATCAGCCGTGTTTAACGTTTTAAAAACACTAATGATTCGATTAATATACATCAATACCCTCAAGGAACGCTTTTTAATACGCTTCACTACAAAAGACACGCTGTTATCAAAAAGTTTCTCTGCAATGCTATCATCAGACCTCTGGTCTGTAATAACCGTTACTTCATATCCAAGATTGCTTAAAGCGGAAGCCAAATGCCATGCATGTGTACCAATTCCTCCGGGTTGCGGGGGAAACTCGGAGGTTACTATAACAATATGACTGGTCTTACAACTCACTATAAACGTTCAATTAAAGCACCCGCTTTTATTTTTTTACTTGACAAAGACCACGACCATAACACCTGAAAATACACAAAAGGTAACAATAACACCGTTAAAAACACCCCAAAAATCAAAAGTGGTTTGTTTTTTTTAAACCTATAAGGAATTATTGAAATAGGAATAGTACGCAATAAAGCTAATCGAGTAGCCGCATCTCCAAAATAACGTCTGTAAAAATATAGCACGCTTGGTATAGGTCTTGCTGCCAACCATTTTTTAGGTCTAAAAGCATCCCAACTTCCCATGTCTCTTAAACCTCCTGTTCCCACTTTTAAATGTAACCGCTTAGCATAAGGATTTGAAATATTTTTAAAACCATGTAAATATACTCTTAAGCCAAACTCTCCGTCACCCATACGCTGTCCTTCAAATTGCCTGTCAAATAATCCCAAAGATTTAAAAACACTTTTTTTAACAAGGACATTACCCGTATCTAATTGGTCACTAATTTTAAAATATTTATAATGCTTGGGAACTTCTGCTCCAACTATAGATATTGATACCCCTGAAGACACCTCGGCATTAAAAAAATCCAAACACTTTAAATGATTGCTTATCCAATTAGGTTCAACTCTACTATCGTCATCAAATAACAATATATAATCTCCTTTTGCTTGTTTTATGGCTGTATTTCTTGCCAACCACAAGGCCTTTTCTTTTTGATATTTCACCTTTAAATCTAAAGAAAACTGATTATAAAACAACTCTTTAAAAGGGACAGATTGGTCAATTATAATCACTTCAAAATTCTTATAATCCTGTTGCTCTAAATCCTTCAAAACATCCTTTAAATATTCATACCTGTTTAACGTAGGTATAACAACTGTTAACAATGGTTTTTTCTGTATTAACAACGATGTGAATGTTTTCCAATTATAACAACCAGTTGGTTGTAAATAAACATCCCACTGTTTAATGCAGCGTGTATTATACCACCCTTTTAGTTCTTTAATAGGATTATGCAATGTTATCAATCTTAACAACAATACGTAAAACACCCAAGCAGTATTAAAGTATTTCCTAATAAAACGATATTCATCTACAATAGGTAATGTCTCAAATTGCGTATAAGTTTCAGCATCTCCTATATACCCTTTTTGTATGGCTTGCCATGATAAATCATACAACATTGCCTTTTTAGTCGTAAAACTATCATCTACTTTAAGTGTCTGTAATAGCTCTTGAGTGAGATTATCAACTTTAGGAAACACATAATGTTTATCCTCTTTTAATAAACAGAAATAATGAGTTGGCTGTAAATATTTTAAAAAACTAAATGGCATAAATAGAATAGGCTTTCATTTATATAAGGAGCTTATTGAATAACAGTTTTAAAAAATCCATTTAATGTTAACTTGTTTTCCCAAAGCTTTCGGTTGCTTTCGCAAAGCTTAAAAAAGTTTTCTGGGGTTAATTGACTGTGAAAAGATATCACTTTTTCAGCAATTTGTTGCTGCTCTTCTGGTTCTACCCATACTACATGTTGTTTCCAGTTTATCATATTACTAAAAGGTAAAAATCCATCAGTATTTACATAAATAGGGATACGCCCCATCATTAGTGTTTCATAAAACCTAACCGAAAAATTACCACATCCCCTAACACACAAAATATAATGAGAATCAAGGATATTATTATAAAACTCCAAGGTGGTTTTATTATTTTGCTTTTCTGTAATTACTCCTGCCCGGTATTGCTTTCGTAAAACAAAACAATCATTAATATCTTTGGCCTTCCTTAAACATTTTAGCAATTTTGCTCTTAAAAAACTGGTAGGTAACAGTGTTTCTGTTTCATAATTACTCAACCCACATATGCTTTTTAAATTAAACCAAAGTTTCTTAACGATATCTATGTAAAACTGTTTTTTAGAAGAATTGGCCTGACCGCAAAAACCGACAACAGGTTGGGAGTTATATTCCTTTGGTAAATAGTTATCTAATAAATGATGCTTACTTAAATAATCTTCAATAAACACTGGCAAGCCTTGATGCTCTTTTAAATGTTTAGATTGATATCCACCCAATCGAAATACTACAACATGATTATAGTCTAGTATCTTCAATCCATGATCGCCCGATATAAACGACCAAACTATTTTTTGCTGTGTTTTAGACTCTGTTATGAATTCTGATGCTTGTTTTAGTTGATGTGTTTGCATGTAATAATTCCACGACATGGGCAGAATACACACATCTGCACCATGAAAAGTATCTGCTATCTCAAAGTCCTTTGCAGAAACCCCATATATTGCAATCCTCTGCTCATCTGTAAAAGCGGCTTCTTTTATAAATGGTTTTAGTAAAGGGAACAACTCCGATCGATAGGATGTATTATAATGAGATTTAGGATAGTATAGCTTCATATTAACTACGTTGTATAAAATTGATGAAAGGCTTCACTTTGTTGTTTTAAACTAAAATCAGTATGCACTCTCTGAATCGCTTGTATTTCTATGCTTTGTTTTAATTTATCAGGCATATTATATACTTCAACAATTTTTTCAGCCATTTTAATTGCAGAAACCTTTGATACTAAAAAACCTGTTTTTTCATGTAAAATATTTTCAGGAAGCCCTCCTTCAGCAAAAGCTAAAGTCAATTTACCTAGACTTTGTGCTTCTAAAACAGCATTACAAAACCCCTCCGTTAGACTTGTTTGTACATACATATCTGCCATCCTCAAAAAATCAAGTGCTTCTTGATGTTTTAACTTACCTAAAAACTTTACATGATCTTCCAATCCTAATCTATGGCAATTATAAAAATAACGTTCTTCACTATTTTTATCTCCATTTCCAATAATGTCCCAAATAAAATTAATCTTCCTTTGTTTTAAAATATTTGCTATTTCTAACAAAACATCAATCCCTTTAATGAAATTCAATCGTGCTATGGTTACTATTTTCAAGATAGGGCTTTTTAAACTAGGTATAAGTTGAGGTAAAGCTTTTAAATCTATTGCAGGTGTTATTATTTGATTAGGGATTTGTTTTGATAATCCCATTTTAAAAGCTTTTTCTAATAAATGATTTGAAATACTATGCACTTTAGTTACCTGTGACCATAAAACGATATAAATCAATGGATTTTTTAAAGGATATACATTAATATCATAGCCCCTAAAACTCACCGCCATTTTAGCTTCTATAGCTTTAGCTACAAACTCTCTATTCACTGCCATAGTAGCAAAACCAAAATGTAACCAATCTACTTTAAGTTGTAACAACTTACTGTTTATATATATAAGCTTAACAATAGTTTTTAATGACTTGTTATTTTGCTTTTCCAACTTAGTATACCTTAGTACTGTTTTTAAATGCGGTAAAAGCTGAATTCCGATCATTAAAAACCCTAAGAACTGACTAAAAATAGACTTATAAACCTTAGGATGCATTTGATGTTTACAAGCCTCAAACTTGTTTTTTGTAGTATTAGTTATCAATATTACCTCATGCCCATAGTCTTGTAAGCCTTTTATCTTGGATCTGAAAAAGGTTTCTGAATAACCGGGAACTGAAGGAAGAACTAAAGCTATTTTCATTATAGAGAATTCTAAATATTACTTTCATTTACGTTTATAAATTTCTTGCGAATAATGGTTTGATATAATGTTTCATGAGATTTAATAAATCGCTCATATGAAAAGTGTTGTTCACAATAAAATCTTAAGTTTTCCCCTAATGCTTTATTCTGCGCTTTTGAATTTTGGAATATCATATTTATTTTATAAGCTAATCCATCTACATTACCTGATTCAAATAATAACTCAGGAAAATCTTTTAATACAAAATTAATACCTGAAACATCCGATCCTAATACTGGAATACCCATACTCATTGCCTCTACCAGTGCCATAGGCATCCCCTCTCTCCTCCCTTCGTTTAATGTTGGTATCACATAAAGCTCTGCTAAACCCAAATAGAGTCTAATATCGGGATGTTTCCCCAAAAAATCAATTTGATGTTCTAAACCTTCTGTTTTACATAAGTTCTTTAAAGTAATTCCATAATCAGTAGTATCATCTCCTAAAACGATTAATCGAATGTTTGGGTTGTTAAGCTTTTTTAGGGCAAGTATTAATATTTCTACACCTTTTACAGGCACTAAATTGGCTACTGTTATAATTTGAAATATACTACTTGTACTGTCTTGCCTATTAGAAATATTAGGATGATAATAATTAGTATCTATCCCTAATGGGATTAATTTCTGATGTTTCTTTTTAGGAAAATAAACTTGCATTTGGTCATTAATAGTAATGATATAATCTGCTAAATAACTTCTAATTTTCCAGTGCTTGTTTCCCCAACTCATTGCTTTTTTGGTGTACACCCATTTAACCCCCGCTAATCGCGCTGCTAACACCTCGGTCCAATCACTACTCCAGTGCCAGGAATGAACAATATCATAATCATGTGCCTTAAAAAATTTCATAATGGGTTTTAACCTATTAAACAAGGAGAATAAGGGACGATATGTTGTGGTGGTATTGATAAGATGCATAGGTACATGCAACTGTTCTACCTCTTTAAAAAAAGAACCTTTATTGTGGCTACAAGCTATTTCAACCTCAAACAACTCGGTATCCAGACCTCTAACTAAATCGTAAACAACCTTACCGCTTCCAGCAGTATCAAAATTTGGGATAGTGTAAAGTATTCTTATTTTTCTCATTTTGAGATATTTTCCTAATCTTTAATTAATCAAAACAGCTATAATACTATTTATGGTTATTTTTATATTGAGATTAAATGAATGGGGTTGAAAAGCATCACCTTTTTTTGTTCCAATCTCAATAATTATTTTAGAGTTTCTTTTTCATATAATCAGCTAAATAACAAACACTTTCACACAGCCATTGATTTATACCAAACACTCAAAGTCAACAACATACTCAAAGGATGCGCATAAGCAACAGCATTATCTTGCTTAAACTTGCTGTAGATAGATTGTACGGTATCAGCCCCTACAAGCTCCATCAAACCTTCATCAAATACACGGCTTACCAACTCATTATCATTATTCTTTCCCAAAAACTGCAACTCCCAATTACGCTGAATATATTTGCTTCCCATAGCTTCTCTTAAACTTCTCACCAATTTATTTTTAATGCGGTATGGCAAATTTCTAGGCAATACATTGTTATGATAATTTAGCAAATTATAGGGCTTCTGGCTTTGCCACATAATCTTAGCCAATTTGAGATTACGCCGTTTTATATAGGCAATCTGCAATTGACGATTGGCAAGATAATCTTCAGGGATCTCACAAATAAAGTCACACATCCTATCATCATAATATGGTAAATGCATGGGGTGAGCTTCCTTAAATACTGACAGATTAACACTTGTCCATCTAGGTGCCCAATACATTGATTTAAAAGCTCTTATTTTGGAGCCTTTATGCTCTATACCAATCCCATCTAACAACACATTAAGGCGCTGTTTCAAATAAAATTCAAAATCCCCGTTTAACCCCCAGTGTTTCCAGAGCTTTTTAGCTAAAACCAAGCCTCCGGGTTTTACTATTTTTTTATAAATAATCTCTAATTCCGGTAAATCTTCTTCATACGATGCTATTCCGCTATCAAATAACACATCTCCCCAATGCCCCAAAGAAAACTCCCCTTGCATCTGCTTTAACTCAGTTAAAATAGCCATTTGCCTAGGGTGTGTAAAATCAGAATAACAATGATTAATTTGAGCTAAAGCCTCTATACGTTGCCACAAATACCCTTTTGTAATGTTAAACGCTTTAAAATTAAAATCACAAACTTTAGCTATCTCCTCTCCTATTTTATGCTCTTTAAAACCGCCTTCAAAACTATAGGAATAGGCCTGAACATCTGCCTTCAAATAATGTAATGACACAGCTTGAGTTCTGCTATCTAAGCCACCAGATAAAGGTAAAATAACCTGACTCTTTAACGATTGCTCTTTAATGATACTTTCAAACAAATCGGTATACTCATCCAAAGCTGTATTAAAAGAAATAGACCTAGGCGTATGATGCCATTTAAAATGGGATTGTTTAGATATAATATGATTTTGCTGATTTAATGTATAAGAGGTTCCTGGTTGTAGAACCTTTTGATCTTTATAAAAACTATCATCACCTAAGAAAAAACCAAGTGCCACATAAACACAAAGTGCTTCTTTATCTATTGTATGCTGTACACCTTCACAAAAGACGAATTGTGGTTCTATAGGAATTATAGGTGTCTGTACTATTTTCATTGAAATTCGAAGATACTTAAATTTAACTTGTCATGATTGACTCATATAGTTTTTCCATATCACTTACCATTTTAGTTTCACTGTGCTGTTCTTTAACCTTGGTACGAGCTGATTTGGTTATTGCATGCAACTTATCCAGACTTAAATTTTGAACCATTATAATACATTCAGCTATAGCTTTTGGATTACCAACGGGAACTAACCAACCATTCTCACCGTTAGTAACCAATTCATGCATACCACCACAATCGGTACTAATAACGGGAGTTCCTAGAGCCATGGCTTCCACTACAACATTTGCTAAACCTTCTTCAATACTTGTCATTAACAATATATCGGCATCTTGTATCCGATTAAACACCTCTTTTTGTTCTAATCTACCCATTAAAGAAACTTGCTGTACTAAACCAAGTTCATGCACTATGTATAATAACTCTTCATCCCCTTTCCCTCCTATTATAGTATAATGAACATCTAAGCCTTGCTCTTTTAAAATCGCACAAGCCCTTATTGCCGTGGAATAATCTTTTATCCAATGGAGTCTTCCTACCGATACTAATTGTAAAGGGATATTTTTACAGGTTTTAAGCTTAAATGGCAAGGCTTTAAAGTTTAAACCTGTATATACAACTTGATCTATTCCCGTATAAGGTACGCCAATACTCCTACTTAATTTTGAAATTGCTTTTGAAACCGAATGTAGCCCATCCAATTGAGGATATATTTGCTTTAAATATTTAAAGTTCTCGGGGTTAACAAAAGGTCTGACCGTAATATGAAACCCTCGCTGACTCAACACAATTTTAAAGTCTTTGTTTTTTAAATAAGGTTCTATCCATGGTAATAAAGACGGCCATTGTATATGTAAAATATCCGGCTTTACTTTTTTAAGCACGGATGCTAAGTTTTGTTCTTGAAGTTGCTTACGATTCCCTTTAAAAATATGCTTTAATGTTTTGTAAACTTGAACTAAGGAACCTTGTTTTAGAGACCATGTTAAACTGGTCGCAACCAACTTTAGCCTGGACTGGTTACTCCCTAATGCGTGATAATAAACTCCCGAAACTGGGTGTGGGTTAAATTCATTAAATCCGATAACTGTTATTTTATGTCCTCGCTTAACAAGTCCAGTCATTAAACGCCTTATAAAGGTGGTAGTTTCAAAAGAACCGTCAAAGATTATTATTTTTAAAGAGGTAATCATATTAAAAACTTTTTGACACTCTTTTATATCCCAGCTTCTTCTTAAAAAACAAAATTATATTCTCTGGACTCCAGCGATAAGAAATTATGCCAATCCGTGGAATGTATAATCTCTTATAGTGTTTCTTATTAATTTTTTTTGCAAATTTATCCATAGTCTCAAATGGTAGAAAAAACGGCGTTATTGTTCCTTTTTTGTACCCTAAGCGTTCATGTATTATTTTTACTTTATTATTTAAAATGAGCATAGACTTAAAGCCATGTGTATTATACAATTGTGGTAACGTTGAATATTTTATGTAGTCAAAATTCTTTAACAGTGCCTCTCTTAAACCTGGCATGTCATTTATAATACCGTACTTTTTGCAAATAATAAACCAATCCTCAAAAAGTTTTAATGTTGATTGATTGTTCCTAAACACGATTACACCACTATTTAATTCTGGAAATATATTTCTGTATTTAAAATCAAATGCTTTTGTAGTATGTAATTTTTCTTCACTAGTTGTGGCCAAATCAACAAAATCTAATAAATCAAATAACTCAGAAATCTGATCCGTAATAAAGGTATCGGTATCTAAAAAAACGGTTTTCTCAAAAGGACTATTTTTTAAACCTAAAACTTTGGATAAATATGTGTAATTTTCAATTTCTTTATTAAAAATAATAATATCAAAAACACTATCTAATTCTTTTGTATACACATTTTCTGTACATATCAGGCCAACATCTTCTTTATTATACTTCTTTAAAGAAGTAACAGATACAATTGCTTCCTTTATGAATTTTGATTTATTAGCAACGTATAAATAACCTTTTTCTTTCATATTATCCATTATAATCTTTATAAAAGTTATTGACTTGACTTGAAATTATATCCCAATTATAACTTAATGATTTATCTCTTGAAGCTGATCGAGCTTCAATTATTTTATCCTTATTCGTTAACAAATCTATTGTTGCTTCAATTAAATAATCATTATCGCCTATAGGAACTGATACATTTTTAGTACCCTGTAAATATGATAAATTACCTCCTACATCTGTAGTTATTATAGGTAAGCCACAAGCCATTGCTTCTAACAATGAATTGCAAGCTGTACTATTCAATAAAGGTAAAAACAATATACTTGCCTTTTGATAAAACTCTTTTAGCCTATAATCATTAATATTATTAAATATGGTAATCGAAGCATGGGAATTAATAAATTTATTAAAATCTTCTCTAATGATTACATTCACCTTTAACCCTTTGAATTTTTCATAAATTCTTGGAATACAATAATTAAATGCTTCAAAGTCTCTTAAATGCTGACCAACAAATAAGAGGGTGTTATTCTCAACTTTAGAATAATCTGGTTCAAAAAAACTAGTATCAACGCCGTGTGGAATGTATTTAACATTTTCAATCCCCAACCAACCTTTTAAAAACTCTACTTGATTTTCACCAACAGCAATTGCTCCATCAAGTTTTTTTAAATAGCAAGTATTTGAAATTTGCTCTTTTAAAATTTCCGGAGGCTTATGAAAAGTAGCACAAAACTTTGTGTTTTTAAATACATGAGAATATTTTAAACAATACCTCAAATCTCGTTCTCCATTAAGATAATGAACAGTTCTATTTTTGTTTCTGTTTTTAATTAATAACTTAAAAAGTTCAAAATCCTTTAAAACACTTTCCGAATCATAAATACCAAAATCTTGATTTGAATTGCTACTTATAAATTTTGCTACTTTATATGGTAATTGAGGTTTTCCATAAACTACCTTAGCTTGAGGTAAAAAATCTAATAACCTAGAGTATCCTGAATTTTGGGCATGATGTGAAGATCGGTGATGTACTATAATGGTTTTCAAAATAAGGCATCAGGGTTATAAATCATAAGGTCTAAAATACGCTTTATATTTTTAGCAGGATGTACATTCATTTCAAAATATCGTCTAGCATTTTTTGATAAGGTGTCACATAAAACCTCATCACCTAAAACCTTTTTAATATTAGAAATAAGCTCGTCATCATTATTAAAATACAAAACATGTTTACCATGCTCTAAAGGCACAGGTAGCTCTGTTATTAAAGGTTCTGCTATAATTACTTTGCCTTGCGAGAGATATTCCGCCATTTTCCAAGCGGGAGAATTAGCCAAACCTCTAGTATAAACAACTATTTTAGCTTGTTTTAGAGCTTCTAAATATAAACGAGGTTCTGTTGATACATTGGTTAACGCATCTTGATATTTAAGCTCTGATATTTTTGAAGGCGCAAAGCCTCCTTTAAAATAATCTGAAAAATACTTTTGAAGTAATTTAATAATACGATATCGCTGTTGATGTATTTCTAAAACATCACTGTTCTTTTCTTCGAAACAACGAGTTTGAAAAATAATGACAGGACTTGAAACTGTTTTATATTCCTCAAACTGATTTAATAACCTTGTTGTCTTTATAAACCTCCAGTGATTTATTTGATTCCGATAGGTTTTTACCAATCGACTAAAAAATAAGCGATCTGGTTTTAATCCTAAGTTTAAATTATTAAGTAACAGTCCCAAAAACCAAAGACTTTCGCTTTTAAAATATTCTGATTTTACTCCAAACACCAACCCCAAAGGCTTAATCTTTTTTTGGTAATGTTCTGGTAGTTTTGTAATATAACACGATTCATAACTGCGCTTAAAATAAAAATCACAAGTATCTAGTGCCGTTTTAGAAAACAGTTCAGCATGATCGTATAAATCTGTTGCAAACCGAATACACTTACCAGTCTTTTTGTCTTTTATGGTATAATAGGATGCCTTTGGAAAAGGATGTATTGTTATGGTTAGCTTTCCATCTTCGCCTACCTCAACCCGCCCTCTTCTTCTAGCCACTATAAATTTTATTTTTACAGTTATTAGTTCCATATGCTCTAACTCGAACAACCCAGTTTGCACATAGGAGGCATGATTTAATTCTTGAGGAGTCTCAATAACTACTGTAATATCTGGCATCATAAACTATTTAAAGCATCGGTTATTGATTGTAGTAGCACGTCACAGGTTTTTTCTAAACTATAATCCGAAAATACTTTTTTTCGTGCTGCTTGCCCCATGGCATCTCTACTTTCTTTATTTTTAAAAAAACCATAAACCAAATGGGCATAATCCTCAGAGCTTGCCAATAAACCATCAACACCGTGTGTAATAACTTCATCAGGCCCTCCAGCTCCTTTTAATGCAGCAACAGGTGTTCCGCATGCCATTGCTTCAATCATAACCATACCAAAAGATTCATGGTCACTAGGTAACAACAATAAATCAGCGTGCTTAAAATAATCCGGTAAAACTGCATGTGGTTTATGTTCTAAAAAATCAACGTGTTGTTCTAACTCAAACGTTTTTATCATGGCTTTTAATTTCTGTAAATAACTCTCTGAACTCATAGGCCCTATAATAGTTAATTTGGCATTATTAAAACCTTTATCCACCAATAGTTTTAAAGCCTCAATGGCTAAATGCACCTGCTTCAATTCTACTATACGCCCCACATATAATAACTGAGGATAGTTTCTATCTACTTGTTCATCAGGTTTAAAAATATCCGTATCTACTCCTAATGGAAACACTCTTACATCAAGTCCTTCAAACATTGGCAATTGCTCCATAGCCTCTTTTTGTAACTGGGTATGTACCAGAATATGATGGGCATTTTTATAATAGATCCTGTTCTCTAGTGTATCCGTATAATGTTGTCCACCAAGCATAGCAATATACACTTTGCCCTGATTCAATATTACTTTAGCCAACTTATGAGAAAAGAGGCTGGAGTGCCCAGACATATTTACAATAGTTACTTCTGGTGCTTTTTTTTCGTACACTTTTAAGCATGATGCTGAGCATTGCTTTTTCCATTTTTTATGATCACCATTTAACTTCCAAGATACGGGGTAAAAACAATAATCAAGACCGTTATATATAAAATTATACTTAAACAGTTTAGGGGTCAAATATTCTATTTTCCCCAACCACTTTTTTTGCTTAATTAATTTTTGCAACGCTTTGGCATGAGGTTGACTATGATAAGTTGCTACACTATTTTCTACCACGCCAGCTGCTTGAGGGGTAAAGGGATGTAATAGAGAGATATTCATATCAATCAATATTTTTAAAATGCTTAATAATTTTTCTCTTTATACGTTTAACAAGACTTTTCATTTTTTGCTTTTTAATGCGCCTATATTCTCTAACATAATACCCATTAAATATATTTTTTAAAGCATTTAGGCAGTACTGTAAAAAATTGTGCTTTTCAAAATGTATCCCTGTATAAGACATGAAAAACTGTTCCGGTAAAGGCTTTAAATATTTCACCTCGTTGTATTTCATCAATCGTTTCCAATTTATAAAATGTAAATACATAACCTCCTGGTTTTTTTTAGTATTTAGTATTTTGCCATTTTGCCATTGCCATCGGTCTAAATAATACTCTTGATGGGAATCTCTTCCATTTTCTGCATTGCATAAAATAGTATCCCAGTATACCTTTAAATTTAGAGATTTAAAACCTATATTAAATTTTATAAATTCAGTTAAAACGACTTCATCTGTCCATTGAAATTTCTTATGCTCAAACAACTGTTTGTAATTGGGCAATCTACTATATAAACCATTAACAACATCATTATTTTTAAACAAAGTAAAATGCCCAGAAATAGCTTGATTTCGACTTGAGATAATATCGTAATTATCAAGTATATCGTTCGAAATAAATGCTCTGATATCACCCCAAATAATGTCCATATCACAAATCCCCCAAAAATCATAATCTTTTACTTCCTTTTTAAATATATCTCCATAGGCAGGCTTTAAATCACAAAACTTCCTAGGAGTTAATGGCACATGAGCTTCTACAATACTATTAACCTTTATATTTAATTCTTGTAAAGTTGTTTTAAAAAAACTAATGTTTTTAGAATACTGTTGTGGCAAATCACAATCCGTAGGACAAAACCAATGTACACTGGGATTTTTAGCCACAGACACCAAAAACGCATCAAACCATAGTGGCCATTTTCCAAAATATGGGATGATTAGTAAAATTGTTTTCAAACAGTATTTTTTTTCATTTTATCAAAGCCTCTTTTTCCAAAAATATTATAAATGAAAAAAAATGCAAATTCAACATTGTTTAACCTAAAACATTTTCTATAAAAATGATAATTTTCTATAACAGACATTAATTTATTTTTCTTCACAAGACTTTGATACATCTTTCGAGTCTTTCTTTCGTACTCAAAAACTACTTCAGGCACATTGGAATAGTAAATAATCATTTTTTTATGAATCATAACTTGAGTAGCAATCATATTTTTATTTCCAAATCCAGCCTTTAAAGTAATCGATTTAGGAGTTACTTTAACAAGGTATAGTTTAATATCTAAAAGACAATACTTTATTGGATTCCTGAATAATCTTATAAAAAAATCATGATCTTGACCTCTTTTCAAGTTATCGTCAAACTGAACCTTCTTAATTAATTTTCGATCTATCATTGGATCTCCTATTAAAATTTGATTACGAGATAAAATAAAATCAATGTCAAAACTATTCGAATTAAATACCTTATATTCGATATTATTTTTTTTAAATAAATCACTATAAACCCTAGTATTTTTAGAAATTACAATATTACAATCAAAACGCAGCATATATTGAACTTTTATTTCGATTGTTTTGGGATGAAAATAATCATCAGAGTCTAAAAAATTTATGTACGTTCCCTTACTAACTATAACCCCATAATTCCGAGCCGCATTACCTCCAGGCAATCTATCTTTAGGTCTTTGATGAAATTGAACTCTCACATCTTTTTGCATATAATTTCTAATAACAACATCTGTATTGTCAGTAGAGCCATCATCAACAACTATACATTCCCAGTTAGTATAGGTTTGTGCCAATACCGAGTCTAGCGTTTCACCAATTAAATGCGCACGATTAAAAGTGGGTATGATGATGGAAACGAGTGGTTGTTTCATTATTATAATGAACTTAAGTATTTATATTTTTCTGTTGCAATAACAATTAAACTCTTGCTCCCTTTATAAGTTGTTGCTTGCGCTTTAATATTTTTTTCTTTTAAAATACTTAACAAATCAGAAACTGTTTCTTGTTCACCCTTTCTATTATAATCATCTATTATTATGATAAAATTATCCTGACTTGCAAAAGCTTTTGCGAATTCCACTATATCATACCTAGAGTATCTTTTGCTTCCAATTGGACCATCTACAATATATAAATCATACTTATTGTCAATAATCTGATTTATACCTTTATATCCATGAGTTTCTTGACCATGAACTTGCTTAGAAACAACATTGCAAATCTTTACTTCCGTATTTTTTGATAATTTAAAATTTTCAGTAAAGTTCTCTTGCCATGCTATATTTTGTTCTATAACTAAATGACGGCTTTCTGTTAAATAATTATCTAAATAAGCCGAGATAAATTTGCTCGATTCACCTAAACCAAATTCAATAATGTTTTTTGGTTTACAATCTGTCAATACTCTATTTAAAACATAAAAAAAAGTATAATTACCGGCCCATCTTCCTATATTTAATGATAAACTTTCTAACCATTTTTTTCCCCTAATACTATCATGATAGGTGTTTGCCCAATCTAATTCTTTTAATAAAAGAAGTTGTTGTTTATGGTATTGTCTGTTTTCTTCAATTAATTTTTTTATCTTTTTAACGATCATGCCTCTATGTTAAAATTTAACAATGCTTTACTTTGAACATTTGGAACGAAAAAACCAGAACCATAATAATCTCCTTGTTCTACAGCAAATGAAAATGCATTTTGCACCCAATCTGAAACTACTTTTTTTACCATAATATGAGTAGTCACATAGTAAACCCCATCATTAAGTTGCAATTTATCCATTGTAAAAGCTAAACATTTTATAGTATCCGCCTTATTGTTTTGTTTTAAATTAGTGCTCAACCAAGCTATTCGCTGACCCAAATTATCATCTATTCTAATATCAAAAGAAATATCGGCTAAAGAAATACTATTAAAATTATCCAATTCAAAATGCATTGTAAATGGTTTACCTGTTTGTGGCTTACTGTTCTTATTTGTTCCAAAAACAGTCACTCTTTTAATTTTAACTTCCCCTGTTCCTTTTCTATTTTTAAATTCTGCTACAGAAAAATCATTTTTTGTACCTTCTAAATAATAATCAATGGCTTTTTCTACCTCTCCACTAAAACTTACCTTTCCTTCTTCCAAAACAATACCTCTTGTACACAAGTTTTTTATCGCCGCCATATTATGACTCACAAACAAAACCGTTCGCCCGTCTCCGCGACTAATATCCTGCATCTTCCCAATGGCCTTTTTTTGAAACTCGGCATCACCAACCGCCAATACCTCGTCAATCACCAAAATTTCAGGTTCTAAAAACGCAGCTACTGCAAACGCCAACCTAACAGTCATACCAGAACTATAACGCTTAACTGGCGTGTCAATATAACGTTCGCAACCAGAAAACTCAATAATCTCTTTGATTTTAGAGCTGATTTCCTTTTTGGTCATACCTAAAATAGCACCGTTTAAATAGATGTTTTCACGCCCAGTCATTTCTCCGTGAAAACCTGTCCCTACTTCCAATAACGAAGCTATACGCCCTTTTGTTTTAATCTCTCCTGTCGTTGGACTGGTAACTTTAGATAGTATTTTTAGCAACGTAGATTTTCCTGCTCCGTTTTTACCTATAATACCCAATACTTCACCACGTTGCACTTCAAAATTAATATCCCGTAACGCCCAAACATAATCGGAGGTTCCTTTGGTACTTCGATCGTTGACTTCTCCTATTTTTAAATACGGATCTTCCTTTCCCCTCACTCGATACCACCAACGGTTTAGATCATGACTAATGGTGCCTGTACCGACTAAACCCAGACGGTATTGTTTACTTATGTTTTCGGCTTTTAATATAATGTCACTCATTTTTTAGTGAATAGTGAATGGTTATCATCCGAATCTAATGTTTATTAATTAAATAATTTCTAAATCCTAGAAGTAACTTTTTAACTTCTACCATAGTATCTTCTAAAACTTTATATTCATCTAAAAATTTCAATCGAATAGAAATAAGATATTGTGTCTCTAATTCCGACAAAGAACCAATAGCTATCATTAAAAATTGAATCAATTCCTTGTCCTCTTTTCTTGAAGTGCCTTCTGCTATGTTTGAAGGAATAGAAACAGCCGCTCGCCCCATCTGACTCACTAAACCATAACGCTCATCCTTAAGAAATTGAGATGTGAAATCATAAACAAGTTCAACCAAATCCATACTCCTTTTCCGAACGTCTAAATCTTTATGATGCATATCCCTATTTTTTTTAACTACTAACTATTCACTACCTCACCACTCACCATCAAACCGTATCTATAAATTGTTTCTCCGTTCTATTAAATACAATCAATCCTAATAAAAAAACCATAATACTTACCATTGTAGCATATACTAATTTAGAAACTGAGAACGTACTAACGCCCAATGTCATATGCCTAAACAATTCTATAATAGTCGTCATAGGATTATATTCTATAAATACCCCTACCCAATCAGGCAGTTTACCTTGGCTTACTTTGTCCTGTATTAATGATAACGGATACATTACAGCGGATCCATACATCAATAATTGCACCCCAAAACCCACTAAAAAAGTTAAATCACGATACTTGGTGGTCATGGAAGATATCATCATACCAAAACCCAATCCTAAAAAAGCCATTGTGAATACCAGTAACGGTAACCATATAATAGCAACTGTTGGAGATGTGTTAAAAGCCACGTCTGTAAAAAACACAAAATAGATATAAAAACAGACAAATACCAAAAACTGAATTCCAAACTTAAGTAAGTTAGATAACACCGTTGCCATAGGCATAATGACACGAGGAAAATAGACTTTTCCAAAAATACCTTGATTTTTCTTAAAGGTATCACTGGTATCATTCAAACAGGCACTAAAATAATTCCAAGCGGTAATACCTGCCAAATTGAATAAAAAAGAAGGTACGCCATTGCCTGTTTTAATATCGGCTATATTATTAAAAACCAAGGTAAAAATAACCGATGTAAACAAAGGTTGGATAAAATACCATAATGGCCCCAAAATAGTTTGCTTGTAGAGCGTTACTACATCGCGTTTAACAAACAAAAATAACAAGTCTCTATATCTCCAAATCTCTCGAAAATTTAAATCTAAAGCATTTTTTTGGGGAGAAATGGTATAAAGCCAATTTGTTTCTTCATCTGTTTTTTTCAAATCACATGGTTTTATTTTTTTGCCTTTCTGTTAAAATTGTTTTTTAATCGTGTCCAGAAGCCATTCTTTTTTGCATCGTCATGATACCCATTCGCATAATTTCCATACCCATAGCCGTAACCATAGCCATAACCATAGCCATAACCATATTTAGCTTTTTGGTCATAGCCATTATAGACTAAACTGATGTTTTTAATCTGCTTAGTTTTATACTTTTCGTTAATAAAATTAAGCATGCCTTTTTTGGTGTAATCTTGTCTAACCACGTATAAAGAAACATCCACATAATCTAAAAGTTCTAGAGCATCGGCAACTAACCCTATAGGAGGTGTGTCTAAAATAATATAATCATACTGCGTTTTTAAAACACGAATCAGTTCACTAAGTCGTTCATTAATCAATAATTCAGAAGGATTTGGTGGCACTGGTCCCGATGTAATCACGTCTAAATGTTCAATATCTGTTTTTTGAATAATAGCCTCTAATGGTTCTTGACCTATTAAATAATTAACAACACCGATATCATTTTTAATATGAAAATCTCCAAAAATTTTAGGCTTCCTTAAATCCAGTCCTAACAAAATAGTTTTTTTCCCACTTAAGGCAAATACCGTAGCTACATTAATAGAACAAAATGTTTTTCCCTCACCACTTACAGAAGATGTCACTAATAAGGTTTTTGCGCCTTCTAAATCATGTGATCGATAGTAATATTGTAAATTAGACCGAATAGCCCGAAACGCTTCTGCAACGGCAGATTTTGGCTTTCTATGTACGACTAAATTATCATCTAAACTTTTTTTACCGATAACGCCTAATAACGGGATAGATGATAACTGTTCGATATCAACGGGACTATGAATACTATTGTCTAAAAACGTTAGAACAAATGCTATCAGCATCGGAATTAATAAGGCAACAAAAAGCGCAAATACATAACGTACATTTAAATTTCTACCCAAAACGGTAGCTCCTGTATTTTTTGCAGGGTCAATAATAAGAATATCCGACACATTGGATGCCTTGATAATTTCGGCCTCCCCACGTTTGGCTAAAAATACGTTATAGGTTTGCTCGCTTAAGGAATATTGCCGCTCTATAGTAATAAGTTTTTGCTGATCTTCAGGCAATTTACTAAATTGATTTTCAACTTTACTCAAGGCATTATTAACGGTTTGTAACTCGCGTCTTAACCCATTACTTGCCGCACTAATATTTTCTTGTAACACATTTTTTAAACCTTCTATTTGTCGGTTTAAATCATTAAAAACAGAGGCATCACTTCGTACTGAATATTGCAACTTAGACTTCTGTACCGACAGCTCATTTATTTTAGATACATTATTCAAAATATTTGCATCTTCAATACCTGCAATAGAGGGTGCTGGAATCTCTGTAAACGTACTACTGGTTAATAAATAATTTTTTAAACTTGAATAGTAACTAAGTTGCCTGTTAATCGATTCTTTTTCAGCATCTAATTTGGTTAACTTGTCATTGAGTGTTTCGCTTTCACTATCTAAACTGTAAATCTTTGTCTTTTTTCTGTAATCATTGAGGGCTTCGGCATTATCAGATAATTCATTTTTAACTCTCGCTATTTGCTCATCAATAAAGGTTATGGCGTTGGTAGCATATTGATTTTTTCTATTAAGCTGATCTTCACTTAAAATAGTCACCATTGTATTTAAATAATCAACTATCTTTTCGGTGTTTTTATCAATAAGTGTTATATCCAGAATGGGAGAACTACTGGTATTAGTAACACTGGTTCTTCCTTGATAGCTAGAAACCACACTATCAAAATCACTAAACAGAATAAAATATTCCTCACCCGGAACTGCCTTTCTATGATCCGCAAGCTTTAAAACTCCTTTTAAAAAAGGAAGATTTATAGAATCTCCTAATTTAAGCTGCTTTTTAAAAACACCCATAGGCACATCAATATTAGAGATGTCTTTGGTCATATAATTTTCAGCCTTTGCTGTATGGCTTAAAAAATCTACGTCTAATTCATACAAATCTGCATCTAAAAACGTAACCTTTATGGGAATATTAATTAATTGTGGAAACTCATAATCATGATCAAACCTAAAAGGTGCCGCCTTGTAAATATCTTGCTTTCTAAAGCGTCCTTGTTTTAAATAACTTTTGTAAAACTCTAACCTATCAACTACTTTTTCATGGTGCGTACGCGATTTAAGCGTTACAATCATGGTTTGAACTTTTGCGGTAACACCTCCCCAATTAAAGGTTAAACTTTGTGTTGAAGTGAATAATGGGTTGCTATCATCTTCTACAGAAATTTTGGTTCCTAACCGATACGAAAACTCTTCTCTAATATTTATTTGGTACACCAAGAAAATACCAATGGCTAATAATACCAAAAACCATTTCCAATAACTTAGCGCTCTGAATAAAAACTTTTTAATATCAAAACTAGAGGATGATGACTCAGAAACTTCAAATTCTTCAATCATAGCTTATATATTTAAAGGTTTCGAGTTAAAAAGTAAGTAGAGACCAGTACAGAAAATATAGACGCTATGGTTGTTAAGGTTTGAGTCGCTGTCTCACCAGCTCCTATAGCTTTACGTTTTAATGGCTTTACCAAAATCATATCATTCGGTTGAATATAATAAAACGGGGATTGCATTGCGGCTTTATCTGTTAAATCTATGTGATGGATTTTCTGCCCTTGCGGGTATTGTCGTATCACCAAAACATCGGTTCTATCGCCTGTATTTTTAATATCACCTGCATTCGCCAAAGCCTCAATAATATTCACGCGATCCTGATATAAGGTTAAAACACCTGAAGACTTAACCTCACCTGTAACCGTATAACGCAATCCTGCTAATTTAACCGTTACAAAAAGCTCTGCTGTTTGCTTAAAGTATTGCTTTAATAGTTCGCTTTTAACTTTATCTTCAATTTGCTCAATAGTAAATCCCAGCACATTGATGTTTCCCAAAATGGGAAATTTAATATTACCATGTAAATCTACCGTAAACCCATTGAAATAAAGCTGTGCTTGACCTTGCTGAGTAACATTCGTTCCGGTAGTTTCTACAGGATTAAAAATAGCAGTCAACTCTTCATCCAATGCTTTTACCTTAATACTTAAAATATCATTAACCTGAACCCGATATGGCTTGGAAATTTCACGCAAAACCAGTGAATCATTTACAACAGTGCCTTTATCTTGAAGATAAACCAAATCTTTATTTGTAATACAAGAAGAAAAGAAGATAGAGATTGTTAAACAAATAAAAAAAATCAATCGTTTCATGCTGGGTACACTGTTTATAGACAAATATAGCTTTTCACTAGGAATATAAAAACTAATCGAGTAAATTTTGGTAATTTGCACGTTCTTTGCAAAAAAAATTATCTTGAATTATTTAACTGTTGAAAATATATCGAAATCTTACGGAGAGCTATCGCTTTTTGAAAATATTTCGTTTAGCGTCCATAAAGACCAAAAAATAGCCTTTGTAGCTAAAAATGGCACAGGAAAAACCTCTATCCTGAATATTATTTCTGGTGATGATGAACCAGATTCTGGCACGGTTACTTATCGTAAAGGAATTGCCGTATCGTTTTTACCACAAGACCCTAAACTGGATCCTGCATTAACGATTGAAGAAACTATTTTTGCCAGCGATAACCCCATTTTAAAAGTTATTTTAAATTACGAAAAATCGCTTTTAAACCCGGAAGATACAGACGCTTACCAAAAAGCGTTTGAAGCGATGGAACGTCACCAAGCTTGGGATTTTGAAACCTTGTACAAACAAATTCTGTTTAAATTAAAACTAGAGAATTTAAATCAAAAAGTAGGTACACTTTCTGGTGGACAAAAAAAACGGTTATCGCTTGCCAATGCGCTTATTAACAAACCAGATTTATTGATTCTTGACGAACCTACCAATCATCTGGATTTAGAAATGATTGAATGGTTGGAAGCCTTTTTTGCCAAAGAAAACATCACACTGTTTATGGTAACGCATGACCGGTATTTTTTAGAGCGTGTATGTAATGAAATTATAGAATTGGATGAAGGTGAATTGTATAGCTATAAAGGAAATTATTCTTATTACCTAGAAAAACGTGAAGCCCGCATTGAACAAGAATCTGTAGAAACTGGCAAAGCCAAACAACTCTTCAAAAAAGAGTTGGAATGGATGCGCAGACAACCTAAGGCTAGAACCACCAAATCGAAGTCCCGAATAGACGATTTTCAAGATATTAAGCATCGTGCAGGCCAACGAAGAAACGATCACCAAGTGCAGTTAGAACTGAATATGGAGCGTCTTGGAACCAAAATTATTGAGCTTCATAATGTATCCAAAGCTTTTAAAGACAAAGTAATTCTCAATGGTTTTAATTATATGTTCCAAAAAGGAGAACGAACTGGAATTATTGGTAAAAACGGTACTGGAAAAACCACCTTTCTTAATTTATTAACCCAAACAATAAAACCAGATTCTGGAAAAGTTGTTTTGGGTGAAACGGTTAAATTTGGTTATTATACTCAAGAAGGCATCAAAATAAAACCTGAGCAAAAAGTTATTGATGTCATTCGTGAGTTTGGAGATTATATTCCGCTTAAAAAAGGACGTCAAATTAGTGCACAACAGCTTTTAGAACGCTTTTTGTTCAGTAGAAAAAAACAATATGACTTTGTTGAAAAACTAAGCGGTGGCGAGCGTAAACGATTATATTTGTGTACAGTGCTTATCCAAAATCCTAATTTTTTAATTCTGGATGAACCTACCAACGATCTAGATATTGTCACCCTTAACGTACTTGAAAGCTTTTTAATGGATTTTCCTGGTTGCGTGATTGTAGTTTCTCATGATCGATATTTCATGGATAAAGTAGTCGATCATTTATTTGTGTTTAGAGGAAACGGTATTGTTGAGGATTTCCCTGGTAACTATACAGATTTTAGAGTGTACGAAGACAGTCAGCCTGCTATTTCTAACGTTTCAGAAGACAAAAAAGAAAAAAATACCTGGAAAAAAACAGATACTAATAAACTTTCTTATAATGAGGAAAAGGAACTTAAAAACATTGAAAGCAAACTAAAGTCGCTTGCTTTTGATAAAAAAGAATTGGAAAGCAAGTTTAACAATCCAGATTTATCGCAGGATAAAATTTTAAAACTTTCTGAAGAGCTTCAAAAAATAATTGATGATATAGATGCCAAAGAAGAACGCTGGTTTGAACTCTCATCAAAATTGGAAGATTGAAAAATATTTTGAATATAAAACTTCTCGATACAATTATAACAAGTCAAAATCATTCGAATTTACAACTACAAATTGAAGTTGTTTGTAAGTTCAAGCGAAATACTGAGGAACGAAGTATTTTTTATCGAGAACCACTAAGAAAATGCTATATCAAATAATCCAATACATCAAATTCTTTTTAAAATCTACCAATCAACATGGCGTTCATTCTCCTTTTGTGTATAATTTGGTAACACAATGCTTTTACGATAACACAAAATACTTAGAATACAAAAACATTGAAGCCTACAGAAAAAGCTTATTAAAAAACAAATCGACTATTAAGGTAACCGATTTAGGCGTTGGTTCTAGCAAAATAAAATCAACTACACGCTCTATTTCTAAAATGGCAAAACATGCAGGTACGCCATTGCAAAGAGCCAAACTTTTATTTAGATTAGTACAGTATTTTAAAAGCAAAC